>NZ_CP135971.1:663928-1327857 GCF_032463525.1 Pseudomonas sp. DTU_2021_1001937_2_SI_NGA_ILE_001 | reverse complement strand
CTCAGAGCACTGTCGACATGCCGATGCGCTTGGTCAGCGAGGTCAGGGAAAATCGTTCAGTCATTTCGGTGATCAGTACCGATGGCAGGGTTGTACCCAAGAGCGTCAAGGTTCGGGCTGCAACGCTCAATCCACAAACGGGTCTGTACGAGGTCGTACTGCCCAGCATGATCGGCGGGCCGCCAGCGATTACATTGACCTGGACACCGGCAGACGTACCGCTGGGCGAAAATCCATCCAGCACGACTCCTGCCATTGCTCAGCAACCTCCGATCCATACCGGAGTCGAGCTGGAGCCGATTGCGGTTGATGCCCAGGCTTACCCTGGCGTACTGACTGATCTCGATGACCTGATCGTCTGGTTCCCGGCGCAAGCGGGCATGCCGCCAGTCTATGTGATGTTCAACTCTCCCTATGAGGGGGCGACGACCCGAGGTGAGCACAGCGGGCGAATGTACAATCCGGAAAATGCTGGAGGACCGACCCAGGATCTGGACTGGACTACGGCGTCGGTGACGCAGGAGGGTATCGAGCTTGTTGAGCTGCATACTGGGAGATTCAGCCCATCGGATGCGAACATAATAATGGTTGAGCGGCTGAAGCAGATAGTTCGTGGTGAACTGGAGATTACCGATACGGATAAACGCTTTTATACTCACGAACTGAGGGAGTTGGAGCGTTACCGAATACTTGGGGTTCCTGATGGTGTTATAGGAAGTGTATGGAATGATGCGCATGCCGCTACACTTGAGGACTATAAGCTCAAGGATGTAGTGGAATTGCTTTATACACCTGAAGCGATAGCTGCCGATTTCAAACAGATGCGGGAGGGTAGGTATGAGTGATATAAGTGATGTGGTCAGGGGTGAAAGTCCTAGGGATGTAATATTGTTTATTGTTAGAGGTGGCCGCTCTATAGCATATCCTATGTTGGATAGGTTGTATTGTCGTCATGATTGGGTAAATATTTCAAATAATCTTGAGTTGCTCAAGCTTTTTGACTCAATGATTGCAGAGGGAAGTATCGAATATAACGAAGGAGGGTTCAGGAAAGGGCCTGAGTGGAAAGAGCCTGAGTTCATCAAGGAGAAAAAATACACCTTCGAGCAGCCATGACAGACCTGTAAAAGTGTCTGGCACTCAGGTATGCATGGCATGCAAATGTTGCCATGCGTACCTTGAAACAGGCCGGCCTTTCCATCTTTTTGCAATTGAAGGGTCGGCCATTGCGATCAGGCACTGCGAAAAAGGATTTTCCATTGCTCTGAAAGCGTTGCTACCCGAAAGGGAATACTGGGCAAGCTCAAAGAAATAACGGCTGCTACGCAGCCGATCGCGAGCAAGCTCCCTCCTACAGAAGAATTGGGCTTACTCGCCCTGAGCCCCATAGTTCATGATCGACAACAACCGGATCGGCACCTGCACCAGTTGCTCCGGCCCATGCGGCACCTCGCCGTCGAAGGTCAGGCTGTCCCCAGCCTCCATGTGGTACAGCTGATTGCCATGCCGGTAGATCAGCTCACCTTCAAGCAAATGCAGAAACTCCGTACCTGGGTGGGAAAAGGTCGGAAACTCCTCGCTGGCGTCATCCATGCTCACCATGTAGGCCTCGAAGTGCTTCTTCGGCCCCCGGGTATGATTGAGCAGGTGATAGGTATGGCCCTTCTCCGTACCCCGACGCACCACTTCCATGCCGTCGCCGGCCTTGACCAGCAGCGCACTGCTGCCTTGCTGGTCGTACTGGCTGAACAGTTTGGACATCGGCATGCCCAGCACGTCGCAGAGGCGGCTGAGGTTGTCCAGGCTGGTGGACACCTGGGCGTTCTCGATCTTGCTGAGCATGCCCTGGCTGATCCCGGCGATGCGCGCCACATCGGCCAGTTTGAGTTCCTGGGCCTGGCGCTGGCGCTTGATCTGGATGCCGATGTACTGCTCCAGCTTGAGCTTGGGCGGTTCTTCGTGATTCATAAATCCTGCACGGTTTCTGTTCAGTAATTTTTATTTCGCACTGTGAATGTGCGTTTTTTGTCGGGCCAGCGATTTTACCGGCGAAATATTTGCGGTGCGAAAACGAGTTTCCCATATATACAGCGCAAAAAGCCCGTTGCGCTGAAATTGCTGGAGCAGTGACAAAACTGGCAAGGACGTTGCATTCCTGAAGGGAAAGTAAGTTTCCTGTTCGGAATAACAAGGCCGGACAGTGAAGCGTAATCCACCTCGCTTTCGTCCCAGGAGTCCTGTCCCATGTTGCCAACCGAAACACAGCGCCTGATCCAGGAACACGGCATCAAGTACGTACTGGCTCAATTCGTGGACATCCACGGTTCGTCCAAGACCAAGTCGGTGCCGGTCAGCGGGCTGGAGATGGTCGCCGAAGAGGGCGCCGGTTTCGCCGGATTCGCCATCTGCGGCATGGGCATGGAGCCCCATGGCCCGGACTTCATGGCTCGCGGCGACCTGGCCTCGTTGATCCCGGTGCCCTGGCAGCCCGGCTATGGCCGCGTGGTGTGCATCGGCCACGTCGATGGCCAGCCCTGGCCCTACGACAGCCGCTATGTGCTGCAGCAACAGGTCGAGCGCCTGGCGCAGCGTGGCTGGACCCTGAATACCGGGCTGGAGCCGGAGTTCAGCCTGTTCAAGCGCGACGGCGCCGGACACCTGCAACTGGTGGACGCCAGCGACAGCCTGGACAAGCCCTGCTACGACTACAAGGGCCTGTCGCGTTCGCGGGAATTCCTCGAACGCCTCACCGAGGCGCTGCAGCTGGTGGGCTTCGACATCTACCAGATCGACCACGAGGATGCCAACGGCCAGTTCGAGATCAACTACACCTACAGCGATGCCATGGAGTCGGCCGACCGCTTCACCTTCTTCCGCATGGCCGCCGGCGAGATCGCCAACGACATGGGCATGATCTGCTCGTTCATGCCCAAGCCCGATCCCAAGCGCGCCGGCAACGGCATGCACTTTCACCTGTCGCTGGCCAGCGCCAGCAACAAGAACCTGTTCCATGACGCCAGCGACCCGAGCGGCATGGGCCTCTCGAAGCTGGCCTATCACTTCGCCGCCGGCCTGCTGGCCCACGGCCCGGCGCTATGCGCTTTCGCCGCGCCCACGGTCAACTCCTACAAGCGTCTGGTGGTGGGCAACTCGCTGTCCGGCGCCACCTGGGCACCGGCATTCATCGCTTTCGGCGCCAACAACCGCTCGGCGATGGTCCGGGTCCCGTACGGGCGCCTGGAGTTCCGCCTGCCGGATGCCGGTTGCAATCCCTACCTGGTCACCGCCGCGATCATCGCCGCCGGCCTGGATGGCATCGACCGCCAATTGGAAGTCCCCACCGTGTGCAACGAGAACCTCTACAAGCTGAGCCTGGAGGACATCGCCGCGCGGGGCATCAAGACCCTGCCGCAGTCGCTCAAGGAAGCCTGCGACGCGCTGGAAGCCGACCCCTTGTTCGCCGAAGTGCTGGGCCCGCAGATCGTCGGCGAGTTCATCAAGCTCAAGCGCATGGAGTGGGTGGAGTACAGCCGCCACGTCAGCGACTGGGAGATTCAGCGCTACACCGAATTCTTTTGAGCTGTACAGCGACAAGTTGCAAGCCACAAGCCGCAGGCAAACGCGGTTTCGTGGCGTTGCAAGGATCGCTTTATCAACCCCGTTCAGCTTGCAGCTTGAAGCTTGCAGCTGATAACTGCCGAACAAAGTGAGGACTGCCGTATGTGTGGAATCGTGGGTCTGTACCTGAAGAACCCGGCGCTGGAGTCGCGGCTCGGTGAGCTGTTCGAGCCGATGCTCGAAGCCATGACCGACCGTGGCCCGGACAGCGCCGGCTTTGCCATCTATGGCGATGAAGTGGCTGACGGCTGGGTCAAGCTGACCCTGCAGGCCACCACCGAGGGCTATGACTTCACCGCCCTGGTGAGTGCCGTGCAGGAGCGGCTCGGCGCCGAACTGGACTGGTTCCAGAACGCCAGTGCCATCGTGCTGAAGATCAAGGCCCCTGAAGCCCAGGTGCGTGCCGCCCTGGCCGAGCTGGCGCCGAGCGTGCGCATCATGAGTGCCGGGCAGAGCATCGAGATTCTCAAGGGCATGGGTCTGCCCAGGGAAATCTCCCAGCGTTTCGGCCTGGCCGGCATGAAGGGCAGCCACATCATCGGCCACACCCGCATGGCCACCGAAAGCGCGGTGACCATGGAGGGCAGCCACCCGTTTTCCACGGGCGCCGACCTGTGCCTGGTGCACAACGGCTCGCTGTCCAACCACTCGCGCCTGCGCCAGAACCTGCGCCGCGAAGGCATCGCCTTCGAGACCGAGAACGACACCGAAGTGGCTGCCGGCTACCTGACCTGGCGCCTGCAGCAGGGCGACAGCCTCAAGCAGGCGCTGGACAAGTCGCTGGAAGACCTCGACGGCTTCTTCACCTTCGCCATCGGCACCCGCAACGGCTTCGCGGTGATCCGCGACCCGATCGCCTGCAAGCCGGCGATCCTCGCCGAAACCGACGACTACGTCGCCATGGCCTCGGAATACCAGGCGCTGTCCAGCCTGCCGGGCATCGAAAACGCCAAGGTCTGGGAACCGGTTCCCGCCACCATGTACATCTGGGAACGCCAGTCGGCCTGAGGAGCACACCTGTATGAAAACCATCGATCTGAGCGTGTCCAGCGTGCGCGAGTTGAACCAGGCTCTGCACGACCAGGCGGGCGTCGTCGAGCAGCGCGAATGGCTGGTCACCCATCCCAACGGCGCGCATAACCTGGCCGTGGGCGTCAACGAAGCGATTTCCATCGATATCCAGGGGCATGCCGGCTACTACTGCGCGGGCATGAACCAGAAGGCCTCGGTCACCGTGCATGGCAACGTTGGCGTGGGCTGTGCCGAAAACATGATGAGCGGTTACGTGCGGGTCAAAGGCAGCGCCTCCCAGGCGGCCGGCGCCACCGCCCATGGCGGGCTGCTGGTCATCGAGGGCGACGCCGGTGCGCGTTGCGGCATCTCCATGAAAGGCGTGGACATCGTGGTCGGCGGCAGCATCGGCCACATGAGCTGCTTCATGGGCCAGGCCGGGCGCCTGGTGGTGTGTGGCGATGCCGGTGATGCGTTGGGCGACTCGCTGTACGAGACGAAGATTTTCGTCAAGGGCAAGGTCGAGTCGCTGGGCTCGGACTGCATCGAGAAAGAGATGCGCCCGGAGCACCTCGAAGAGCTGCAGGCGCTGCTGAACAAGGCCGGCTTCAACGAGAAGGCCAGCGACTTCAAGCGCTATGGCTCGGCCCGCCAGCTGTACAACTTCAAAGTCGACAACGCCAGCGCGTACTGATCAGGAGCCTTACCATGACTGACAAACCCACCCCCGTGCTGCGCGAATCGGCCACCTTCGACCGCCTGACCATCCAGGAAATCCAGCGCGCCGCCGAAACCGGCATCTACGACATCCGTGGCGGCGGCACCAAGCGCAAGCTGCCGCACTTCGATGACCTGCTGCTGCTCGGCGCCAGCGTGTCGCGCTACCCGCTGGAGGGCTACCGCGAGAAGTGCGGCACCGACGTGATCCTCGGCAACCGCTTCGCCAAGAAGCCGCTGCACCTGAAGATTCCGGTGACCATCGCCGGCATGAGCTTCGGCGCGCTGTCGGCCAACGCCAAGGAGGCCCTGGGTCGTGGCGCGAGTATCGCCGGCACCAGCACCACCACCGGCGACGGCGGCATGACCCCGGAAGAACGCGGCCAGTCGCAGCATCTGGTGTACCAGTACCTGCCATCGCGCTACGGCATGAACCCCGACGACCTGCGCAAGGCCGATGCCATCGAGATCGTCCTGGGGCAGGGCGCCAAGCCCGGTGGCGGCGGCATGCTGCTGGGCATGAAGGTCACCGAGCGGGTGGCCGGCATGCGCACCCTGCCGATCGGCGTCGACCAGCGTTCGGCGTGCCGTCATCCGGACTGGACCGGCCCGGACGACCTGGCGATCAAGATCGCCGAACTGCGCGAAATCACCGATTGGGAAAAACCCATCTACGTGAAGATCGGCGCCAGCCGGCCTTACTACGATGTGAAGCTGGCGGTGAAGGCCGGTGCCGACGTGATCGTGCTCGACGGCATGCAGGGCGGCACTGCAGCGACCCAGGAAGTGTTCATCGAGCACGTCGGCATTCCCATCCTGCCGGCCATTCCGCAGGCAGTGCAGGCGCTGCAGGAAATGGGCATGCACCGCAAGGTGCAACTGATCGTCTCTGGCGGCATTCGCAACGGCGCCGACGTGGCCAAGGCCATGGCCCTGGGCGCCGACGCGGTGGCCATCGGCACGGCAGCACTGGTGGCGCTGGGCGACAACCATCCACGCCTGGATGAAGAGTTGAAGAAGATCGGCTCGGCGGCCGGTTTCTACGACGACTGGCAGAACGGCCGCGACCCGGCCGGCATCACCACCCAGGATCCGGAACTGGCCAAGCGCCTGGACCCGGTGGAAGGTGGACGCCGGTTGGCAAACTATTTGCGTGTCCTTGTGCTCGAAGCCCAGACCATGGCTCGCGCCTGCGGCAAGAGCCACCTGCACAACCTCGACCCCGAGGACCTGGTGGCGCTGACCGTGGAGTCGGCGGCCATGGCACGGGTGCCGCTGGCGGGTACGAACTGGGTGCCTGGCCAGGGTTACTGATTCAACCCAGTGGCCGGCCTTTCCCCAGGAGAGGCCGGCTTTCGTGCATCTGAAGGAGTTCAAATGACTGCAACCTGGGCCTGGATGGCCTTGCTCGCCGCCGGCATCTGCGAAGTGATGTACGCCTCTGCCATTCCCCGTACGCAAGGCTTCAGCCGGTTCTGGCCCAGCCTGTACTGCATCACCTTCATCGCCTTGAGCATGTACCTGCTGGCGCTTGCCGCACGCCAGTTGCCGATGGGCACGGCCTATGCCGTATGGGTGGGCATCGGTGCGGTCGGTACGGCCATCTACGGGATCTTCTACCTGGACGAGCCGGCCAGCGTGGCGCGGATCGTGTGCCTGATGCTGATTATCTGCGGGGTTGCCGGTTTGAAGATGTTCAGCCCGGTGAATTGACCGGTTGAGCGTTATCTGGGGCGGTGGGATTTGGTCGTCGTGCAGGGGAGCAGGGAGGTCAGCCGGCCCGGAGGGGCCGGCTGCTTTGATCAGACGGCGTTGTCGTCCAGTTCGCCGGTTCTGATCCGCACGATGCTTTCGACGTTCTGCACGAACACCTTGCCATCGCCGATCTTGCCGGTGTGGCCCGCTTTCAGAATGGCCTCCACGGCCGGCTGGCAGAGGGCATCGCTTACTACCACTTCGAGCTTGATCTTCGGCAACAGCTGCACCTCGTATTCGGCGCCCCGATAGATTTCCGTGTGGCCTGCCTGGCGTCCGAAGCCTTTGACTTCGGTGGCGGTGACGCCATTGACGCCCACCTCGGTGAGTGCCTCACGTACGGCGTCGAGCAGAAATGGCTTGATAATCGCGGTGATCAACTTCATCGGCGTTGCCCTCAGCTCGAGTATTTGTAACCGACTTCACCATGGGTGGAGAGGTCAAGGCCGTCGACCTCGGTTTCTTCGTTCACGCGCAAGCCGCCGCAGAGCACGCTGGCGACCTGATAGGCGATCAGGCTGGTGATGGCCGAGAACAGCACGCTGAACAGGATCGCGCCGCCGTTGACCAGCAACTGGCTGAACAGGTCGCGGCCTTCGGCAAAGCCCTGGCCACCGATGGCGGTGAGGGCGAACACCGGGGTCAGCAGGCCGCCGAGGATGCCGGCAACACCATGCACGCCGAACACGTCGAAGGCATCGTCCAGGCCGATCATGGGCTTGAGTTTTTCCACCGACCAGACGCACACCGGGCCGGCGATGAAACCCAGCAGGATGGCGCCCATGGGGCCGACGAAGCCGCACGCCGGAGTGATCGCCACCAGCCCGGCGATGGCGCCGGACAGCGCACCGAACAGGCTCGGGCGGCCACGGTGTTTCCATTCCACCAGCATCCAGCCCATGGCGCCGGCGCAGCTGGCGAGCATGGTATTGACCATCACCAGCATGGCGTAGCCGTTGGCCGCCAGTGCGCAGCCGCCACAGAAGCCCAGCCAGCCGACCCACAGCAGCGAACCGCCGGTGAGGGTCATGGTCATGTTGTGCGGCGCCAGTGCCGCCGTGCCGAAGCCACGGCGGCGGCCCAGCAACCCGGCGCCGACCAGCGCGGCGATGCCGACGTTCAGGTGCACCACGTTACCGCCGGCGAAGTCCTGCACGCCGAGGTTGAACACCCAGCCACCGCCCCAGGCCATGTGCGCCATGGGGATGTAATTGATGGTCAGCCACACGGCCATGAACACCATCACGGCGGAGAATTTCATGCGTTCGGCAAAGCCGCCGACGATGATCGCCGGGGTGATGGCGGCGAACAGCAGCATGAACAGGAAGTACAGGTATTCCGGGATCGTACCCACTACCGAGTCCTTGGTGATGCCGAGCATGAACAGCTTGTCCAGGCCGCCGATCACCGCTTGCAGCGAGCCGCCGCTGGTAAAGGTCAGGGAGTAGCCGTAGATCGCGAACAGGACCGACATCAGTGAGGCAGTGCAGAACACCTGCATGAGGATCGACAGAACATTCTTGGTGCGTGCCATGCCGCCGTAGAACAGCGCCAGACCCGGCAGGGTCATCAGCAGCACGACCAGCGAGCAGAGCGCCACGAACGCCGTGTCGCCACTGTTGATGGCGGGCGCCGCTTCATCGGCGAGGGCGACGCTGCTACTCGATACCAGGGGTAGAACCCAGATGCTGCGGCACATCGATGCAAACCGAACCATTAGCTGTTGCCTCCAAGCCGACCGAGAAAAGATCCGGCCGCTGTCGGCATGCGGGCCGGACGGAATTCCCCTCTAAAGATCAGGCCAGTGCACTGATATTTATTCCTGAGGGGTAATTAATTTCCTTTTCAGTAAAGCAATAGGTCTGCCAGAAATGCCCTGCCGGGCAGGGCTTCGGCTAACTCACTGAGCGGTAAACAATTTGTTACAGGGGGACGGGAGAGGGGCACGGCACGGGGGAGCAGACCTTTGCATCGTGCTGGTGCTCGAAGCTGCGTACGGTCACGCGTGGGGGCACTTGCGGGGCGTATGCGCAGGTCAGCCGGTGGCGTTGGCCACCGGCTGACGAGGATCATTTCAGCTTGTCGAGTTGTTCGTCAGGCAGCGCATAACTGTGCTGCTCGTGAATCATGGTGGCAATCAAGGCATAGAGGCTGACCGCCGCGACCATGAAGCTGATGAACACCAGGATGGCGGGCTTGTCGGCGAAGGTGAACACGGCGCTGGCGCCGTCGTAGGTGGTGATGCTCATGATGAGACTCCTGTGCAGAGTACCGGCCGTATGGCGGCCGGCACGGGATCATTGACTGGGTGCGGTGTTCAAGGTGCGCTCGGCAGTGCTGCCTTGCCCGTACAGGCCACCCCACTCCGGGTAGGCCTGCGCTGGCACCTCGGTAAGGTCCAGGCCACGTTCCTCGGCATGCGCCGGCACCCGCAGGATGCCGGCCTTGGCGAGGGCGTAGGAGATGCCGTAGCCGGGGAAGAAGCCCAGCGCTGCCATCACCAGGGCGCCACCGAGCTGGCCGAAGAAGCTGATTTCCGGCATGCCGTTGACGTTCGGGTAGCCGGTCAGGAACAGGCCGCTGATGACCAGCCCGGCGAAACCACCGAAGCCATGCACCGCAAAGGCGCCGACGGCGTCGTCCAGCCGCAGCTTGAGCAGCAGGTTGTTGACCAGCGGCGCCAGGGCGGCGACGCCCATGCCGATCAGGTACGCCAGGCCGGGATGGTAGAGGTCCAGGCCAGGTGCGACAGAGATAATGCCCACCAGCCCACCGGACATCATCCAGTAGGGTTCGCGGGTGGTGAGATAAGCGCCGATCAGGCCGCCGGCGAAGCCCATCAGGGTGTTGAAGGAAAACGCCGAAAGGTTGGTCGGCTGCCCGTAGATGTTGATCCACTGGGCGCCGGACTGGTAGATGATGCAGCCGCCGAGAAAACCGAAGAAGCCGACGATGATCAGCATCAGGCCGACCACGCTCATCGGCATGCTGTGGCCGACGATGGCGTTGGCGCTGCCGTCCGGGTTGAAGCGGCCGATGCGCGCCCCGAGGTTGATCAGCACACCCAGGGCGAAGAAGCCGGCGATCATGTGCACGACGCCGGCGGCGCCGACATCATGGTAGCCCCACTGGACGGTCAGCCAGCCTTGCGGATGCCAGCCCCAGGCCGCCGCCAGCAACCACAGGAACCCACCCAGCACGATGGTCATGATGATGAACGCGCTCATGCGTGCGCGCTCGATGATCGCGCCAGAAAGGATCGAGCCGGTGGTGGCGGCGAACAGCGCAAAGGCACCCCAGAAGATACCGGTGGCGTTGTCTTTCACGTTGGGTCCCATGGACTGGCTCCAGGGCATGCCCGCCATCAGCGCGTCCATGCGCGGCACCAGGCCATCGGGAAAGGCGTTATAAACCGCCCAGCCCAGCAGGAACACACTGGGTACGATGAAGCCGAACGCGAGGATGTTCTTCACCCCGGCCGCCAGGGCATTCTTCAGGCGCGAGGCGCCGATCTCGTAGGAAAGAAAGCCTGCGTGGATGCAGATCATCAAGGCGATGCACCACCAGTAGAACATTTCCATGTTCAGGGTATTGGTCATCTCGATCATGGCCTTGAGCTCTTCGAGCGTAGGCGGTGTCTTCTGTTGTTCCATCACGGGATCCCTCGAAACGATTGATTGGAATAGAGATACACCGGCAGGTAGGGGCAAGAGGTCGACGGTTGCTGACTGAGTTTCTTATTGGGGTGTGCCACGCGGCAGCCCGACCGGGCTGGCCTGGCGGCTCGGTGAAGCGTGGGGTGCGCCGAGCCGGTGCGTCGTGTGGGCAGGTGCCTCAAACAGGTCCGCCCGAGCCTTCCTTCTGCAACATGCCCTGGATCTGCTGCACCGACTCCTGGGTGCGTCGCGCCAGGTTGCGTACCTCGTCGGCCACCACGGCGAAGCCGCGACCCTGCTCGCCTGCGCGGGCCGCCTCGATGGCGGCGTTGAGTGCCAGCAGGTTGGTCTGTTCGGCCACGCTGCGGATGCCGCCGGCGACCTGGGCGATCTGCTGGTAAGTGGCCTGGATGCTGGCCTGCTCGCGCAGCTGCGAAGTGGCGGCGATTTTTTCGTCGCTGATTTCACGCACCGCGCCGGTGACGTAGCGCAGCTGGCCTTGGGCATCGCGCAGGCAGCGCCCGCGTTCGCGGAACCACAGTTCACCGCGCGTCTTGTGGCGCATGCGGTATTCGACGGCGTAGCAACCATCGCCCGCGCTGGCGACCATCGCGGCGTTGAAGGCTTGCATGACCTGTTGCAGGTCGTCGGCATTCACCGCCTTGAAGTAGCTGTCCCAACCGTCGGGGAATTCTTCGGCGCTGTAGCCGATCAATTCACGGAACTGCTCGGACCAGCGAATCACGTTCTGCTCGTGGTCAGGATCGCCGTCCACCACGTTCATGGCCCAGCAGCCCTCGGTCAGCGTGCGTTTGGTCAGGTCCCACACCTGCCGTTCTTCGTTCCACTGTTCGCGTTCGGCCTGCAGGGCGTGCAGGCGTTGCTCGCAGACGTCGCGTTCGCCGAGCAGTTCGCTGATCTGCGCCGTGGCTGCGGCCAGCTGTTGGTTGAGCGCCGCGTATTCTTCTGCGGTGCAGGGTGAGGGTGGTTGCTCTTCAGCCTGCCGACGGATGCGCTGCAGTTCATCCCACTGGCGTTGCAGCCTGTGCAGGCTGTCGTTCAAGCGGGGATTGCGCTGCAGGTGAGGCTGGGCACTGGCCGTATCCGGCTGGCTTGCAAAGAGACGTTCGAGCCATTGACTGAGTTCGTCGGCCAGGCTGCGGGACGCATTGTTGAACCACATGGGCCATCCTCCTTGATTGTGATCACCCCGTATCTAGCAATTCTCTTTCCAACCTGCCGCCGCAGTCCCGGTTGTTAAGCCCAACCACCGGCTTGTGGCTTGGTGGGAGCGGCTTTAGCCGCGAAAGCGCCAGGAAATTCACTACATCTGTCGTGAACAGGCGGTCGCTTCGCGGCTGAAGCCGCTTACCCGGCCTAACTGACCAGTATTTCGCCTAGCCGCGCACCCGGGTTTTTTCCGGGTCGTAGGCCACCGTGCTGCTGGCGACCCGGGCGCGGATGCGCTTTTGCTGACCGTCGAGCTTGCCGATCTCGACCTGCGTGCCCGGCTCGCAATAACCCACGTCCAGCCGACACAGCGCGATATTGCTGCCCAGTACTGGCGAGCGGGTTGCGCTGGTGATCACACCGATCCGCGCCCGGCCGCTGTGCACGTCGTCGCCATGGGCCGCGGTTTCATTGCCTTCGAGCTGCAGCCCCACCAGCCGATGGCGGGGAGCGGCGGTGCGCCTTGTCAGGGCGTCACGGCCAATGAAGTCGGCGGTTTTGCTCTTTAGTGGCACACAAAAGCCGATACCGGCTTCGAAGGGGTCGGTGTGGTCGTCGAATTCATGGCCGGCGAACACCAGGCCGGCCTCGATCCGCAGTATGTCCAGCGCTTCGAGGCCCATGGGCACCAGGCCCAGTGGTTCGCCCAACTGCCACAGGCGCTGCCACACCTGCACGGCGTCGTCGGGGTGGCACCACAGCTCGTAACCCAGTTCGCCGGTGTAGCCGGTGCGCGAAACCATGACCGGCGGCCCGTTGTAGTCATCCAGGCGGCCGACCAGAAAACGGAACCAGCCCAGTGCCTCCAGCCGTGGCTGGGTGCCGGGCGTCCAGATCATCCGGGCCAGCAACTCACGGCTCAGTGGACCTTGCACGGCGAGGTTGCTGATCTGCTCCGAGGCGCTCTTCACCCAGACCTTCATGCCCAGCGTCTCAGCCTGCTCGCGCAGCCAGATACCGGCGTAGTCCTCACCGCCTATCCAGCGGAACGCGTCATTGCCAAGGCGCAGCAGGGTGCCGTCGTCGAGCATGCCGCCGTGCGGGTAGCACATCGCCGAATAGACCACCTGGCCAATCGCGAGCTTGCGTACATCGCGGGTCAGGCAGTAGTCGAGCAGCGCTTCGGCATCCGGACCGAGCACGTCGAATTTGCGCAAGGCGCACAGGTCCATCACCGCCACGCGTTCGCGGCAGCCGTGGTATTCCTCCAGGGCGCCGTAGCCGTCGAAGTGCGAGGCCGTCCAGAACCCCCGGTAATCGACGAACTGACGGGTGAGCGTTGCGGTCGCGGGGTGAAAGGCGCTTTCGCGGGTCAGCAGCGGCTCGGCGTCAGGGGTTTTTCGAGTGGCCATGGCTAGACTGAAATGCTCCTTCTCGGAATACACGCGGATATGAATGTCGCTGGGCTGCCAGCCGTTGGCCGGGTCAATGTCATCCGGGCAGGAGGTGCTGGCACACACCAGGTCGGTAAGGGCCTTGAGCAGCACATAATCGCCGGGCCGCGACCAGGGCTCATCCAGGGTCAGTTGCTGCTGCGCGTCGAGGCCGGTGTTGTAGAAAAAATTGATCGCCGGCCAGCCGGCCCTTGCCTCGACACCGTGCGCATGCAGGACACGACTGATATTGCTGCTGCAATTGGCGTGGCCGAAATAACCCTGGGCTTCGTAATAGCGTGCGGTGCAGGCCAGGGCAAAGGTGTCGTGGCGGCCCACGGTGTCGCGCACCACCTCCAGCATGGGTTGCATAGTGCGGTCATAGAAGCGACTGAACAGCCCCGGCCCCGGATAGGCGCTGCCGTTCAGCGTGCGGGTGACGGTGGGGTCGAGGTCCACTTCGCGGCCGCTATCCAGGGCGCGTCGGTCGAAGGCGACGAAGTCCGAACATTGCCGCCCGGCGACATCGATCACCTGAATGAACTGACCCGCCGCAACCGGGTAGTCGCGGGCGCTTCCCGGTTTGATGGTGAACTCGTCGACCAGCTCGCCCAGGGGCACAGGCAGGGGCGGTGTCCAGATGCGCCGTGGGTTGGCGCGCTGGATCCGCAGCAGCAACTCGCTGGCGCGTTGCTGGCTGTCCACCGCCGTGTGCCGGTCCGGCGCGGCGACGATCAGCGTCAACGCCGTGCTGGCGACGAACTGCCGGCTGAAGCCTGCCGGGGTTTCGGCGGGCCACAGGCTGGCGGCATCGGGCAGATGGCGGCAGTCGATGTGCTGTCGACGCAGGCCGGCGGCCACATGTCGCGCCGTATGGCTGGGGGCGTGCAACAGGCGGGCAATGCCATCGGCGCCGCGTTGCCCGCTCAGGCCGAGGGCGCCCAGCGCTTCGCCGCCATCCTCGGTGAAGGCCAGCAACTGCGCGGGCTGGTCACCCTCCAGGTCGATGACCGCCAGGCGGTCGCCGGCTTCCAGGGCCACCACGGTTAGCCCGCCGGGGGCGACACGGTGCTGCTCGCTGTCACGGGTCATGACGGACAGTGCCGGCTCCAGTGGCCGACTGATCACGGGAAGGTTCATGGCGACCCTCAGCTGGCAGACTTCAGGCGGTCGGCCGGTGCGTCGGCCAGGTAGGCCTGCAGCGAGTCATCCAGCGCCTCCAGCCAGGGCGTGTGGTGGGGCGTGGCCAGGGTGCCGGTGATCAACGAGCGATAGCACTTGTCGCGATAACCCATGATGTTTTCGTACTTGTCCTTCTTCCATTGCAGGAAGGTGGCGTTGACCTGGGCGATGTCAAAGCTCGGGTAGTCGGTGGCTTCGATCAGCTGGCGGATGTACTCGCCCTGGAATTCGAACATCTGCTGGGCGCTTTGCAGCGTCTCTTCTTCCTGTCGCCAGGCCAGGTTCTCGGCGCGCATGTGCTCGCGGGCAGGCAGGGCGATGCGCCCCAGGATCACGTCGCGGGCGTACCAGGCCTGGGCATCGAACATGTTGAAGCTGTACCACTGGTCTTGCATGCCGAGGTAGATCAGCTTCGGGTTTGCCTCCCAGAACACGCCCTTGTACAGGTTCAGCGGCCACAGGCGGTTGCCGGTCTTCAGGCGCAGCGTTTCGGGCAGGAAGGGGAAATGATGCTTGTAGCCGGTACACAGGATGATTGCGTCGATGTGCCGGCTGCTGCCGTCGACGAAAAACGCAGTGCTGCCCTGGACGTGGCTGAGCTGGGGTTTTTCCTCCCAGTTGGTTGGCCACCGGTAGCCCATTGGCGCGCTGCGGTAGCAACTGGTGATCGACCGGGCGCCGTACTTGTAGCACTGCGAGCCGATGTCTTCGGCGGAATAGCTGGCACCGACGATGAGCACGTCCTTGCCCTTGAACTCCAGCGCGTCGCGGAAATCATGGGCGTGCAGCACGCGCCCGGCGAAGGCTGCGAAGCCGGGAAATTCCGGAACCTGCGGGGTCGAGAAATGGCCGCTGGCGACCACCACGTAGTCGAAGGTTTCGCTGTAGGTGCGGTCGTTCAGGTGGTCGTGGGCGGTCACCCTGAACAGGGCCTGGCTGTCGTCGTAGCTGACCTCGCGAATGACCGTCGAGAAGCGAATGTAGGCGCGCACGCCGGCTTTCTCGACGCGGCCCTTGATGTAGTCCCACAGCACCTCCCGGGGCGGATAGGAACCCATGGGCCGGCCAAAGTGTTCATCGAAGCTGTAGTCGGCGAACTCCAGGCATTCCTTCGGCCCGTTCGACCACAGGTAGCGGTACATGCTGCCGTGCACCGGTTCGCCGTGTTCGTCCACTCCGGTACGCCAGGTGTAGTTCCACATACCGCCCCAATCGGCCTGCTTCTCGAAACAGACCAGTTCGGGAATCTCTGCGCCGGCGGCTTGGGCTGACTGAAAGGCGCGCAACTGAGCCAGCCCACAGGGGCCGGCGCCGATGATGGCGACGCGTGGTTTCATGCTGGATTCTCCTGTATGCCGGTGTGCGATCAAGCCCACTTGGAGGGCGGGCATAGCGAAGGTGACGAGGGCTTCAGCCTTTGGCAGTGCGTTTGGCTTTCTCGGGGTCATCGAAGGGCAGGCGGTGGGCGATGGCGCTCACCTGCAGACTGCCGCGCACCTGCAGTGCTACGCCTTGCTCGGCGATATCCGGCTCCACCCGGGCGATGGCCATGGAGCGGCCGCTGAGGCGCGAATACATGGCGCAGGTGATGACGCCGACCTGGCTTCCGGCATGCCAGAGGGTGTCGCCGGCCTCTGCAGCGACCTGGCCGTCGAGCAGCACGCCGAAGATCTTGAAGCGCTCCCGGCCCTGGTGGCGGTAGTGCTCACCCGCGCCGCGGAAATCGCGCTTGCCGGGCGACACGGTGAAGTCCAGGCCCAGCTCCCACAAGGTATCGCCGGCTTTCTGGTCGGCGAAGGGGTACATCTGCGAGTTGTCGTAGGGGAAGAACAGCAGGTAGCTCTCTACCCGTAACCAGTCCAGGGCGGTAAAGGCACAGGGGATGATGCCATAAGGCTTGCCGCCCTCAAGGATGCTGTCCCAGATCAGCGGCGCATCGGCGGCCTTGCAGAAGATTTCGTAGCCGCGTTCGCCGGTGTAGCCAGTGCGTGAAATCATCACCGGGCGGCCGAACAGCCGGGTCTGCAGGTGATGAAAGTACGCCAGCTCGCGGATCCCGGGCACATGCTCGGCGAGGAAGTCCACGGCGACCGGACCTTGCAGCGACAGGTCATGCAGGTCGTCGTCGAACAGTACCGCGACCTGGCGGCCCTGGGCCGAGCGGATGAGCATCTCGTAGCCGCTGCCGGCGCCGTGCACCACCATGAACGCGTTAGGCCCGGTGCGGTAGACGATGCAGTCGTCGATGAAGGTGCCGTCTTCGTCGAGCAGGCAGGCGTATACCGATTTGCCAGGGTACAGCTTGGCCATGTCGCGGGTGGTGGCGTAGTCGAGCAGGCTTTCGGCGTGCGGGCCGACATAGTGCACCTTCTTAAGGCCCGAAACGTCCATCAGCCCGGCGCGGGTGCGGATCGCTTCATGGTGGTCGGCCAGGTCGCTGGCGTAGGTCCAGGCGGTGCCCATGCCGTTCCAGTCTTCCAGGTTCGAGCCAAGTGCCAGGTGGCGTTCGCGGAGCGCGCTGAGGCGCCAAGAGTTGGCCATGGAAAAATCCTCGTAGGGTGGTTGTCAGGCTTCGGGGTCGAACGGGCGCAGCCAGTCCACCAGGGTCTGGCGGTAGCGGGTCATGCCCTTGTAGTCGGCGATGGCATCTGGCAAATCGCGAATCACCCGGTGCATACGACGCGCCCAGGCACGGTTGCCGACCAGTTCGTCCATGCTGATCAGGTAGGTGCGGATGCTGAACAGCAGGGCGTTGGAGCGCGGCAGGCGGGCCATGTGTTGTAGCTCCACGCGCAGGTGGACCAGGCGGCCGACGTTATCCGCGGTCACCGAACCCCGGTCGCTGCCCCATTCGTGAAAGGTTTCCGGTGAGGTGTCCAGGCGCGGGTTGATGGTCAGCGTCCAGTTCAGGCGGCGTACCGGGTGGCCGACTTGGATGTTCAGCAGAAACTTCAGGGCGCGTTCGAAGATGCCCATCTGGTGGGCCATCGGCACGGGCGAATGCCACTGTTTGAAGCTCATGCCGGCATCGAAGCGCAGCGACCAGTCGGCCGGGCAGGTGACCATGCCGGCGTCCATGAACAGGTCGCCATTGCGTTGATCCAGCAGCGCGAAGTCGCCCTGCATCTGCCGGGTGATGTATTCCAGAGGCTCGTACGGCAGGCTTTCGGCATCGCCAAAGGTGAACGACTGGTCGATGCCCATGGCCAGGTTCTGCCAGCGCCAGGCCGTGCCATCACGCTGCAGCTGGAAATGCTGCGGGTAATCAGCCGCCAGGCGTTCCATGAGCATTTCCAGCAGGTCCCAGGCAGCCACGGCCATGTGCGGCATGACCAGGCAGCGCCCCGGGTCGCGCTCCAGCACCCGCGCGCGCTCGGCCATCTCCGAGAGGTAGTGCTCGTCCACGTCGAAGCTGTGTTCGAACACCGAGCCTGGGTCACGCGAGAGCGCCGGTTCGATGTTTACCGAGTACTGGTAGGTGTCCTCCGGAAAAGGAAAGGGAAAACGCGCGATGGCGGCGGGGCTGTTGCGAAAGCTGAAGTCGTCCCGGTAGGTTTCTGCCGGCTTGAAAGTCAGGGTCATGGAGCGTCTCCGTGTCAGATATCGAGCAGGATCGGGCTGCCGCAGCCGCGCGAGACGCAGGGCATCAGGCTGCTGGCGCGTTCATCGCTGGCGAGAAACAGGTCACGGTGTTGCACATCGCCTTGCAGGTAGGGCGTACGGCACTGGCCGCACACTCCGCCACGGCACAGGTTGGGCAGCTCCACACCAGCCGCTTCCAGGGCTTCGAGCAGGCTCTGCTCGGCAGCGACTTCCAGTTGTCGGCCACTGCGCACCAGCTCTACGCGGAAAGGCTCACCCGGCTGCGGCGCGGTAAAGGCCTCCCAGTGAAGGCGTGCCGGCGGCCAGCCGAGGGCCAGGCTCTGTTCGCGCAGAGCCTCGAGCAACGCCTGTGGCCCGCAGGCGTAGACGTGGGTGCCCAGTGGTCGGTGGCTCAGCAACTGCGTCAGGTCGAGGCGGTGGTGACTGCTTTCGTAGACATGCAGGCGCTCGCCCAGGCGTTCACGCAAGGTCTCGACGTAGGCATCGCTGACCCCGGCGCGGTACGCGTAATGCAGCTCGAACGCCTCACCGCGGCGCAGCAGCTCGGCGCTGTGCGCCAGAAAGGGCGTGATGCCGATGCCGGCGGCGACCAGGATGTGCAGGCGTGCGGTGCTGTGCAGGGCAAAGAGGTTGGCGGGCGGGGAGATGTTCAGTCGATCACCCGCCTGCAGCTGTTCGTGCACATAGCGCGAGCCGCCACGCGATTGAGCTTGCCGGCGCACGGCGATTCGGTAATGGCGGGTGTCGCTGGGGTCGCTGATCAGCGAGTAGGCGTTGCGTCTGCCGTTGGGCAGGTGCAGTTGCACATGGCTGCCGGCCGAGAAGGATGGCAGCGTACCGTTCAGCGCTTCCAGCGACAGCTCGCGGATCACCGGAGTGATCATCCGGGCCGCGCTGACCCTGACCTCGAAGGCGCTCATGGGCGGGCCTGCGCATAGGGGTGGTCGGCATCGGCGCAGACGCCAATATAGGCGCCCAAGCGCTCGGAGAAGTGCCGGCGCACTTCCAGCTCTACGCCGCAGCGCTCGCAGGTGTGCAGCTCGGCAGCCGTGCCCGCCTGCCGTGTGGCGCAGTGTACGCAGAACAGCAGGCGTCGATTGGCGTTGCTGCATTGCAGGTCGATTTCTTCGGCCTCCAGCCCGGCGTCCCTGGCCACTGGGTTCAAGGTCCAGATGAAGGCTTCATCTCCCTGCAACTGCAGATGCACACCCACTCGCGCCTCACCCAGCAACTCGACGAGGGACTGCAGCAGCTCGGCTTCACAGGGGTAGTGGGGGAGAGCGAGGTGATGCAGCCGGGCCTTGCGGTTGGCCGTTCGCCATTGGGTAACGGCCTGCTGCCCGTCATCCTGGGTAACCAGCACGTGCACGGCGGCGCGCTGGGCGGGCTGGCCAGTGTAGCGTGGCACGCTGAAGGAATGCAAATCGACTGTGCGGTTCATGGCGGTCCTTTTGCACGGGGGTTGCCCCGGATTGAAGCGGCGGGTCATGTGTTGGTGCAGGGTCTGCCGCTTTCTCTACAGGCAAGATAATTTCCTGTGAGGCGTAAAGGCTCAATCCGCCAAAGGGCATAGGCCAAAAGGAATAGAGGCCGTCAGGGAGGCATGGAAGTTGCTGCATCAGCCGCTCCAACACCGAGAGAGACGGGGAGGAGGCCATGCGTGCAGCCGCTCTGGGGCCGGCACCTGACGCAGCGTCCACGGCGCTGACCGAACGCGAAGAGCAGACCTTGCAGCTGATCGCGGCCGGCAACAGCAACAAGCAGATCGCCCGGACACTGGGAATCAGTGATGGCACCGTGAAAACCTACGTGCGCAGCCTCCTGCGCAAGTTTCATCTGCACTCGCGCCTTGAGCTGGCGACCTGGGTGCATCGGCATACCGACAAGACAACCGCGACGCTCAAGGCCGACCTCGATCCCGCTGCGGTCGCCGGCCTGATCAACGACCTGCCGGTGCTGGTCTATCGCGGTGACAATGCCCGTGCCTGGTACATGGATTATGTCAGCGAAGGGTGCCTGCAACTGACCGGCTACCCGGCCGAGTACCTGACCCGCGACCCCGAGCACAGCTTCGGCTCACTGATTCTGGCCGAGTACGCCGACTACGTGTGGTACTGCGTGCAATGCGCATTGCTCAAGCGCGAGCCGTTTCAACTGCGTTACCGCATCTGCTGCGCCGATGGGCGAATCAAGGAGGTCTGCGAGACCGGTGTGGGCGTGTACTCGGCCAATGGTGAAGTGTTGGGGGTGGAAGGGGCCATTTTCGAAGTGGCAGGCTGAGTCGCCAGGCACGAAAGAGCCGGGACATGCCCGGCTCTTGCGGATCTCGATGCGTTCAGCGGAAGGCCGGCACCACGTGCTGGATGAACAGCTCCAGGGATTTCTTCTTCTCGGCGTGGGAGAGGCTGTTGTCGCACCAGAAGCTGAATTCGTCGACGCCCAGTTCCTGGTAGTAGCGGATGCGCGCGATGATTTCTTCCGGGGTGCCGATCATGGTGTTCTTGCGGATGTTCTCCAGCTCGAACTCCGGCCGTTCGGCGAACTTGGATTCCGGGCTTGGCTCCAGGAAACCATTGACCGGTACGGTCTTGTTGCCGAACCAGGCGTCGAAGGTGCGGTAGAACTTGGAAATCGCCTTGGCGCCGACCTTCCAGCCTTCCGGGTCGTCAGCGCTGTGTACGTGGGTGTGGCGCAGTACCATCAGTTGCGGACGCGGCACGTCGGGGTTGTTGTCCAGCGCGGCCTGGAACTTGTTCTTCAGGTCCAGTACTTCTTCGTCGCCTTTCATCAGCGGCGTGACCATCACGTTGCAGCCGTTGGCGACGGCGAAGTTGTGCGAGTCCGGGTCGCGAGCGGCGATCCAGATCGGCGGGGTATTGATCGGCTTCGGCACGCTGGTGGACGTGGGGAATTTCCACAGCTCGCCGTCGTGGGCGTAGTCGCCCTGCCACAGGGCCTTGACCACCGGAACCATCTCGCGCAGGGCCTTGCCGCCTTCGGTGGCCGGCATGCCGTTGGCCAGGCGGTCGAACTCCACCTGGTAGGCGCCCCGGGCCAGGCCCACTTCCATGCGCCCGTTGCTGATCACGTCGAGCAGCGCGCATTCGCCGGCAACCCGCAGCGGGTGCCAGAACGGCGCGATGATGGTGCCCGCGCCCAGGTGGATAGTGCTGGTACGTGCCGCCAGGTAGGCGAGGGTAGGCATGGGGCTGGGGGAAATGGTGTATTCCATGGCGTGGTGTTCGCCGATCCACACGGTGCTGAAGCCGCCTTTTTCCGCCATCAGGGTCAGTTCGGTCAGGTCTTCGAACAGCTGGCGGTGGCTGACTTGCTCATCCCAGCGTTCCATGTGCACGAACAACGAAAATTTCATGACGCTACCTCGGTCTGTCGGGGCCGGTTACAGAAGCGCCCCAAGTGGGGCTGGGCCTGAATTTTATTGGTATACCGTAATATCGTGTGCTGACGCAGATCAAGCCGTCAATGCCAGCGCGCCCATTTTTCCTCGGCAATACACCATGGGCGTGACAGGCTGCTCGGGCAAAATCAGATTCTTCACGGCGCCGACCATGATCGCGTGGTCGCCGCCCTCGTATTCGCGCCACAGCTCGCACTCGATCACCGCCGTGGCGCCGGGCAGGATGGGATTGCCCAGTTCACTGAGGGTCCATTCGAGGCCCTCTGCCTTGTCCTTGCCCTTACGTGCGAAAGCATAGGCTTCGGCCTGTTGGTCCGCCGAGAGCAGATGGATGGCGAAGCGCTTGTTGTCGATCAGTACCGGATAGGAATCGGAGCTGTAGTTGGGGCAGAACAGCACCAGTGCCGGCTCAAGGGACAGCGCACTGAAGGCGCTGGCGGTCAGGCCGACCACCTGGCCTTGTTTATCCAGGGTGGTGATGACGGTTACGCCGGAAGGAAAGGCGCCCATGACGTTCTTGTAGACAACTGAGTCGATCATTGCAGACCTCTGGACGGAGCCGGGGCTGGGATGTTTTGTCTGATGGTATACCGTAATACTTTATTCGCAAGTATTTTTTGCTGCAGGGCTGCGTCATCGGCTTTCATGAGTCGACCGCAAACCCTTGTGTGTGCGGGGGGTGAGCGAAACTCGAAGCGACCGTCGGGAAGGTCGATGCGCGCGTCGTGAACGAAGAAAGGCGATCACAGGGGTTGTCGGATTATGGCATACCATAATATGGTGTTATCGACGCAGTGAATGGCCGCATCGACGCCGTCACTGCCGGACACTCATTCCGGGCCCCGCTGTGGCGGGGCGCTGCATGGTTTGGCTCTGCACAACAACAATTTCAGGCGAGACGATGTTTTTTCATTCCAGCCCGGTGCTGACAGGCACCACACCTCCTGGCGTCGGACGACGCGCAACGGATTTCTCAACTGCCATGGGCTGCTCATAAGGCCCGAGCCTGGCGCTTTTCCACGCACGGATGAGACAGCAGCGGGGGCTTGCGGACGCAGGCCGTGTCGACGCTCGCCCGGAAAATGCCTACGGCTCTGATGGATCTGTCATCCGGCGCCTGCGCGCGTCGGCCAACCGGTTTCGAGAGAACGCCCATGTCCCATACCTCACAGCCCGCGAACTCCACCCCAGCAGACGGCACGGCCGCGCCGCTGATCGAGAATCACACCGTCGACTACGTGCCGCCGGCCGAACGCCATGGCCGCGCACGTGACCTGTTCACCCTGTGGTTCAGCACCAACATCGCGCCATTGCCCATCGTCACCGGGGCCATGGCCGTGCAAGTGTTTTACCTGGACTTCTTCTGGGGACTGCTGGCCATCGTGCTGGGCAACCTGATCGGCGGCGTGGTGATCGGCCTGGCCTCGGCCCAAGGCCCGCAGCTGGGCATCCCGCAGATGGTGCAGAGTCGTGGTCAGTTCGGCCGCTACGGCGCCTTGCTGATCGTGTTCATCACCGCGCTGATCTACGTCGGTTTCTTCATTTCCAACATCGTGCTGTCGGGCAAGTCGATCCAGGGGCTGGCGCCGTCGGTGCCGATGCCTGCCGGGATTCTCATCGGTGCCCTCAGCGCCACGGCCATCGGGGTGATCGGCTACCGCTTCATCCATACCCTCAACCGCATTGGCACCTGGGTGATGGGCGCGGCACTGCTGGCCGGCTTCAGCATGATCTTCCTCGGCGAACTGCCGAATGACTTCTTCATCCGTGGCGGCTTCGATGCGGCGGGCTGGATCGCCACGCTGTCGTTGGGGATCATCTGGCAGATCAGTTTCTCGCCCTACACCTCGGACTACTCGCGCTACCTGCCCAGGGAAATCGGTATCGGCAAGCCGTTCTGGGCCACCTACCTGGGCGCCAGCCTGGGCACCATCGCCTCGTTCAGCTTCGGCATGGTCGCTGCGCTGGCCACCCCGGAGGGCACCGAGGCCATGGCGGCTGTCAAGCAATCCACCGGCTGGCTGGGCCCGATCCTGATGGTGCTGTTCCTGCTCAACATCATCAGCCACAACGCGCTCAATCTGTATGGCGCGGTGCTGTCCATCGTCACCTCGATTCAGACCTTCGCCGGCCAGTGGACGCCCAGCGTACGCCTGCGCGTGCTGCTGTCGACCCTGGTGCTGGTCGGCTGCTGCCTGGTGGCGATCAGTGCGTCGAAGGACTTCATCGGCCAGTTCATCGGCCTGATCCTGGCGCTGCTGATCGTGCTGGTGCCCTGGGCGGCGATCAACCTCATCGACTTCTACCTGATCAAGCGCGGGGTCTACGAGATCGAGTCGATCTTCCGCAACGACGGCGGCATCTACGGGCGCTTCAACCATCACGCCATCGTTGCCTATGCCATCGGCATCCTGGTGCAACTGCCGTTCGCCAATACCTCGCTGTACGTCGGCCCTTATGCCCACTACATCGAAGGCGCCGACCTGTCGTGGCTGGTGGGCCTGCTGGTGACCGCACCGCTGTACTACTGCCTGGCGACCCGCAGCCGCAGTGAAGCGCGTCGTGCGGCGCAGCTGCGCTACAACGACTGACATTCGCCACGACGAAAAACGCCCCGACACACCCGTCGGGGCGTTTGCACAGTTGCCTGGCGCTCAGCCCTCTTCAGTCTCTGGTGCCCTGGCAATCACCTTGATTTCGAAATCGAAGCCGTACAGCCAGGTCACGCCCACGGCGGTCAACGTGGGGTAGGGCGCCTCGCCCCAGAACTCCGGCACCACTTGCCAGATGGCCTCGAAGGTCTGCTGCGGGTCGACCATGAATATCGTCACATCGACCACGTCGGCGAAGCTGCCGCCTGCTGCGCTGAGAATCGCATCAAGGTTGCTGAAGGCGCGGCGCACCTGGTCCTGCAGGTCGGTTTCGGGCGAGCCGTCCTCGCGGCTGCCGACCTGCCCGGACACGAACAGAAAGCCATTGCTGCGGATCGCCGGGGAGTAGCGATTGCGCTCATAGAGGGCCTGGCGGCCGGCGGGGAAGATCACATCACGGGTGGTCATGGTAGTGGCTCCAGTGGCTGGGAATGCCTGGCACTTTAGGCAGCCGCGTCGGAGGGATAAACTCGCCATCGCGCCCATCACTGTTTGCATCTGCCAAACAATCAGGAGATTCCATGGACCGCTTCGATGCCATGCGCGCCTTCGCTCGCGTGGTGGAAACCGGCAGCTTCACCAAGGCTGCCGCCACCCTGCACCTGAGCAAGACCAGCGTGACCCAGCTGGTTCAGCAACTGGAGGCGCGCCTGCGTGTGCGGCTGCTCAACCGCACCACGCGCAAGGTCAATGTCACGGCCGATGGCGCGGCCTATTACGAACGGGTCGTGCGCCTGCTCGCCGACCTCGACGACGCCGAGACCGGGCTGTCTGCCGCTACGGCCTTGCCACGTGGGCGCCTGCGTGTCGATGTGCCCAGCCCGCTGGCGCGCCTGCTGCTGATTCCGGCGCTGCCGGACTTTTATGCGCGTTACCCCGACATCCAGCTGGAGATGGGCGTCAGCGACCGCAAGGTCGATCTCATCGATGAAAACATCGACTGCGTGGTACGGGGCGGCGAACTCAGCGACCAGTCACTCAAGGCCCGGCGCCTGCGCGATCTGCAACTGGGGGTCTATGCGGCACCGGCCTACCTGCAACGTGCTGGCACGCCTGTCCATCCCCGCGACCTGGAAAACCCGCACCACCGTGCTGTGGGCTTCCGATGGGCGCGCACCGGCAAGCCATTGCCCTATGCCATGCAGCGCGAGGCTGAAAATCTCACCGTGAATGTGCAGCACGCCTTGCTGGTCGACGACGGCAATGCCTACCTGGCCGCCGGCCTGGCGGGCCTGGGCGTGCTCTGGCTGCCCGATTACATGGCCGAGCCGGCCGTGCAGCGCGATGAGCTGCAGGTGCTGTTCCCGGACTGGCACCTGGCGCCCATGCCGATGCATATCGCCTGGCCGCCAAGTCGGCATGTCAGCGCCAAGCTGCGGGTGTTCATCGACTGGGTGGCGGAGGTGGTGGGGGAGTGGATACCCCCTTGAACGCCATACGGGTCAGTCAGACCGGGTAGGCTTCAGCCGCGAAGCGACCACCTGTTCACGACAGATACAGTGAGTTTCCTGGCGCTTTCGCGGCTAAAGCCGCTCCCACCGGGACACATGCCGCTTGATCGAACAGTATTGCCCTTGAACGCCATGCCGCTCGGTTGGACCGCAGCGGCGTCCGCCGCGAAGCGACCTCATGTTAACGGCAGATACGCTGAATTTCCTGACCCTTTCGCCAGCTGATTGGCTGCGGCGGTGGCCGACGCAGCGCTGCTGGCAGGTGGCAACGGCCGGTTCAGGGTTTGGCTTTGAGGCTGCGCGATGACAGCTTGCCGGTCTTGCCGTCCTTGACCGCTTCCGTCTGCGGGCCGAAGCACAGAGGCAGGTAGCTTTGCAGGTCTTCTGGGGTCTCGCTCAGGCAGATGCTCCAGCGTTGTTCGATGAACTTCAACAAGCTGATCCCGCGCACCGCAATGCTCTGGGTATTCCATTGCTGATACTGCTGCGCCACTTCGGTGGCGGAATAACTGGCGTTACGGAAGCGCACCCGCTTGCCACTTTCTTCACGACCGGACTTGAGCCAGTAGGCTTCGTTGGATGCCGCTGCATTGCTGCTGCGCGATAACAGCAGGAGGTTACCGAGGGAGTTCTGCAAAGCCTTGCTCAGTTTGCCACCACGGTTGGAGCGGCCGTCGATGGGAATCTGCTCGTTCCAATAGGCCAGGCCCAGGCCCGAGGGATTCTGCGGGAAGATGTGCTCGACTGTTTCATCGAAGCTGAACGTGCTCCATGCCACCTTGGGTGGGTGGTTGCCCTCCAGCTGGAAATGCGATTCGTATTCGAACAGCGCCAGGCGGGTGAAATCCCAGTTGTAATAGCCGTCGCCTTTCTGGAAGCGTTTATCGATGCTGCTTTGCAAGGCTGACTGAGAAAACGCGCCCTCCCAATCGAAGCGCTCATCCAGATACTCATCCGAGGCGGGGTCCATATTGCAGATATACGCCTTCAGCCAATCGGCGGCGAAGCGGATAACGCCCGCGGCGTCAGTCGCGGTCATGCCGTAGTGATCGCTGAGAAAGCCGCTGCGGCCGGCCTTCGACAACTCGTAGGCCGCCCAGTCCACGTCCGCTTTGCCGTACGTACCACGGTTGCCCAGCAAGCGAAACACAATGACGACGAAACGTTCGATTTGCTCGAACAAGGTCTCCAGAGGCGATAGCGCCTTGGCGAACTCGGCGGGACGAACCGTCGCCCCGGGCAGGTCATTGGCGATGCGCAGGCACGCGGCGAGGATCAGCGGTTTGAAATAGCCGAATCCGCAATGGGTCAGCCGGTCCAGGTGCTTCTGAAGCGCCTTGGGCAATTGCTCTGGCGCATGCACGTGTGACCACCATACTGCGGCGGTTTCCAGGCTTTGGATGTACTCGTTGATCGCGGCGAACGAGAGCTCGGCGTTGTCGATGCAGAACTGTGTCTCGAACAGCACCTTGTCCAGCCAATCGGCCTCACGCGAGCGACCGAAATAGGCCGTGGTGTGGGCTTGCAGGAATTCATCGTCGTGGTTCTGGGTTTTTGCACTACGCCCCAAGGCGCGATAAATGCCTTTCCAGGCGCTGTGGATCTGCTCGCGTAGCGACGTCGCCGCCTGTTCCTGGGGGGGCAGAACAGTGGTGAGGTAGATCAGGCGATTTTTCAGCAGTTCCATCTTCGAAAGCGGCCGACCCCGGTTGTTCAGGGTCTCGAAGGCAACATGCAGATCGAAACGGCTGGATACTTCGAGCATGAACAGGCAGCACTTGTCCAGCAACGCGGTGAGCATCGCATCGGCTTGCTTCGGGGTCAGTTGATCCGCCTGCTCGGTGAACCAGTGCGCGGCGGCTTTAAGGTTCAGTGCGTAACTCGAAGCGTCGCGGGCGAGCCGGGCCTCGACCGACAACCGGTTCAGGGCATAGAAGCTGAAGTAGTCCTGAAACTCCGGATTGTCATTGAAGTTGATCGCATAGGGCTGGGCCTTCTGTTCGAGCCGGGCACGCAGGGCATTGGCGAACACCATGCTGGTGACCAGGCGCTGTTGGCCGTCGATCAGTTCGAGCGTCGGCGCCTTGGCTGAATGCTCGAGCCGTCGCACCAGCATCATGCCGGTGAAATGCTGATGCAGGTTGTTCTGTTCAAGGTGGCGTACATCACGCCACAGGGCCTGCCATTGGGGTTGCGTCCAGGAGTAACCGCGTTGGTAGTCGGGAATTTCAAAGCTGAACTCACCGAGTAGCTCGCCTAACGAGCGTAGATTCATGTCACTGGAAGCCATTACTGATCCTTTTCCTTCCGTTGATTGGCGTGGCGAAGGTGGAGCTTAAGCAGATTAATGGCTTAAAGCCATCGTGCGCGTGGGCAGAATGCCAGTTGACAATCGACGGGCGTGGCCCCCATGATCGCCGGGCACCTTCATCGCAACGGACTCCCAATGCTTTCGAGCCTTGACCATACGCCCCTGCTGCCAGGCTCCCGCCTGCAGGCTGGCGCATGCCTGTCCGTTGCCAAGAAATCCAAGAAACAGTCGCTCATTTGACCGGGGCGCGCTGTCCCGTCAGATGGGCTGACAGGACACGATGGCGCCAGGTAACCCCCTCCCAGCACTCGCTCCCGCCTCCCTCCCTGACGAGACCCAACGGTCAGTTCAAGGAGAACATGCATGTCATTTCGTGGTATCTGGGTAGCCCTGGTCACACCGTTTCGTGACGGTGAAATCGATTTTCCCGCGTTGCAGGACCTCGCCGGCAAACTGCTGGACGACGGCGTACGGGGTCTGGTGGTGTGTGGCACTTCCGGCGAGGCGGCGGCGCTCAGCCATGCCGAGCAATTGGCGGTGCTCGATGCGGTGTTGCAACGGGTGCCGGGCCAGCAGGTGATCATGGGCCTGGCCGGCAACAACCTGCGCGAACTGCTGGCTTTCCAGCAGCAGGTGCAGACCCGCCCGCTGGCCGGGCTGCTGGTGCCGGCGCCGTATTACATCCGTCCGTCCCAGGCCGGCCTGGAGGCTTTTTTCCAGACGGTTGCCGATGCCGCCAGCGTGCCGCTGGTGCTCTATGACATCCCTTACCGCACCGGTGTGCGCTTCGAGCGCGAGACGCTGCGGCATATCGTGCGTCACCCGCGCATCGCGGCGGTGAAGGACTGCGGCGGCGACCTGGAAACCACCACCGCACTTATCTACGACGGCCATGCCGAGATTCTGACCGGCGAAGACCTGCAGATCTTCAACAACCTGTGCCTGGGTGGCGCCGGCGCGATCTCGGTGTCAGCACATGTGCGCGCCGACCTCTACGTGAGGCTGCAGCGGCAGGTCGAGGACGGCGAGCTGGCGCTGGCGCGGCAGACCTTCTACCGCCTGCTGCCGTGGCTGCAGGCGGCTTTCATCGAGCCGAATCCGGCACCGGTCAAGGCTGCGCTGGCGCTGCAGGGGTGGTTGGCGCCCGGGCTGCGGGCGCCGATGCAGGCCTGTTCGGCAGCGGCTGTGGCTCGTTTGCGCGAGGTGTTGGCCGTGCTGGGGGAGGGTTGAACGCCGTTACTGGATCGGCGCCTGCCTGGGAAGGGGGCGCGAACCAGCCCGGCCAGGAGCTGCGATGGCGGCTGGGGGCCTCAACGCAGGGGATCAGCCGCTGGGTCAGTACGTCGGTCTGGCGCGCGGACACGGCGATGCGGTACTTGATGCTGTGGATGCACTCGCGGTCACCGAACTCGCAGCGGTTCAACCGGGTGCCACCGCAAGGGCCGTTGGCCAGGCCTTTGGGGCAGCTTTCCGGGCAGACGTAGAGGGTGTCTTCCAGGCGGCATCGGCCGCAGGTGTCACAGCCCAGCAGCGGCCGCTTGAGGCTGCGTTCGAGCTTTTCCAGAGCCCTTGCGCCCCCTGGGGTCGCCCACATGGGGCGACGCACCGCCCAGCCGAAGGTGCGACTGAGCAGGGTGGTACGGCTGAACAGTTGATGGTGCAGACCCCGCAGCAGGTGGTAGCGCAGCCGCTCCTTGAGGCTGGCCCTGGCCGGCGAAAGGTCGGTTTGCCCGGCAGGCTGTGCCGGTGCGAAGGTCACGGCGGGGTGGCCCGGCAGCTGCCAGCTGGCCTGCCAGGCCGGGAACCACTGATCCAGCGTGGCGATGCGCGCCTGCCAGTGTTCGATGGCCTGCTCCAGCGCTTGCAGTTGGTCGGCGTCGTGAATGCCAGAGAGTTCCACGCCGGCATAGCCCATCAATTGCAGACCGACTATCTGCAGGCCCAGGCGCTCGAGGCTGCGTTGCTGGGCGAACGCCTTGGACACCTCGGCCTCGGCGCTGACGGCAGCCAGCATCGACGGGCTGACCACGGTGCCGGCCACGTGTTCGAGCATCTTCGCCCGCCCGGCGGTGAGCGCCATGACACAGGCCAGCATCGGACGGGGCGAGGGCTGGCGGCGCATCCATTGCAGTGCCTGCACATGGCACTCGGGGTCGTAGCCCAGTTGCAGGCTGAGAAAGTCCGCACCGGCGGCCAGCTTTTTTTCGGCCTTGAAATACTGTGCGCCGCGTTCTTCTTCGCGGTACTTGAAGGGATTGAGCGCGGCGCCCAGCAGCCAGTTCGGGCGCGCCTGACGGGCGATCTGCAGGGCGGCGACCGACTCCAGGTAACGCACCGGCTGCTGGCCGGGTTCATGGCCGGGCAGGCGGTCGCCGGTGACGATGAACAACTGCTCGAGGCCCAGGCGTTGCATGCGCTCGAGCTGCGCGAGCAGGTCGCTGCGTTCGCGATCCTTGCCGGAAAAATGCACCAGTGCCGGCACCGGCTGGCGCAGTCGTTGGTAAGCATCCAGCGGCGTCAGGTCGAAGCGGCTGCCGACTCGGTCAGCGATGGTACCCAGCAGGGGCCAGCCACACACCTGGGTGCGCTGCATCTGCGTTTCGAACGTCGCGAAGCTCTTGTCCGTGGGCTTGGGCACGAACTCCACCAGACACACGAAAGGCGCGTTGTGCAGGGCTTGTCTGAGGGTGAGCATAGTGTCGCTGCCTGAGGCTGGGATAGCTGATTGTCCCGCAATGTCGGGCCAGTACCTTGTCCAGAAACGACGTTGCGGGACGAGGTTTGCCCGCAAGACAGGTCAGTTAGACCGGGTAGCGGCTTCAGCCGCGAAGCGACCGCCTGTTCACAACAGATGCACTGAATTTCCCGGCGCTCTCGCGACTAAAGCCGCTCCCGCCGGGCCACATGCCGCTTAAGCGAACAGTATTGGGTTTGCCCGCCTGGAAGTTCACTCGGCGGCATTCAACATGAATAAAACTGAGGACCATCTTCAAATTTATGAGTTTGCCTCAGGGTTCGAGCCTGACCAGAATGCCGCCATCGAATCTTTGCAGCGGAGCACACGACATGGCCTTGGCACATAATCTGGGATTTCCGTCCATCGGGCGCGATTCTGAACTGCACAAGGCCAAGGCCGCGTTCCGCTCTGGTGAACTCGACGAAGCCGGTCTGCACGCGGTGGGCCGCAACCTGCGTGCCGCGCATTGGCAACTGCAGAAGGACGCTGGCATCGAGCTGCTGCCGGTGGGTGACTTCGCCTGGGGCGACACGGTGCTGAACCACTCGCAGGCCTTCGGCGTGATTCCCCCGGGGCGGCACACCTTGCCAGGCCTGGCTGACGGCGCTGCGGCTCATCCGCAGGCGCAGTGGTTCGACGGCCCTGCGCGTTACACGGTCCCCGAATTGACTGCCGGGCAGGTCTTCACCCTGAACTGGGAGTCGTTGTTCGAGGAGGTCGACGAGGCTCATGCCCTGGGTCATGCGGTCAAGCCGGTGGTGATCGGCCCCTTGACCTATCTGTGGCTGGGCAAGGGCCAAGGTGCCGAGTTCGACAAGCTGGAACTGGTCGACCGGCTGCTGCCGCTATACGGGCAGATCTTCCAGCGCCTGGCAGCCCAAGGGGTGGAGTGGGTGCAGATCGACGAACCGATCCTTGGCCTGGAGCTGCCGCAGGACTGGAAGAATGCCTACGAACGGGTCTACAACCTGCTGCAACGCGAGCCGCTGAAGAAGCTGGTGGCCACGTGTTTCGGCGCCCTGGCGAGCAACCTGGGCCTGGCCGCCGGGTTACCGGTGGACGGCCTGCATGTGGACCTGGTGTGCGCTCCCGAACAGCTCCCTATCGTGGTTGACCGTCTGCCGGCCTACAAGATTCTGTCCCTTGGCGTGGTCGATGGCCGCAACGCCGGCCACGACGACCTGGGCAAGGCCCACGCGCTGCTGCGCCAGGCCCGGGAGCGCCTGGGCGAACGGCTCTGGGTGGCGCCATCCTGTGCACTGCAGCCCGAGCAGAAGCATCCTGACCAGCAGGACGCCGTGCCCGATGGCGTGCATGTCGTTGCGCTGCGTAAGTGCCAAGAGGTGGCGTTGCTGGCTTCGGCCCTGCGGCAGCCAGAGCCACACGGCACCCTGCGTGCCGCATAAGCCACGCCCTGCCGTGCGACTGACCCGTTGATATTTTTTTCACATGGGCGTGGCTAGACTGGCGCCACTTGTTGGGGAGTAGCCTGCTCCGGTGCCAATGCCGGAGCGTTCGCGTCAACATGCCTGGCCAGTCGGCCGTGGCGCGGACACCTTCGGGTTGGCGAGACCGATGATAGAGTCGCATTCTGGGCCGGGCATGGGACTTTGTCGTTGTGTCAGCGCCCGGTCAGGCATGCATCGTGAACTTAATCCTTTCAGCTCTTTCCTTTCAGACACGTCTCATCACCGTCGTCAGCGCCCGCTTGCGGCAGGAGGGTCAGCCATGAGCCGACCCTGGCTGCCGACCCCCGGCTTGCGCATTGCCTGCGGCCTCGTAGTCCTTCTGTTGCTGATGGTGCTGGGGTTCTTCACCTGGCAAGCCTACTACCCGGTCCAGGCGGCAAGCGGCTGGCATTACCGGGTGGTGCATGACGACGTGGCCAAGGCGGCGTCCATGGCGCCTGCCGAGAACGGCGCCTTGCTGGTCAGCCGGGAACTGCGTGACGGGCAGGGCAGCATCCTGCGCATCCAGGCCGATGGCACTCGCACCTCGGTGGTCGAAGGCCTGTCCAAGCCCGACGGTATCGTCGCTACCCGTGGCGGCTGGGTGTTCAGCCAGGAAGTGGCGGGTGCGAAGGTCGGCTTTCTCAAGGATGGCCAAGTCAGCACGCTGTTCCAGGGCGCGAATGTTCAGGGCCTGTGGGATGACGGCGACGAGCTGTATGCCGTCGAGGACCACAAGGCGCAGGGGCGCATCCTGCGCTATCGCTGGCGCGACGGCGCTCTGGACGTGGTGCGCACCGGCTTGCACGAGCCCGAGTCGATCACCCGCTGCACAGACGGGCGTTTGCTCTACACCGAAAAGGGCATGGGGGTGGTCCGCGAACTGACCGCCGACGGCAGCGACCCGGCGGTGCTGGTCGGCCTCAACCAGCCGACCTTCGTGATGTGCGACGGGCGCGGCCTTTGGGTGACGGAAGACTCCACGCACCGCGCCCGGCTGCTGCTGGTCGATACCCAAGGCCGACAGCGCACCGTGTTGTCGATGCTCAAGGCGCCGCAGGCGATCATTGCCAAAGAAGATGGTACCTACCTGGTGGCGGAAGGCGGTCGCGACCGGGTGCTGGAGCTGAAACCGCAAGAGCGCTGACAGAGCGGCAACTCGCGAAGGCTTTCAGCGCCGCTCGTGGGGGTGTAGGATCGGCGGCAGGCCGGATGCTGCCTGCCGCTCGCCCCGGGTCCCGGGAAGGTGAAAGCATCGGTTTCGCCCCTTCTTCATTCATGGCTTTCTAATGTTGGGGTCTGGTAACGCGAGCACCGCATCGCCTCGACCGGAGAGCTTTAATGATCACCCTCGAACAGGCCAAGCACATGGCCAAGGCCCTGCGCACGCAACTGCCAGGTGCCGAGCTGTCTCACTCTGCCGCGCTGGAACTGGTGGCCCGGCAACTGGGCTACAAGGACTGGAATGTCGCCGCCGCCCGTTTGCCGAGCGAGCGGCCACGGCCCGCGGTGAGTTTCCAGCGCTGCATTCCGATCCTGCGCAGTTTCGATGAGGCCAAGGCCAGGGAGTTCTATCTCGACTTCCTGGGTTTCGGCATCGAATTCGAGCACCGCTTCGAGCCCGGTCTGCCCCTGTACCTGGGCATCGTTCGCGATGGCCTGCACCTGCATTTGTCGGAACACCACGGCGATGCCAGCCCCGGTGCGACCTTGTTCATTCCTTTGCAAGGCGTCGAGGCACTGCGCGATGAACTGCGCGGTAAACAGTATGGCTACGGGCGCCCGCAGATCGTCGAACAGCCCTGGGGTCGGCTCCTGGAAGTCCACGATCCGTTCGGCAACCGCCTGAGGTTCTGCGAGGACTGAGCGATGTGCCGTTCGTGGCTGAAGCGGCTCCCGGTGGGCGCGGCTTCAGCCAGGCAGAGGCTGGCAAGGGCTACGCTGATTGGCCATTCAAGAACGATGCGTTTACATTTTTCGTCGGAAAGTAAACCCGCAATGGAGTCGTACATGAGCTCATCCAACGCCTTCCTGGCCCGCCTGGGCATCAACCCGATCATCCAGGCGCCCATGGCCGGGGTCGCCACCCCGGAACTGGCGGCGGCGGTGTGCAACGCTGGCGGCCTGGGTTCGCTGGGTATCGGCGCCAGCAGCGTGGCGCAGGCCCGGCAGATGATCGAACAGACCCGCGCGCTTACCGATCGGCCCTTCAACGTCAATGTCTTCTGCCATGCCCCAGCGCAGCGCGATGCCCAACGTGAACAGACCTGGCTGGAGCATCTGCGTCCGCTGTTCGCCGCGTTCGGTGCCGAGCCTCCAGCGACCCTGGCGCAGATCTACCACAGCTTCGCCGAGGACGAAGAGCAGTTCGCCCTGCTGCTCGACACACGCCCGGCAGTGGCCAGCTTCCACTTCGGCCTGCCCAGCGCCAGCCAATTGCAGGCCCTGCGCCAGGCCGGTATCTATACCCTGGCCAGCGCCACCAACCTGCACGAGGCGCAGCAGATCCAGCAGCTGGGCTTCGATGCCGTTGTCGCCCAAGGCATCGAGGCCGGTGGTCATCGTGGCCTGTTCGACCCCGCTGCCAGCGATGAACGCCTGAGCACCTCGGTGCTGGTGCGCCTGCTGGTCGAACGCCTCGACCTGCCGGTGATCGCCGCCGGCGGCATCATGGACGGCCAGGGCATCCGTGCCGCCCTGGCCCTGGGCGCGAGCGCCGCGCAACTGGGTACGGCCTTCATCCTCTGCCCGGAGTCGGCGGCCAATGCCGGCTACCGGGCTGCGCTGCATAGCCCCGACGCTCAGGCCACGCGGTTGACCGCCAGCCTTTCCGGGCGTCCGGCGCGGGGCATCGTCAACGCGTTCATCAAGCACGCCGAGCAGGCCGGTGCACCCCAGCCGGCGGCCTATCCATTGGCCTACGATGCCGCCAAGCAGCTCAATGCGCTGGCAGCCAAGGCCGATAATCACCAGTTCGCTGCACACTGGGCCGGGCAGGGTGCTGCGCTGGCCCGGGCGTTGCCGGCTGAGCGATTGGTGGCCGAGCTGCTGCGTGAGCTGGCGGCGGATACCTGACGCTGCACGGCGCCGGTGAACTTCGATGGGCTGGCAGCCCTCCATTTGATTGGTGGTAAGGTGACTGCCGTAGCCGATGGAGTGATGCCGAATGAACAGCCATGATCTTTTGCCACACGAGCCTTTCAAGCGCCTGTTCTTCGCGCTGCCTTGCAGCGCTGTACAGGGCAAGGCGATTTCCCGCTGGCGCTCGGCACTCAAACTGCGTAATGGGCGGCCTGTGCCGACTGCCAACTTCCACCTGACCCTGATGTTTCTCGGTGACGTGGGTGTCAGCCAGTTGCCCGCCATTCTCGATGCCGCTGCGCGGCTGCGGCCGCTGCCGGCGCCGTCGGCGATCATCCTCGACCAGCTTGAGGTATGGCGACGTAGCCAGGCCCTGGTACTGGTCCCCGAGCAGCCGCAAGCGGCCTTGCTGCGCTGGGTCTATGAGTTGCAGCAGGCCATGCTGCCGCTGGGTTTCGCCGTCGACCCGCGTGAGTTCCAGCCGCACCTGACACTGATGCGCGACTACCGCGGCCCGGTGCCGGAAGCGCCCCTGGATACCGAGTTTCGCATCGCCGCCCGGGAGTTCGTGCTTTACGAGTCATACAAAGGCAAGTACGAACCCCTCGCGCAGTGGCCGCTGGTCGAGCCGGCGCCAGCACCGCTGGAACGCCCACGGCCGATGCTGCATCCGTTTCAGGTGCCTTGAGCGTCGCAGCGGGGTGGCGGTTCACCGAGCGTCACCCGTCAGCGCCACGGCTGGCCTCGGCGATTGAAACGCCGAATGACTGAGTCCCGGCAGAGAATACCGGCGTCTGTACCAACACGATTCGGCGACTGCGCGGATAGAGCCATCCGCCCACACCCCCACCAGCCAGCTATTTGGATATTCAATATCGGAATTTAGAAAGGGGATATTAATCGCGTTAGGATATATGTCATCGGGCCACCGGCTACACACCATAACCAGAAGATGACCGCCACCGTCCGCCGCACGGATCGCTCGTCACGGTCGGGCGGAACGCTCCGACCGAAGGGATTCAGAGGGAGCGGTATGAGGAGTTTCAAAGGTCAATGGCTGGCCACGGCCGTGGTATCGGCCAATCTGTTAAGTGCTGGCCAAGCCAGCGCGGCGTTCGAGGACGGCGACAAGGCGTCGTCGGCTTCGAGCCTCGACACGGTGATCGTCACCGGCACGCGCACCCAGGAACGCACCGCCAGCACCTCGCTGGCCCCCATCGACGTCATCAGTGGCGACGCCTTGCGCAGCAGTGGCTCGGCAGAGCTGGGCACGGTACTGGCCAAGCTGATCCCATCGATCAACTTTCCCCGTCCCAGCCTGGTGGATGGTGCCGAGCTGACTCGCCCGGCGCAGCTGCGCGGTCTTTCGCCGGACCAAGTGCTGGTGCTGGTCAACGGTAAACGTCGCCACACTTCCGCCTTCGTCAACCTCGGCGGTGCGGTGGGGCGTGGCTCGGCGCCGGCCGATCTGAACGCGATTCCGCTGTCGGCCATCGACCATATCGAGGTCCTGCGCGATGGCGCTTCGGCGCGCTACGGCTCGGACGCCATCGCCGGGGTAATCAACGTCATCCTCAAGCAAGACGACCATGGCGGCTCGGTGTCGACCCGCTACGGCCAGTACAGGAAAGGTGATGGCATTCAGCGCCAGGTGACCGGCAACAGTGGTTTCGCGCTGGGCGAAAACGGCTTCATCAACCTTACGGGGGAGGGGGCCAACAACGACTACACCGACCGCGCCGGCGATGATTTTCGCGCCGCGAGCATCGGCTCCGCCACCTATGGTCAGCATGTGTTCCGCCAAGGCGAGCCGGCCAGCGAAGAGGGTAAGCTGCAGTTCAACAGCGAATATTCGTTCAACGATGCCGCTCAGTTCTACAGCTTCGGTGGCTACAGCAAGCGCCGGGGCGAGACAGCGGCTTTCTATCGTGCCAGCAATGCCTCGAACAACAACCCGGCAATCTTCCCCAACGGCTACCTGCCGCTGATCCGCGGCAGCCTGGAAGACACCAGCCTGGTTGCCGGCCTGCGTGGCGAACTGGCCTACGACTGGCATTACGATCTGTCCGCCAATTACGGCAGGAACCGCTACGAGATCCATACGCGCACCATCAATACGGCGCTGGGCCTGGCCACGCCACGGTCGTTCGATAACGGCACACTGACCAACGACCAGAAGCAGCTGAGCCTGGATCTGTCGCGGGAATTCACGCTGAGCTGGCTGCCCAACCCGGTGTCGCTGGCCGTCGGCACCGAGTACCTGCGCCAGGGCTATCAGATCGAAGCGGGGCAGCCCGAGTCGTACTTCCAGAGTGGCAGCTCGGGCCTGGCGGGCTTTCGGGATTCGGATGCCGGCAGCCACTCGCGCCACAACCTGGCCCAGTACCTGGATCTGGAAACCGACTTCACCGACCGGCTCAGCGCTTCGGCGGCGCTGCGTCACGAGGACTACAGCGATTTCGGTTCCAACCTCAGTGGTTCGTTGTCGGCGCGCTATGCCTTCACCGAGCGCGTTGCGCTACGTGGCAGTGTGTCCACCGGCTTCAGGGCACCGTCGCTGGCCCAGCAGAACTTTGCCTTCACCTCGTCGCAGCTGATCGGCAACAGCATCCAGGAAGCCGGCACCTTTCCGGCCAGCAGCCGGGTGGCACAACTGCTCGGCGCCGAGGACCTGCAGGCCGAGAAGTCACGCAATTACAGCCTGGGTCTGGTGCTGGAGCCGCTGGACAACCTGACCGTAACCGCCGACGTCTACCGCATCGACATCCGTGACCGTATCTCGCTGTCGTCCAACCTGGTGCTCAACAATGCCGCCGCCAGCTACCTGCGGGCCAACGGGGTGGGGGACATCAACTACACCTCGGTGCGCTACTTCACCAACGCCACCGACACCCGCACCGACGGCGTCGACCTGGTGGCCAACTATCGCTACCGCTTTGACAACGGGCTCGGTTGGAACAGTACCCTGGGCTATAACTACAACCACACCCGAGTGACCGATGTGAAGGCCAACCCCAGCGTGCTCGATCAGTTGGGGGTCAACCTGGTACGCGTCGACCGTCGTGAGCGTGTCGGTCTAATGGGCGATACCACGCCCCGGCACAAGCTGAGTCTTGGCAACGACTTCACCTACGGCAGCTGGGTGCTGCACTCGAACCTGGTGCGTCATGGCGAGTTCACCAGCTACCAGGCCGACCCGGTCAACGACCAGACGTTCAGTGCGGCCTGGCTGCTGGATCTGGCGCTGGACTACCGGTGGCGCAACTGGACCTTCACCGTCGGCGGCGACAACGTCACCGACCAGTACCCCGAGAAGCTCAATGACTTTGCCAGCAGTGGCGGAAACCTGGCGTACAGCACCTACTCGCCCTACGGTTACAGCGGCGCCTTCTACTACGCCCAGGTGGCTTACAGCTGGTAGGGCGGCATGAGCGCTGGGGCCGGGTCTGAGCGCCGGATGGCGCCCGACCTGGCCGCCGAGCGGGGGACAAAACGGGTGGACCGGGCGCAATTTTTCCGCGCTTGGTGTAGTGTGCGCACCCAAAAACACGGGGCGCGTTGCATGCAAGAGCTGTTGAACGAAATCCTGGATGAGGTGCGGCCGCTGATCGGCCAGGGCAAGGTCGCCAATTACATTCCGGCGTTGGAGCTGGTGCGCCCGGATCAACTGGGTATTGCCGTGTACAGCAACAGTGGCGAGGTGTATCAGGCGGGCGATGCGCTGACGCCGTTCTCGATCCAGAGCATTTCCAAAGTGTTCAGCCTGGTGCAGGCCATCGGGCATTCCGGCGAGTCGATCTGGGAGCGCGTCGGCTACGAGCCGTCCGGGCAGCCGTTCAACTCGCTGGTGCAGCTGGAGTTCGAGCGCGGCAAGCCGCGCAACCCCTTCATCAATGCCGGGGCGCTGGTGATCTGCGACATCAACCAGGGCCGCTTCGCCGCGCCGGCGCTGTCGATGCGCGACTTCGTGCGGCGCCTGTGCGGCAATCGCACCATCATTTCCGATGCCAAGGTCGCCGAGTCCGAATACCAGCATCGCTCACGCAATGCCGCGGCGGCTTGGCTGATGAAGTCCTTCGGCAATTTCCATAACGATGTGGACGACGTGCTGCGCAGCTACTTTCATCACTGTGCACTGAGCATGACCTGCGTCGACCTGGCCAAGGCCTTCGGCTTCCTGGCCAACGAAGGCTTCTGCGCCCACAGTGGTGCGCAGATACTCACCCCCCGACAGACCACCCAGCTCAACTCGATCATGGCCACCAGCGGGCTGTACGACGAGGCCGGCAACTTCGCCTATCGCGTTGGCCTGCCGGGCAAGAGCGGCGTCGGCGGCGGCATCATCGCCGTGGTGCCGGGGCGCTTCTCGGTGTGTGTGTGGTCTCCGGAATTGAACGCTGCCGGCAATTCGCTGGTCGGTATGGCGGCGCTGGAACGGTTGAGCGCGCGGATCGACTGGTCGGTGTTCTGACGGCCAGGCGGGTCCGCTTCACCAGCCAAGGAGCCTGAAGTGAGTCCGAGCCTGTTACCCAGTCTGCTGGCCGTCGCGGCCTTGTTGCTCGGCGGTTGCGCCAGTCGCCCTGGCGGGCCACCGCCTCTGAATGCCGAGCAGGCCCGCGAGCGTATCGCGGCGCTGTTGCCGGCCAACGTCAAAGACCGTCAGGGCTGGGCGACGGATATCCAGGTGGCGCTGAGCACCCAGGACATCGAGCCCAGCCCGCAGAACATCTGCTCCGTGCTGGCGGTCACCGAGCAGGAGTCGACTTTCCAGGCCGACCCGTCGGTGCCGGGTCTGGCGCGTATCGCGCGCCAGGAAATCGACCGCCGTGCCGCACGCCTGCACCTGCCCAGCGCCTTGGTTGACGCGGCGCTGGGCCTGCGCTCGCCAGACGGCAAGACCTACGCGGCGCGCCTGGCCGCGGCGCGCACCGAAGGCCAGCTGAGCGCGATCTTCGATGACTTCATCGGCATGGTGCCGCTGGGCCAGACCCTGTTCGGACGCTTCAATCCGGTACACACCGGCGGTCCCATGCAGGTCAGCATCGCCTTCGCCGAGCAGCACGCCGATGGCTATCCCTACGCGGTAGACGGCACTGTGCGCCGCGAAGTGTTCAGCCGCCGTGGGGGGGTGTATTTCGGCACCTTGCACCTGCTGGGTTACCCGGCCGATTATCCCGAGCCGCTGTACCGCTTCGCCGACTTCAACGCCGGCTGGTACGCCAGCCGCAACGCGGCGTTCCAGAGCGCGCTCAGCCGCCTCACCGGTATCGACCTGGCGCTGGACGGCGACCTGATCCTCCACGATTCGCTGGACCCCAGCGCCACCGAGCGCGCGGTACGCAGCCTCGGCCCGCGCCTGGGGCTGGGCAATCCGGCGATTTACAAGCAGCTGAAGAGCAGCGTGGGGCCAGACTTCGAGGACACCCAGGTGTACCGGCGCGTGTTCGAAATGGCCGAGCAGACAGCCGGTAAACAGCTGCCGCGTGCCATACTGCCCGGCATCACGCTGCAAAGCCCGAAAATTACCCGTAACCTGACCACCGCCTGGTTCGCCCAGCGGGTCAACGAACGCTATCAGCGCTGCCTGCGGCGTAATCCGCAGGCGGCGCCATGAGCCGTCATCATTCGAGAAAAGGGAGCCACCGATGCAATATCGTCCACTCGGCAAGACCGATCTCTCCGTCAGCGCCATCTGCCTGGGCACCATGACCTGGGGCGAGCAGAACACTCAGGAGCAGGCTTTCGAGCAGATCCGCCTGGCCAAGGATGCCTCGGTCAATTTCATCGACACCGCCGAGATGTACCCCGTGCCGCCGCGCGGCGAAACCTACACCCGCACCGAGAGCATCATTGGCGAGTACTTCAAGAAGTACGGTGACCGCCAGGATTGGGTGCTGGCCAGCAAGGTGGCCGGGCCGGGACGTATGGAGCACATTCGTGACGGTAATCCGCGCCTGGACCGGCGCAACATCACCGCGGCGCTGGAAGGCAGCCTCAAGCGCCTGAACACCGATTACCTGGACCTGTACCAACTGCACTGGCCAGACCGCAAGACCAACTTCTTCGGCGTGCTCGGCTACCAGCATGACGCCAGCGACGAGTTCGTCGCCATCGAGGAAACCCTGGCCGTGCTCGACGACCTGGTGAAGGAGGGCAAGATCCGCCACATCGGCCTGTCCAACGAAACCCCGTGGGGCACCCAGCGCTTCCTGCACTTGGCCGAAACCCATGGCTGGCCGCGTGCGGTGTCGATCCAGAACCCCTACAACCTGCTCAACCGCAGCTTCGAGGTGGGCCTGGCGGAAATCGCCATCCGTGAACAGATCGGCCTGCTGGCCTATTCGCCCTTGGCGTTCGGCGTGCTGGCCGGCAAGTACCTCGACGGTGCACGCCCGGCCGAGGCGCGCCTGACCCTGTTCGAGCGCTTCCAGCGCTACAACAACCCGCAGGCCGTACAGGCCACCGCCGAGTACGTGAAGCTGGCTCGCGAGCATGGCCTGGACCCGGCGCAGATGGCCCTGGCCTATGTCACCAGCCGGCCGTTCGTGACCAGCAACATCATCGGCGCGACCAACCTGCAGCAGCTGGGCAGCAACCTGGCGAGCATCGACCTGCAATTGTCCGATGAGGTGATTGCTGGCATCGAAGCCATCCACATCCGCCAGCCCAACCCGGCACCCTGATCGGCAGCGGGTGTGCAGCGCGCAGGCTGCGGTCATAATGACCGCAACCTGCCCCCGCTGACCGGAGCCCCGATGCCTCATCCGCTACTGCGTTCGCTGCTGCCCCTGGTAGCCGACCTTTCCCGTGAACTGCCAGACCACGAGCGCTACCGCCGCCTGTTGCATTCCCTGCGCCAGTTGCTGCCCTGCGATGCGGTGGCCTTGCTCAAGCTCGAAGACGACGTGCTGGTACCGCTGGCGGTGGAGGGGCTGAGTCCTGACACCCTCGGCCGGCGCTTTCGCGTGGTCGAGCACCCGCGCCTGGAAGCGCTGCTGGCCAGCGAGCAGCCGGTGCGCTTCGCTGCCGACTGCGAACTGCCGGACCCTTACGACGGTCTGCTCGACGGCCATGGCCAGCTCGAAGTACACGACTGCCTGGGTTGCCGACTGAGCATCCAGGGCACGCCGTGGGGGCTGCTGACCCTGGACGCGCTGGACCCTGCCACGTTCGGCAGTGTCGACCTGGAAACCTTGCAGGCTTTCGCCAGCCTGGCGGCGGCCACGGTGATGGCCAGCGAGCGCATCACCCAGCTGGTGCGCGGCGTCGAAGAGCAGCGCCAGCTGGTGGAGGTGTACAAGCGTGTGGCGGGTGGCCAGGTGCCCCGTGAGCTGATCGGTCAGAGCCCGGCGCACAAGCGCCTGGAGCAGGAGGTCCAGCTGGTGGCCAGGAGTCCATTGACGGTGCTGGTGACCGGCGAGACCGGGGTCGGCAAGGAGCTGGTCGCCGAGGCCATTCATCTGCATTCGGTGCGCGCGCACAAGCCGCTGATCAGCCTCAACTGTGCGGCGTTGCCGGAAACCCTGGTGGAAAGCGAGCTGTTCGGGCATGTGAAGGGCGCCTTCTCGGGCGCGCTGAACGGTCGCAGCGGCAAGTTCGAGCTGGCCGACGGCGGCACCTTGTTTCTCGATGAAGTGGGCGAGCTGCCCCTGCCGGTGCAGTCCAAGCTCTTGCGCGTGCTGCAGAGCGGCCAGTTGCAGCGCCTCGGCTCGGACCAGGAGCACCACGTCGATGTGCGGATCATCGCCGCCACCAATCGTGACCTGGCCGAGGAGGTGCGTCAGGGGCGTTTCCGTGCCGACCTCTACCATCGCCTGAGTGTCTACCCGTTGCGGGTGCCGCCGCTGCGCGAGCGCGGTCGCGACGTGCTGCTGCTGGCGGGCTATTTCCTCGAAGAGAATCGCGTGCGCATGGGGTTGCGCAGCCTGCGTTTGCACAAGGACGCGCAGAACCGCCTGCTGGCCTGGCGCTGGCCGGGCAATGTGCGCGAGCTGGAGCACCTGATCAGCCGCGCGGTGCTCAAGGCGCTCTCGGCACATGCCGAGCGCCCCAGGGTATTGACCATCGAAGCCGCCATGCTCGGCCTGGAAGGCGATGAACAGGCTGTCGACCTGGTGCAAGGGCAGGACGAGGTAACGCTGCCAGAGCCGGGCGCAGGGCTGAAGGCTTCGCTGGATGCCTTCCAGCGACGCCTCATCGAGCAAGCGCTGCAACGCCACCACGGCAAGTGGGCCGAGGTGGCCCGCGAGCTGGGCGTGGACCGCGCCAACCTGAGCCGGCTGGCTCGGCGTCTGGGCATTCGCTAGGCGAACCGTGCCTTCGGACGCCGACTGCTCTTGCGAAACCTGAGCCCCGACCGGGCTGCAAGCGGCCATGCAGACAGCTCGCTGATCGACAGCCTGGAAAAAAAAAGGAATCTTTCGCGGAGCTTGCAGGTCCCTTACTTCGCAGTGTCCTGTCACGCAACCAAAGACTGCATCGATGGACAAGCGTTGCGGGTTCACGCCGGGGGCGACGTGGACTGCTGTCGATCAGTCCTGCCAATGGGAGGGCGTGACCAGGCACAGGATCATCAAGATAAGGGAGGCAATGCCATTAATGGCCCAGGAAAAACACTACCGGATCGACTACTTGTTGAACGGCGCTTTCAAGAGTTTCTACATCCGAGCCAAGCACATGGACAACGCCGAAGCCTGGCACCACGCAAGCGTGGACGCCGGCCTGGCGCGAATTCCCAAATACCGCCTGGAGCGAGTGCCGCGCGTCTCCAAGCCTTACGCTGAACACTTCGGTATCACCAATGTGGAGTGGAGCCAGGCGTAAGTTGTCACCCGTCGGTCAGTCACCGTCGTAGGGAAACTCCTGGAGGGCGTCGAGCAGGGGGCGGTCACCCGGCCCCTGCAGGTTGTCCAGGACCCAGCACTGGCTGGCGGGGCTTTTCACCAGCAGCAGGCGGGTGGTCTGTTCGACCCCCTGCTGTGCAGGTGCATTCTTGTAGCCGAGCAGGTAGCTCATCTCTACCACCGCCTGACCATCGGCATTGGACACCTGTTTCCAGGTCACCGGCTGTTGCACTTCGCCGTCCTGGGCATCGGTCCAGGGATCAGCCGAGATGGCGCACATGTCCCCGTTGGCCTGGCAGGCCCAATCCTTCTTCAACCAATCCAGCAGATTGGCCGACAGGTACTGCGGCCCGCCCTTGCCCTTGACGTAGAAGTCGGCGTGCTGGGTGAAAATCCAGCGTGCGGTGTCGGCAGGTGTGTTCGCCGGGCAGGCGGCCAGCGCCGGTGCGGAGAGGCTGAAGGCGGCAGCGAATGCGAGGGCTTTGTACATGGAGTGGACTCGGTAAGAGGACAACGATGGCGGCATGCCGCCCATAACTGGCATTTGTAGAGCTAAACGATAAAAAAGCAAGAGGCGAGCAGGGCGGGCGTCCCGCGCTGCAGGGTAATTTCTTTCAATACCCCCGCGCGGCCGCTCGCTACCTTGCCAGGGTCGTTTTCGATTCCTGGTGAGGCAGACAGATGAGTGTATTGATTTCCATGGCCACCTTTGCGCTGGCGTCGTCCATTACCCCCGGCCCGGTGAACATCGTGGCGCTCAGCGCGGGGTTGCGTTTCGGCTTCGGCGCCAGCATGCGCCATGTGCTGGGTGCCACCCTGGGCTTCACGCTGCTGCTGGTGCTGATCGGCTTCGGTCTGCACGAGACCTTGCAGCAATGGCCGTTCCTGACGCGTGGCATCCAATGGGCCGGTGTGGCCTTTTTGCTGTACATGGCCTGGAAACTGGCCACCGACGACGGCCGCTTGAGCGTCGAGCACGCCAGGGCGCGGCCGACGATGCTGACCGGTGCCATCATGCAATGGCTCAACCCCAAGGCCTGGCTGGCCTGTATCGCCGGTATGGGGGCCTTCGTCGGCGACGGGCAAGCAGTGCTGATCTGGCAGTTTGCCGGGCTGTATCTGGTGATCTGCTACCTGTCGCTGGGCTGCTGGGCCTATGCGGGCGCCAGGTTGAGCCGTTACCTGGACCGCCCGGCGCGGATTCGCGGCTTCAACCGCTGCATGGCTGCTTCGTTGCTGGGCTGTGCGGGTTATCTGCTGTTGCCTTGACGACCCGTTACAGGCGGTATTGCCCGGGCGTCGCGGCCAGGTGTTTCTTGAACTCGCGCTGCAGGTGCGCCTGGTCGGCGAAGCCGGTGTCGCAGGCCACGTCGGCGATCAGCTGGCCGTCGCGCAGCTGGCGTTGAGCCTGCTGGATACGCCGGTTGAGCAGGTAGGCATGGGGCGTCATGTGGTAGCGCTGCTCGAAGGCGCGGATCAGGTAGGAGGGCGACAGGCTCGCCGCCTGGCAGATGTCCTGCAGACGCAGGGTCTGGCGGAAGTGCGCATCGATGTACTCGGCGGCCCGTTCGATGCGCGGCGCGGGTTTGTCGGTAGCCGGTCGAATGCCACCCAGCTGGCGGTACATGAGGTCGAAGAACTCTACAGCGGCACACTGCTTGTGCAGGATCGCCACCTGGCTGTCTACCAGCGTGTCGTACAGGGCCAGCAGTGCACTGAACAACACCGGATCCTGACTGTGCGAGGGCGCCAGTGGCTGGAAGGCCGTGCCTTCGCCATCGGGCTGGATGTCGGCCAGCCATTGCGGGTCGACGTAGAGCATGATGTAGGACCAGGGCTGGTCGTCGATGGGATTGCAGGCGTGGACCTGGCCGGGGTTCATCAGTACCACGGTGCCGGCCTGAATGCGCGTGGTGGTTTTTTCCAGACGGTAGAGATTGCAGCCTGAGGTGATCGCGCCGATCGAGAAGATCCGGTGCGAATGCGGTGCATAGCAGACCTGGCGGCCGTCGCCGACCGAGCGGGCTTCGATGAATGGCAGCTCGGCGTCGCGCCAGAAGTAGGGCTTGTGCGCTGCGAGGTGAGCGGTCGCGCTGGACATGCAGGCCTCCTGGGTTGACGGAACCCGCAGGGTAGCCCGATTGGCCCATGCAGGTCACGCGGGTTGACACGCCGGGCGAACTTGCCGGACTTTTAACGGCCTCAATAGCATCTCGGTTGCCATCGGGGCGACCGCCGAGCCCATGGAGCTTGTTATGAAAGTACTGATGGTCCTGACCTCCCACGACCAACTGGGCGACACCGGCCACAAGACCGGCTTCTGGCTGGAAGAGTTCGCTGCGCCGTACTACGTGTTCAAGGACGCGGGGGCCGAGGTGGTGTTGGCGTCACCGGCCGGCGGCCAGCCGCCGCTGGACCCCAAGAGCGACCAGCCCGAGTTCCAGACCGAGCTGACCCACCGCTTCAAGGCCGACCCGGCCGCGCAGCAGGCCCTGGCCAGCACCCTGCGCCTGGATGCGGTGAAGGCGGACGACTATGACACGGTGTTCTACCCCGGTGGCCACGGCCCGTTGTGGGACCTCGCCGAGTCGCCGGTGTCCATTGCGCTGATCGAGGCCTTCGACCGTTCCAGCAAGCCGATTGGCTTCGTCTGCCATGCGCCGGGCGTGCTGCGCCATGTCAAGAACGCCGATGGCCAGCCACTGGTCAAGGGGCGCCGGGTGACCGGCTTCAGCAATGCTGAAGAGGCCGATGTGCAGCTCACCGAGGTCGTACCGTTCCTGCTGGAGGACGAGTTCCAGCGTCAGGGCGCGCAGTACCAGAAGGGCCCGAACTGGGCATCCTACGTGGTCGAGGACGGGCGCCTGATCACGGGCCAGAACCCGGCCAGCTCCGAGGCAGCGGCCAAGGCGCTGCTCAATCGCTTGCGCTGATTGCGCAGAAATGACAAGGGCGTGCCAGGCACGCCCTTGTTTTTTGCAGCCGTTTCACTTCTTGACCGGCACGATCTCCATGATCCGGTTGTTGGTGATCTGTACCCGTACGTACTTGTCTTTGACCTGCACCCACTGGCTTTCTTTCTCGGGCTCTGGCAATCCCTTGGCCTTCCAGTCGATGGCAGCGCTTTCGCGATCCGAGTCCGCTGGCGCTTTTTCACCCACTTTCAGTTCCGAGGGATGGAGCGCGCCACCCTTGGGTTCGGCTTCGGTCTGCTGGGCGGCGACGGCCAGTTGGGTGCCGCACAGGGCACCGGCCAGGGTCAGGGCGGCGATCAGTGGAATGCTTTTCATGCTGTGTCCCTCTTCAGTCTGCAAAATGGCGGCTGTATGCCATGCCTACAGAGTGGGACCCGCGACAACTCAAATCATTCATCTCGATTCACCGCCTTGCCGATTTGGCTCAGCCTTGCAGCGCGCTGGCCAGGGTCTGCTGCCAAGGCGTGGTGGGACGGCCGATCAGCCGGCTCAAGGCCCGGCTGTCATCGAACAGCCCGCCTTGCGCGGCACCGACGTCGGAGTCGGCCAGCAGCTCGGCGTAAATGGCCGGCAGCCCGGCCTTGAGCAGCGCGGCCTGATAGTCGGCCTGGGGCAGGTCGACATAAGGCAGTGGCTGGCCGGTCAGGCGTGCGGCCTCGGCGGCGAACTCGGCCAGCGTGTAGCTCGTGTCGCCACCCAGCTCGATGTGCTCGCCAATGGGGGGCTGGGCGGTCAGCAGCACAGCTGCCGCAGCGGCAGCGTAGTCGGCTCGGCTTGCGGAGCTGATGCGCCCTTCACCGGCAGCGCCATAGAGACTGCCCAGTTGCAAGGCCGTGGGGATACCGGCGGCATAGTTCTCGGTATACCAGCCATTGCGCAGCACCACGAACGGCACGCCACTGGCCTGCAGGTAGCGCTCGGTGCCAGCGTGCTCTTCGCCCAGTGCCAATGGTGAACGGTCGGCATGCAACAGGCTGGTGTAGACCAGCAGTGCGGTACCGGCGCGTTGTGCGGCATCGATCACCGCCTGGTGCTGGGGCAGGCGCTTGCCGACTTCGCTGGACGATACCAGCAAGACTTTCTCGGCACCCTGCAGGGCGCTGTCCAGCGTGGCCGGCTGGTTGTAGTCGGCCTGGCGCACCTGCACGCCGAGCGCCTTGAGGTCGGCCGCCTTGTCCGGGCTGCGTACGGCGGCGACGATCTGCTGCGCGGGGAGCTTTTCCAGCAACTGTTCGATGACCAGGCGGCCCAGCTGGCCGGTGGCTCCAGTAACGACGATCATGGTGAATCCTCTGCTTCGGTGGGGATGTGCGCAGACTAATTCGTGTGCTAACTTTTAGTAAGTACGTACAAAAAGGTTAGTGCCATGTCTGATTCTTCTCCGTCGCTGTTTGCCCAGGCCATGCTTGGCCGACCTGGCGAGTTGCTTGCCAGTGAATGCCCGTCGCGCTCGGCGCTGGCACATGTGTGCAGTCGCTGGGGCGTGCTGGTACTGGTGGTGTTGCGTGAAGGCATGCACCGCTTCAGCGAGCTGCGCCGCAAGATCGGCGGGGTCAGCGAGAAAATGCTCGCCCAGACCTTGCAGCAGCTGGAACAGGACGGCTTCGTCGAGCGCCGTGCACTGCCGGTGGTACCACCGCACGTCGAATACCGGCTGACACCGATGGGCGAGGAGGTGGCTGCGCTGGTCGACGGGCTGGCCAGCTGGATCGAGGACAACCTGCCGCGCATCCTTGAAGCACGCGAGGCCGCCAGCCAGATGGCCTGACGCAGCTTTTTGGAACTGTAGGACGCAGCGGGCGGTCGAGAAAACCATACCGCTCACGCCTTTCTTGCGCATTCATACAGGAAGCCTGCATGTCCAAGACCATCGCCGACCATCTCGCACTTAGCCTCGCCGCTTCTGGCGTCACCGACATCTGGGGCGTTTCGGGGGACAGCCTGAACGGGCTGTCCGATAGCTTGCGACGCCTGAAAACCATCAACTGGCGGCACACCCGCCACGAAGAAGCCGCAGCATTCGCCGCTGGCGCGCAGGCTGCGGCCAGCGGGCGCCTGGCGGTGTGTGCGGGCAGTTGCGGGCCGGGCAACCTGCACCTGATCAACGGCCTGTACGACTGCCAGCGCAGCCGGGTGCCGGTGCTGGCCATCGCCGCGCACATTCCGTCGTCCGAAATCGGCCTGGAGTATTTTCAGGAAACCCACCCGCAAGCGTTGTTCAAGGAGTGCAGTCACTTCGTCGAACTGGTCAGCAGTGCCGAGCAGTTCCCCAGGGTTCTGGAGCGCGCCATGCGCGCGGCGGTTCATCAGCAGGGTGTGGCAGTCATCGTGCTGCCCGGTGACGTCGCCTTGCAGCCGGCGCCCGAGGCGCCGCTGTGCAAGGTCGAGGCCTTGCGCCCGCAGGTGCTGCCGGCTGAAAGCGAACTGCAGGCCCTGGCGCAACTGCTCGATGGCAGCAAGGCAGTGACCCTGCTGTGCGGTGCCGGTTGCGCCGAGGCCCACGACCAGGTGGTGGCCCTGGCCGAGCGGCTCAAGGCCCCGGTGGTGCATGCCTTGCGCGGCAAGCAGTACATCGAATACGACAACCCCTTCGACGTGGGCATGACCGGGTTGATCGGCTTCAGCTCCGGTTACCACGCCATGCTCAACTGCGACACCCTGGTGATTCTCGGCAGCAGCTTCCCGTACCGGAATTTCTACCCGGAAAAGGCCAAGGTGGTGCAGATCGATCTCGACCCGACCCAGCTCGGCCGCCGTGTGCCGGTCGACCTCGGCCTGGTCGGCAATGTGCGCGACACCCTGGAGGCGCTGTTGCCGCGCCTCAAGCCACATGACGATCGGCGCTTCCTGGACAAGGCGCTCAAGCATTACGCGAAATCCCGCGCCGAGCTGGACGAGCTGGCCACGCCGACGCCGGCCGGCCAGCCGATCCATCCGCAGTACCTGACGCGCATGGTCGACCAGCTGGCCGATGATGATGCGTTGTTCACCGTCGACGTCGGCACCCCGACCCTGTGGGCGGCGCGCTATCTGCACATGAACGGCAAGCGCGGGCTGCTCGGTTCCTTCAGCCATGGCTCCATGGCCAATGCCATGCCCCAGGCGCTGGGCGCGCAAGTGGCGTTTCCCCAGCGCCAGGTGGTGGCGCTGTGCGGTGACGGTGGCCTGTCGATGATGCTCGGCGACCTGCTGAGCGTTCGCCAGCTGAACCTGCCGGTGAAAATGGTGGTGTTCAACAACAGCTCGCTGGGGTTCGTCGATATGGAAATGAAAGCCGGCGGCTATGTGCCGTTCGGCACCGACCTGCATCCGACCGAGTTTTTCGGCATCGCGCTGGGTGCTGGCATCCTCGGCATTCGCGTGGACAGCGCCGAGCAGCTGCCGGCGGCGTTGCGCCGCGCCTTCGACCATCCCGGCCCGGTGCTGCTCGACGTGGTGGTGGCCAAGCAGGAGCTGGCCATGCCGCCGAAGATCAAGCTGGCCCAGGCCAAGGGCTTCAGCCTGTACATGCTCAAGGCGGTGCTGAGTGGGCGAGGCAGCGAGGTGCTGGAGCTGGCCAAGACCAACCTGCGCTAGCCGCAATGTTGGTCATTCAGGGGTAGCGGCTTCAGCCGCGAAGCGAGCGCATGTTCATAACAGCGGATAGGCTGATCCTGCCGGCGTCTCACGGCTGAAGCCGCTTGTGCCGGCGTTGCAAGGCACATGCATACAAGCCCGTGCGGCGACTTTCGTGCCTACTGATGCAAAGCCTTGCCTTCGCACATCAGAGCCCGGAAGCCGCCCATGAACCGTAACGACCTGCGCCGTGTCGACCTCAACCTGCTGGTGATCTTCGAAGCGCTGATGTTCGAGCGCAACCTGACCCGCGTGGCGGAAAAACTGTTCATCGGCCAGCCGGCGGTGAGTGCCGCACTGGGGCGGTTGCGTGACCTGTTCGACGATCAGTTGCTGCTGCGCAACGGCCGGGTGATGGAGCCGACGGCGCGGGCGCTGGACATTCTCAAGGAAATCCGCCCGGCACTGGATACCATCTCCGGGGCTGTGAGCCGTGCCAAGGATTTCGACCCGGCGAGCAGCACCGAGGTGTTTCGCATCGGTCTGTCGGACGATGCCGAGTTCGGCCTGCTGCCGCCGCTCATGGCGCGTCTGCGTGAAGAGGCACCGGGGATCATCGTGGTGATCCGCCGTGCCAACTACCTGCTGCTGCCGTCGCTGCTGGCCAGTGGCGAGATTTCCGTGGGCGTGAGCTGGACCGTCGACCTGCCGGCCAATGCCAAGCGCAAGAAACTGCGCGACATTCCCTGCAAGGTGATTCGTGGTGACGCGCGCCCCGAACCGCTGACGCTGGACGACTACTGCTCGCGCCCGCATGCCATGGTGTCGTTCTCCGGCGACCTGTGCGGCAATATCGATCTGGACCTGGCCAAGGTCGGCCGCACGCGCAAGGTGGTGCTGGCGGTGCCGCAGTTCAACGGCTTGCGTGCGCTGCTGGCGGGCACCGAGATGATTGCCACCGTCCCGGACTATGCCGCCTGTCCGCTGGTGGAAGGCAGTCGCCTGCGCGCCGAGGACCCGCCGTTCCCTATCGATCCGGCCGAGCTGTCGATGGTCTGGAGCGGGGTGCACGACAACGATCCGGCCGAACGCTGGTTGCGCGCGCGCATTCAGGAATACATGTCCGCGCCGCTGCCCATCGGGTGAGTGTTTCACTTCCAACACGGCACATGCGTCCAATTACCGCAGGCTGATCGGCGGCACCATCACTCTCGAATCGACCCAGGCCGTCCGACTGGCCTGGTGTCCCGACCGATGAGTCATGGAGCCGCCGGAAATGCCCGATACCTCTCGTCTCGACGCCAAGGCGAGCGAGCCCAGCGTCGAAGTCGTCACCCTGGTGATCCGCCACCGGATCAAGGCAGGGCACGAGTCGCACTACGAACAGTGGCTCAAACGCATCGTCGCCATTGCCAGCCAGACCCCCGGGCACCTGGGTGTCGATGTGATGCGCGGTCGCAATGGCGGCCTGCAGGCATTCACCTCGGTGTTGCGCTTCGCCTCCACCGAGGCCATGCAGCAGTGGCTGGACTCTGACCAGCGGCGCGAGCTGGTGCGCGAGGCCGCGCCTATGCTGGCCGATGGGGACCAGACCCAGGTCGCGCCGCACAGTGAGTTCTGGTTCAACCCCGGTTTCGACGAGCAACCACCGCCGCCGCGCTGGAAGCAGGCCGTGGTGTCGTACCTGGTGATCCTGCCGCTCAGCCTGCTGGTGCCACTGCTGTGGCAGCCCGTACTGGCGCTGCGCCCCTGGTTGTCGAGCTATTTCATGAGCAACGTGCTCATCACCCTGACCATCGTCCTGCTGGTGGTGTACCTGATGATGCCGGCCGCCACCCGGCTGTGCGCTGGCTGGCTCAATGCTTCTGCCAACGACAGGAAGTCGACCCATGAGTGACGACAAGACCGATCTGCAGCGGCGGCGCTTCATCGCCAACAGTTCGCTGCTCAGCGCGGCGGCGGCGATCCTGCCTGCCTTCTCGTTCGCCGGCCAGTCCGGCACCTCCCCATCTTCTGCCAAAGGTACTGCGATGAATAATGTCGAACTGATCCTGTTCAACGGCAAGTTCCACACCGTTGACCGCGAGAATCCCAAGGCCAGCGCGGTGGCCATCAGCGGCGGACGTTTCGTCGCGGTGGGCAGCGAAGCCGAGGTCATGGCCCTGCGCGGCAGCGCCACCCAGGTCATCGACCTCAAGGGGCGTACGGTGATCCCGGGCCTCAACGACTCGCACCTGCACCTGATCCGCGGCGGCCTGAACTACAACTTGGAGCTGCGTTGGGAAGGCGTGCCCTCGGTGGCCGATGCCCTGCGCATGCTCAAGGATCAGGCAGCGCGCACGCCCTCGCCGCAATGGGTCCGTGTAGTCGGCGGCTGGAACGAATTCCAGTTCGCCGAGAAGCGCATGCCGACTCTCGACGAAATCAACCAGGCGGCGCCGGACACGCCGGTGTTCCTGCTGCATCTCTACGACCGCGCCTTGCTCAACCGTGCCGCGTTGCGCGTGGTGGGCTACACCCGAGACACGCCGAACCCGCCGGGCGGTGAAATCGTCCGCGACGCCAACGGCAACCCCACCGGCATGCTGGTGGCCAAGCCCAACGCGATGATCCTCTATGCCACCCTGGCCAAGGGGCCGAAGCTGCCGCTGGACTATCAGGTCAACTCCACCCGGCAGTTCATGCGCGAGCTGAACCGCCTGGGCATTACCAGCTGCATCGACGCCGGTGGCGGTTTCCAGAACTACCCCGACGACTACGTGGTGATCGAGCAGTTGAACCGCGAAAAACAGTTGACCGTGCGCATTGCCTACAACCTGTTCACCCAGAAGCCCAAGGAAGAACTGGCCGACTTCAAGAACTGGACCAGCAGCGTGACCCTGCACCAGGGCAACGACTTCTTCCGCCACAACGGGGCAGGGGAGATGCTGACCTTCTCGGCGGCCGACTTCGAAGATTTCCGTGAACCGCGCCCGGACCTGCCTGGCGACATGGAGAACGACCTGGAGCCGGTGGTGCGTCATCTGGTCGAACACCGCTGGCCGTTCCGCCTGCATGCCACCTACGACGAGTCGATCAGCCGCATGCTGGACGTGTTCGAGAAGGTCAACCGCGACATTCCGTTCAACGGCCTGCCGTGGTTCTTCGACCATTGCGAGACCATTTCCCCGCGCAATATCGAACGGGTACGCGCGCTGGGTGGCGGCATCGCCATCCAGGACCGCATGGCCTTCCAAGGGGAGTATTTCGTCGAGCGCTACGGTGCCAAGGCCGCCGAGGCGACGCCGCCGATCAAGCGCATGCTCGCCGAAGGCGTGCCGGTGGGGGCTGGTACCGACGCCACCCGGGTGTCGAGCTACAACCCCTGGACTTCCCTGTACTGGATGGTCAGCGGACGCACCGTCGGCGGCCTGGAACTCTATCCGGAAGGTCTGCCGCGGGAAACCGCGCTGGAGCTGTTCACCCACGGCAGCGCGTGGTTCTCCTCTGAGCAGGGCAAGAAGGGCCAGATCCGTGTCGGCCAGCTGGCTGACCTGACGGCGCTGTCGGCGGACTTCTTCAGTGTCGAGCCCGAAGCGATCAAGTGGATCGAATCGGTGCTGACCATCGTCGACGGCAAGGTGGTGTACGGCGCCGACGACTTCGAACCCCTGGGGCCCAAGCGTCTGCCGGTGCTGCCGGACTGGTCGCCGGTGGCCAAGGTCCAGGGCCATTGGCGGCCGGCCTCGCCGGTGCTGGCCCAGGTTCACCAATGCAGCGGGCCGTGCACCGTACATGCCCACAGCCACGAGAAGGCGCGCCTGTCCAATGCTCCGGTGAGCGACTTCCAGGGCTTCTGGGGCGCGTTCGGCTGTTCCTGCTTCGCGTTCTGATTTGCGTCACCTGCGTGCAAACCCACCGGGCCGATCAGCGGCCCGGTTCAATCCCGAAGAAGGAGTCCATCATGAGTACCCCGTACAAACGCCTGAACAAGGATGATGCCGCCGTACTGCTGGTCGATCACCAGACCGGCCTGATCTCCCTGGTTCAGGATTTCTCGCCCAACGAGTTCAAGAACAATGTGCTGGCCCTGGGTGACCTGGCCAAGTTCTTCAACCTGCCGACCATCCTCACCACCAGCTTCGAGCAAGGTCCTAATGGCCCACTGGTGCCGGAGCTGAAAGAGCAGTTTCCGGATGCGCCGTACATTCCACGCCCTGGGCAGATCAACGCCTGGGACAACGAAGACTTCGTCAAGGCGGTCAAGGCCACCGGTCGCAAGCAACTGATCATCGCCGGTGTGGTCACCGATGTCTGCGTGGCGTTCCCGACGCTCTCGGCCATTGCCGAAGGCTTCGAAGTGTTCGTGGTCACCGACGCGTCCGGCACGTTCAACGAAACCGTCCAGCAGGCCGCCTGGGCGCGTATGACCGCCGCAGGTGCGCAACTGATGAACTGGTTCTCGGTGGCCTGTGAGCTGCACCGCGACTGGCGCAACGACATCGAAGGCCTGGGCAACCTGCTCAGCCAGCGCTTGCCCAACTACCGCAACCTGATGAACAGCTACTCGGCGCTCAGCGCTCGCTGATCTCGTCCGGCGGCGGCCCGCGCCGCTTCTGGAATACGCGGTCACAGGCAGACTGACAAGTTTTGTAGTGGGTCGAAATATTCACTACAAAACTTGTTGACGTCTGCCTTTTCGTTTTGCATGATGAGGCCATCTCCCCGATCGGGAGTGCTGCAAAGGTGTACAGAACAGGCCCGACAAGCCGTCGGGATGTTCCAGGATGTAGGCTGCCCACAAGGCAGATTGACGTAGATGACCCGGCCGACCGTCGTTACAGGCGAGAGCTGGCGAACCGACCTCATGACGCGCTTGTGGCTGATCTGTTCCCGATCGCCAGTCGAGTAATCGGCTTTCGCTGTTCTTCCTCTGGATCCGACGCCGCGCTGTAGTGGCTTCCCGTCAAGGCTACCTGCATCTCCTTCAAGCCCGGATGGTCCCGGTGGCACGCCACGTATCGTCGCGTTCACCGCCTGTTCGGCGCCGAGTCGATGTATCAAGCCATTTGATTTGAAACAGTGAACGAGCGAAGGAGCATCAACATGACTATCAACACCCTGACCATTGATGAACTGGCTCGTCTGTTTGCCGCCCGCAAAGACACCCTGGACAGCCACGTACTCTGGATCACCCGCGCGGGTGAAGTCCGCCTGGACCCCATGACACCGCATACCGAGGAACAGGCGTTCCGCAATGCCCAGCCGCAATTGTGCGCGGCATTGCCGATGTACCGGCGTGGTCTGGGCTATGTCGGCAAGAAGGCCGCCGCCGACCGGGACTTCATCGAAGAGCAGCTGGGCTGCCTGCGCCACGCTTGGCACCAGGCGCGCCCCAGCGCCCGCGTCGCCTAGTCCCGAGGGGACGGCGCCACGGTTCTGGTGGCGCTGTCTTCATTCTGTTGCAAAACCGGGACATGCAGCACGTGCCGGTTGTATCACCCGGCCATATTGGGATAGCGTTGATCTCATGGAGCCAGCGCGCGGCGCTGAAGTGACCAACGGGTCTAGACCACGTCGCTGGCTCTTCTGTCTATTTTCCCACCGAGCCTGCGAGCCCGCCCTCGACCGAACCCGGTCGCTGTCACAGTAACCGCTACCCGCACAACCTTGTGGCAAATGACGCCGGTCAGCCGCCGGTCATGTTCATGAAACGCACGACCTGTACTTCATCATCGAGCCGGAAATCGTGGCTCCAGGGCTTGAGCTGCATGGCCTGGACGATGGCCTCGCGCAGCACTTGCGGCTGGCCGGGGTTGGCGCGCAGCACGGCTTTCAGGTCGGCCGAATGCTCGTTGCCCAGGCACAACAGCAGGCGGCCTTCGACGGTGAGTCGTACGCGGTTGCAGGTGGCGCAGAAGTTATGGCTGTGCGGCGAGATGAAGCCGATGCGGATGGCCGGTGCCTCGGCGACGCGCCAGTAGCGCGACGGGCCCTGGGTCGACTCGGTGGAGGGCAGCAGCGTGTAGCGCTCGGCGATACGCTGGCGCACCGCTTCGCTGGAAAAGAAAGCTTCCTTGCGGCTGTGCTCGCTGATCGCGCCCAGGGGCATTTCTTCGATGAAGGAGATGTCCAGCTGGCGTTCGGCGGCAAACGCCACCAGGTCGTTGATCTCGTGATCGTTGCGGCCTTGCATGACCACGCAGTTGAGCTTGGTATGGGTGAAACCGGCGGCGATGGCGGCATCGATGCCGGCGATGACCTGCTGCAGGTCGCCGGTACGGGTCAATTCACGGAAGCGTTGCGGGTCGAGGCTGTCGAGGCTGATGTTCAGGCGCCGTACCCCGGCCTGATACAGCGGCGCGGCCAGTTTGCCCAGTTGAGAGCCGTTGGTGGTCAGGCACAGTTCGCGCAGGCCGGGCAGGGCGGCGATGCGCTCGCACAGGCCGACGATGCCGGAGCGTACCAGGGGTTCGCCGCCGGTCAGGCGGATCTTGCGGGTGCCCAGGGCGACGAAGCTTTCGGCAACCTGGTAGAGCTCTTCAAGGCTGAGGATCTGCTGGCGGGGCAGGAAGGTCATGTCTTCGGCCATGCAGTACACGCAGCGAAAGTCGCAACGATCCGTCACCGACAGGCGCAGATAGTCGACCTTGCGTGCAAAACGGTCCATCAGGACGGATTCAGCCATTTCACCCTCACCACTCATGACAACCGCCAGCTTGCGGGGCGCCTGCGCAATCGTCCAATCGCTTGTGACGATAGCATGATCGACCGCCTCTATGTCCGGCGTAGCGCCGCCTTTCAGGGAGTCTGACCCGCGTACTGGACGCAGGTTGTCGGTTTATTCGCCGGCCGCTTCGCGCAGCTGCACCACGTTGCCCTCGGGGTCGAAACCGTCACAGGCCCTGAAGTTGCGTGCCTCCCACTCCTGGGCAGGTGTGCCAAGACCGCCGCCGCACTGTTCGGCCTGTTGCCGGGCGGCCGCCAGGCTGGCGACGGGGAACACCAGCTTGACCGGCAGGTCTTGGCGCAGCGCCGGCGGACGGGTGATCTCCAGGCGTTTGGCGACCTCTGCTGGCACCGCGTGCAGGACCAATTGATAGGTGGCCGATTCCATGACGATCAATCGCGCTTGCTGCACAGTGACCTGCAGGCCGGCGACCTGCCGGTAGAACTGTGCCAGGCCTGGCAGGTCCTTGCCGAACAACACGGCGCCGTGCTTGGGAAGCTGAGTCATGCTTGAAACTCCGGTTCGGTTGACGGTGCGTTCTCGTCCAGAGCGAAGACCAGCACCTTGAGGCTGCCATCGACACTGGCATCGGGAAACTCTGGCGGGTTGTCCAGGCGTTCGACGAACTGCAGCTGCGGCGCCTCGCGGGCCGTCTGCTCGATGAGAAATTGCGGGCCAATGGCCGGATCGTTCATGCACGCCAGCACCCGCCCACCGGGGCTTAGCAGCTGCGGCAGACGGCGCAGCACCCGCTGGTAGTCCTTATCGAGCACGAAGCTGCCTTTCTGGAAGGACGGCGGGTCAACGATGATCAAGTCGTAGGGGCCGCTGCGGCTGACCTTGCCCCAGGAATTGAACAGGTCATGGCCGAGAAAACTCACCCGGCCCAGGTCGTGGTCGTTGAGCTTGTGGTTTTCCCGGCCACGGCTCAGCGCGGCCTTGGCCATGTCCAGGTTGACCACCTGCTGCGCGCCGCCGGCGATGGCGGCCACGGAAAAGCCGCAGGTGTAGGCGAAAAGATTGAGTACGCGCTTGCCTGCCGCCTGCTGGCGCACCCAGTCGCGACCAAGGCGCATGTCGAGGAACAGGCCGGTGTTCTGTTTGCGGCCCAGATCCAGCTTGAAGCGCAGGCCGCCTTCGCTGATCAGCCAATGCTCGACCGGCTCGCCGAGCAGCCATTCGCTGTCGCTTTGCGGTTTGTAGCGGTGCTGCAGCAGCAGGCTGTGCGCCTGGCTGTCCCGCCATGGCGCGGAGGTGGTCCACTCGTGCAGCTGCTGGCGCAGGGCATCCAGTTCGTGCGGCTCAGGCTCGCGGAACAGTGCCACCAGTACCACGCCCTGCAGCCAGTCCACGGTGATGTGCTCCAGTCCCGGCCATACCCGGCCACGGCCATGGAACAGGCGGCGAGTTTCGGTCGGTGCGGGGGACAGGGCATCGAGCAGATGCTGGTGCAGGATAGCGAGGGATTGCGGAGTCATGGCGGAAGTCGTCGACAAACAAGCCGCACATCTTAACAGCTCAGGCCCGCCGGGCGTCGGTCGCAGGCCGATGAAAAGGGGACGCAAGAAAAAGGGGAAGCGTCATGCTTCCCCTTGTGGGCCTGGCGGGAGCCGCGCGTCAAAGGTTCTGCGCGCTGACGATCATCGCCTGGGCCATCTGTTCCTTCTGCGCTTCGCTCATGGTGTCCCAGATGTGCGTCTTGGCGTAGTAACCCAACCCACCCAGGCAGTAGGCACTCAGCGCCACCACCAGCAGGATGCTCGACAGGCTCCAGCTGGCCTCGCGCTCCTGTTCGCGGGTGAAGTCGCGAGCATAGCGTTTGTCTGCATGGTGACGTGGGTCCTGTTCCGAGGAGAAACGTTTAAGCCATTGGGACAGGTGGGATACTACATACCGCAGCATGGAAATGGGCCTCGATGAGTTCGTATGAAAAGGATGGCCAGCCTGGCAACGCCGGGTCGACCGCAATTTGCAGATCCTGAAAACGCAAAAAGCCCGTCATAGGGACGGGCTTTCTTATTAGTCTGACGATGCACCGGATCTGCGGTCGCTGCCACAAAGGCAGCTCGCGACACGGGGTCATGCGTCGAATTGGCAATATCTTAAAACAAATCAGGCCTTGATCTCCAGCGCGGAAGCACCGTTGTCTGACAACTGGTCGCTGCAGGCCTGTGGCTTATCGTCGCAGCACGGCCGTGATCACGATCCTCTCTAGACCTCGGTCAAGCTTTGTAATACTTATCCGAACATCGAAATGTGACTCGCTGTTATAGGATTTGCTCCCGTATTGAATTTCAGGATGCCATGAACACCCTCCAGGAACCTCCCAATCGCCGCAATCGCGTTTCCACGCCATTCTCGATCCCTCCCTGCGCCCGCAGCGACAGCTTGCGGCACGGCCAGTCGGCCTGCCTTTCCTGTATCAGCGTCTCTGTCCTCGAGCAAAGCCCGGTCCTGGCTGACCGCGTGCTGACGTCTGCCCCCCATATCTGCCAGAAGAACTGACCTCATGGAATGGATTGCTGATCCCACGGCATGGCTTGGCCTGCTCACTCTCATCGTGCTGGAACTGGTGCTGGGTATCGATAACCTGGTGTTCATCGCCATCCTCGCCGACAAGTTGCCACCGCACCAGCGCGACAAGGCGCGGATCATCGGCCTGACCCTGGCGCTGTTGATGCGTCTGGGCCTGTTGGCCAGTATCTCGTGGATGGTGACCCTCACCACGCCGCTGTTCGAAGTGTTCGGCCAGAGCTTCTCCGGGCGCGACCTGATCATGCTGTTCGGTGGTGTATTCCTGCTGTTCAAGGCCACGATGGAATTGCATGAACGCCTGGAAGGCCATGTCAGCCAGCGCGCCACCACCGGTAGCTACGCCCTGTTCTGGCCGATCGTCGCGCAGATCGTGGTGCTTGATGCGGTGTTCTCGCTCGACGCGGTGATTACCGCGGTGGGCATGGTCGAGCACCTGTCGGTGATGATGATCGCCGTGATCATCTCCATTGGTGTGATGATCGTCGCCAGCAAGCCGCTGACCAGGTTCGTCAACGCACACCCGACGGTGATCATGCTGTGCCTGGGCTTCCTGATGATGATCGGCTTCAGCCTCACCGCCGAAGGCCTGGGCTTCCACATTCCGAAAGGTTACCTGTACGCGGCCATCGGCTTCTCGATCCTCATCGAGCTGTTCAACCAGATTGCCCGCAAGCGCCGCAAGGCTTCGGCGCATGGCAGCCTGCCACGCCGCGAGCGTGCCGCCCACGCGGTGATGCGCCTGCTGGGTGGGCGCAAGCTGGAGGAAGGCTCGGTGGACGAAGAGATCAGCGACCTGGTCGAAGATGCCACGGGCAGTGAAGAAGCGGTGTTCGACCGCCGCGAGCGGGTGATGATCAGCGGCGTGCTGCAGCTGGCCGAGCGCCCGATCCGTACGGTGATGACCCCGCGCGCCGAGGTGGAATACATCGACCTCAAGGATGACGCCGAGAAGATCCGCCTGAAGCTGATGCATTCTTCGGTGTCGCGCCTGCCGCTGGTGGGCGAGGGCGGCATCGACGAACCGCAAGGCTACGTACACAAGAAGGAGCTGCTGCGTGAGCTGTTGGCCGGCAATGAGCCGGACATGGCCCTGATGGCGCGCAAGGCGATCAACCTGCTGGAGAACTTCTCGATCCTCAACGCCCTGGAGCAGATGCGCAAGGAGTCGACGCACATCGCCTTCGTGGTCAACGAGTTCGGTGATTTCATCGGCATCCTCAGCATGACCGACATCCTTGAGTCCATCGCTGGCCAGTTGCCCGACGCCAGCGAAATGGCCGGCCCGGATGTCGTCGTGCAAGGCGATGATTTCCTGGTCTCCGGTGCCCTCAACCTCAACCTGATCCGCGAGCGCACCGGTTTTCAGGCGCGTGTCACCGAGGACTACCAGACCCTTGCCGGCTTGGTGATGAGCCTGCTCGACCGTCTGCCGGTGATCGGCGACAGCCTTGAACACCAGGGCTGGAAGCTGCAGGTCACCGCTGTCGAAGAGCGACGGGTCACCCGCGTACTGCTGCAGCCGCCCGCCGCGCTGCAAAGCACCCGATGATGGCCAGCCGCCCAGCCTGCAGGCCCCGGATGACGGGGCGTGCAGCTGGTCGGCTGGTTTAAACGGGAGGCCTTGAGGCTGGTCTATCCTGCCTCATTCCCCGTGGCTTCAACGTGCAGTCAGCCACCTCACCGCACACGGAGCCAGCCATGACTGCCGCAGCCCTGTTCAACCCCAACCTGACCTACGACGTGATCTCGACCCGCAAGGCCCATCCTGTGTGGCGCATCCGCGAGCGCAAGGTGTACGCCTACCTGGAGCACGATCCGCGCCGCGACTGGAGCGGTGAAATCGGGACCCTGAGTCTGGGCACGCCGCAACGCCTGGTCGATCACGACGGCCATACCATGGCCTGGATCGTCGGCAACGAGGTGCGCGACACCAAGGGCCAGCGTTTCGCGCTCAGCGAAGTCAAGGAGTGAACGGGTGTCACCTCATGCCGGATAGCCACAGGGTGCAGGCGCGCTGGCCCGGTGGGACCGGCTTCAGCCGGGAAGCTTTTTGCGACTGAGGTCCCCTGGGCCGAAAAGAGAGGCGTGAACGGCCGTGCGCTCAACGCCGCCGTGGCCGGGAGACCACCGACTCGATGTTCTTGCGCCCGATCAGCATCGGCCGTTCGGGTCGAGTGTCAGGGCCCAGCCACTTGTACATCACCAGGCAGTCCACCAACCCCTGCCGCGCATGCCGGTAGGCCTTGGGCAGACGCCCCACGGTCTCGAAGCCCAGACGGGTCCATAGCTCGACTGCCAACGTATTGCAGGCCACCACGGAGTTGAACTGCATGGCCTGGAAACCGCTCTGCCGCGCCAGCTGCTGCGAGTGCTCGCACATCAGCCTGGCCACACCGCGACCTCGTGCGGCCTCGGCGACCATGTAGCCGCAATTGCACACATGATTGCCGGGCCCGGCGGCGTTGGCCTTGAGGTAGTAGCTGCCCAGCAGTTGGCCGTCCTCTTCGGCGACCAGGGTGTGCAGCGGCAGGTCCAGCCACAGGGCGGCGGCCTGCTCGGCGTTCAGCGCGGGGTCGTAGGCGTAGGTTTCCTGAGCGGCGATGACGGCCTGGAAGGTTGGCCAGAACAGCGCGAAGTCTTCGCGGGTCATGGGGCGGATGCTGATCATGGAAGTCCTTGCAGTTTCAAGCGTGTGGCGCACCTTATGCGTCAGAGGCGCCGCCCTGCAAGCCTGGCTTGCCGAGCTTCGGGCTTGGCGTTACCGTCACGCCAGGAGTGCGCCATTCGTCATGCAAGGAAGACCATGCCCAGCCACGCTTCAGATTCCCCCTCCGTACCGTCCAACGCCGCCGCAGGCGAGGGCCACGTATTCTGGCTGACCGGACTGCCGGCAGCGGGCAAGACCACCCTGGCCAGGGCGCTGGCGCAACGTCTCGACGCGCAGGGCCTGCGTGCCCTGGTGCTCGATGGCGATGAGTTGCGCCGTGGGCTGTGCGCCGACCTGGGCATGAGCGATGCCGACCGCCGCGAAAACATCCGTCGTGCTGGCGAAGTGGCGCTGCTGTTGCAGCGTGCCGGGCTGCACGTGATCTGCGCGTTCGTCTCACCGTTCGCCGAGGACCGTCAGCGGGTGCGCCGGCTGTTCGCGGTCGGGCAATTTACCGAGGTGCATGTCAGCACCTGCCTGGAAGTGTGCATGGCGCGTGACCCCAAGGGGCTTTATGCCAAGGCGCGTCGTGGCGAGTTGCACAACCTCACCGGCTGGGACGCGCCGTTCGAGGCGCCTGTCGACGCGGAGTTTCGCTTCGACAGCCACAGCATGGCCATCGCGCCGCTGCTCGAGGCCTTGTGTGAACGCGCTGCGGCCAGCGCTCAGTCGGCCGGCTTGCCCCACTGTTCCAGCACGTAGTCGACGAAAGCGCGCAGTTTTGGCAATCGATAGCGATCCTGCGGGTAGATCAGGTGCATCGGGCGGCTGGGCAGGCCGTATTCGGGCAGCAGGGCGATCAGACGGCCGCTGGCCAAGTCCTCTTCGACCAGCGCATCGGGCAGCATCACGATACCCATGCCACTGCGCGCTGCCTGGTACAGCGCGGCGGTGTTATTGAGGGTCAGGGGGCCGGAAACCGGGACCTCGATCTCGCCATCCACGCCATGCAGCCGCCATTTTCGTTCGACGGTGCTCCAGTCGTCGCCGGCCGGGTAGGCGAAGGCCAGGCAAGCGTGCTGGCTGAGCGCCTCGGGGACCTGCGGGGTGCCGTGGCGCGCCAGGTAGGCGGGCGCGGCGCAGATGGTCAGGGTGTAGTCCTGCAGCGGCCTGGCCACCAGGCGCGTCGAGGAGGGCAGCGTCCCCATGCGGATGCCGGCGTCGAAGCCGGACTCCAGCAGGTCGGTGCGCTGGTTGCTGAGCATCACGTCCAGGCGGATGCGTGGATAACGCTGGTGGAAGCCATGCAGGGCCGGGGCCAGGCGCTCGGAGCCGAAGGTCAGCGGCGCGGTGATGCGCAGCGTGCCGATGGGTTCGCCGACGGTCTGCTCGGCGAGCTGCTCGGAGTCGGCGACCAGGCCCAGCACCTCGGTGCAACGCTGGTAATAGGCCTCGCCAAACTCGGTGAGACGCTGGCGGCGCGTGGTGCGCTTGAGCAGGCCGACCCCCAGGCGTTGCTCCAGCGCGCGCAGGTGATTACCCACCATGGTGGTGGAAATCGCACATTCGCGGGCTGCGGCGGTCATGCTGCCGGACTCGACCACTTTGACGAACACCGACATGGCCTGGAATAGATCCATTGACAACTCACACTTGAAAGATATTGAAGTTTTGCCGGGTTTATCCAGCGAGGGTGGCTAACGATACTGCAAGGCAACCCCGCACCACCATGGAGCCCGCCGTAATGACCGCCGATTGCCTGATGAGCACCTACCAGCCGATGCCCCTGAACTTCGTACGTGGCCTCGATACGCGCCTGTGGGACCAGGACGGGCGCGAATACCTTGACGCGGTGGCCGGGGTCGCGGTGACCAACATCGGGCACGCACACCCCGCGCTGGTCGAGGCGATCAGCGAGCAGGCCGGGTTACTGTTGCACACCTCCAACCTGTACGGCATTGACTGGCAGCAACGTCTGGCGCGTGCCCTGGTACGCCTGTCCGGACTGGAAAAGGTGTTCTTTTGCAATTCCGGTGCCGAAGCCAACGAGGCGGCCCTCAAGCTCGCCCGGCTGCACGGCTGGTACAAGGGCATCGAGCAGCCCCTGGTGGTGGTCATGGAAGACGCCTTCCATGGTCGTACCCTGGGGACCCTTGCCGCCAGCGACGGCCCGGCGGTACGTCTGGGATTCGCGAAGTTGCCGGGGGATGTGCTGCGCGTGCCGTTCGGCGACCTGGCGGCCTTCGACCAGGCCTGCGCCCGTCACGGCGCACGCATTTCGGCGGTGCTGGTAGAACCGGTGCAGGGTGAGGCCGGGGTGCGGGTCGCCCCGGCAGGTTATCTGCAAGCGCTGCAGGCGCGCTGCGCGCGGCGCGGCTGGCTGTTCATGGTCGATGAGATCCAGACCGGGCTGGGGCGTACCGGTCGGTGGTTCGCCACCGAGCACGCCGGCATCGTGCCGGATGTCATGACCCTGGCCAAAGGGCTTGGCAACGGCGTGCCCATTGGTGCCTGCCTGGCCAGGGGGCAGGCCGCCGGCCTGTTCACCCCCGGCAGCCACGGCAGTACCTTCGGTGGCAACCCCCTGGCCTGTCGGGCAGGCTGCACCGTGCTGGAAGTCATCGAGCGGCAACAATTGGTCAATAATGCCCGCGAGCAGGGCGAGTACCTGCTGGCGGCCCTGCAGGCGCGCCTGGCGGATTGCGCGAAGGTGGCCGAGGTGCGCGGGCTGGGGCTGATGATCGGCATCGAGCTGCACTCGGCCATTCCGGGTCTGGCCCTGGCGGCAGCCCGTGAGCAGGGGCTGTTGATCAATGTCACCCGTGGCCGGGTGGTGCGTCTGCTGCCGCCGCTCACCCTGGCGCGCGCGCAAGCGCAAAGGATCGTCGAAGCACTGCACAGCCTGCTGGCCTGAGGCACCACTGGCCGGGCGGGTGAAATTTGCGCTGTACCGAAAGGACTCACATGGGGTAGAAACCCACATGGGATTTGCGAATCACATCGCAACATGCCGACCCATGGATTTACAAGGAGCTCCCCATGCCTATCCGGTCACTGACCCTTGCCACCCTGTTGCTGGCCGCCGCGCCGGTGTTCGCCGCCGATGGCGATACGCCGCTGGCGCAGGAGCGCGGCAAGGCCAGGCCTCTGATCATCATCGCGCCCAGCCCCACCGACCCGACCCTGGTACATCTCAAGAAAGCCCTGGAAGAGCCGGCCAATCGCGAGGCGTTCGCGCAGCGCAACATGGTGCTGTACACCGTGGTGAACACCATCGGCGAGCGCAACGGCAAGGGTATGGACGCGCAAGCGACCATGGCGCTGATCCGTGAGCTGAAACTGGGCGCGGGCAACAAGACCCGCGTCATTCTGGTAGGCAAGGACGGCGAGAAGAAGATCGAGGCCGACAGCATCGAGCCCAAGGAAATCTTCGCCACCATCGACCAGATGCCGATGCGCGAGAAGGAAGCCGCTGCACCGGCTCCGGCCGCTGCGGCCCCCGAAGCGCCAGCGCCAGCTCCGGCGCCGAAAGCGGCGAAGAGCGGCAAGGGCGCTGCGGCGGCCCTCGACGACTGAGTTTTCCATCAAGCCTCGCCAGCACAGGTTCAGCCGCACTGGACCTGTGCCTGGGCCGGCCTTTTTTGCGGCCAGGCCGCTGCGCCGGATTCCGCTAGCGTCTGCACGACCCCAAGCGCCGGCCTTAGGTGGCGTCACTCCCCGCGAATATACTGCTCCAGCTGCTGAATCAGGCTGGCCTGTTCCGCGATCGCTTCCTTGACCAGGTCACCGATCGACAGCAGGCCGAGCAGTTCGCCGTTGTCGACCACCGGCAGGTGTCGCAGGTGGTGGTCGGTCATCAGGTTCATGCAGGTCTCGACGTTCTGCGCCGAGTCCACGGTGATCACCTTGCTGCTCATGATGGCGCTGACCGGTGTACCGACCGAGGAGCGGCCCAGCAGCACCATCTTGCGGGCATAGTCACGTTCGCTCACCACGCCGATGACGGCACCGTTCTCGACCACGGCCAGGGCGCCGATGTTCTTCTCGGCCATCAGGCGCAGTGCATCGATGACCAGCGCATCCGGAGCAATGCTGTGGACCTGGCGGTGCGCTTCGGGTTTGAGTTTGAGCAGTTGGGCAACGGTCTTCATGGCGCTCTCCGGGTACGGGGCTTGTTGTCGGTAACCTTGCCGGGCAAGCATCGGGCAAGCCGGTTCGGGCCGCAAGCCTGAAAGCGGCGTGTACCGGGAAGAAAACGTCAATGGGGTTGATAGGCGCTGTCATTTTGCCGGGCAATGGCCTCCAGCAGAGCCGCCAGGGGCATGGGGCGGTTCAGGAAGTAGCCCTGTGCTTCATCGCAGGCGAAGGCGGCCAACTGCTGCAACTGCTGTTCGGTCTCGACCCCCTCGGCCGTGACGCTCAAGGACAGTGCCCGGCCCAGGTCGATGATCGCCTGGACGATGCAGCGGCCCTGGGCGCTGCGGTCGATCTCGTTGATGAAGCTGCGGTCGATCTTCAGGGTGTCGAACGGGTAATCCTTGAGGTAGCTGAGCGACGAATAGCCGGTACCGAAGTCGTCCATCGACAGGCGCACGCCCAGGGCCTTGAGTGCCAGCATCAGCTCCAGGCTGGATGGCGCATCGTCGATCACCACCCGTTCGGTCAGCTCCAGTTCCAGCCGCGCCGCCGGCAGGCCGGTGGCGGCGAGCACCGAGCGGATGCGCTCCACCAGCCCGGCGGTGCGAAACTCCACGGCGGAAATGTTCACCGAGACACGCAGCTCGCCTGGCCATTGCAGCGCATCGGTGCAGGCACGCAGCAGCACCCAGTCACTGAGCGGCACGATCAGGCCCTTTTCCTCGGCCAGGCCAATGAACTGGTCGGGCATGCACAGGCCCAGTTGCGGATGTTCCCAGCGGATAAGCGCTTCAGCGCCGCTGATGCGGCCGCTGCGGATGTCATAGCGGGGCTGGTAGCGCAAGCTGAACTGGCCGTGCTGCAGAGCCTTGCGCAGATGTTTTTCCAGTTCGCGCTGGCGCTCCATGAGCTGGGTCATGGCGGGCTCATAGAAGCGCCAGGTATTGCGACCGCCTTTCTTGGCCTGGTACAGCGCCAGGTCGGAAAAGCGCAGCAGGTCTTCGGCCACCGTGCCATGGGTCGGCGCGCAGGCGATACCGATGCTCAGACCGATGACCACTTCCTGGCCGCTGACCACGAACGGCTGGTCGATGGCGCCGATCAGGCGCTGACACAAGGCTTCGGTGGCTGCCTGGTCAGGCACGGTGTCGAAGAGCATCACGAACTCGTCGCCTCCCTGGCGTGCCAGCAGTGCACCCTCGGGTTGGCAGCGCGTCAGGCGCAGCGCGACCTCACGCAGGACCTGGTCACCGCCACTGTGGCCGTACAGATCGTTGACCGGCTTGAAATGATCCAGGTCCAGGGTCAGCAACGCCAGCGACTCAGCCTCGCCCGGCAGACGCTCAAGACGCGTCTGCAGCGCCTCGCGCAGGCGCGAGCGGTTGGCCAGGCCGGTGAGGGCGTCATGCTCGGACAACTGACGCAGACGTGCCTCGGCTGCCACCTCACGGGTGATATCCGAGGCACTGCCCTGGTAGCCCACCACCTGGCCGGCGTTGAGCACCGGCCTGGCGGCGAGCAGGCTGGTCAGGGTGTCGCCGTGCAGCGTGACATGGGTACAGCGCAGCACTGCCCGCGGCCCGCCGGTATGCTGGTTGGCGATCCACGTGCCCAATGGCTGTTCCAGACTGTGCAGCAGGTGGTCGAGACGCTGGCCCAGCCAAGCCTGGGCCGGCTGTCCGGTGATGGTTTCGAAGCGCTCGGACAGGTAGAGCAACCGCAGTTCCAGGTCGGTTTCCCAGAACCAGTCGGAAGCGGCCTCGGCCAGATTGCGAAAACGCGCCTCGCTGTCGCCGAGGGCGGTGCGGCTGGCCTGGATGACGGTGTATTGATGGTCGAGCAGGCGGGCGTTGTTGAGGGTTCGGCGCGCAATGCGCACGGCCATGAAGAGCAACACGACCAGTGAAACCAGCAGTGTCGGCAACAGGACCTTGAGCAGGCGGTTGCCCGGCTGCTCCGGATTCCAGCGCAGCACCCACTGTGGGGTGATCCGCAGCTGTGGCTCGGCGGTCGTATCCGTGCTGTCGATGGCAGCGCGCAGTTGATCGATCTCGTAGCTGTCACCCAATGCCCTGAGCTTGCCTGGATTGAGCAGATAGGCCAGGACCAGCACCGACTGCTCGCCGGCGGTTCCTTCCAGGAAGACCCTGTTACCAGGGCCGAGCCGGGCGGCGCTGAGCAGCACAGGTTGGCCATAGCGCTCGACGATACGCAGGGCGACATCGTCCTCGTCGTCGGCCTCGCGGGCCTCCCGGATCAGGTCTTCAGGGAAGACCTTGAGCCAGGCCTGCAGGCTGGCGTCGCTGAGCTGACCTTGCTCGACGGCATAGGTGGTACGGTTGCCAGGGCCAATGACGAAGATGCCCTCGAAACCGAAGTGGTTGAATAACGACGGGCCGAGGTTGTCGCGGGTGAACGCCCAGTCCAGGTCGGTTCGCAGGTGCAGGGCACTGTAGGCGTCGCCCCAGTTGGCGTTGTCGCGGGTCGTGGTGGTCAGGCGTTGCTCGGTGGCTTGCCAGAGCTTGTCCACCAGGCGCTGGCTGTGGGCGCTGGTCTCACGGTTGAGCTGCCAGGCGATCGACAGTACCACCGCGACCATCAGCAGCGAAATGGCGCCCAACAGCCCCAGCAGCACGAACAATGTGCGTCTGACCAGCAGGGCATTGCGCGAGGGCGCGGTGCCGAGCGTCGCGATGGCTGGAGATTGGGATGCAGTCATAGTGCTATTACCGGGCGCTTATAATGAACAGGTATAGACGGCTGCCCGTCGCCCTGCCGACTTCATGCCTCTTGCCCGGTTTATCGGCAGCAGCGCGTGGTCCATGAGGTTTTCTGCGAATGCCCGGCGTGTGCCGCAGGTAGAATCCCTATCCAGTTCAAGCAGGCGAGGCAGCGTTGGATCTACAACAGGGTTTCATTCTCAGCCGCCACTGGCGTGATACGCCGGAAGGCACCGAGGTCGAGCTGTGGCTGGCCACCGACCAGGGGCCACGCCTGATACGCCTGGCCCCGCAAGTGCAGGTGGCGTTCGTGCCGGTCGTGCAGCGTGAACGCGCGCAAGCACTGTTGCGCGACGAGGCCGGCATCGAGTGGCGGGAACTGGCGCTGCGCGATTTCCGCCAGCGCCCGGTCGTGGGCCTGTACTGCAAGCAGTACCGGCAGTTGCTGGCGGTCGAGAAGCTATTGCGCAAAGGCAACCTGGATGTCTATGAAGCCGACATCCGTCCGCCGGAGCGCTACCTCATGGAGCGTTTCATCAACGCCCCCGTGCAGTTCAGTGGCCGTGACGACGGCAGTGGAGTACTGCTGCAGGCACAGCTACGCCCGGCGCCCGACTACCGCCCGCGCCTGCGGCTGGTCTCGCTGGACATCGAAACCACCGAGCGGGGCGAGCTGTATTCCATCGGCCTGGAAGGTTGTGGCCAGCGTGTGGTGTACATGCTCGGGCCGGCCAACGGTGACGCCAGCGGCCTGGATTTCGAGCTGCACTACTGCGCCAGCCGCGCCGAGCTGCTGCACGCCTTGAACCGCTGGATGGCACAGCACGACCCCGACGCGATCATCGGCTGGAACCTGGTGCAGTTCGATCTGCGCGTGTTGCAAGAGCATGCCCGGCGCCTGGGCATTGCGCTGATGCTCGGGCGCGGCGCCACGCCACTGGGCTGGCGCGAGCACGGCAGCCGCCAGCACTTCTTCGCCGAGGCCGCCGGCCGTTTGATCATCGATGGCATCGAGGCGCTGCGCTCGGCCACCTGGAGTTTTCCGTCGTTCAGCCTGGAGTCGGTGGCGCAGACGCTGCTGGGCGAGGGCAAGGCCATCGATACGCCTTACCAGCGCATGGACGAAATCAACCGCATGTTCGCCGAAGACAAGCCGGCCCTGGCGCACTACAACCTCAAGGACTGCGAACTGGTCACGCGGATCTTCGCCAAGACCGAGTTGCTGAGCTTCCTGCTCGAACGCGCCACGGTCACCGGCCTGGCCGCAGACCGCAGCGGTGGCTCGGTGGCGGCGTTCTATCACCTGTACATGCCGCAGATGCATCGCCTGGGCTTCGTCGCGCCGAACCTTGGCGAACGCATGCCCGAGGCCAGCCCCGGTGGCTTCGTCATGGATTCGCGGCCTGGCCTGTACGAGTCGGTGCTGGTGCTCGACTACAAGAGCCTGTACCCGTCGATCATTCGGACCTTTCTCATCGACCCCGTGGGGTTGATCGAAGGCCTGCAGCATCCGACCGACCAGGACTCGGTGGCCGGCTTTCGTGGCGCACGTTTCTCGCGCACCCGACACAGCCTGCCGAGTATCGTCGAGCGGGTCTGGCAGGGCCGTGAGGCGGCCAAGCGCGAGGGCAATGCGCCGCTTTCGCAGGCGCTGAAAATCATCATGAACGCCTTCTACGGGGTGTTGGGCTCCAGCGGCTGCCGATTCTTCGACACGCGCCTGGCCTCGTCGATCACCCTGCGCGGGCACCAGATCATGCAGCAGACCCGCGAGCTGATCCAGGCCAGCGGCTACGAAGTGATCTATGGCGACACCGACTCGACCTTCGTCTGGCTGGGCCGGCCGCACGGCGAGCAGGAGGCCGAGGCGATCGGCCGCGAGCTGGTGGCGGCCGTCAACCAGTGGTGGCAGACCCACCTGCGCGAGGCCCACGGCCTGCGCAGCGCCCTGGAGCTGCAGTACGAAACCCATTTCAGCCGCTTCCTGATGCCGACCATCCGCGGTGCGGAGGAGGGCAGCAAGAAGCGCTACGCCGGCCTGGTGACACGCGCCGATGGTCAGCAGGAGATGGTCTACAAGGGCCTGGAGTCGGTGCGTACCGACTGGTCGCCGCTGGCCCGCGAGTTCCAGCAGCAGTTGTATCTGCTGATTTTCCAGCGCCGGCCTTACCAGGCGTTCGTGCGCGACTACGTGCAACGCACCCTGGCCGGCGAGCATGATCAACTGCTGGTGTACCGCAAGCGCCTGCGCCGCCCGCTGGGCGACTACGAGCGCAACGTGCCGCCGCATGTACGCGCCGCGCGCCTGGCCGACGAATACAACGACCGCCAGGGTCGCCCGCGGCAGTACCAGAACGGCGGCTGGATCAGCTACGTGATGACCACTGCCGGGCCTGAACCCCTGGAAGCTCGCCAGGCGCCCATCGACTACGACCATTACGTGACGCGTCAGCTGCAGCCGCTGGCCGATGCGATCCTGCCCTTCGTCGACGATGACTTCACCACGCTGGTCGGCGGCCAGCTCGACCTGTTCTGAAGGGCCGTAATGCCGAAGGCTGTTCGCTTCGGTTGCTTTTGATCCTGGTGGAGCGAGCGATCAGTATGGGGATCAGCCCAGGGCCTGTACGACGCTTGGCAGCAATAGCTCGCACGGCTGTGCCGTGCGTGCGGTGATCAGTGGGTCGGCGCGGGTCTTGCCCTGGTTGATGGCCAGAATCGGCTTGCCGTCTTCGGCCATCGCCTTGCACAGGCGAAACGCCGACCAGGCCATCAGCGAGCTGCCGACCACCAGCAGACCCGGCGCCGCGCTGGCCTGGGCCGCCGCCCGGGCAGCCGTGGCGCTGGCGACGTTTTCACCGAAGAACACCACATCGGGTTTGAGTCGCAAGCCTTGGCAGGCCGGGCAAGGCGGTACTTGGAAATCCGCCACGTAGACAGGGTCGAGCAGGGTATCGCCATCGGGAGCCTGGCGCGCCTGGACGTCGGCCATGTAGGGGTTGTCGGCAAGCATACGCGCCTGGATGTCGGCGCGCGGAAAGCGCCGGCCGCAATCCAGGCACAGCACTCGATGCAGGCTGCCGTGCAGCTCGGTGGCGTCGCTGCCGGCGCGCGCATGCAGGGCATCGACGTTCTGAGTAATCAATCCGCCGATGCGTCCGGCCTGTTGCAGACTGGCCAGTGCCTGATGCGCGGCATTGGGCTGTGCGGCGAGGATGCGGGGCCAACCGAGCAGGGCGCGGGCCCAGTAGCGCTGGCGGGCGGCGGGGTCGTTGAGAAATTCCTGATACATCATCGGTTGCTTGCCGCGCCGCACGCCGTCGCGGTCGCGATAGTCCGGAATACCGGAGGCGGTGCTGATTCCGGCGCCGCTGATCACCAGCAGCGGTTGCTGCAGGTAGTCGCAAAGCCGTTCGAGGGTCAGGCTGTCAGGCATGGATGGGTACTCCTTCATCAGGCTGCTGAGAGCTTAACCGCTCACACATGGCTTTACCCGCTTGTCGTGGCTGTGACAGGCTCGCGGGTTCTGAATGGACGGGAGCTTCAGGATGCGCCGCTATGCCTTCAAACAACTCGATGTGTTCACCGACCGCCCTTTGCTGGGCAATCCGCTGGCGGTGGTGCTGCAGGCCGACACGCTGAGCGAGCAGCAGATGGCGGCACTGGCCAACTGGACCAACCTCAGTGAAACCTGCTTCCTGTTGCAGCCCACCGATCCACGTGCCGATTATCGGGTGCGGATCTTCACCACCGTCAAGGAACTGCCCTTCGCCGGGCATCCGACCCTCGGCAGTTGCCGGGCATGGCTGGAGGCCGGTGGCGTAGCCAAGGGCGAGGAAATCATCCAGCAGTGTGGTATCGGGCTGGTGCGCATTCGTCGCGATGGGTCCCGGCTGGCCTTTACCGCACCGCCCTTGCTGCGCAGCGGTCCGTTGCAGGCCGAGCTGCAGGCGCGAGTCTGCGCGGCGTTGGGATTGGCGACCGGACAGGTGCTCGAGGCGCGCTGGGTCGACAATGGCGCCGGCTGGATGGCCTTGCGCCTGGCCAGCCGCGCTGAGGTGCTGGCGGTGAAACCGGACTTCAGCCAGCTCGACGGCCTGGCCGTGGGCCTGTTCGCGGCCTGCGATCCGGCGACAGAGGGTGAGCAGGCGGACTTCGAGGTGCGCGCCTTCATCGGTGGCGACGGCATGCCGGAAGACCCGGTGACCGGCAGCCTGAACGCCGGCATCGCACGCTGGTTGTTCGACGAGGGGCTGGCTGTGGAGCGCTACGTGGTTTGCCAGGGTACGGCGATCGGTCGCGATGGCCGGGTGCACGTGCAGCGGATGGGCGATGACATCTGGGTGGGCGGCGATGCCGTCGCGTGCATCGACGGTCATATCAGTCTTTAGCGCAATACTGTTCGATTAAGCGGCATGTGGCGCGGTGGGAGCGGCTTCAGCTGCGAAAGCGCCAGGAAACTCACTGCATCTGTTGTGAAAGGCGGTCGCTTCGCGGCTGAAGCTCCTACCCGGTCTAACTGACAAGTTTTGGTCTTTAGCGCAATACAGCGCAGGCTTCACCTCGCTGCCAGGCCGGACTGACTGGCCTTTAGCGCGGTGGACCGGCTGCGCGGATCCGTTTGCCGGGGCGCGCCGCAACGTCGCGGGCCTGGCCGTCGCGCTGCTTGCCGGTGCGCGCCTGGCTGATCAGCTCTGGAATCAGCGGGCCTTCCGGGAGGTTCTTCCAGAAGCGTGTCGGCAGGTGGCCTTGCATGACCTTGGGGTTCAGGCGTGCAGGGTTGAAGATGTTCTGGTAGTAGGTCAGCCACAGCTCACCGCCCGGATCGTCCGCCTGGCGGGCCATGGCCTGCCAGGCGGGTGGGCAGATCCGTTCGTGGTGCAGGCGCTCGCCGTCGTAGAACACCCCGTCGCGGGGCGTGGCGATCATCCAGCGATGACGCCCCATGCGGCCGATGAAGTGCCGACTGGCGCAGGCCAGGATGTCGTGGGCCGGCTCGTGCCAGGCCACGTACTCTGGCGGCAGCGCGTCGGCATGCGGTGCTTCGGCGGGCAGCGCCACGAAGCGCAGGAAGGCGTGCAGGTGATGGGCCTCGCGGCTGACCTGCTTGAGCCGCCGTTGCAGCTCGCTGCCCAGTCGGTCGCCAGCCAGCATGGCGGTGCGGTCGCCATGGCAGACCCGCCACAGCACTTCGTACAACAGGCTCCAGCGCTGCTCGCCACGATACTGCGACGCAGCCTGCAGCTGCTCGACCAGCGCCAGGGGCACCTTGGCCTGAAACGGACCGGCACCCTCTGGCAAGGCCTCATCGCTGCCGAACAGATCGATGTCGTGCTCGCCGCCCCAACTGACCCGGCTGGGGTCTACCCCATGGCTGAGCAACCAGCGTGCTTGTTGCCGCCAGGTGTCGAACAGGTCGTCGCAATCCAGGCGGATCATGCCCACAGGCCCATCTGCTGGGGCTGCGGGCGGTCGCGCAATTGCTGGTACAGGTGGTCGCTGGACGACTCGGCCTGGGTCGGACGGTAGTCGCTGGTAATGATGAACGGCCGCGCCTTGGCCAGCACGCAGCGCATACGCGCCAGGTCTTCATAGCGGATCCGCCGCTGGCGGCGCAATTCCACCAGCCGCTGCGCGGTGCGCAGGCCGATACCGGGAATGCGCGCGATGAGGTTGGGCTCGGCGCGGTTCAGGTCCAGCGGGAAGACCTCGCGATTGCCCAGCGCCCAGGCCAGCTTGGGGTCGATGTCCAGCGCCAGGTCCCCCGGCCCCTTGAGCAGCTCGCTGGCGCTGAAGCCGTAGCCGCGCAGCAGGAAATCCGCCTGGTACAGACGATGCTCGCGCAGCAGCGGCGGGGCGGCCAGGGGCACGCTGCCGGGGCTGTTGGGGATCGGGCTGAACGCCGAGTAATAGACCCGGCGCAGTTTATAGCTGCTGTAGAGGGTCTGCGCGCTGCGCAGGATGGTGCTGTCATCGGTGGCGTCGGCACCGACGATCATCTGCGTGCTCTGTCCGGCGGGGGCGAAACGCGGCGCGCGCGGTTCGTCGCGCACCTGCTGCTCGCCATCGTGGATGGTGTGCATGGCCTTGCGGATGGAGACCACGTTCTTCTCCGGTGCCAGGGTCTGCAGGCTGCGGTCGGTGGGCAGCTCGATGTTGACGCTGAGGCGGTCGGCGTAGCGCCCGGCCAGGGCGATCAGCGCCGGATCGGCATCCGGGATGGTCTTGAGGTGAATGTAGCCGCGGAACTGGTGGTCTTCGCGCAACTGGCGGGCGACCTCGACCAGTTGCTCCATGGTGTAGTCGGCCGAGCGAATGATGCCGGAGCTTAGAAACAGTCCGCTCACGCAGTTGCGCCGGTAGAAGTCCAGGGTCAGGCGGACCACTTCCTCGGGGCTGAAACGCGCCCTGGGTACGTCGCTGGAGCGGCGGTTGACGCAATACTGGCAGTCGTAGAGACAGAAGTTGGTGAGCAGCACCTTGAGCAGCGACACGCAGCGGCCGTCCGGCGTGTAGCTGTGGCAGATGCCCATGCCATTGGTGGCGCCGAGCCCGGCCTTGCCCTGTGAGCTGCGCTTGGGGGCGCCGCTGCTGGCGCAGGAGGCATCGTACTTGGCGGCGTCGGCCAGAATGCTCAGCTTGTCGATCAACTGCATGAAAAAGCCCGATACTGTTTTTATGTACAGTATCGGGCTTCTGGCTATCACTCAATAGGGTGTGGACGGCTTGGTCAAGGTTGCGGATAGGCGGTCACATAGCGGCGGTTGATGCTCACGCAATCGGCGTACACCTTCAGCGAACGTCGGTATTCGTTGCCCGGCTTGCCAGGATCGGTCGACGGCTGTAGCGCCTGGCCCTCCCAGAACGGGCTGAAGTCGCTTTCCGCAGTGGTTTCGCAGTGAATGGTCTCGATGAACTCGTCGAGGGTGTACCACTGCGGCTGTCCATTGCTGTAGCTCATGATCCGGCTGTTGGGGTGCATGGTACGACGCAGCAGGGATTCATCGGCGAACACCAGGCCCGAAACCAGATTGCCTACGGCCTGTTCGATGTAGTCGTCTTCCAGTGGTGTCAGCATTTCAATAGTCCTTTAAGTTGAAAGGCAGGAAGGAAGTGGGTTGAAAAAGTGATGTCGTACACGACCGGCTAAGCATAGTTGCCGGTCACGGTCTGCCAGAGCCATGCGACCAATGGCCGTTGGCAGAAAATTCAGATTGGCGGCGACGGGTAAGTTAAATAGAATTATTCGCATTTCAATAGCTGACTTCCTGGTGCCGCTGGCATGACCGACGCAGTCCATCCTCTCCAGCCTGGCCTGGACGCTTTCTATCGAGAACACAGCAGTTGGCTGGAGTCGTGGTTGCGCCGCCGCCTGGGCAATGCCTGGGATGCAGCCGACCTCAGCCAGGAAACCTTCCTGCGTGTGCTGCTGGGGCCGCAAGGCCAGGCCCTGGAGGCGCTGCGCGAGCCGCGTGCCTATCTGGCCACGGTGGGCAAGCGCCTGATGCTCAACCATCACCGCCGGCGCCAACTGGAGCAGGCTTACCTGGATGCACTGGCCACCTTGCCCCAGGAACTGATTCCCTCGCCGGAGCAACGCTGGATGCTCCTGCAGACTCTGCAGGCCCTCGACGAGCTGCTCGACGGTCTGGCGGGCGGGGTGCGCCGGGCGTTCCTGTGGGCCCAGCTCGAAGGCCTGGGCTACGCGCAGATCGCCGAGCGCCTCCAGGTGAGTGAGCGCACCGTGAAGCGCTATATGGCCCAGGCCTACGCCCACTGCCTGATGGCCGACCTGTGAGGCGGCCGCACGACGATCAGGCCCGTGAGCTGGCACAGGCTGCCGCACACTGGTTGGCACTCATCGAGTCGGGCGGTGCCAGTGCCGAAGACCACGCCCGCTTGCAGCAATGGCGGATGCAGTGTCCGCGCCATGAGCAGATGTGGCAGAAAGCTCAAGGGCTGCGTCAGCGCTTCGCGCAGGTTCCGGCGCAACTGGCGTTGGCCAGCCTCGATCGTCCATCTGCCGAGGCCGGGCGCCGCCGAATGCTCAAGCAGGCCCTGGTCATGGCGGCCTGTATACCAGGCGCCTGGCTGCTCGGCACGCAAACCCCCTGGCGTGCCTGGACGGCCGATCTGCGCACCGCAACCGGCGAGCGGCGTACCCTGAACCTTCCGGACGGCAGCCGTCTGCAATTGAACACGGCGTCGGCGGTCAGCCTGAGGTTTCGCGATGGGCTGCGTGCCTTGAACCTGATCGAGGGCGAGGTAGCGCTGGACGTCGTCCCCGGTAACACGCCGCTGACGATCGCCACCCGCCAGGGCCAGGTGCTCGTTGACTCGGCGCGGTTGTGCATTCGCCTGGACGCGCAGCGTTGCCGGGTCGCGGTGAACACGGGCAGCGCCCTGTTGCTGGCCGAGGCAGGGGCCAGCCAGTCTCTATTGGCGGGCCAGCGCGCAGCACTGGGTCATGGCGGCATCGGCGCTGTCGAGCACTTCGACCCTGCGCAGCCTGACTGGCGCTCTGGCGTGCTGAGCGTGGAAAACCGTGCGTTAGGCAGCTTTCTCGGTGAGGTTTCACGCTATCGCCCCGGCATCCTGAACTGCAATGCGAGGGTCGAGAAGCTGAAGGTCACCGGCGTGTTTCGCCTCGACGACACCGAGGCGATCCTCGACCTGCTGGCCGCCAGCCTGCCAGTCAGCATCGAACGTCGCACACGTTACTGGGTGACCGTGGTGCCACGCTTGGCATGAGGGTGTGTGTTTCAGCCAATACTGATCAGTTAGACCGGGTGGGAGCGGCTTCAGCCGCGAAGCGATCGCATGTTCACAACAGATGCAGTAAGTTTCCTGGCGCTTTCGCGGCTAAAGCCGCTCCCACCGGGCCACATGCCGCTTAAGCGAACAGTATTGGTGTTTCAGTCGATGCTGGCCAGTGAGACCGTCGAAGCGAGCCTGCTGGTGATTCAGCGGGTTCTTGCCGTGTTGTAGATGAGCCTTACCGCCGCCAGGCTGATCGCCTCGGCGTCCTTGCACAGGTTCTGCACGTACTCGTGGTCGAGATCTTCGTCCTGGCCTTGCCGGGCCTCGAGCAGCCGCGCCAGCTGATAAAGGTGCTGGTTCATGCCGTGCAGACTCGCATGCAGACCCGACACCGTCTGTTCCAGCAGGCTTTCGGATTCAGCGGTGGCGTTGTCGTTGGCGGGCGCCGGCATCTTGCGGCCGGTGATCACGTAGTTCACATCGATCCCGACTTCCGACAGCTTCGACAGGTAATCGGCGCGCGGTGAGCGCAGGCCATTCTCGTAGTTGCCTTGGGCGTTGGCCTCCACGCCGCCTATGGCGCCCAGGGCGCTTTGGGAAAGTTTCAGGCGTACGCGTTCGCGTTTCAGGCGGGGACCGATCCCTGTCATCCGTTTGTCCTCGAAAATCTGCCGCATAGGGTGTAAGCCTTGCGTATAAATTGACGTAAGAAGAAGCGAACAGACCTGCTAGCTGGAACAGCAGCAACTGATGGTCGTATGTGGGAGTTCGCAGAACAATGTTACAGAGCGCGAACATTACCCGGAAATCAGCGAGGACAGTAGGGGGGATTTGAACTTTTTTGTACGATTTTGAACGCGGCTCGGTTAATTATGGGTAACAGAAGTATTACACCCCTCGAGCGGCACCTGTTCCCGGGTATCGCTCGACGCTGCGACGCTCATGGGCAGCCTTTGCCCGGCTGGCTGACCCACGCCTGTGTGCCGCGGGCGATGCTGTCAGCCAGGCGCGAGATGGCCTTCTGATGCGCGATTACCAGACTGTCCAACCCGCTACCGGCCTGCTCGCGAATCACGCTGCTGCAGGTCAATGTCTGGCGTTTGCCGCCCTCTGCGCCACCACGCAGGCTGAGGTTCCAGACCACATCGAGCAGTGCATACTGGCCGGGCACCGACTCGAAGCGACGCACGTCGGTGCGCAGCGACAGCACCGGCAGGTCGCCTTCCTTCGGCAGGCCGGCCATGTCACGGCGACCCCAGCGCTGTTCGAGCTGTGCGGTCAGGGCGTCATGGAATTCATCCCCCAACGGTGCACCCCAGCGTTCGGTATCGAGAATGGCCAGGCTGCCGTCACCCTGGCGCACCACCAGCGGTGGCTGGTCGACCTGGACGGGTAGCAATACGGGTAGCATCTCGAACTGGAACGGCGCAGGCGCGCCGCTGGTTGCTTCGCTGTGCAACGGCGCGACCAGCGTGTAGTAGTGCATGGTCGGTGAGGAACAGGCGGCCAGCCCCAGGGCCGTGGCCAGGACAGCGAGTTTCAGGCGCAGGGTCATTGTTGCGGCTCCAGGGTCTTGGTGCGTGACGAACTCTTGTACGACGCCGGCGCGGCATCGCCGCTACGGCCACGGATGAGCGATTCGGGCTGGCGGCTGAGGAAGTCGGTGAGCACGCGCATCGAGCGTGCGGCCCGTTGCACTTCTTCAAGCATCTGGCCGAGCTGCTGGCGGCCTGGCGAGTCCTCGGCCAGGCTGTCGTTGGCGCTGGCCAGGGTCTTCTCCGCCTGCTGCAGGGTACCGCGCACATGCGGCAGCACGCTGCCGTTGACGGTCTTGAGGGTCTTTTGCAGTTCGCTCAGGCTGCCGTTGAGGTTGGCGGCCAGTTCGTCGATCGGCACCCGGCCGAGCTTGTCGACGAAGGCCTGCAACTGCTCCTGAAGCTTGTCGAAACTGCCAGGCACCGTGGGAATTTCCAGAGGTCGTGCCCGGGGGTTGAAGGTGACCTTGGGAGCCTTGGGATCGAACTCCATGGCGATGTACAGCTGGCCGGTGAGGAGGTTGCCGGTGCGTACCTGCGCGCGCAGGCCATTGCCGATGAATGAGCCGAGAATACGTGCCGACTGCTCGTCGGGATCGCCGTTGCCGGCCAGGTCGCGAAGTTTTTCTTCGGCGGCGCCCAGGCGCTTTGGGTAGATCAGCGCACCGACCACCCCAGGGAAGGTGCGGGTATCGCCATCGTAGTCGAGGTCAACGGACAGCACCTTGCCGATGTTGACGCCCAGGAAGTCCACCGGGGCACCGACCGCCAGGCCACGCAGCGACTGCTTGAAGCGCATGCGGATATATAGTGGGTCGCCGTCTGGCGGCGCCAGCGCGGTGGCCTGGTCGTCGAAGATACGGAACTCCGCGTTCTCGGCGGCGGGCTTGGCGTCGGGGCTCCAGTTCGGTTCACGGAAGGCGATACCGCCCGAGACGATGGACGCCAGTGACTGGGTGTCGATCTTCAGGCCGGCGGTACCGACCGTGACGTCCACGCCACTGGCGTTCCAGAAGCGCGTGTCGGTGGTGATGTATTTGTCGTTGGGAGCATTGATGAAGATCTGCACGTCGACACCCTTGCCGTCATCGGACAGGTTGTAGCCCACCACCTGGCCGACCTGGATGCGCCGGTAATAGATCGGCGAGCCGATATCCAGTGAGCCGAGGTCGTCGGTGTGCAGGATGAAGCGCTTGCCCTTTTCCCCGAAGGTTACCGGCGGCGGGGTTTCCAGGCCGACGAACTCATGAGTGGTCTGCTCGGCGTTGCCGGCGTCGGCGTTGATGAAGGCTCCCGACAGCAGGGTGTCGACCCCGGAGATGCCGTGCGCGCCGATACGCGGTCGTACCACCCAGTACTGGCTGTCGACGCGGGTGAAGGGGCCTGCGGAGTTGTTCAGCTCGATGGTGGCCAGAACGTGGGTACGATCCTCGCTGAGGCTGATGGCGGTGACCATGCCGATCACCACGTTCTTGTACTTGACCTGGGTCTTGTTGGCTTCCAGGCCCTCGGCGGTCTCGAAGCTCACGGTGATCTTCGGACCCAGGTTCATCCAGTCGTGCAGAGCCATCGACAGGCCGATCAGGCCGGCGACGATGGGCACCAGCCATACCAGCGAGATGCGCGCCTTGCGTTGCCTGATCTGCGGCTGAGGTGGTGTAGCGGCCGTTTTCGGGGGGGTGTTGTCAGACATCTTCAACCTCTGCGTCCCAGATGAGCCGGGGATCGAAACTCATGGCGGCGAACATCGTCATCACCACGACCAAACCAAAGAACAGGATGCCGATGCGCGGCTCGATACTGCTGAGTTCGCGGAACTGCACCAGGGAAGCCACCAGGGCCACGACCAGCACATCAAGCATCGACCAGTAGCCGATCAGCTCGATGAAGCGATACAGGCGGGTACGCTCGACCATCGCCCAGCGGCTGCGCCGCTGGCAGGTCACCAGCAGCATGCCGAGCACGGCGAATTTCAGGCACGGCACCAGTACGCTGGCGATGAAGATCAGCAGGGCGATGTCCCAGGAGCCGTGATGGAAGAAATCGATCACGCCGCTCATGATCGTGCTTTCGCTGCTGTTGCCGAGCATGTTGGTGTACATCACCGGCAACACGTTGGCCGGTATGTAGAAGATCATGCCGGCAATGAGAAATGCCCAGGTACGGGCGATGCTGTTTGGCTTGCGGTGGTGTACCGGTGCATCGCAGCGCGGGCAGCAGTGGGCGTGCTCAGGGCAGGCATAGCCGCAGAGGTGGCACAGGTTGAGCCGATGCTGCCAGGCATAGGGGATGCGGCTCATGTCGGCCGTACCTCGAGCAGGTCCCAGAGGCGACGGATGTTGCGGTTGGCGATCAGCAGGATGAGCACCATGAGCATCGCCATGGCCCAGAGCCCGACGCCGGGATGCACATCGAGCATGCCGGCCAGCTTGATGATCGCCACCAGGATCCCCAGCATGCACACTTCCAGCATGCTCCACGGTCGCAGGTGTTCGAGTGCCCGCATGCAGGCCTTGAAGCCCGGCGCGACGATGCCGCGTTGAGCATGCAGCAAGACCCAGAGCAGCAGGACGATCTGCAGCAGCGGAGCGAAGATGATCGATAGCCCGGCGACCAGGGCGATCAGCGTAATGCGGCCCTGGGCCAGGGCTTGCACCGATTGCCACAGGGTCACTTCGTTGCTCAGGCCCTGCATGCTGATGCTGATGACCGGGAATATGTTGGCCAAGATGAACAGCATGGCCGCCGTGAGGGTGAGCGCCAGCCATTGTTCGAGCGACATGCGCTGGCCACGGCTGAGCAGCGCAGCGCAGCGCAGGCAATAGGCGGCTTCGCCGGCACGCAAGGGGTGGATCTCATACAGCGAGTCGCAGTGCTCGCAGATGATCAGGCCCGCTGGCGGGGGGCTGGGAGGTTCGATACTCATCGGCACCGTGAATACTGGTTCTGAGAGAGTCATGCAGGGCAGGGGAAGATACCCTGTTACCGTGGTGACGGCTTGTAATTATGCACACAGGTTAATGACCGCGCGGGTGCGGCTACATGATGGACCGCAGCCGCAGGACGACGTTCGCCCGGCATCGGGCGGATATTCTGAACTGCCGGGCGGCGGACTGCCAGCCCGGCATGGGCCGCTCAGGGACGGTCCGGACGGGCCTGGCGTTGCAGAAAGCCCAGCAGAGGACGTACGGCTTGGGGAATGTTGTGCTCGTCGAACACCAGGCACAGGGTACTGCTCTGGTCTTCGATGGTCAGCTCGTATTCCCGGCCATCGCGCGCCTGGCTTGCAATGACTTGGCCCGAGGCCCGCAGGCCGCTGTCCAGCACCAGTTGGCGCAGGTGCTGGGCCAGTTCGGCAGGCAACTGTTCCGTGTCGACCTCATAACGCCGCACCGCACCGACGAATCCGCCGGACTGGACGAAACAGACTTTCATGAACGGTTTCCTCCTCGGGATCAGACCAGGATACCCACCTCGCTCCAGGCGGCCGCCACGGCCTTGCGCGCCGCAGGCCCGTATGGCTTGCGCCCGGCAATCTCGATGCTGAGCCGTGCGCAGTCGAGAAACTGACTGTCGGCTGGCAATTGCAGAAGTGTGTCATACCATATCCGCCCGGCTTCGTCCCAGGCATTACCGCCCAGCGCCTTGGCCACCAGTACGAAGGCGCGGTTGGGAATGCCGGAATTGATATGCACGCCGCCACGATCACGCGGGCCGGTATAGAGGTCGCTCATGTGGGCCGGCTGCGGGTCGTCGCCCAGGTCGGGGTCCTGGCGGTAGGCCTGGCCGGGTTGTTCCATGTCGCGGATCCCGCGTCGTGTGGTGGCCGGCACCAGCAATTCGCGGCCCACCAGCCAGCTGGCCTCGCGAGCCGGTGTGCCCTCGTGCCAGTGGCGCACCAGAATGCCGAACACATCGGCGAAATGCTCGTTCAGTGCGCCGGACTGGCCCTGGTAGGTGAGGTTGGAGGTGAAGCTCTGCAGGCCATGGTTGAGTTCGTGGCCGATCACTTCCAGGCTGCCGGTAAAGCGCCGGAACACCTCGCCGTCGCCATCTCCGTAGGCCATCTGCCGACCATTCCAGTAGGCGTTGTTCAATGGCACCGCATCGCCTTGCAGGTCGACCTCGCCCACATGAACGGTGGAAACCAGTGCCATGCCCTGGCCGTCCAGCGAGTCACGCGCGAACAGCTTGTCGTAGAAGTCATGGACCAGGCCCGACCCGTCGTAGGCCTCATCCACTGCCGGATCGCCGCTGTCGGGCTGGCCTTCGCTGCGCGCCAGGCGTCCGGGCAGCCTTGGCGTACCTTCCGCGTCGTAGATCAGGCGGTGTCTGCCGCCTGGGCCGGGCTGGACGGGCAGCAGGCCGGGGGTGGCCTGGGCGGTAAGGCGGCTGGCGAGAAACGCCGAGCCGCCGGCCAGGTTGGCGATTGCGCATTGGCTGACCCGGCGATGGGGGGACTGGGTCATGTGTTCGAGAATGTAGGGCGGTACGAAACAGTGAAGCGGGTCATGGTTGCACATCGATGGACTCCTGCCGACAGGCTTGAATGAAGCAGGTGCGCTGCTGAGCATAGACCGCCGTCACCGGCGCATTGCCCGTGCGGCCGTTTTACCGGCGTGTCGAAACATCCGATTACATCATTGTCGTTCCCGCTTCAGCCTCAGGCTTCCCGAGGCGCGGCGTGCTCGGTGCGCTATCCAGGGGCTGCGGCACCTTAACGCAGGGCGTCGAGCGACCCGTCAGGGGTGATAGACTCGCGCCTCTTCAATCAGGAGCGATCCCACGTGCGCAAGATGGTAATGATGATGGCGATGCTGGCATTGGCGGCGTGCGATGCCGGAAAGCCCGAGGCTCCGGCTCGTTCCGACACGGCCAATGCGCCAGCGGCGGCAGCGCCGGTCAGCGAGCCGAAGTGGTACATCCAGATGAATACCCGTGAGGCGGTGAGTGACACCAGCGCTTGGCTGTTGGAACGGCACTACGCACCGACAATCGTCAACATCGAAGGCAAGCAGCAGATCATACTCGGCCCCTACGCCACTGAAGCGGAAGGTCAGGCTCAACTCACCGAGCTGCAGGCCAAGGTGGACAAGTCGCACCGCTTCACCAAGCCGACCCTGGTACATCGCGCACTTTAGGACGTCAGGCCCGGACCGACCGCTCAGGTACTGGCTGGAGCGGCCTTGTGTTCATGGCAGATGCAGTGAACTTCGGGGCCTCTTCGCGGCTAAAGCCAATATTGTTCGCTTAAGCGGCATGTGGCTCGGTGGGAGCGGCTTTAGCCGCGAAAGCGCCAGGAAATGCACTGCATCTGTCATGAACATGCGGTCGCTTCGCGGCTGAAGCCGCTCCTACCCGGCCTGACTGAACTGTATTGCGGCCAAAGCCGCTGCCTACCGAACTACATGCCGCTTGGCCGAACGGTAGGGCGGCTGAAGCTTCTACCGTCAGCGACGGCCCAGCAGCAGGCCGACCACCAGGCCGAATCCGGCGGAGACCGCCACGGTCTGCCAAGGATGGCCGCCGATGTAGGTCTCGGTGGCTTCGACCACCGGGCGGGTACGCTCACGTACGCTGGTCACTGCATCCAGGGCCTGGGTGAGCTTCTGGCCCAGTTGTGCCTTGAGGGTCTCGGCGTCTTCGCCGACCAGCGATGCACTGTCCTTGAGGAGTTTCTCCGATTCTTCGATAAGCGCCTGCAGTTCGCTGAATGCCTGATCCTTGATCTGGTCGGCGGTGTTTTGCGCGTTGGTCTTGCGAGCCATGATGGTTTCCTTTCAGTGGATGGCATTTGAGCAATGGAGTAGGGCGGCAAGGCAAAAGTTGCAACGCGATGAACCTGCGCGTCACCCCGTGTAAGATTGCACCCGGTTTTAGTAGGAGGTAACCGCCATGAGTTTCAATCTCGCCAATCTCAGCCTGCCCGAACGTGCGGCGATCGAAGACGAAAAGGCGCGCCTGTTCGAGCTATGGCAGAGCAATCTGGGCAAGGCCAAGGGTGAAGCGGCCCGCCTGATCGGGGAAAAATCCAAGCGCAAGGGCAAGTGGGCCGAATGGGTACGTGCCGAACTCGACGCCATGAGCCCGCCAGAGTTCGCCAACATGGTGCGTAGCGAGGTCAACCGGCTCATGGCTGCGGCTCGCTGAGCCAGCGGCCGTCGGGGCTCGATGCGCGGGGTCTCAGGTCCAGGGTGCCGCTGGCTTCGAAGCGCTGGGTGGCGAACGGACCCGCGGAAAGCTTGCCGTGCAGCGTGTAGGGCAGTTGCTCGATCTGCTGTCCCTGGGCCAGCCCCAGCGCCTGGCGCAGGGCGGAAAAGGCGCTGATGCTCACCGGCACCACGACCAAGCTTTCCGAAAAGCGCGGCACCCGACCCGACCGATCACTGACCCCGGAGGCCAGCAGTCGGTCATTCACCTCCAGACGCAACGCCACGCCGTTGTAGTCGATGTCTCGGTCATTGGGGTTCTGCACCCGCAGCGTGACCGCCATCCGCACTTCCAGGTCCTGGCCCGGCAAGGGCTCGACCCCGGCCACGTCGATCAGCAGCGGGTCCTGGTCGGGCAACAGTGCACAGCCGCCGTTTCCGAGCATCAGCGTGGTGAGCAACAGGTAAAGTAATCGGCGCACGTCGAGTTTCTCCGCAATGGTCGTCAGGCATCTGACCGCAACGGGACGGCGCGATTCGCTGCCGGTGATGAGGCGTTCAGGGCCGTCTTCTTCCGCTACGCTCAAGAGATGGCCATCGCAGTGGTCGATGGCGTTGCTGTGTCGCCCGACGGCGGCATCGCTGCCCCATCTCGCAAGGAGTACAGCATGTCCGTTCAAGCTCAGCAGGATCCGGTGGTCATCGTCAGTGCGGCGCGCACGCCCATGGGTGGTTTTCAAGGTGACCTCAAGGGGCTCAGCGCGCCGCAGCTGGGCAGCGCGGCGATCCGCGCTGCGGTACAGCGGGCCGGCATCGAGGCCGGAGCCATCGAAGAGGTGTTGTTCGGTTGTGTGCTTCCGGCAGGTCTCGGCCAGGCCCCGGCGCGCCAGGCGGCACTGGGGGCCGGGCTGAGCCTGGCGACACGCTGCACGACGGTCAACAAAATGTGCGGTTCCGGCATGCAGACCGTGATCCAGGCTCATGACCTGTTGCTGGCGGGCAGTGCCAGCGTGGTGGTGGCCGGCGGCATGGAGAGCATGTCCAACGCCCCCTATCTACTGGACCGCGCCCGTGAGGGCTATCGCATGGGCCATGGTCGAGTGCTCGATCACATGTTCTATGACGGGCTCGAAGACGCCTTCGAGCCTGGTCGACTGATGGGCACCTACGCCGAAGACTGTGCGCAACGTCATGGCTTCAGCCGTGAAGCGCAGGATGCCTACGCGCTGTCGTCGTTGGGCAGGGCACAGGAAGCGATGGACAGCGGCTGGTTCGACGAAGAAATCGTGCCGTTGCAAGTGCCCCAGGGCAAACAGACGGGCACCATCAGCCGCGATGAGCAGCCCCCCAAGGCGCGGCCGGAACGTATCGCGACGCTCAAGCCGGCGTTTCGCGAAGACGGAACGGTCACTGCGGCCAACTCCAGTTCAATTTCCGATGGCGCGGCGGCGCTGTTGCTGATGCGCCGTTCCGAAGCGCAGCGTCGCGGCCTGGCACCCCTGGCGGTGATCCATGGCCACGCTGCCTATGCGGATCAGCCTGGGCTGTTCACCACCGCGCCGATCGGCGCCGTGCGTGCGCTGTTCGCGCGTACCGGCTGGAGCGCCGAACAGGTCGATCTGTTCGAGATCAACGAGGCTTTCGCGGTGGTGAGCCTGGTGGCGATGAGCGTACTGGAGTTGCCCCATCACAAGGTCAATGTCCACGGTGGAGCCTGTGCGTTGGGGCATCCGGTAGGTGCCTCGGGCGCGCGGATCCTCGTGACGCTGTTGTCGGCACTGCGCCGCCGTGGCCTGAAGCGAGGTGTGGCGGCCATTTGCATTGGTGGCGGAGAGGCGACGGCAATTGCGATAGAAATAACCCAATAAATCAATTAGTTGCGGTTGTTTTTGCAGGTGATTTGTTTGATTTGCTGCGCGATTGAAAAAGAAAAATAAGGAATTAATTCAATGAGTTATGAGGCTATTCTCACAGAGATTAGAGGAAGGGTCGGCGTGGTCACGCTGCATCGTCCCCAGGCCCTGAATGCGCTTAACGCACAGTTGATCGAGGAGCTCAACCAGGCCCTCGACGCCTTCGAGCGCGATGCCCATATCGGCTGTATCGTCCTTACCGGTTCTGAAAAAGCCTTCGCGGCGGGGGCCGATATCAAGGAAATGGCCGAGTTGACCTACCCGCAAATCTACCTCGACGACCTTTTCGCAGCCAGCGACCGGGTCGCCAGCCGTCGCAAACCGCTCATCGCAGCGGTGGCTGGCCACGCGCTGGGCGGTGGCTGTGAGTTGGCCCTGATGTGCGATTTCATCCTTGCGGCGGACAACGCGCGTTTCGGTCAACCGGAAATCAATCTCGGTGTTCTGCCGGGCATGGGCGGTACCCAGCGCCTGACCCGCGCCGTTGGCAAGGCCAAGGCTATGGAAATGTGCCTCAGTGGCCGGCTCATGGACGCCGCCGAGGCGGAACGTGCCGGCCTGGTTTCGCGGGTGGTACCGCTCGGGCAATTGCTCGACGAGGCCGTGCGCGTGGCTGGGCTGATCGCGGAGAAATCCCTGCCGGTGGCGATGATGGTCAAGGAAAGTGTGAATCGGGCCTTCGAGGTCAGCCTGGCGGAGGGTGTACGTTTCGAACGTCGCGTGTTCCACGCGGTGTTCGCCAGCCATGACCAGAAGGAGGGCATGGCCGCGTTCATCGACAAGCGGCCACCCTCTTTCAAGGGCCGCTAGCGAGGTGAATCACGAGTCCGCCGTACCAGTGCGCCGTGATCTTCGTTGCGACGCTGCGTTGCTACGCCTTGCGGCTGCGCTCTGCCTGACATCAAGAGTATCGCCCGAACTTGTGAGTCACCCCGCTAAGGAGCAGGCTGCAAACGCCCGACTTCCAGAAGCGCGACGTGCAGGTCCTGCTGCTCGCTGCGATGCAGGTGCTCGTACAGCGTCACACAGCGGCCCGGTTGGAGCAGGCACAACTGCCCCGGTGTACGGGCATACTCGACGGCCAGGCGCTGACGATCGATGGGCGTCAGCCCCAGGCAGCCATTTTCGTCGCTGCGGCCCTCGAACAGCACATCCTCGGCATTCAGTCGCGAAAGGTGCTCCAGCCCCGGTTCGGCCATGCGCACGATGTACCAGACCTGCCGGCCTGGCGCGTATTCCGCTGTGTCGAGCCGCAGGTCCTTCAGGGCGGCCTGCAGAGGCTGCTGTCCCAGGCGCAGCGCATGACTGCCCTGTACCCCGATACCCTGGCCGGTCATCTTCAGGGCTCCCGCCAGACCCTCCACGACCAGCTCCTGGCTACCCCGTATCGTCAGGGACTGCCCGGCCTTCACTTGCAGCGCCTCGGGTAGCGTGCTCATTTCCAGGCCATCCAGCCACAGGCGTGGCGTAGCATGCTGCCCTGCTGCAGCGAGCAGGGCGCAGATCACGGGGCGGTCGGGGTCGTTGTCCAGGCAGGCTATCAGCACCCGGTCGCCCTCGCTCAGCCGGTGTCCCACAGGAATGCGTTCAACGGCCAGTTGTGCCCGTGGCCAGGTTGGCGGCATTGGTGCCGAGAGCTGCCAGTCGAAACGCACTGGCAGGCAACCGCTCGCATCAGGCGTGCCGCCCATCAGCGTGGCAGGCTGCACACCGCTCGCCGGTGGCCTGGGATGCTTGAGCTGGGGGCGGAAGGCATGTGTCCACTCGATCACTTCGAAGTGATTGACATAGTTGTCCAGGTCGTCCTCCTGCGTGGTATCGGGTACTGCCAGCTGGGCAACGATTGCGGCGATGTCGTAGGGGTCATGGCCTTCGAAGACTTCAGGCTGGCGGCCGACGTGGCGCAGCCGGGTGACCAGCCAATGGTCATTGAAGCGCGGCTGCGAGTGCCCGACCACCCGTACCACCTGTCCGCAAGTCAGCGCCGCGTCGCGGCTCCACCCCTGCACCTGGCGGGTTTGCCCGCGAAGTCGTTCGAGACGCCGGGCACGACGTTGCAGGTCGCTGTCGGGACCCTGCCGTTCACAGGGCTGATTGTCAGCCTGGGCGCAACGCTCGCCCGCTGGGCAGGCCAGTTCGCCAGGGCTGGCAGGCTCGGGGGTGGCGCTGCGGATGGTCAGGCTTTCGACGAGATCGCCAAGTGCCTGCCCGCTGGCCGGGCAGGGCCCGAGCGGCAAGGCTCTGGAGCGCTCGGCAAAGCTGCACGGGTCGTCGGAGAACACCAGTTGTGTGTCGACGAAGCGGAAATAGAGTCCTTCCTCTTCGCACAGCCGCTGCAGCAGATGCAGGTCGCTTTCCCGATGCTGCATGCACAATGGGCGAGTCTGGTAGAGCCCTTGCAGGGCCTCGAAGCGGTAGTCCTGCACCGTGAAACCATGCTCGCCGAGCAGGCGTTCGATGATCTGCGGTGCGCTGAGATGGTGGAAAGCGCGCTGGCGTGGCGGGCCATTCAGGCGCCCGAGCGCAGGCCCCAGCGTCAGGCGGTAGTGGCTCAGGCAGGTGCCGGCGTAGACCTGGGTGACACGGGTGATCTCGCCTGACACGCCGGGGTGTCCGCCAGCGAGGGTCAGTCGGGCCTGGCGTCCGGTGAGGCGGGCGAGGTCCATGTGGGCTTCCCGGCTGATCAGCTCGACGTCGAAGCGCCAGGGTTCGTTGAGGGCTTCCTGGCCGGTGTAGCCGGCCACCTGCAGGTCGGGCAGGCAGCCGGCGATCTTCAGGGTCATCGGCCAGGGGGGTACTTGGGTCATGCTGGGGACTCTGCATCCACGGGTTTTCAGGCTGCGAAGGGTACGAAATGCCGGGCGGCAAAAGCATGTCGGTGGGTTATTTCAGAAATGGACTACAGGTCTCGTTACGTGCCGGGTAATTGTCCAACACGACCCGGGCCGCTTTGCCAGGGGTTCCATCTGCGCGGCGGGCGTATAGAATGCTCGCCCTGTCCCCGGGTGTTCCGGGCAGTATCTTTTCAACGTCCTGTACCGAGGCGCGCCAAAGCGGTGCCCGAGCGGCGGGACGCCAGCGAATCAAGAGAGCAGACATGGGCGCACAGTGGAAAGCCAAACATAAAGAAGCGGCTGCCAATGCCAAGGGCAAGATTTTCGGCAAGCTGTCCAAGGAAATCATGGTCGCCGCCCGCGCCGGCGCCGATCCTGACATGAACTCGCGCCTGCGCTTGGTGGTGGAGCAGGCGAAGAAGGCTTCGATGCCGCGTGACACCCTGGAGCGGGCGATCAAGAAGGGTGCCGGCCTGCTGGGCGAGAGCGTGAGCTTCGAGCGCGTGACCTACGAAGGTTTTGCCCCGCACCGCGTGCCAGTGATCGTCGAGTGCCTTACCGACAACGTCAACCGCACCGTCGCGGAAATCCGCGTGCTGTTTCGCAAGGGGCAGCTGGGCGCTTCCGGCTCGGTGTCTTGGGATTTCCTGTACCAGGGCATGATCGAGGCCGTGGCCAACACCGAAGACCTGGACCCCGAGGAAGCGGCCATCGAAGCCGGCGCTCAGGATTGCGAGATGGGCGAGGACGGGGTGGTGCTGTTCCTCACCGAACCGACTGACCTCGACGCTGTGTGCAAGGCGCTGCCTGACCAGGGCTTCACCGTGCAATCCGCGCAACTGGGCTACCGGCCGAAGAACACCGTGGATGGCCTGAATGATGAACAGATGGCCGAGGTCGAGGCGTTTCTGGAAGCGCTCGACAACCATGACGACGTACAGAACATGTACGTGGGCCTGGCCTGAGGCCCGCTCACTGACACTTGGCGGTTTCGCTCACCAGGACCGTTGCGGTTGAAACCGCCGCCCCGCGCAGACAGGGTCTGTGGCGTCATGCCTCAGACAGTTGCAGCAGAAGGCGATGTACCTCGTGCATCGCCGGTCGCGCCAGTACCTGGTCCTGTCGGCAGGCCTGTGCCAGTGTCTGCAGGCGGCTTTCGTCGCTGGCCGCCGGGCAGCGGTCGAGCAATTCCTGCAAGAAAATCCCGAAAGCCCTCACTTCGATCCGCTCCAGCGCTTGTGCCTGGGCAGCCGCAGGATGGAAGGCGGCTGCACCGAAATCACCTAGCAGGCACCGACCGTCTGGTTGCCAGAGAATGTTGTGCGCATACAGGTCGCCGTGGGTCAGCGAGCGCGCATGCAGATGGGCCGTCACGGCGGCGATACCCGTGGCCAGGCGCATCAGCGCCGGCAGGTCGAGGGTCAGGTCTGCCGGGTAGCAGTCGCGGGTGCAGGAGTCCAGGCTGGGCGGCCCGGCCAGGTTGCTCCATTCCGGGTCGATCAGCCCCATGACCAGTCCGCGGCGCTGCTCTGGGTGATCGGTGATTTCTCCCAGAACGTCGATCAGCTGTGGATGCGTGGCGGCAGCCATGCAGGCCTGCATTTCGTCCAGAGGCGAGCCGTCACTGGTGAGCTCCCCTTTGTACAGTTTGATCGCGACCGGCCGTGAGCCTTCCTCGCTCTGCCACTGGCCCTGCTGGATGATGCCCGATGCGCCTTCCCCCAGCTGCTGGCTGACCGTCAACTGCCGCCAGGGTATGCGGCGAATGCGCGCCGGCGCCGGGCAGGTACTGAACGGATTGCCGGCGTGGGCCAGCCAGGCCAGTGCCGGCATGCTCAGCAGCCAGTCGGGCAGGGTGTCCAGCCGATTGGAGGCGATGCGCAGCAGTTCCAGGCGGTCACAGTTCGCCAGGCTGGCCGGCAGGCTGCGCAGCCGGTTGCCCGCCAGCATCAGTTTTTGCAGGTCGCTGCAGTGGCCCAGTTGCTCAGGCAGGCTTTCCAGGTGGTTGTCGGTGAGGATCAGCCAGCGCAGGTGGGCGGGCAGTGCCTGGGCAGGTATATGCTCGATGCGATTGGCCTTGAAGCCGATCATGCTCAGCCGCTTGCAGCGTCCCAGCGCAGATGGCAGCTCGGTGAAACGGTTTTCCGAGGCGAACAGCACTTCGAGACGATCCAGTCGGTACAAGTCATCGGGTAGCTGATCCAGAGCGTTGCCGCTGAGGTTCAGCACGCGAAGCGTGTCGGCCAGCTCGAAGATTTCCGGCGGAAACTGCTCCAGGCCGCAGCTCAGGTCGAGGCGTTCGATACCGGCCAGGCGGCCGGCGCGCAGGTCTGCAAGGGTGTGCATCGGGCAAGTCGTCCAGCGAAGGAGGGCAGGGAATGCTGAGGGGCGGCCGGGGTCAGCGGCCGCCGCCTGATTCAGCGCAGGTCGTGCACCATGCGCGACAGTGTGGTGAGCACGTCATCCCCCAGCTTCTTCGAGCGCTCGCCAGACCAGCCGGTGCGCGGGTTGGGCGCATCGTCATGGTCCTTGAACGGCATTTCCAGGGTCAGTGCCAGGCATTGGTAGCGTTCGCCGACGCTATTGCAGGCCAGGGTCATGTTGGCCTGCCCCGGTGCACTGAGCGGGTACCCGTGCACGCTCTGGAAGTCCTTGGTGATGCTCTCCAGGGTTCTGCGGAACTGGGCTTCCAGCTCGGCCTGCTTCGGCGTGTAGCCAGGGTTGCCTTCGCAGGCGGCGGTGAATACATGTGGAATGTCTTCGTCGCCGTGGGCGTCGAGGAACATGTCGACACCATACTTTTCCATCTGCTGCTGGACGAAGTGCACCTCGGGAGTGTCTTCCGCGTTGGCGTCCTGCCAGGCCCGGTTGAGGTCCTTGCCACGTGCGTTGGTGCGCAGGTGGCCGTGGAAGGCACCATCGGGGTTCATGTTCGGCACCAGATACAGATCAGCGGCGCCCAGCAGCTGCTGCAGGCTGGTGTCGGCAGGCGCTTGCAGGCGTTCGATGATGCCTTCCATGAACCACTCGGCCATGTGCTCGCCAGGGTGCTGCTGGGCGATGATCCAGATCTTGCGCTTGCCCGGTGCGCCATCGCCTTTGCGCAACAGCGGGATGCTGCGGCCCTCGACGCTCTGCCCGGTGGCCAGACGTTGGCAGCCGGCCTGTTGTTCTGCCTGGGTGATCAGCCGGTCATGGCGCGCGCGGCTATAGGGTTCGAAATAGGCGAACCAGACCTGCGGCCCCTCAGCCTCGTAGGTGAATGTCAGTGCCTGGCCGTCGAAGCTCGATGGCACGCGGAACCAGTCGTGTCCGTTGGTGGAGGCGACGGCGTTGTAGCCGTGCCAGGCGTGGCCATAGCTGGAACCGCCGGCATTGCCGAGCCTGAAGGTGTAGCGCTGGCCTGGCACCAGGGCCTCGACCTTGAAGTGGAACCATTGGTAATGCGCGCTGTGGGTATCCGGGCGGATAGCCAGCTCGATGGCTGCCGGGTTACCGGCGTCGATGACTTCAATGTTGCCGCTGTCGAAATCGGCACGGATGATCGGACTCACGTGGTCTCCCTGTAGGCGCATGCACAGAACATGGCGGCTACTTTACAGGGATTGAACCGCGCGGTTCAGTCGTGAATGGGTCATTGACGATCAGCTGAAGGTTTCCACGGCCGTCAGAAGGCTGCAGACGAACGTGACGGCCAAGCACCAGGCCAGTGTTCCCTTGGGTTTGCGGCGATGCCAGCCGCTGGCGCCCAACAGTGCCGCTGGGGCACGCAGGCGCTGCCACAGCCGTTCACTGGCCTGAAAGGCGGCCAGGTGGGCCGGGTCGGCGTCCAGCCAGTGACGGAATTCGATTCGCTGGCTGGGTGTGGCCGAAGGGTTCTGCAGGTGGATGTACCAGGCATCGGCGCTGTCGTGGATGGCCAAGGGTGCAGCCGGATCTGCCAGATGGCGATGAGCCTGGCGCATGGCCCGCAACATGGCGCGTTCTACCTTGGCGGCGTCTACCTGTATGAAGGCGGCGACTTCGGCATGCGAACGCTGCTCCAGCCGACAGAGCAGGAAGATCTGCCGAGTACGTCGCGACAGCTTGCGCAGTCGGCGGGCGAGTGCGAGGTCCTGCGCGCTGACGTCGGAGGCGGCCGGCCTGGAGCCCGGCAATGCAGACAAAATCTGGCTACTCATGGGCATCGCTCGTGGAGGGTCCTGGAAGAAAGGTCATGCCGAGGAGGTGGCATCCATAATTAAAACAGGCTAGTGCAACCGATAAGCATTCTCAAGTGTTAGACATGAACAATTGCCTTATTCCATCGTGTCGTGAGGAAGATTCTATGACCCGACAGGGTGAGCCTTTGTTATGCTGCGCGGCATATGCAGCACCTTCCGACTTCATTAGCCTGAAGCAGCGAAAAACCAAAAAAAAGACCCGGCAAAAAGCCGGGTCAAAAACCGTGATTAGCCTGATGAGGAGATAATCCTGGAGTCGACCTGTGACTCCGGGGTTACCCGCCAGTCTCGCGACCAGCGAGATAAATAATAATCATTATCATTTTTCGTTCAAGGCTTTTTCCGCATTGATTGAAATATACAATCCATCTGGCGTGATCGATGGAGTGTGTCTTGTCTAAGGTGGCGTGATGCCACTGCTTCCCCCTTCACTTTTTTCCTTATACCGCCTTGCGCTTCGCTGGGCGCTGCCTGCTGCCGCGCGTGGCTGGCGGGAATGGGGTGCAGAAAGGGAATGACGGAAAGCACGAAGGGGAGCCTGGGCTCCCCTTCAAGGTTTCTTGGTATGCTCTTTTTGTTTTTCGGGTGGCCTGTTGTTGTTCTTGGTAGCCTGGCCCGTTCCTGCTTTGGCGACCCCCATGCGGGGTCAAGAGCAAACGTATTTTTTTGAGCGCTGATCGATCTTCGGTGAAAGATCCAACCTGTCGTGTAGCTGCCTTGGGCAGTCTTGTTGTTCTGTGACCGGTCGTGGGCACGCGGCCCGTGAAGCGATCGACTTCAAAAAAATCAGTTGGCTGCGTCTCTGTCCGTGTTGTTCTTGTTATGTCAGAGCCGGTGCATCTTGTTTTTATTGGGTTGCTGCGTTTCTTGTTCTTGTTATGCCTGTATCTAAGCAGATGCCGTGCCAATTTTTTAAAACTCCCGAAAACCGGGGCTTCACGCCACTCTCATCGGCTCTATCAACCTGTTCATCTGCCTGAAATGTTTCCGTGCTACCCGAACACCTGAGCAGATGCGTATGCAGGGTAACACCCTGTGACAAGCTGTCGCACGGCTAGCCCGACAGGCGTAGCGATGTCAAGGTGATGCTTGCTCTTCGGTGATGGGAAAACGCTGGGAGGCGTTCGACATCCGGGGGCCGGATGTGTATCGGTGACCGGGCTTGGTGAAGATGTGCCGAACGGTCGGCCTCTTGTCGGCGTGGGGGTGTAAGGTAAGTGATGCAACACATCCGCTTTCTGGAGGTGAACATGAGCACTGCGATGCTGCACAAGATGCAAGTCAACGGCTACCAAGTGATCAGTGTGAACAACGGACCCTGGCGGGTCTGCACCGACCATGACCGGCTGGCCACTTTCAATACCCGCGATGAGGCGATGGCCTACGCGGTTTGTCTGCCGACCCGGACAGCCCGGCCAGATACCCATCACTGATCGCCAGGCCCCGGTCGTGTTAGCGGCCGGGGCCTGGCGGGTGCTCAACCGTTGCGGAACAGGAAGCTGTAGGCATTGAGCGCCGGCACGCCACCCAGGTGTGCATACAGCACGCGCGAGCCTTCGGGGAAATCGCCGTTGCGTACCTTATCGATCATCCCGTGCATGGATTTGCCCTCGTACACCGGGTCGGTCAATACACCTTCGAGTCTGGCGCACAGGCGGATCGCCTCGAGCGTGCCCTCGTTCGGCAAACCGTATTCCGGTCCACCATAACGGGTGTCGAGTATCACGTCCTCGGCGGTGATGGGCTGGTCCAGCTCCACCAGTTCCGCGGTGTGTCGGGCAATGCGCAGGATCTGCGCATGGGTCTTCTCGGGCTTGGCCGAAGCGTCGATGCCGATCACGCGTCTGGCCCGGCCATCTGCCGCGAAGCCGGCGACCATGCCCGCCTGGGTGCTGCCGGTCACCGAGCAGACCACGATGTAGTCAAAGGTGAACCCCAGAGCCTGCTCCTGGGCACGCACCTCTTCGGCGAAGCCGACAAAACCCAGACCGCCATAAGGGTGTTCCGAGCAACCGGCCGGAATAGGGAACGGCTTGCCACCGGCAGCCCTGACATCGGCCATGGCCTGTTCCCAGCTGGGGCGGATACCGATATCGAAGCCCGCGGCGTCGAGCCTTACGTCAGCCCCCATGATCCTGGACATCTCGATATTACCCACCCGGTCATAGACCGCGTCGGAGTAGTTGACCCAGTTTTCCTGCACCAGTACGCACTTCATGCCCAGGTGCGCGGCAACCGCTGCGACCTGCCGGGTCTGGTTGGACTGGATGCCGCCGATCGACACCAGCGTGTCGTAGCCGCCAGCCAGAGCCTCGGGAATCAGATATTCCAGCTTGCGCGTCTTGTTGCCGCCGAATGCCAGTCCACTGTTGCAGTCTTCGCGTTTGGCATACAGCTCGACCTTGCCGCCCAGATGTTCGCTCAGGCGCTTGAGCGGGGTGATTGGCGAAGGTCCGAAGGTGAGGGGATAGCGCGGGAATTTCTCAAGGTTCATGGCACGGCTCCATCGTTTGATTGCGATGTCTTGAAGCCTAGAAACGATCGCCAAAAAGCGGATTGCAAAAAATGCGATGAAAAAATAACAAATGTCAGCTTATCTTTAATTAACGAAACAGAAGTTCGTGGAAAGGCTAATGAAAGCAACAAATGAAACTGCCCTGGCTTTGGATCGCACGGACAAGGCCATCCTGCGGCTGCTGCAGCGCGATGCCTCGATCTCCAACGTGGCGTTGGCCGCCAAGGTCAATCTCAGCCCGCCTGCCTGTCTACGACGGGTCGAACGCCTCAAGGAAACCGGGGTTATCCGCAGTACGGTCGCGCTGCTCGATGGTGAACGTCTGGACGCGGGCATGGTGGTTCTGATCGGCGTAGTACTGGATCGCTCCACACCTGAGTCGTTCGCGCAATTCGAGGCCGCCGTGCAGAAGGTCTCCGGCTGTATGGAAGTGCACGTGGTAACGGGTGAGTTCGATTACTTCGTGCTGTTGCGCACCCGCGACAACCAGAGCTTCAACCGTCTGCATGCCGAGCAATTACTTTACCTGCCCGGTGTCCGGCAGATCCGCTCGTTCATGGGCTTGCGCCAAGTGCTGTCGACTACCCAGCTGTCGTTCTGAGCGAACAGGTTTGCGGGGGAGGCAGGGCGATCAGCATCGGGCGCCGGCAGACCACGGCGCAGGTTCGGGCTGTCGCTCAGCTGCAGGCTTCGCTGGCGATATAGGCGGCTGTCGAATCGGGAATGACCGGAAGCATGCCGGCAGAGGGGCGTGCAGCGGGCAGGGCCTGCAGGTTCTCGCCGATGCCCAGCAACGCTACGGTCTGGCGCTCGCAGTTGTACACCAGGCGTGAATACAGCGTCCCCAGTAACCCATCGCGACGAGTGACCACCACGCGCTGCTGGGCATGGCCGGATTTCTCCAACAGGGCATGCCGGGCATTGGGGTCATGGGGAATGTCGATATTGCGTTCGCTCGCCTGGACGGCCAGACCTGGCGCAAGAAGGGTCAGGGTTAGAATCAGGGCTTTCATCGGTGCCTCCTGCGGATGAGATGACGCGCCGTGCGTGGTTAGAAAATATGGGATCCAAAACTTTGGGCGCAGTACCGTTCATCGGCCCCATCGCGGGCGTTTTGGAGCGACTAGCAGCCATGGAGTCTTTTCTTCGAACAGTCAGCGAGTTAGCTGCGCAAGACGATCTGCGACGGACCGTTGGCGCTACAGTGGCGAGGCGATTTCCGATGGATGGCATATTGCCTCGCCTGCATGTCGGTGATGACCGCTCGTCAGGGGGGCAGGCCAACGTGCTGAACGATGCCGGGGGGCGCAAGGCCACAAACAGGGTCACTCCCACCTTTGAAAGGAGCATTCCCATGGCTGACTATCCTCGTCCCCCCTTCCCGAAACAGACCCAGCCGGTGCCCGGTAGCCAGGGCCGCATGGATCCTTACCCCGACTGCGGCGAAGAGCGTTATGTCGGCGCTGGCAAGCTGCAGGGCAAGGTCGCGCTGATCACCGGTGCCGACAGCGGTATCGGTCGCGCGGTGGCCATCGCCTTTGCCCGTGAGGGCGCCGATGTCGCCATCGGTTATCTGGATGAACATGAAGATGCCCAGGAGACCGCCCGCTGGGTGGAGCGGGCAGGGCGCCAATGCCTGTTGCTGCCGGGCGACCTGGCCGACAAGGCGGTGTGCCGAGAAATCGTCGACAAGACCGTTGCGCAGTTCGGCCGCCTCGATGTGCTGGTCAACAACGCCGCGTTCCAGATGACCCATGAGCGCTTCGAAGACATTCCTGACGATGAATGGGTGCGCACTTTCGATATCAACATCACCGCGATGTTTCGCATCTGCCAGGCAGCCGTACCACACATGCAGCCTGGGGCGTCGATCATCAACACCAGTTCGGTGAATTCCGATATGCCCAAGCCGACCCTGTTGCCCTACGCGACCACCAAGGGCGCCATCGCCAATTTCACCGGCGGGCTGGCGCAACTGCTGGGTGAACGTGGCATCCGGGTCAACAGTGTGGCGCCCGGACCGATCTGGACGCCGTTGATTCCGGCGACCATGCCCGCCGAAGAGGTCGAGCAGTTCGGCAGCAATACACCGCTGGGGCGCCCCGGCCAGCCTGTGGAAGTGGCGCCGTTGTATGTGCTGCTGGCCAGCGACGAGGGCAGTTACTTGTCTGGCGAGCGCTTCGGGGTGACCGGTGGGCGGCCGATTCTCTGAGTCCACTTGATCTGCGTGGCAACGTCCCCATGTAGAAAAAGACACGCGATTCTACTTGCAACCTGCCAATGGAGATGTGCGATGTATCCTGATGTACAGCTGTATATAGATGGCCAGTGGCGTGCCGCTCGCGAAGGCCGTACCCAGCCTGTAGTCAACCCGGCCACCGGGAAAGTCATCGGTCAGGTCGCCCATGCCGACATCGCCGACCTGGACGACGCACTCGCCGCTGCCGAGCGCGGTTTTGCCACCTGGCGCGCCACGCCGGCTTTCGAACGCTACAAGATCATGCGCCAGGCCGCCGTGCTGATGCGCGAGCGCGCCGACGCCATCGCCAGGATCATGACCCAGGAGCAGGGCAAGCCGCTCGCTGAAGCACGTGCCGAGACCCTCTCGGCGGCCGATATCATCGACTGGCTGGCCGAAGAAGGCCGGCGCAGCTACGGCCGTCTGGTTCCGTCGCGCAATGCCAGCGTTGAGCAGAAGGTCATCAAGGAGCCGGTAGGCCCTGTCGCGGCGTTCACGCCCTGGAACTTCCCCATCAACCAAGTGGTGCGCAAGCTGTCGTCGGCCCTGGCGGCCGGTTGCTCGATCATCGTCAAGGCTCCGGAAGAAACCCCGGCATCGCCGGCTGAGCTGATCCGTGCGTTCCATGACGCCGGTGTGCCGGCTGGGGTGATCGGTCTGGTGTATGGCGACCCGGCGCAGATCTCCGGCTACCTGATTCCTCATCCGGTCATCCGCAAGGTCACCTTCACCGGCTCCACGCCGGTGGGCAAGCAACTGGCGGCATTGGCCGGGCAGCACATGAAGCGCGCGACCATGGAGTTGGGGGGCCACGCCCCGGCACTGGTCTTCGCCGATGCCGACCTGGATCTGGCTGCACGTACCCTGGCCACCGCCAAGTTCCGCAATGCCGGGCAGGTCTGCGTGTCGCCAACGCGCATACTGGTGCAGCGCCCGGTTTTCGAGCAATTCGTCGAGAAGTTCGTCGGCCTGACCCGTGAGGTACAGGTGGGCGATGGTTTGGACAGCACCACCACCATGGGGCCGTTGGCCAACGAGCGTCGGGCGCCGGCGCTGCGCGAGTTGGTCGAAGATGCGGTCCGCCAGGGCGCGAAGCTGGAGACCGGCGGCAAGGCCATCGAGGGCGATGGCTGGTTCTTCGAGCCGACGGTTCTCAGCGGGCTGACTCCCGCGATGCGCATCATGAACGACGAGCCGTTCGGTCCCGTGGCCTTGCTGGTGCCTTTCGACAGCGTGGAGGAAGCGATTGCCGAATCCAACCGCGTGCCATACGGGCTGGCGTCCTACGCCTTCACCACTTCGATCAAGACCGCCCAGGCGCTCAGCTATGGCATCGAGGCCGGTATGCTGAGCATCAACCATCAGGGTATCGGCCTGCCGGAGGTGCCGTTCGGTGGCATCAAGGATTCCGGTTATGGCTCTGAAGGGGGGACCGAGGCCATCGAGGCCTACCTCAACACCAAGCTGGTCACGCAGTCCGGCTGACCGCCAGCGTAAAACGCCAGCGGCCCGGGGAGTGAGGCTCCCCGGGCCGCTGGCGTTTCAGAATCGGATCATTCCTTGGCCTGTTGCAGGCCGTTCTGGCGGATCGACAGGTTCTTTTCCTTCTTGTATTGCAGGGCCACCGCCGGCACCGGGCCGCTCTGCCCGGTTTCCAGCCAGCGGCGCAGGCGTGCTGCATCGGCGAAGTGAGTCTGCTTGCCGAATGCGTCGAGGATCACCACCGACACCGGACGCTTGGCCATGCTGGTCAGCAACACCAGACAATGGCCGGCCTGATTAGTGAAGCCGGTCTTGGTCAGGCGAATGTCCCAGTTGTCACGATGCACCAGGTGGTCGGTATTGCGAAAACCCAGGGTGTAGGTGGGCTTGGTGAAACGCACGGTCTTCTCTTCGGTGGTGCTCAGCTCGCTGAGCAGCGGGTATTTGCGCGCCTCCATGATTAGTTTGGTAAGGTCGCGTGCGGTCGACACGTTGTACACCGACAGCCCGGTCGGCTCCACGTAGGCGGTGTGCTTCATGCCCAGGGCCTTGGCTTTGGCGTTCATTGCCTGGATGAAGGCGGGGTAACCGCCCGGATAGCTGTGCGCCAGGCTCGCTGCTGCGCGGTTTTCCGAGGACATCAGGGTGATCAGCAACATGTCGCGCCGACTCAGTTGGCTGCCCAGCTTGACGCGGGAAAATACGCCTTTCATTTCCTTGGTCTGGGAAATGTCGACGGGAATGACTTCATCCATCGACTGCTTGGCATCCAGCACGACCATGGCGGTCATCAACTTGGTCACTGAGGCGATGGGTACCACGACATCGGGGTTGCTGGAATAGATGACCTTGTTGGTCTGCAGGTCGACGACCATGGTGCTGCCCGAGGCCAGATGCAGATTGGCCGGGTCGCGATTCAGTGCAACAGGCTCGCTGGCCTGTGCGCTTGCGAACAGGGGTCCGGTAACGGCAAACAGGATGCTCAATACACAAATACGGATTTTCAAGAACAACACTCACTCGGTAGTGTGCGTGGATGCACGACGGCAGGGGCATAAGGCGTGCATTCTAGAAGCAGCCTTCGACTAAAGTCGATGGGCGTAGCCTGCAATTGCCGCGCTGCCGGATAAATAGCCTGTTCATTCAGACACTGTTAAGTAGGCAGCAAGTATTTGCTCACGATAGCCGCTTATTACCTGGGCCGCCGGCCCTGGCCGCGATCCAGACCCGTGGCGGTCGGCACAGTCGGGGTATTGCAATAAGCACGCGGGTATTTCGATAGTCATGGCGCGCGGCACCTGCAGCGATTAGCATCCACGCCATTCGAAGAACTTGGAAGTAAGGAGTCGGGTAATGCCCAAAGGGTTGGTCGGCAAGGATTACATGCTCCTGGTCATCGCAGCGATAGCTTTGACGGTACTCATGCTGGGAGCGGGCTTTTTCATCAAGCCGGTGGACTGGGCGGGCTGGGTGCAGGCCACGGGCGTGGTCGTCGCGCTGCTGATGGCCGTTGCGGTACCGGCGATTCAACGTGCCCAGCAGGCCAGGGAAGCGCAGCGACAACTGCGCGAACGAGAAATCGGCTATGCCCGGCGGGTCCAGTATCTGTGTGCGGAGCTGACCGAGATGCAGGGGCGCATCAACCTTAACCTGATGCACCTGCGGGCCAGTGACCGGCATCATCTCAAGTTCATGCTGCAGGATTATCTGCACCGTCTGTTCGAGTCCCACAAGCACGATCTCAACGACGACCGTATTGTCGTGGTCCACGAGTTGCGCCAGGTGGCTGGAGACCTGATCGACGAACTGGAAAGCGGTCGTAGCGACCGCACCGTGTACGCCGCTGTGGAGCGGCGTCTGCAGAAGCTGGCACAGCGTTGTCAGATCATCGTGGTCATCGCCGAGCGTCTCTAGCAGGCGTGTTCAGCTGTTCAGCACGTGGCTGGCCAGCTGCAGGTGCCGGGCCTGGGCGACCGGCAGCGAGGTGAATGGACCGTCGACGGGCTCGCCGTCACGCATCAGGTACCAGCAGGCCAGCAGCCCCTGTTCACGCAGTGAGACGGGGACGGCGCTGCCGACCACCGACATGATTTGAACCTTGCTCATGGATGCCTCCGTCAATCGATGGCTTCACTCTACGCAAGGGTCCCGGCAGGCAGAAATCAACCTGCTCGATAGTGGTCATTGATCCATGTATTGGCGCGCGGACGGTCAACGGTAAGTGTTGTCTGACGCCGCAGGAACGGCTTCAGCCGTCCGGCCTGATTGAGGGTCGTGCGGCTGAAAAAGGAAACCCCGCCAAAGGGCGGGGTTCCAGGGTGTCTTCACCAGCGGTGAGGAGGGCCGTAGTAGGCCGGTGGTGGTGGCGGACCGTAGTGACGGTAGTAGACCGGCGCCGGATAGCGTTCCACGACCTCGTATACCGGTGCCGGCTGATAATAGACCGGTGGAGGCGGCGGTGCGTAGTACACGGTGCGCGGCTGGACATAGACCGGCTCGCGCTCGACGTAGACCGTACGGTCGTGGCTGTTGGCCACGGCGGCACCTACCACGGCGGCGCCGACAATCGCTCCCGCTATCGCCGGACCTCCCCAGCCTCGGCCGCCCGCATTGGCTTGAGTCGCCAGAGCGAGGGCACCTACTAACAGGGCGATCTTGGGTAAATGACGAATCATGACGGTAGTTCCTCGGCTTTCGACCCGTTGTCGCACGGCACCAGGCTCTGGTGCTGCCACGGGGTTAATACTAAGACCACGAAAGTGTTCAATCTGCGAAGCCGTAAAGTAAAGTTTGTGTAAGGTCGTGGGACAGGGCGACAAACGGCTGTCTGCTTCGTTCGTCGCTGCCAGTTTACGCCTGCGCCGCAGCTTTAATCCAATACCGTTCGGGAGATTCATATGCCCATTACTGCCAGCAGGGACACCGTGCTCTGTATGTCCCTCGCCGCTCGCCCGGGCAACTTCGGGGTGCGTTTTCACAACTTCCTGTACCGCGAACTGCAACTTGACTATTACTACAAGGCCTTCGCCCCCACTGACTTGCCTGGCGCCGTGGCCGGCATGCGCGCATTGGGTATCCGGGGCTGTGGTGTGTCCATGCCGTTCAAGGAAGCCTGCATCGAACTGGTCGATGAACTGGACGCGTCGGCGGCGGCCATCGACTCGATCAACACCATCGTCAATACCGCTGGTCATCTCAAGGCCTACAACACCGATTACCTCGCTGTGGCGCAGTTGCTCGACAGCCATGCGGTGCCGCGTACGCCCTTCGCCTTGCGTGGCAGTGGCGGTATGGCCAAGGCCGTGGCCTGCGCCATGCGTGATGCCGGCTTCGACGAGGGTCTGATCGTCGCCCGCAATGAGCGCGCTGGCCGGCAGCTGGCCGAGACCTGCGGCCTGCGCTGGCAGCCGACGCTGGGCGATGAGCGCCCGCCGTTGCTGGTGAATGTCACGCCCTTGGGGATGGCTGGGGACTGTGCCGACGAACTGGCCTTCGAGATGCAGGCCATCGAGGCGGCCGATACGCTTTTTGACGTGGTCGCCACGCCAGCGTTGACGCCACTGATCCAGGCAGGCCAGCGACTGGGCAAGCGCCTGATCACGGGTGACCAGGTGGCGGCCATTCAGGCGCTGGAGCAGTTCGTTCTGTACACCGGCGTGCGTCCGAGTGACGAGCAGTACCAGCGGGCGGCAGCGTTCGCTCGCGGCTGAATTCAGCCTTCCAGGTGTGCCAGGCGTTCTTCGAGCGCCGCAATGCGCGCCTCTAGCTCATCGAGGCGGTCGCTGCTGGCTGAGGCAGAGCGTTCCGGGGCGCTCTGCCGCTGACTGAGCAGTTCCTGCAGGTCTTCTTCGCTGCCCAGGCTGTGCATGTAGCGGTCTTCACGCTGGCCGCCCTGGCGCGGCAGGAGAATCGCCAGGCCACGGGCGATCAGGCGTTCGAGTTGGTGGACGACCTGACCGGCATCGTCGAAGTCGTGCATGCGCTGGCTGCGGGTCAGCAGTTCGTTAACGGTCTGCGGGCCGCGCAACAACAGCAGGCCGGTGAGGATCAGTTGGGCCGGCACCAATTCCAGGTGCCGATCGACGCGGTGCTCCCAGCGGTCGGCGCGGCTACCCATGACCAGGCGCGCCAGCCCTAGGTTTTCGAGGCTGCGCAGCGCCTGCCCGACCTGCGCCTGGGTCAGGTTCATCACCGGCTCGCGGCTGGTCTTCTGATTACAGGCCAGCATCAGAGCGTTGAGCGTAAGAGGGTAGTGTTCCGGGCTGGTGGCCTGCTTTTCGATCAGGCTGCCGAGAATCCTGACTTGGACGGCGTCCAACTGCAGGGCTTCGGTGGTTTCGGCTGGGGTGGATGGCGTGGACATGGGCGCTTCCTGAACAGTGGCAGGCTGCCAGTTTATTGCAAAGGCGCAGTCGTGTGCAGTTTGGAAAGGGGGCTGAAAGGGCTGCGCCATAAGGGGGCTGCAGATGAGTCTCGCGCAGAGGTCGCGTGAATGAGGCGAAATGACCTGTTACAGGGTGTTGGGCTCAAGTGGGGCGGCGATTTGGCGCGATGGGATCGCCCCCCCCTTGTTGTCGGACTCAGCGAGTCAGGGTATCAGTCGCGTTCAAAGCGCCATTTGTCATTGACCAGGTTTTTGCCTTCAATGTGCATCGTGCCGTTGAAGGTCATGCCAGTGAAAATCACATTGTCGCCGCTGACCTCGTAAGTGCCGCTGGCGCCTGTTTCGAAGGAGAACTTTTCCTTGCCCAGGGTCAGCTTGACGCCCTTCACCGGGCCGGAAGCGACGGTGTAGGTGCCCTCGACGGATTTGCCGCAGGCGGCCAGAAGCAGGGAGGTCAGGAGAACGGCGGAAATTTTCAGGCGGGAAGCGACTTTCATCGTGCTTTAGTTCCTTTTAGTAAGTAAGTTGCAAATTGTAACAGAGTGGACAGCGAGTAGAGGCGCTTCGCAAGGTACGAGGGCCGACCCGACCGCAGGTACCCTGATTCATCGTTCCTTGCCGGGCGCTTGTTCCCGACGTCTGTGTTAAGGGTGTTCTTGGATGCCGAGCGCGTCGATGCGTGGCTGTCATACCGACAGCATCGCCCAGCCGCATGTTCCACCTGCCGTTCTTCGCCGGGCTGCGTGCCTGGCGTTTCACCTGACGCCCTCAACCGGGTGGCGTCTGTATCTGGAGTTTTTCCATGTTGCCCGTCTACCTGTTGTCGGCCGCCGGTTTCACGGTGGTGACCACGGAGTTCGTCATCGTTGGGCTCTTGCCGGCCCTGGCCAGGGACCTTGAGGTGTCGATTTCCCAGGCCGGTCTGCTAGTCACCCTGTTCGCCTTCACCGTTGCAGCGCTCGGCCCGCTGTTGACCGCCTACTTTTCCCGTTTCGAACGCAAGCGGTTGTTCATCGGTATGCTGCTGGTGTTCGGGGTGTCCAACCTGCTCGCGTCCTTGGCCCCCAGTTATGGGGTCATGGCCCTGGCACGGCTGCTGCCGGCCTTGGCCTTGCCGGTGTTCTGGTCGCTGGCCAGCGAAACGGTCGTTAACCTGGCCGGCCCGGACCAGGCCGGACGCGCTGTGGCGCGATTCGGCGTAGGCATCATCCTGGCCATGGTGTTCGGCATTCCGGTCGGTACGCTGATCAGCGATGCCTTCGGCTGGCGCGCAGCGTTCGCGGTAGTGGGCGCGCTGGCGCTGCTCAAGGCCTGCTCATTGGTGATCTGGCTGCCTGCCAGTCAGCCTTTTGCGCCCGCCTCGATGCGCAGGCAGCTCGGGCTGTTGCGCAGTCCGCGACTGCTGGGGCACGTGTTGTTGTCGGTGCTGGTATTCAGCGGCATGTTCACGGCGTACACCTACCTGGCCGACATCCTCGAACGCTTGGCGGGTTTCGATGGTGCGTTGGTGGGGTGGTGCCTGATGGGTTTCGGTGCGGTGGGCCTGTTGGGCAACGCCTGGGGTGGGCGGATGGTCGACAGGCACCCGTTGCTGGCCAGCCTGTTCTTCTGCGTGCTGCTGGCCACCGGTGTGCTGGCGGTGGTGCCCAGCATCGGTTCGCTACCGGCACTGGCGGCGACGCTGACCCTGTGGGGCATCACTCAGGCTGCGCTGTTTCTCGTCTGCCACGTACGGCTGATGAAGGCCGCGCCCCAGGCGCCGGCCTTTGCCGCTTCGCTGAATGTGGCAGGTGGTAATCTGGGCATCGGCCTGGGGGCGCTGATCGGTGGTCGGGTCATCGACAACCTGGGGCTGGCCAGCGTCGGCATGGTGGCGGCGCTGATCATCGGCCTGTCGGTGCTGCTTGCCCTGGCCATGCTCAAAGACGCCGGGCGCCTGCCGGCGTGACGCCAGGTCAGTCGCTGAACAGCTTGCTGCGCGCCGCCTCGGTGATCGCGACCACGCCGGGGTGGCTGACCTTGCGCTCCACGGTGATGGCGTAGAACGACTCGCTTACCGCATCGGTCTGGCCGATCAGCCGTACGCCGTATTGCGCCTGCACTTCGCTGGCAATCACGCTGGGCGCCACGAATACGCCGCTGCCGGAGCGGCCGAAGGCTTGCATCAGCGCGCTGTCGTCGAACTCGCCGATGATTCGCGGCCTGAGTTTGTGTTCCGCGAACCAGCGCATCAACCGCCCGCGTACCACCGTGTCCTGGCCGGGGATCAGCAGGGGAGCGTTGTCCAGGTTCGCCGGGAAGTCGCCGGCAAGGCGTTGCTCGACCGCTTCGGTGGCGAAGAAGCTCACCCCGCATTCACCCAGTTTCTGACTGTGCCCACGGATGTCCAGGTGCGGTGGCATGGGACTGTCGGAAACCACCATGTCCAGGCGCTGGATGGCCAGGTCGGCCAGCAGCCTTTCCAGCTTGTCTTCGCGGCAGGTGATGCGGATCGGCTCGTTCAACTGCATGGTGGGGGCGATCAGGCGGTAGACGATGGACTTGGGCACCACATCGGCCACGCCGATGCGAAACAGCGTGTGCTGCTCGCCCGGCTGCGAGCGCAGCAGGCTTTCCAGTTCATGGCCCAGCTGGAACATCTGTTCGGCGTAGGGCAGGGCCAGGCGTCCGGCTTCGGTCAGCTCCAGCTGGCGGCCAACGCGCTGGAAAAGGTCCACGCCCAGGCTGTCTTCCAGCAGGCTGATCTGCCCGCTGATGGTCTGTGCGGTGAGGTTCAACTGCTCGCAGGCGCGCACGATGCTGCCGGTGCGGGCGACCACCCAGAAGTAGTGCAGCTGACGATAATTGAGCATGACGATCATCACTTCGTAAAAACCGAAGTATATAACTTGTAAATACGAATTTTCCGGATGTTTCAAGCTGACTAGAATCGCCTCAACGCCGCGGCACTCATCCATCGCCCGGCAGCAGAGATCGAGGACGTCATGAAAAGCGCTCTATACATAGCACTGTTGGCAGGCTCGCTGGTCGTAGTCAGTGGTTGTGATCAGGTCGAGTCGTCCGGCAAGCAGTTGCTCGACACGGCGGCCGAGTCGGCCAGGCAGGCCGTCGACGATACGCACAAGGCGGCTACCAAGGCCCTGGAAGATGCCCGTCAGGAGCTGTCGGTGCTTGAGCCGGCAGACAAGCCCGAGCCGAAGGCCGAGCAGGCCGGCAAGGACAGCTGATTCACCCACTTGAACACACGCAGGATATAAGTCATGGAATACCTGTTGGAACTTGCAACAAGTCCCGCGGCCTGGGTGGCGCTGGCAACACTGGTGGTCATGGAAGTCGTGCTTGGCATCGATAACCTGATCTTCATTTCGATCCTCACCAACAAGCTTCCCGAGCATCAGCGCGCCAAGGCGCGTCGGCTGGGCATCGGCATGGCACTGTTCATGCGTCTGGGCCTGCTCAGCACCGTGGCGTGGATCGTCCAGCTCACCGAGCCGATACTGGAAGTGTTCGGTCAGATGTTCTCCTGGAAGGACATGATCCTCATCGCCGGTGGCCTGTTCCTGGTCTGGAAGGCGACCACCGAGATCCACCACAGCATGGAACACAGCGCCGAGAAGGAGGCATCGGTGGGTGGCAAGGTCACTCTGAACATGGGCGCGGCCATTACACAGATCCTCATGCTTGATCTGGTGTTCTCCATCGACAGCATCATCACGGCGGTGGGCATGACCGAACACTTGCCGATCATGATCATTGCCGTGGTCAGTGCCGTGGTGGTCATGCTGGTGGCTGCCGACCCGTTGGCCAAGTTCATCCATGACAACCCTACGGTGGTGATGCTGGCCCTGGGGTTCCTGATCATGATCGGCATGACGCTGATTGCCGAGGGCTTCGGAGCCCATGTGCCCAAGGGCTACGTGTACGCCGCCATGAGCTTCTCGGCGCTGATCGAACTGCTCAACATGATGGCCCGCCGTGCCAGGCGCAAGCGAGGTGAGGCAGCCTGAGCCTGAGGCTGTCGAGGCCGAGGCGGAAAAAGAAACGGTCGGTTCCGTGACCGGAACCGACCGTTTTACCTACAGGGGGCTGGATAAGGATCAGTGAGCCGTCACAGGCCGTTGCGCGTGCGGTCTTGCAGGTTGTGGGCGAACCTGCTGCGCCTGGCGGTTGGACTGTTGATGGCGGCGAGCGATGCGCAACACGCCCCACAGCATGGCGCAGGCCACGGCCAGCCAGGCGGCGATCAACATCACGATGGTCATTTCCAGGCTCATAGAAAGTGCCTCCACGGTTGCTGCAATCTGTTGCAGTCCTGATAAATGACAGTCTAGCCCGCCCGGTGTTTCGTCAATTTGACCAGCGGCCCCTGGCTTCGAATCTTTTGATCTATGCGGGGCAGGGGACTGCACTGTCAGTGCTATACCGGGGCCGACAGGCGCTCTATGATCGGCGCCTGTACCTGGCCGACGGGTGTCGGGTGTCGTCAAGCAAGTGAGGGAACATGCAGTCGGTTGTCATTTCATCGCGTTCGGCCCTGAAGATGCTCGCTATCCTGGCGTTGGCGGCGGTTGCCGGGTGTTCATCGCCGCACCGCCTGGCGGCGATCCCGCCCGATCCTCAAGGCCTGCCGGACCGGGTCGAGCTCAAGGCCGTACCGGTGTTTCGTGGCAATGTCTTCCAGAGCGGCCCCGCGTCACTGGCCAGCATGCTTGGCAGTCAGCAGGTGGCGACCACGCCCGGGCTGCTGGAAAAGAACCTGCAGCTGCCGCAGGCCGAACACCAGCTGGAGCAGAACCTACAAAGGGTTGCCCGGGAATATGGTTTCCTGGTCTACCCGCTGGGCGACGACTTCCATGACCTGATGACCCAAGTGGCAGCTGGCTACCCGGTGCTGGTCCGTTTCGACGCCGGACCCTTGCTGTTCAGTAAGCCTCGCTATGGCGTGCTGCTCGGTTATGACCGCTTTCGCGATACGGTGGTGCTGCAGTCGGGCATGAGCGCGCGGCAGTCGATGAGCTTCTCCAGCTTCACCTCGGCCTGGAAAAGCGCCGGTCATTGGGCGGTGCTGATCCAGAATGCCCGGCAGTTGCCGGCCAAGGTCGATGCGCAGCGCTGGTTGCGGGCCGCCGACGAGCTGGCCAGGGCCGGTCAGGAGCAGGCGGCGGCCGAAGCGCGCAAGACTCTGGCCCGGCAGGCCAATTGATGAGGCAGGGCCCTGGCATCGCACCGCTTGGCTTAAAAAGTTTTCGGTTTTCAGTAAGTTAGCCAAAAAAAGTCGTTGACAGGGTCGCGGATATCCGTAGAATGCGCCCCACAGCAGGCACATAGCTCAGTTGGTTAGAGCACCACCTTGACATGGTGGGGGTCGTTGGTTCGAGTCCAATTGTGCCTACCAGATTCATCAACCTTATGGTTGTGAGAAAGGGGCGATCCGCAAGGGTCGCCCTTTTTGTATGCGCCGTTCAGGCGGCGAGCGTTTCGATGATCCTCTTCCTCTAGCGTTCAAGCGTCCTGCCATTTCGCGGTGTGCGGCTTTTCCCCAGTGGACAGGGCCTAGTGCCAACTGGCAGCCTGATCGACCTGTCGGCTTCGGGTGTGCCTGTGAAACGTGATCTTCACCTCGTCATCGTATTGTTGCTGGTGGTGTGCCTGTCGCTGACCTTCATGACCGGCTGGAAGCTCGTCGCCGCGCGCAAGGCGATCATCAACAACGTCAATGTGAATGGTCTGAACCTGGCGCAGGCGCTAGTCACCTACTCGGAAGGCGTCGTCCGTCAGGGGGCGATGTTGCTCAATGGTGTGGTGGAGCGGGTCGAAACCGAAGGCGCCGGCAGCGGGCCGCTCGAGCGGCTGGACAGGCTGCTGCTTCTACAGCAGCGGGCCATGCCGCAGCTCACCGGCGTCACCTTGCTGGATCACCATGGCAACGAGATCGTTTCGTCGAATGTCGGGCGCCGTCAGCCGGTCAGCGGTGCCGAGCGTGCCTACTTCATCCATCATCGGCAGAATCCTTCGCGGGACATCTTCCTGGGGCCGCCCATTCTCGACCGGTCCGGTCGTGAATGGGTGATGACCATCAGTCGTCGTATCAATGATCCCCAAGGGGCTTTCATGGGTGTGGCAGTGGCGACTCTGGGGGTGAAGAACTTCCTCGATCTGTTCGGCCGAATCGATGTCGGTGAGAAAGGCAGCATTTCGCTGGCGCTCAGCAATGGCCAGCTGCTGGTGCGTTATCCCTTCCGCGACCAGGATGTGGGGCGTGACTTTTCACGCTCGCCGGTGTTCCGGGAATATTTCGAAGACCGCAGGGAAGGAACGGCGGTCTATGCGTCGAGCCTGGACCACATCGAGCGCTTTGCGGCCTTTCGTCGCAGCGATAACCTGCCGCTGATCGTCACCGTCGCCCGTGAAACGAGCGAGGTGTTGCGGGGCTGGCGTCTCGATGCGCTGTGGTCGCTCCTCGTTCTGGCTGCGCTGATTCTGTTTACCATCGCCGTAGGCTGGGCCTTGTGGCGACACACCCGGCAGCGCATAGCCAACGAAGCTCGCCTGCATATCGCCGGCCAGGAACTGTTGAGTACCAACTTGACACTCGAACAGTTGGCGTTGCGCGACCCGCTGACCGGCCTGGCCAACCGGCGTGGCTTCGACGAGGCGCTGCACATGGAGGTGGGGCGTGCCCGGCGAGAGAACGGCTCGTTGGCGCTGCTGTTGGTCGATATCGACTTTTTCAAGCGCTTCAATGACACCCTGGGGCATGTGGCCGGGGACGAGTGCCTGCGCAAGGTGGGAGAGATGATGGGGGCATGCCTGCGTCGGCCCGCCGATCTGGCGGCGCGCTATGGCGGCGAGGAACTGGCGCTGTTGCTGCCCGGCACCTCGCTGGACGGCGCTCGACTCGTTGCCGAGGAGGTGCTCGTGCAGTTGCGCCGGCTCTCGATCACGCATCCGGCCAGCCCTTACGAGCGCGTCACGGCCAGCATCGGCATTGCCTGTTTCAGTGGTGCGCAATTGCAAGATGAGGTGTCGCAGCTTGTCCAGGCGGCAGACCAGGCCTTGTACCGCGCCAAGGCCGGCGGCCGGAATCGTTGCGAGAGCTGGCAGCCGGTGGAGATGCTTGAAGACTGATTGCCGATGGGGGGGCGCCTGGCATGTCGGAACGCTGAGCCCGGCTGGCGGTTTTTCCAGGCACTCGTGAAAAAATCCGCTTTTTCAGTGGCTTAGTGAGAAAAAGTCGTTGACAGGGTTGGGAATCTCCGTAGAATGCCGCCTCACAGCAGGCACGTAGCTCAGTTGGTTAGAGCACCACCTTGACATGGTGGGGGTCGTTGGTTCGAGTCCAATCGTGCCTACCAGACAAATCCGCCCCTGCTGGCGGTAACAAAAAGGGCGACCTCAGGGTCGCCCTTTTTGCATTGCGCTGCATGTCCAGCCTTGGCTGGCTCATTTCCCTCGGCTCAATGACCGCCGACCAGAGAGCGGATGATCCTCCGCGTCGCGCTGGTCGCCTTGAGGTCATCGATCTCCGCTTCCGCCAGCCACTTGCAGGCACTGATCTCGTTCAGTGGGCGAGGCTGGTCATCATCCGGTACTTGGGTGATGAATACATGGTGCAACACCTCGTTGCCGCGGAATTCATTCAGGTAGCGCAACTGCAGGCCTTCCAGTCCGGTTTCCTCGCTCAGTTCGCGCAGGGCGGCCTGTTCCGGTGTTTCTCCGGCTTCGATCTTGCCCCCCGGCAGGTTCCAGCGGGACTTCGGCTTGCGCACATAGAGAATCTGGTTGTCGCGTTTGCAAATGACGGTGGCTCTGACTTTCATCGGTATGGCTGTTCCTGGCCCGCGCTGGGGCGAAATGGCTCCCTTGAGCGGTTTGTCGGCCGGGCTCGGCAAAGGTTCAGATTTATTTGTCGGGGCGTGGCGACAGAGCCCGACGGCTCAGGGCTCTGCTGCAACGCTTAGAAATCCCCCGAGGCGGGCGAGGCCTCGAAAGGCTGGTTCATCCTGCGGTAGGTCTTGTCATCCGTGGCGGCAAGCAGCTTGCGGCCATCCTTGAGCGTGGCCAGAAAAGTGACTTCCTTTTCCTCGCCAGCCAGCATCAGCCCGGCAGCGGCACCTACCGGACCCAGCATCAGGGCTCCGGCCAGGCCCAGTCCGAGGGCGCCTTCGATATTCTTGTTATGCCCTTGGCTGGCGACTTCCATCGACTGGATGTCGCTGCGCCGGAAGCTGATTCCGGGCCAAGGGTGGAGCGGGGTGATCAGCGTCAGGGTATCGGCCCGATAATCCCCGTCACCCTGAAGAAAATCCCCCGCTAAAACATTGATCTTAGCCATGTTCATTTCTCCATCGTTGCAAACGAGCGACCATTGCGCGCCCGGGGTTCGGGGCTGTCAATCGCCAGCGGACGATCAGGGTGAGCGTTCATCGGCCAGTTGTCGAAAACCTGCGGTGATCATGTCGGCAAGCGGCGAGTGTTGCGCTTGAGTGGCAGATTGATGACTGGCTCAGGGGTGAGCCACAGGGCGGTGGGTGAGGTGCGCGGCATGAACGGCCGGATAGAGAGCGAGGAAGTCATTTCCACTATGTGCGCCAGGCGTGCCGTCGCATAGAATAGGCCGCTTTCCTATGAGCCACGGCGATGCGGAGACAGGCTGATGGATGGGATGCCCTCATGAATGTGCCTCATACCGTTTCGTCGCTAAAGAAAATGCACGCGTCCTCTGCCGACCGTGAAGCGGTGGCTGCCGCCATTGGTTGTCTGCTGGATGCCTTGCGCCTCGCACAGCCCAAGGCTCGCTGGGCAGCCTATGCCGCCGGCGAGCACAAGCGCCTGCTGGGCTGCGATGCACACCCGCTGGACTGGCCAACCTGTATTTCCGGTGCGGAGTTCGAATCCTTCTGCCGTGCCTATGATTTGCGTCGCCTGACCGCCGGGCGAGGCGAGCAGGTACTGGGTTGGTTGGTCGCGCCGCAGGCACAGGCCTGCGAGCCTTGGCTCGAAGACACCGCGCTGCGTCTGGGCTCGCTGCTGCAGGAGTCCGCACTGGTGCGCGCCCAGGCGACCCAACGGGTGCTTTACGAAATCAGCCACCTGGCCAGTTCTTCCCGGGACAGCGGTAGCTTCATCGCGGGTGTCCATCACCAGTTGGGCACGCTGATGGATGCCGAGAACTTCTATCTGGCCTTGTACGACAGCCAGCAGCAACGCATCAGCTACCCTTACTATGCCGATACCATTGATCGCGAGGTTCCCGGCCCAGACAGTTTCGAGGACTTCAACCCGCAGCGGCGCTCGCTGACCGGCCATGTGCTAGCCACTGGTGCGCCATTGTTCGTCGATGCTGCCGGTATCGAGCGGGCGGAGGCGCAAGGGCGCTTCTGGTGTGCCGGTGCCCGACCGGCCTTCTGGATGGGCGCGCCGTTGCGCAACGCGGCTGACGATGTGTTCGGCATGCTGGGGATGCAGATCTATGATGTCCGCCGGGCCTACAGTGCCGAAGACCGTGCGCTGTTCCAGGCGGTGGCCCGGCATGTCGCCATGGCCCTTGACCGTCTGTTGCAGCGCACCGACCTGCAGCAGACGGTGCTGTTGCGCACCCAGCAGCTCTCGGCCGCCAACGATGCCTTGCGCCAGGAGATCAGCGACCGCGAACGTGCCGAGCACCTGCAGAGCGCGCTGTTCAAGATTGCCGAGCTGTCCAGCCAGCAAGGCGACATGGATGCGCTGTTCCACAGCCTGCACCTGATCGTTGGCGAACTGCTGGAAGCGCACAACTTCTACATCGCCCTGCACGACAGTCGCACCGGCGAGGTCACCTTTCCCTATTACGTGGACGAGCGGGCACCGCGTCCGCATTCCAGGCGCGGGCAGCGCGGTTTCACCGAATATGTGATCCGCCAGCGTCGTGCCTGCCTGATCGACCGCGAACAGGCGCTGCTGCTCGAAGACCTGGGGGAGATCGAGCGGCAGAAAGAGGCGCAGCGCTCCTGGTCCTGGCTGGGCGTTCCGTTGTACGAGGGCGATGACGTGCGCGGCATTCTCGTGGTGCAGAGCTACGCGCGAGAAGTCAGCTACAGCCAGCGCGACCTCGAACTTCTGACCTTCGTGTCGCGGCATGTCGACACCGCATTGTCGCGGCGCAGCGCGGCCGAAGCCGTGCAGGCGGCCAACCTGCAGCTGGAGGCGCGTGTTCAGGACCGCACCCGTGAGCTGGACGTCGCCAACGCCAAGCTGCAATACGAGAACAGCCATGATGCCCTTACCGGGCTGGCCAACCGCAGCCACCTGCAACAGCGCCTGCAAGGCGCCTGGCAGACGTTCTGCGAGCAGGCCCGTCCGTTGCTGGTGATGTTCATCGACCTGGATCGTTTCAAGCTGGTCAACGACAGTCTGGGCCACCATTGCGGTGACAACCTGCTGGTCCAGGCCACCGAGCGGCTGCTTGGCTGCATGCGTGGCTCCGACCTGTTGGCGCGGCTGGGTGGCGATGAGTTCGCCGTGCTGGCCCATGGCGCGTCACTGGACATCGGCGTGCGGATCGCCGAGCGGATCATCGAGGCATTCGACCAGCCGTTCGACATCGATGGTCATACGGTGTTTTCCTCGTGCAGCATCGGCATCGTGGGCGCCGACCGGCAGTTCCACGTCGAGCCGGCAGATCTGCTGCGCGACGCCGACATCGCCATGTACCGCGCCAAGAATGCCGGGCGTGACAACTTCGCGGTGTTCAACCAGCAACTGCGCAGCGAGGTATCCGACCAGATCGAGCAGGAGGGTGCCTTGCGCAATGCGCTCAAGCGCACCGATGAGCTGCTGCCGTATTTCCAGCCCATCGTCTGTGTCGAGACGGGCAGGCTGCTGGCGTTCGAAGCGCTGATCCGCTGGCGGCAGCCTGATGGTCGGCTGGTGACCCCAGGGGCCTTCCTGCCGGCCCTGGAAGGCTTGCGGCTGATCGGGCGCCTGGATCTGTACATGCTGCAGCAGGTCATCACCATCCTGGCTCAGCCGGAAAACGCGCACTGGCCGCCGGTGCACGTCAATTGTTCCGCCTACAGCATCACCCGGCCGGAATTCGCGCAAGAGGTGCTGGCGCTGCTGGCCGAGCAGGGCGTCGCCGCTTCGCGCATTTGCCTGGAACTCACCGAAGGGGCTTTGGTGGCAGAGCCGGAGCGCGCCCGACAGACGATGAAAAAGCTGGCTGAAAGCGGTATCTCCGTGATGCTGGATGACTTCGGTGCGGGTTTTTCGTCGCTCAGCTACGTGCATCAATACCATTTCAGCGGCCTGAAGATCGACAAGTCGTTCATTCTCGAGCTGAGCAGTTCGTCGCGCAGCCGCGCCATCGTGCGAGCCATCGTGCGCATGGCCGAATCCCTTGGGCTGACAGTGGTGGCCGAGGGGGTCGAAGACCCGCAGACGCTGGAGTGGCTGCGACAGATCGGTGCCGGGCAGGCCCAGGGCTATTATTTTTCCCGGCCGTTGCCCCAGGACCTGTTGGTGTCCTGGGCCTTCGACTGATCGGCAAGGCCTTGCCGTGTCTGGCAAGGCCTGTCCGCCGGCGCGTGTCTCCTCAACCACGGCCATGGGCGTGCGGCGCTCTGCCGCGCGGCTTTTCCACGGCTGGCACCCATCTTGCTGCTGACTGCGCGGGGCCATACGGCCCCGCCACAGCAGGAGACCAACGATGTTCGTCAGCAACAGTACGCTCGACCACCTGGCTTCCAGGTTCGTCAACGGGCGCCGGGCGCTGGAGGAGATATCCCGGGAGTCGATCCCTTCGTATGTGCCGTCGGCTGTCCAGGCTGCCGCTGCAACGCTCACCTCCGGTTCCGGAAGCGGGGCCTCGCAAGGCAATGCCCAGGACAATACGGCGTATAAGGAATCCTTCGCCAAGATGATGTTGAGCCTCAAATCCCAGACATCCGTGGCGGCCGGTGTGGCCGACAAGGACAACGGGGTGAGCGGCCAGCCAGACGTGTCGGCCGAGCAGCCGGAACGGATTTCAGCCCGGCAGGCGTTTCTCGACTACATGCAGCAGCCGGCGATGGACAGGGTGCGTGAACAGCTGACCGGTGTCAGCAAGGAAGCGTACGAAGCCATGACCTCCGAGGAGCAGCAAGGCGTCGATCGCAAGTTCCAGGAGGCCTTGAAGCAGCAGCAGGAGGTGGCCAAGGAAGACATCAACACCCGTATCAAGGCGCTCAAGGCCGGGTTGATCGCCTGATGGTCGCGCCCGCTGTCGACAGGCAACGGGCGTTTTCCTGAGGCCGACTGGCGGTTCAGGCCAGGCGGTTCTTGGCCTCAATCCACTGCGCCATGTACTGGGTGCTCTTGTGCTGATGGTGACGCAGCATCGCCCCGGTGAAATTGGCCAGGCGATGGGCGGGCAACCTGTCGCGCAGCTCGGTGATGCGCTGGATCAGGCTGGCGGCGTGGCGGTCACGCGGGTAACGCTCGCCAAGCAGGCGCCAGCCGTCGACCTGCGCCTGCTCCCAGCGCGTCTGGTCACGGTACAGCCTCACGGCGGCCTCGGCGATGGCGGCGGCATTGGTGGCCACCAGGCCAGGCCAGGGCAATTCGCCGTGCATGGCTTCGGTGCCGATCGGCGTGGTCACCGAGGGCGTACCACAGAGCATCGCGTCGATCAGCTTGCCCTTGATGCCCGCGCCGAAGCGCAGCGGCGCCAGGCACACCCGTGCCTGGGCCATGACCTGCAGGGCGTCTTCTGCCCAGTCCATGATGTGGAAGCCCTGTGCCGGATTGTGCAGTGCCGTGGCCTTGGGCGGCGTGTAGGCGCCATAGATGTGCAGTTGGGCCTGCGGCAGCTGCTGGCGGATCAACGGCCAGATGGCGTTCTTGAGCCACAGCACGGCATCCCAGTTCGGCGCATGACGAAAGTTGCCGATGCTCAGGAAATGCGCGCGCTCGATGAAGCCGGGAGGCGTTGGCAACGCGGGCTCCGGCATCAGCGGGCACCAGTGCAGCAGGGCGGGCGGCAGGTTGAACGCCGTGGTGAGCAGCTGCATTTCGACATCCGAAGTCATCAGGTTGAGGTCGCAGCGGTACAGTGCGGCGACCTCGCGCAACGCCAGGTCGCTGCCGGCCATGCGCTGGAACAGGCTGGTGTGGGGCTGTTCGAACAGGCTCGGCATGTTCGATTCGGCCGTCGGCGTCGCCAGCAAGGCCTTGAGATGCTGGTGGCGCGCATGCCGCAGGCTTTGTAGATCGGAGGTTTCCAGGACGCGCAGTGCGTTGGGGCAGTGTTTCTCGACCCGCCAGCCGAATTGCTCTTCGATCATGAACTGGTCGAACACCACCACATGCGGGTCCAGCTCGCGTACGAAACTGTCGAAGCTTTCGCTGTTCAGTTCGATGTGTCGTTCAGTGATGCCCAGGTCGTTCAGCGCGGCCCTGTGCAGACCCTCGCTGGCCGGGCTGGCGAAGGTGATCTGCCATCCTTGTTCGAGGAAACAGTGCAGAAGCTGCATGACGTGGCCGCTGGCCGCCGAGGAGCGTGGCTCCGGCCAGACATAGCCGATGAACAGCAGGCGGGTAGTGGGGGAATGCGGGTCATGCCTGGCCAAGAATACCGGTTACCTTGTCGCGCAGTTGGTCGATGGAGAAGGGCTTGCCGATGGAGTGCATGCCATCGGGGACCTCGATGTTCTCCGAATAGCCACTGGCGAACAGTACCGGTACTTCAGGGCGTAGCTGGCGGGCCTGGCGGGCCAGCTCGGTGCCTTTCATGTCCGGCAGCCCCTGGTCGGTCATCAGCAGGTCGATGTGCGCACTGCCATCCTTCAGGCGCGCCAGGGCGGACTCTGCATCGCTGGCTTCGAGCACCTGGTATTCCAGCTCCTCCAGGACATCGACGATCAGCATGCGCACGATGTCGTCATCTTCGACCACGAGAATGGTGCTGGCTTCGGCAGGCATGGTTAACTCCCTAAAAATGGCATTGGCGGCAGCGGCTATGCTGCCTTCTGAATCTGTAAACAAAACACCCTCAGAAGTTCCATGGATGGCTCAACGCCGTGCGGGCCTTTCCGTGAACTCCGCCATTCTGTGATGTGGGCGACTTATTGCCAATTTATGTTTGAAATTTCAATCCCGTAGAAGCGAAAAGGGAATCTTTTTGTTAAGTTTGCGTCGCATGCGGTAATTTCACGGGGCCATCAGGGAATATCCATGAATCGTCTGTCTTCCATCGACGAACAGCGCTTTCGCAAACTACTGGGACGTAACGTCAGCCTGCCGCTGGGTGTGGGTGTACTCAGCGCGGTGTTTTTCATCATTCTGATCACCTATCTGCTCGAAGCCATCCAGTGGGTCGAGCACACCGACCGGGTCATCAACAACACCAACCGCTCGCTGAAGCTTTCCATCGATATGGAAACCGGCATGCGCGGTTACCTGCTGACCGGCGATGAGCATTTCCTCGACCCTTATGAGGTGGCCCGCCCGGTCCTGACGGCGGAGCTGCAGGGGTTGCAGAAGCTGGTCGAGGACAACCCCGTGCAGCTCGATCGCTTTCGCCGCCTGTCTACCCTGCAGGAGGAGTGGGACCAGTTCGCCCAAGAGATGATCGGCCTGCGCCGCCAGAACGGCGACTACCTGACGCCGACCATCGCCGGACGGGGCAAGCGCATTACCGATCAGATCCGCACGGAGTACGAGCAGGCGGTGGCCATGGAGCAGCAGTTGCGCATCGAGCGTAACGCCGATGTCACGCGTATCACCGTGCTTTCGGTCACCCTGTACCTGATTTTCGTGGTCTGCGTCAGCGGTATCCTGGCCTGGATGGGGCGTCGTGACCTGCTCAATCTGTCCACCACCTACAGCACCAACCTCAATCTGCAGGCCAGCAACGCCGAGCGCCTGGAAAAGGTGGCGTGGCTGCGCAACGGGCAGAGCGCTCTCGCCGAGCAAGTGCTTGGGCAACTGACGCTCAACCTGCTGGGCCGCAATGTGTTGAAGTTTTTCGCCCAGTACCTGGGGGTCGTGGTCGCTGCGGTTTACGTGCGCCAGGAGCACGGTGGCCTGTCGCGGGTGGCGACCTACGGCTTTTCCCGCGAGCAGGAAGAGCGGGAAGAAGCCTTTCATGCTGGTGAGCGACTTACTGGCCAGGTGCTGGAAGGGCAGCGGGTGATCACGGTCGATGCCTTGCCAGGCGATTACTTCAAGGTCAGTTCCGGGTTGGGCGAGTGCGCCCCGTGTAGCGTGGCCATCGTCTCGACCCGCAGTGACGAACAGGTCAACGGTGTGATCGAGCTGGGTTTCATGCGCCCGCTCAGTGAGCGTGATATCGAGTTCCTCGAACTGGTCGCCGATAACGTCGGCGCCTCTATCGAGGCGGCCCGTTATCGCCAGCGTCTGCAGGAAGTGCTCAGCGAAACCCGTCAGCTCAATGAGGAGCTCCAGGTGCAGCAGGAAGAGCTGCGTACCGCCAACGAAGAACTCGAGGAGCAATCCCGGGTGCTCAAGGAGTCCCAGGCCCATCTGGAAACCCAGCAGGCCGAGCTGGAGCAGACCAACGTACAGCTGGCCGAGCAGCGCGATGCGCTTGACTTGAAGAACGAAGAGCTGAGCACGGCGCAGGCCGAGCTGCAGGCGCGGGCCGATGAGCTGCAGCGTTCCAGCCGTTACAAATCCGAGTTCCTGGCCAACATGTCCCACGAGCTGCGTACGCCGCTCAACAGTTCGCTGATCCTCGCCAAGCTGCTGGCAGAGAATCCGGGCCGCAACCTCTCCGACGAGCAGGTCAAGTTCGCCGAATCGATCTATTCGGCCGGTAACGATTTGCTCAACCTCATCAACGATATCCTCGACATCGCCAAGGTCGAGGCCGGCAAGCTCGAAGTACGCCCCGAGAACTGCAGCGTGGTGCGTCTGGTAGAGAACCTCAAGAGCGTGTTCCAGCCCCTGGCGATGGACAAACAGTTGCAATTCAATGTCGAGCTGCTGGCCGATGCGCCGGAAATGCTGCACACCGACAGCTTGCGGCTGGAGCAGATCCTCAAGAACCTGCTGTCCAACGCCATCAAGTTCACCGAGCAGGGGAGCGTGACCCTGACCGTGTCCGGGCGTGCCGAGGGAGGTATCGCCTTCGCCGTACGCGATTCGGGCATCGGTATCGCCGACGATCAGCAGTTGAGCATCTTCGAAGCCTTCCACCAGGCCGACGGCACCACCAACCGCCGCTATGGCGGCACCGGTCTGGGCTTGTCCATTTCCCGTGACCTGGCAGCCCTGCTGGGCGGCTCGATCAGTGTCTCCAGCCAGTTGGGGCAGGGCAGTGTGTTCACCCTGTCGATGCCACAGACCTGGCACGCCCCCGAAGACAGCTCGCCGGCCCTGCTGGCGCCAGTGGTGGCCACGCCGTCTGCGGCGTTCCGCGCTCCCGAGGCATTGCCGCCGCGCGTCGAGGCGCGTTCGGCGCCGGTTGCCGGCCAGGCCCTGGAGCGCCCGCCATCTTTCGCCGATGATCGCGAGCTGGCGCCGTTCGATACGCGCAGCATCCTGGTCATCGAAGACGACGTGACTTTCGCACGGATCCTTTTCGATCTGGCCCACGAGCTGGGCTACCGCTGCCTGGTGGCCCATGCTGCCGATGAGGGCTTCGACCTTGCGGCGCAGTTCGCCCCGGACGCTATCCTGCTCGACATGCGCCTGCCCGACCACTCGGGCCTGACCGTGCTGCAGCGCCTCAAGGAGCAGGCCTCGACCCGGCACATCCCGGTGCATGTGATCTCGGTCGAGGACCGCCAGGAAGCGGCCCTGCACATGGGGGCCATCGGCTACGCGGTCAAGCCGACCACCCGTGAAGAGCTCAAGGATGTCTTTGCCAAGCTCGAAGCCAAGCTGACCCAGAAGCTCAAGCGCGTGCTCCTGGTGGAAGACGACGACCTGCAGCGCGAAAGCATCGCTTTGCTCATCGGCGACGACGACATCGAAATCACCGCCGTCGGCCTCGCCCAGCAAGCCCTGGAGTTGCTGCGCGAGAACATCTACGACTGCATGATCATCGACCTCAAGCTGCCTGACATGCTGGGCAACGAGTTGCTCAAGCGCATGGCCGCCGACGGCATTCGCTCCTTCCCGCCGGTGATCGTCTATACCGGGCGCAACATGACCCGCGATGAAGAGGCCGAGCTGATGAAGTACTCGCGCTCGATCATCATCAAGGGCGCGCGTTCACCGGAACGGCTGCTCGACGAAGTGACGCTGTTCCTGCACAAGGTCGAATCGCAGCTGTCCAACGAGCGACAGAAGATGCTGATGACCGCGCGAAGTCGCGACAAGGTGTTCGAGGCACGGCGCATCCTGGTGGTCGATGACGACGTACGCAACATCTTCGCGCTGACCAGCGCCCTGGAACACAAGGGCGCCGTGGTGGAAGTGGCGCGTAACGGCCAGGAGGCCCTGGATCGTCTCAACGAGGTCGAGGACATCGACCTGGTGCTGATGGACGTGATGATGCCCGAGATGGACGGTTTCGAAGCTACCGCACGAATCCGCAAGGACCCGCGCTGGCGCAAGCTGCCGGTGATCGCGGTGACTGCCAAGGCCATGAAGGATGACCAGGAGCGTTGCCTGCAGGCCGGCGCCAACGACTACCTGGCCAAGCCCATCGACCTGGACCGGCTGTTCTCGCTGATCCGGGTCTGGCTGCCGAAAATGGAACGTATTTGAGTGTCTGTGGCCAAAGCGGCACTCAGATCCACAGGTTCAGGTTTTTGCATGTCCCATGACAAGAACGCCGATATCGAGCTGCGGCTGTTGATCGAGGCCATCTACCTCAAGTACAGCTACGATTTCCGCGACTATTCCGGCGCCTCGATCAAGCGCCGGGTGCAGCACGCGCTGCTGCAGTTCGAGTGCGCCACCATCTCGGCGCTGCAGGAGCGCGTGCTGCACGATCCCCAGGCCTTCACCCAGCTGTTGCAGTGGCTCACCATTCCGGTCAGCGAGATGTTCCGCGATCCCTCGCACTTCCTGGCGATTCGCCAGGAAGTGATGCCGATTCTGCGCACCTACCCGTCGCTGAAGATCTGGATCGCCGGTTGCAGCACCGGGGAAGAGGTTTACTCGATGGCCATTCTGCTGCGTGAAGAGGGGCTGTTGGAGCGTACTATCCTGTATGCCACCGACATCAACCCCAACTCCCTGGAGAAGGCCGAGCAGGGCATCTTCGCCATGGACAACGTACGCGCCTGGGAGCACAGCTATCGGGCGGCCGGCGGACGCGGCGCGCTGTCGGATTACTACACCTCGGCCTACGACTACGCGATTTTCGACAAAAGCCTGCGCGAGAACGTGACCTTCGCCGACCACAGCCTGGCCACCGACAGCGTGTTCTCCGAGACGCACCTGATTTCCTGCCGCAACGTGCTGATCTACTTCAACAAGAAGCTTCAAGACCGTGCCTTCGGCCTGTTCCACGAATCGCTTTGCCACCGGGGCTTTCTGGCTCTGGGCAGCAAGGAAACCCTGGATTTCTCTGCCTACACTGACGCCTTCGAACCCCTGGTCAAGCCTGAACGGATCTACCGCAAGTCATGAAGACAACCTTTGGCGGTTCCCCTGTGCCTGCCTTGCCACGGGTCGAGGCCATCGTTCTGGGGGCTTCGGCCGGTGGCGTCGAGGCGTTGCTGACGGTCACGCAGGGCATTCGCCGGGGCTTCCGGTTGCCGCTGATCGTGGTACTGCACTTGCCTGACCAGCACTGCAGCCAACTGGCGCAGATTTTCCAGAACCGCCTGCCGATCGAGGTACGCGAGGCGCGCGACAAGGAAAGCCTGACTCCCGGCACCCTGTATTTCGCGCCGGCCGGCTACCACCTGTCGGTGGAAGATGACCGCAGCCTGTCGCTGAGCCAGGAGGAGAAGGTGTTCTTTTCCCGGCCCAGTATCGACATTCTTTTCGAATCGGCCGCCGATGCCTATGGCCCGCATCTGGTCGGTGTCCTGCTGACCGGTGCCAATGCCGATGGTGCGCGCGGCCTGGCCCGCATCAAGGCGTTCGGCGGCCTGACTGTGATCCAGAACCCCGAGCTGGCCGTGGCGTCTGCCATGCCCGAGGCCGGCCTGAGCCTGCATACCCCCGATTACCTGCTATCGCTGACGGAGATCAGAGATTTGCTGACCCAACTGGAACGAATCGCATGCTGAGCCACATCAAGGCAAAACTGCTGATCGTCGACGATCTGCCGGAAAACCTTCTGGCCCTCGAAGCGCTGATCAAGCGCGAGGATCGCACGGTGTATCAGGCTCTCTCAGCCGACGAGGCGCTTTCGTTGCTGCTGCAGCACGAGTTCGCCCTGGCCATTCTCGATGTGCAGATGCCTGGCATGAATGGCTTCGAGCTGGCCGAGATGATGCGTAGCACGGAAAAGACCAAGCATATCCCCATCGTGTTCGTGACCGCCGCCGGGCGCGAGATGAACTACGCCTTCAAAGGCTACGAAAGCGGGGCGGTGGACTTTTTGCACAAGCCGCTGGACATCCATGCGGTGAAGAGCAAGGTCAATGTGTTCGTCGAGCTGTATCGCCAACGCAAGGCCATGAAACTGCAGGTCGAGGAGCTGGAGCGCAGCCGCCAGGAACAGCAGGTGTTGCTCGAACAGCTGCAGGCCACCCAGGCGGATCTGCAACGCGCGGTACGCATGCGCGACGATTTCATGTCCATCGTTTCCCACGAGGTGCGCACGCCGCTCAACGGCCTGATCCTGGAAACCCAGTTGCGCAAGTTGCACCTGGCAAAGAACAACGAGTCGGCCTTCAGCCTGGATAAGATCCGCAGCATGGTCGAACGCGATGAACGGCAGATCCAGAGCCTGATCCGCCTGATCGAAGACATGCTCGACGTGTCGCGGATCCGTACCGGCAAGCTGTCAATCCGCACCAGCGCCTTCGACCTGTCCGAACTGGTCAGCAACCTGTTGGAGAATTTCGCGGCGCAGGTCGACGCCGCCGGCTGCACGCTGACCCTGAATGCCGATGACCCGGTGATCGGCGTGTGGGATGAGTTTCGTATCGAGCAGGTGATTGCCAACCTGCTCACCAATGCCTTGCGCTACGGTGCCGGAAAGCCTGTAGAAGTCCGGGTTTACGCCGATACAAGCTGCAATGAGGCGCGCGTCGAGGTGCGTGACCATGGCATCGGCATTTCGGCCGAGAACCAGGCGCGTATCTTCCAGCAGTTCGAACGGGTAACCGCCAGTCATGCGGTGGCCGGGCTGGGGCTGGGTCTGTTCATCTCCGAACAGATCGTGCTTGCCCATGGTGGACGGATCCAGGTGCAAAGCCAGGAAGGCGATGGCTCTACGTTCAGCGTCTGTCTGCCTTTGCAGGCAGACGCCTGAGCGCGCCGGCGCCGGTCTTGCAAGAGCGAGGCGCCGGTTTTTTCCTGCCCGATGCCTGAGGTTGCAAATTGCCAGACAATCCTGCGCAACCTCCTTGAAGCAGCGTGGTCGTATGGGCAGCTATCTGAATACTTGAAGGCCGTTACATGAGCGTTGATGCGCAAGATGTTGTACTGATCGTCGAAGACGAACCCCTGATCATGATGCTGCTGTCGGACTACCTGTCCGGCGAGGGGTATCGTGTACTGCAGGCCGAGAACGGCGAGCAGGCCTTCGAAATCCTGGCCAGTCGGCCACACCTTGACCTGATGATCACCGACTACCGTCTGCCCGGCGGAATTTCCGGGGTGATGATCGCCGAACCGGCGGTCAAACTGCGTCCGGACCTGAAGGTGATCTTCATCAGCGGCTATCCGGCGGAGATCGCTGAATCCGGCAGCCCCATTGCGGCCCGCGCGCCGATTCTGGCCAAGCCGTTCACCATGGAAACCCTGCACAGCCAGATCGAAAGGCTGCTCGCCTGATCCGGCGTTTCAGCCTCTAATCATCTCCCGCACCTTGGCGGTCAGGTGGTCGAAGGTGAAAGGCTTGCTGATCATCTGCATTTCATCACCCAGGAAGTCCGCCCTGACCGCGGCGTGTTCGGCATAGCCGGTGATGAACAGCACCTTGAGACCGGGCCGCAGTGCGCGGGCGATCTCCGCCAGTTGACGGCCGTTCATCCCTGGCAGGCCCACGTCGCTGATCAACAGGTCGATGCGCCGCGGCGACTCCATGATCGGCATCGCACTGCTGGCGTCGCTGGCCTGTTCGAAGGCGTAGCCCAGTTCATCCAGGACCTCGCTGACCAGGCGGCGCACGGCCGGGTCGTCTTCCACGATCAGCACGGTTTCGCCTTCCCTGGCAAAGCCGGCGTCGCTCTGGAAGGCCTGCTGGTCATCCTCCGGGGTGCCCAGGTAGCGCGGCAGGAACAGGTTGACCGTGGTGCCCTGGCCGACTTCGCTGTCGATCGCCACATGGCCGCGTGACTGCTTGCTGAAGCCGTAGATCATCGACAGGCCCAGGCCGGTGCCCTGACCAATCGGTTTGGTGGTAAAGAACGGATCGAAGGCGCGGCTGACCACCGTGGCGGGCATGCCGCAGCCGTTGTCACTGACGCTCAGGCATACGTATTCGCCGGGCAGCAGGTTATCGTGGCTGTCGGTGTAGCTGCGTTCCAGGCGGCGATTGCTGGTCTCGATACGCAGTCGCCCGCCGTCTGGCATGGCGTCGCGGGCGTTGAGCACCAAGTTGAGCAGGGCGCTCTCCAGCTGGTTGGCGTCGGCTTCGGCGGTCCACAGCTGTGCATCCAGCACCATCTGCAAATGAATGCTTTCGCTCAGGCTGCGCTGGATCAGCTCGTCCATGGCACGGATCAGGTGGTTCATTTCCACCGGCCGGGCATCCAGCGACTGGCGCCGTGAGAAGGCCAGCAGCCGGTGGGTGAGGGCAGCGGCGCGGTTGGCCGAGGTCACGCCCAGGTCGATGAGGCTCTCCAGGTCTTCGGTGCGGCCCCGCGCCAGGCGTCGGCGCATCAGCTCCAGGCTGCCGATAATGCCGGTCAGCATGTTGTTGAAGTCATGGGCGATGCCGCCGGTGAGCTGGCCCACCGCTTCCATCTTCTGTGACTGGCGCAGTACTTCCTCGTTATGCCGCAGTTGCGAGGTGCGCTCCTGGATCTGCTGTTCCAGGTTTTCGTTGAGACGCCGCAGCTGGGCTTCGGCCTGCTTGCGGTCGCTGATGTCTGAGGTCACGCCGACCAGCGCGCTGATCTGCCCATTCTTGGCATGGATGGTCCGTGCGCGTACGTCCACCCAGTTCAGTGATCCGTCCGGCCACAGGTTGCGGAATTCGATGATGAAGTCGGCACCGCTGTCCAGGCTGTGCTGAAGTGCCGCCTGCATGCGCGGCTGGTCCTCGGCATACACGGTGTCCAGCCATTGTGTGTACTCGAACGGCTCATGTTCGCTGCGCCCGTAGTGCGCCCGGGTGATGGCCGAACATTCGAGCACCAGCCCGTCGACATTCAGCTGCCAGGCGCCCAGGCGCCCTGCGGTGAGAGCGTTGTGCAAGCGTTGCTCGCCTTCGATCAGGTCTTCCATGCGTGCTCGCGCTTCGTACTGGCGCCGCCGCCCGCGCACTGCCGTGTTGACCAGGCTGACCAGGGTCATGGGATGGAAGGGGCGCTCCAGAAAACTCACGTTACCCAGCTGGCTGCCCAGGCGGGTCGAAGGATTCTGCTCCGGGCCACCGTGGCGGGTCAGGAGGATCACCGGCAGGTCCGACCAGGCCGGCTGGTCGGCCAGCAGGGCCAGCAGCGGCGCAAGGTCCACGCCGCGCAGGGCTTCGTCGGCGATGATCGCCAGCCCGGCACCGGCTGCCAGTTCCGCGACCAGGGCGGGCAGGTCGCCGACCACCTTGGCGCGCAGGCCAGCCTCGGCAAGGAGACTGCTCGCCACCTGACTGTCACGCCCGTGAGGCGCAAGGATGATGGCCCGCTCGGAGAACGCCGGTATCAAGGGTACTCGTCCTCTAGCAGGGGCTGACTGTCGCCGTAATAGTGAGGCACTCCGCGCAGCACGCCCTGGAAGCCATGCAAGGGGGCACCAATCTTCAGGCCGCCCACACCGATGCGGTACTCCCGGATAGTCGATTCGTGGGCGCCGGTGCGCTTCTTGATGATTGAAATGGCCCGGCGGACTTCACCCAGTGCTTCGAAATAGCGCAGCAGGATCACCGTGTCGGCCAGGTAGGTAATGTCTACCGGGGCGCGCATGTCGCCCACCAGGCCCTGCTGCGCGATGGTCATGAAGGTCGAGGCACCTCGACGGTTGAGGTACAGCAGCAGCTCGTGCATGTGCAGCACCAGGGCGTTTTCCTCGGGCATTGCCGCCTGGTAGCCATTGAGGCTGTCGATGATCACCGTTTCGATACGCTGTTCATCCACGCAACGGCGCACCCGATGGGAGAATTCGCCGGGCGAGAGTTCGGCTGCATCGACCTGTTCGATCCAGATCTGCCCGTTGTCCTGCAGACCGCGCAGGTCCATGCCCAATGCCTGCATGCGGTCGTGCAACAGGCCCAGCTCCTCGTCGAAGACGAACAGCGCAGCACGCTCGCCGCGGGCAATCGCCTGCATGGCGAAGACCAGGGCCAGCAGCGACTTGCCGGTGCCGGCCGGGCCCAGTACCAGGGTGCTTGAACCACGCTCGACGCCGCCGCCGAGCAGGGCGTCGAGTTCGGCTATACCGCTGCTCAACTGGCGGCGTTCAAACTGGTTGCGGTGTTCGGCCGCGACCAGGCGCGGGAAGACCTTGATGCCGCCAACCTGGATGGTGAAGTCGTGATAGCCGCCACGGTACTTTTGCCCGCGGTACTTGATGATCTTCAGGCGCCGCCGCTCTGCGCCGTAGGACGGCGTCAATTCCTGCAGACGGATGACGCCATGGGCCACGCTGTGCACGGTCTTGTCCAGCGCGTCGGTGGTCAGGTCGTCGAGCAGCAGCACCGTGGCGTCATAACGCGCGAAATAGTGCTTCATCGCCAGCACCTGACGCCGGTAGCGCAGCGAGCTTTGCGCCAGCAGGCGGATTTCGGAAAGGCTGTCGATCACCACCCGGCTGGGCTTTGTGCGCTCCACCGCGCTGAAGATCTGCGCGACGGTTTCGCCCAGCTCCAGGTCCGAGGAATAAAGAAGGCTCTGCTGGTGTTCGATGCTGAGCAGGCTCTCCGGCGGCGCCAGCTCGAAAACTGCAATGCTTTCGTCGAACTGCCAGCCATGTGAGTGGGCACTTTCGCGCAGCTCACGCTCGGTTTCGGACAGGGTGATGTACAGGGTGGTTTCACCCGCTTGCATACCGGCCAGGAGAAACTGCATGGCCACGGTGGTCTTGCCGGTGCCCGGCTCGCCCTCCAGGAGGAACACGTGGCCGCGCGAAAGCCCGCCGGACAGCACGTCGTCCAGGCCTTCGATACCGGTTTGCGCCTTGGGGGTAGTCAATGATTGTTCCTCGCAATCCATGAGTGGCCGGAGCTGCCAGTTGGCGCTCGGTTCCCTGACCGTGCTGCAGTGATTGACCCCGTCTGCGCAGGTGCGTTCAGAGATTCTTCCAGTGCTGCCGACGCTTGCCAAGCCGGTCGTGGTGGTCCGGCAATTGACCGTTGCTGCGCTTTACGGGAATGGCCGCAAGGTTGCTATAGTCACGCGTTCAAACCCGCTGGCAAGCGAGCGCAGACGTGCTGGGCTGGTGGCACCGACTTGAGCCGGGATGTCTTTCGCGGCTGTAACCGCTCAAAGGATGAATCCACCTGCTGCAAGCCAATATCGAGGATCCTGCCGTGTCCGACTACCAAGCCTTTACCGTGCATATCGACGACCGCATCGCCCATGTGCAGATCAACCGGCCTGACAAGCTCAACGCCATGAATGCACCGTTCTGGCGGGAAATAATCGACATCTTCGGCCTTATCGACGAGCGTGACGACATACGCGCCGTGGTGCTCAGTGGCGCGGGCCGACACTTTTCTTCGGGGATCGATCTGGCCCTGCTGAGCAGCGTGGCCAGCGAGCTGGGGGCCGACAGCGGGCGTAACGCCAGGCGCCTGCGACGGCGCATCAAGGAGTTGCAGGCATCGTTCACCGCCGTCGCCGAATGCCGCAAGCCGGTGCTGGCCGCCGTGCAGGGCTACTGCCTGGGTGGTGCCATCGACCTGATAGCCGCCTGCGACATGCGCTATGCCGCCGCCGATGCACAGTTCGCCATCCGCGAGATCGACATGGGCATGACGGCCGACGTAGGCACCTTGCAGCGCTTGCCGCGGATCATCGGCGATGGCATGTTGCGTGAGCTGGCCTACACCGGGCGCACGGTCGACGCCCGCGAGGCCGAGCGTATCGGGTTGGTCAATCGTGTCTACGACGATGCGCCGCAGTTGCTCGAGGGCGTGCTGGCGCTGGCCCGGCAGATCGCCGAGAAGTCGCCGATCGCCGTGGAGGGCAGTAAGCGCATGATCGACTACATGCGCGACCACCGTGTCGACGATGGCCTGGAGTACGTTGCCATCTGGAACGCCGCCATGCTGCAATCAGCCGATCTCAAACAGGCCATGCTGGCCCACATGAACAAGCACAAGCCGGTGTTCGACGACTGAACACGGCGCAGACAGGAGTGTGTTTCGATGACCCGCCGTTGGACCACCGCCGTACTCGACCCTCAACGCAACGAAGGCCGTGCCGTGGTACACAGCCCCCAGGGCTTCCTGATGGGCGAGGAGGGCGTGCTGTTCTCCAGGCAATGGCTGGCCAGCCTCGACCTGCCGCTGTTGAGTGAGCACGGTATCGGCCATTTCGATGGCGAGCCGGTGTACCTGTGGGTGCTGCCCCAGGCCGTAGAGCTTCCCGGGCTGGCCTGGCAGGGCTTGCGCCAGTTCATGCTGCAGGGCGATTTCGCGGTGTACCAGAAGCTTGGCTACGCCGCGCAGATCGCCACCTGGGCACGCGAACACCGGTTCTGCGGCGCCTGCGGCCAGCCGACCGTGCAGGTCCCCGGCGAGCGGGCAATGTATTGCGCCGCCGACGACCTGCGTTTCTACCCGCGCATTTCACCGAGCATGATCGTGCTCATCACCCGTGGCGACGAGATTCTCCTGGCTCGCTCGCCGCGTTTCGTCACCGGTATCTACAGTGTGCTGGCCGGGTTTGCCGAGCCGGGCGAGTCCGCCGAAGACTGTGTGCGCCGCGAAGTGATGGAGGAGGTGCGGCTGACGGTACGCAATATCCAGTACATCGGTAGCCAGTGCTGGCCGTTTCCGCATTCGATGATGCTGGGCTTCCATGCCGAATACGAAAGCGGCGAAATCATCCGTCAGCCTGAAGAGATCGAGGACGCCCGCTGGTTCAGCATCCACGACCTGCCGCCGCTGCCGGCCAACCGCTCGATTGCCCGCTACCTGATCGACCTTTACCTGGCGCGCCGCTCAGGCGCCCCCGAACCAGTGCTGCCAGGCTAGGCGCACGGTCAGCGCCAGGACCATGATGATGAATACCGGGCGAATGAACTTGGCGCCGCCCTTGATCGCCGTGCCGGCGCCGAAATAGGCGCCGAGCATGACCGCCAGGCCCATGCTCACGCCGATGATCACGTCGACCTGCCCGGACACCGCGAATACCGTCAGGGCCATCGCGTTGCTGACAAAGTTCATGCTGCGCGCCACACCACTGGCCTTGACCAGGTCCACCGGGTAGGCCATCAGCGTGCTGACGGTCCAGAACGCGCCGGTGCCGGGGCCCGCCACGCCATCGTAGAAGCCCAGGCTCAGGCCCTGCGGCACCTGGCGTGCCTTCTTGATCGGGGCATCGCTGTCCAGCGGTGCCTTGGGCGTACCGCCGAACAACAGATAGAGCCCACAGGCGAAGACGATCACCGGCAGCATCTGGTTGATCCACTGTGCTGGCAGGTAGTGGGCGATCACCGCGCCAAGCGCCGCACCCACGGCGGTGCTGATCAGCGCCAGCTTCCATTGCGCCGGGTCGAACAGCTTGCGCCGGTAGTAGGTGAAGCTCGCGGTGGCCGAGCCAAAGGTGGCGCACAGCTTGTTGGTGCCCAGCACCATGTGCGGTGGCAGCCCGGCGGTCATCAGCGCCGGTGTGGTGAGCAGGCCGCCGCCACCGGCGATGGCATCGATGAAGCCGGCCACGAAGGCCACGACCGCGAGAACGGCCAGGGTGAGGGGATCGACACTGAGTTCAAAAGGCATGGGCAAGGCTTATCGGCAGGCAGGGCGCAACGGGCGCCCCAAAGCCGCGCATTCTAGCTGCCTTGGTCTGTGTTGTCCCGGTTTCGCGGTCACACAGTTCGGTTAGCCCCAATACCTTTCGGTTATGCGCTTTTCACTGCGGCATGTGGCCCGGTGGGAGCGGCTTTAGCCGCGAAAGCGCCAGGAAATTCACTGCATCTGTTGTGAACCGGCGGTCGCTTCGCGGCTGAAGCCGCTCCTACCCGGCCTAACTGAACGGTATTGGCGTTAGCCGCAATACCGTTCAGCCGGCACAAGCGGCTTGGCTTCTGCCTCAGGACAGGAAGCCGCCATCGACATTGAGAATGGCTCCGGTGGTGTAGCTCGACGCTTGGCTGGCCAGGTACAGCACTGCACCGGCCATCTCGCCCGGTTCGGCGACGCGCTTGAGCGGGATGCGCGCCAGCGCCATCTTGAGGATGCCGGGGTCGTTGACCAGCGCCGAAGCAAAGCGGGTGTCGGTCAGTCCTGGCAGCAAGGCATTGCAGCGAATGCCGAAGGGCGCGCACTCCTTGGCGAACACCTTGGTCATGTTGATGACCGCCGCCTTGGTTATGGAGTAGATGCCCTGGAACTCTCCGGGTGACACGCCATTGATCGAGGCCACGTTGATGATGCTGCCGCCACCCTGTTCACGCATCAGCCGGCCGGCCAGTACCGACATGAAGAAATAGCCGCGAATGTTCACGTCCACGGTTTTCTGGAAGGCGCCGGGGTCGGTGTCCAGTACATGGCAGAACTGCGGGTTGGTCGCGGCATTGTTGACCAGGATGTCCAGGCGCCCGAAACGGCTGCGGATTTCGCCAAACAGCGCCTCGATGGCCGCTGTTTCGCCAATATGACAGGCCAGTGCCGTGGCCTGGCCACCCTCGGCGATGATCGCGTCGGCGACCTGCTGGCAGCCGCCGAGCTTGCGGCTGGAGACGATCACATGGGCACCCTGGCTGGCCAGCAGGCGGGCGATGGCTTCACCGATGCCACGGCTGGCGCCGGACACCAGGGCGACCTGGCCGTCGAGGTCGAAAAGCGTGGTTCTGGACATGCTGGACTCCTGTTCTTGTTTGTTTCGGTGGGAGACTCTAGTCGCGAAACTGCCTGCCGCGTTATGTACAGGCGAAAAAAAACCGAAGCCCATGAGGCTTCGGTTCTTATCTGTCTGCCACTTGCCGCTTACTGAGGGAACAGCTCACTCAGTTTCAGGGCCAGCATCATATCGCCTTCGGTGCGCAGCTTGCCGCCCATGAAGGCCTGCATGCCGTCGGTCTCGCCGCTGACGATGCCTTTGAGGGTTTCGGCGTCCATGACCAGAGTGACGTTGGCATCAGCGTTCTCGCCTTCCTGCAGTTGGCAGGTACCGTCCTTGACGATCAGGGCGTAGTGCTTGTCTTCGTCGGTGATGTGAAAGCCGAAGACCAGATCCAGGCCGGCGGCGGCGCTGGGGTTGAACTTGGCTTGCATTTGCTGGACTGCATCGGCTACTGAGGTCATGTGTCGATCCTTATTGAAGGTGGTCTGCGCCGTTCAGGGAGCATGTCCTGCAGCGGCAGCTGCAGGCGAGGTTATGAGGATGGCGGAGGGCTGTCAACCTAAAATCATACATTCGTTTGAATTGCCTGTTTCAATCCGCCGCCGCTGCAGTGGCTGGTGATCGTTGGGCGCGCTCGGTATGCTTGGGCGTTGCGTCCTCGCTGGTAGAGGGCGCCCCGTATTGAAGGAGTCTTCGTGGATTTTCTCGCCGATTACGCAAGCTTTCTGGCCAAGACCGTGACCCTGGTGATCGCCATCGTCGTGGTACTGGTGGCCGTGGCGGCTTCCCGCAGCAAAGGGCGCGGCAAGGCCGCCGGGCAATTGCAGGTGACCCGGCTCAACGACTTCTACAAGGGGCTGCGCGACCGCCTGGAAGGTTCGTTGCTAGACAAGGCGCGTCTGAAAGCGCTGCGCAAGGAGCAGGCCAAGGCGCGCAAGAAGGACAAGAAAGCGCCGCAGGACAAGCCGCGTGTCTATGTGCTGGACTTCAATGGCGATATCAAGGCCTCGGCCACCGAGAGCCTGCGCCATGAGATCACCGCACTGTTGAGCCTGGCCAGCGACAAGGACGAAGTGGTGCTGCGCCTGGAAAGCGGCGGTGGCCTGGTGCACAGCTATGGCCTGGCCTCTTCGCAGCTGGCGCGCATCCGCCAGGCGGGCATTCCGTTGACCATCTGCATCGACAAGGTCGCTGCCAGTGGCGGTTACATGATGGCCTGCATCGGCAACCGCATCATCAGCGCGCCGTTCGCCATCCTCGGTTCGATCGGTGTGGTGGCGCAGCTGCCCAACGTCAATCGCCTGCTGAAGAAGCACGATATCGATTTCGAGGTACTCACCGCCGGTGAGTACAAGCGCACCCTGACGGTGTTTGGCGAAAATACCGAGAAGGGCCGGGAGAAGTTCCAGCAGGACCTGGAAGTCACCCACCAGCTGTTCAAGGGCTTCGTGGCCAGCTACCGGCCACAGCTGAGTATCGAGGAGGTCGCCACCGGCGAGGTGTGGCTGGGCATGGCGGCGCTGGACAAGCAGCTGGTCGATGAGCTGAAGACCAGCGACGAATATCTGGCCGACAAGGCCAAGGACGCGGACGTCTTCCACCTGCATTACGCCCAGCGCAAGAGCCTGCAACAGAAGGTCGGCATGGCGGCGGCGATCTCGCTGGACGGCGTGCTGGCGCGCGTCTGGGAGCGGCTCAGCCAGCAGCGCTTCTGGTCCTGAACACGGCTGCCGGGTCTTGGTGGCGCATACGCCAGATGCTGCCGCCCGGTAGGGCTTGAGCCGCGCAAGGCTTCCCGGCTGAAACCGGTCCGACAGGCTAAATAACCCTGCGCAAAACAAAAGCCCGGCCTTCAGTGAAGGCCGGGCTTTTGTTTATCGCGCCGAATCAGCGGCGACGGAACAGCGGCAGCGGCTCGTCGGTAGCAGCCTGGTAGGTCACCGAGAAGTCCTGGAGGCTTTCCAGTGCTTCGTACGGATCCTTGTCTGCACGAATGGCGAAGGCGTCGAAGCCGCAGCGACGCAGGTAGAACAGCTGGTCGCGCAATACATCGCCAATGGCCCGCAGCTCGCCCTTGTAGCCATAGCGATCACGCAGCAGGCGCGCATTGGAATAGCTGCGCCCGTCGGTGAAGGCCGGGAAGTTCAGCGCGATGACCTGGAAATGCGCGACATCTTCGCCGATTTCCTCGGCTTCCTCGTCGCTGTCCAGCCACACGCCCAGGCCGCCGTCACGGGCCTTCAGTGCGTGGGCGTGCTCACGCCACAGGGCCAGTGGAACGATCAGGTCGTCACAGTTGGACAGGCTGTCGAAGGTCGTGTCCTTGGGCAGCAGGTGCCAGGTTTCATCGACGACTTCGTTGTTCTTAATGATTCGCTGCATAGACGCGCTCCTTGAAAGGGTCGATGCCAATACGGTTGTAGGTGTCGATGAAGCGCTCTTCCTCGGTACGTTTCTCGACGTACACGTTGATCAGCTTCTCGATCACGTCGGGCATCGCCTCCTGGGCGAAGGACGGGCCGAGGATCTTGCCCAGGCTGGCGTCACGGCTGGCACTGCCACCCAGCGACACCTGGTAGAACTCTTCGCCCTTCTTGTCCACGCCAAGGATGCCGATGTGGCCGACGTGGTGGTGGCCGCAGGCGTTCATGCAGCCGGAGATGTTGAGGTCCAGCTCGCCGATGTCGAACAGGTAGTCCAGGTCGTCGAAGCGGCGCTGTATGGATTCGGCGATCGGGATCGACTTGGCGTTGGCCAGTGAGCAGAAGTCGCCGCCCGGGCAGCAGATGATGTCGGTCAGCAGGCCGATGTTCGGCGTGGCGAAGCCATGCTCGCGCAGCAGGTTCCACAGCTCGAACAGGCGTGCCTGCTCGACGTCGGCGAGGATGATGTTCTGCTCGTGGGAAGTGCGCAGGTAGCCGAAGCTGTACTGGTCGGCCAGGTCGGCCACGGCATCGAGCTGCTTGTCGGTCACATCGCCTGGCGCTACGCCAGTGGGCTTGAGCGACAGGGTCACGGCCACGTAGCCGGGCTTCTTGTGCGCCAGGACGTTGCGCTGGCGCCAGCGGGCGAAGCCGGGGTGCTCGGTATCCAGGGCTGCCAATTCGGCGTCGAGGTTTTCCAGGGCCTTGTACTCGGGGTCGACGAAGTGCCGCGCCACGCGCTGCAGTTCGGCCTCGGTGAGGGTGGTCGGGCCGCCACGCAGGTGGGCCATCTCGGCTTCGACCTTCTCGGCGAAGACCTCGGGGGTCAGGGCCTTGACCAGGATCTTGATCCGCGCCTTGTACTTGTTGTCCCGGCGGCCATAGCGGTTGTACACACGCAGGATGGCGTCCAGGTAGCTGAGCAGGTCCTGCCAGGGCAGGAACTCGTTGATGAAGGCACCGACCACCGGGGTACGGCCCAGGCCGCCACCCACCAGCACGCGGAAGCCCAGTTCGCCTGCGGCGTTGCGCACCGGTTCCAGGCCGATGTCATGCACTTCGATGGCCGCACGGTCGCTGGTCGAGCCGTTGATGGCGATCTTGAACTTGCGCGGCAGGTAGGCGAACTCGGGGTGGAAGGTGGTCCATTGGCGGACGATCTCGCACCAGGGCCGCGGGTCCACCAGCTCGTCGGCGGCGACACCGGCGAACTGGTCGGTGGTCACGTTGCGCAGGCAGTTGCCGCTGGTCTGGATGGCGTGCATCTGCACGGTGGCCAGTTCGGCGAGAATTTCCGGTACGTCTTCGAGTGCTGGCCAGTTGAACTGCACGTTCTGACGGGTACTGATGTGGGCATAGCCCTTGTCGTAGTCGCGGGCGATCTTCGCCAGCATGCGCGCCTGGCGCGAGTTCAGCTGGCCATAAGGCACGGCGACGCGCAGCATGGGCGCGAAACGCTGGACGTACAGACCGTTCTGCAGGCGCAGTGGTCGGAATTCCTCTTCGCTCAGCTCTCCCGCCAGGTAGCGTCGGGTCTGATCCCGGAACTGCCTGACGCGGTCCTCGATGATCTGCTGATCGTACTCGTCGTATACGTACATATAGGTCCTGTTCTCAGGCTTCGATGATGAGGCGCGGCCACCACGAGGAGGGCGGATACGCCAGCCCGGCCTCGGGGCCTGCCTCATCTGGACAATTCTCTGCGCGCACGGTCGCGCACTCCCTGCGGAGCGGTGGCGAAGATACCAGTTTGCTGATATCGGCAAAAGTGATGTTTATATATATGCAAATCACTAAAAGCGATATGCAGCACGCCGCCGGTCTTGTCCCTGCTTGAAGTATGGTTAAGCGCAGGCTTAACTACCTGCATCCCTCCCTTTTACATCTGCATTCACTCACAAAACCAACAAGAGGCAATGCGATGCGTAACCACACCAAGACTGCCAAGCCTGACAGCTCTGTAGATGCCTGGGCGATCTTCTTCCTGATTCTGCTCGTCGTGGGTGGCGCGGTGTTCTGGGTCAGTGGTCAGTGAGCTGATCTGACTCCGCAACCGGCCATCGTCCGAGGGGAGGGGTGCGGGTGGTGCGTTGGCAGTGACCTGCCGACGTACCGCTTCAGGCACCGAGGAAATACAGCACCAGACGCACGATCAACAGCAGCCCGAGGGCGAATACCAGGGTGAAGCCAAGGCCCAGCACCACAAAATGCCAGGGCTTGTCATGGCTGAAATCCCGTTGTCGATTGCGCTCGCTCTGCACGCCGAAGGCAGCGGCCAGAACGCTGTGCAGCATCTGCCAGAAGGTGGGTGGCGACTTCTTCTCGGTGGGGCTGTTCTTGTTGTCCATGGGGCGGCCCTGCACGCGCCTGTATTCAGGCAGGGTAACCCCATTGGCGCAGGACTGACGGACCAGCCGACGCGAGGCTTGGTCGGGTGCCGGACGGCACCCGACCAAGCCCGCTCGGCCTTGCGCTGAGCGGCTTTACTCCTCGTAGCCCAGGTTCGGCGCCAGCCAGCGTTCGGTCACTTCCAGCGGCTGCTGTTTGCGCACGCTGTAGCTTTCCACCTGATCCTTGTCGACCTTGCCCACGGCGAAATACTGCGCCTCGGGGTGGGCGAAGTACCAGCCGCTGACAGCGGCGGCCGGGAACATCGCATAGTGCTCGGTGAGGAACACACCGCTGCGGCCTGCCGTGTGCGGTGCCGTATCCGCTGGCAATGGGTCGAGCAGATTGAACAGGGTGCGCTTCTCGGTGTGGTCAGGGCAGGCGGGGTAACCGGGGGCAGGGCGGATACCGCTGTACTGCTCGCGAATCAGCGCCTCGTTGTCCAGTTGCTCGTCGGCCGCATAGCCCCAGTACGCCTTGCGCACCCGCTCGTGCAGCCATTCGGCACAGGCTTCGGCGAGGCGGTCGGCGAGGGCCTTGACCATGATCGCGTTATAGTCGTCGCCCTTGTCCTGGTAGGCCTTGGCCACTTCCTCGGCGCCGATGCCGGCGGTGGTAATGAAACCGCCCATGTAGTCGGTAACGCCGCTGTCCTTGGGCGCCACATAGTCGGCCAGCGACAGGTTCGGCTTGCCGTCGGGCTTGATGGTCTGCTGGCGCAGGTGGTGCAGGGTGGCCAGGGTCTGGCCGTCTTCGCCGTAGACTTCCAGGTCGTCATGGTTGACCTGGTTGGCCGGCCAGAAGCCGAATACCGCGCGGGCACGGATGAGCTTCTCGTCGATCAGCTTGCGCAGCAGCTTCTGCGCGTCGTCGAACAGCACCGTGGCGGCTTCGCCGACCACTTCGTCGGTGAGGATGCGCGGGTACTTGCCCGCCAGGTCCCAGGAAATGAAGAAGGGTGTCCAGTCGATGTACTCGGCCAGCACGTTGAGGTCGATGTCTTCCAGCACGCGGGTGCCGGTGAAGCTCGGCTTGACCGGAGTGTAGCCGGACCAGTCGAACTGCGGCTTGTTGGCCAGGGCCTGGGCGTAGGGCAGGCGCTCGGTACGGGTGCTGCGCGCGGCAGTGCGCTCGCGCACCTGTACGTATTCCTCGCGGGTCTTGGCCACGAACGCCGGTTTCAGCTCCTTGGACAGCAGTTGCGTGGCCACGCCGACGGCACGCGAGGCGTCGGTGACGTAGATCACCGCGTCATTGCTGTAGCGCGGCTCGATCTTCACCGCGGTGTGCGCCTTGGAGGTGGTGGCGCCGCCGATCAGCAGCGGCAGGTGGAAGTCCTGGCGCTGCATTTCGCGGGCGACGTGGACCATCTCGTCGAGCGACGGGGTGATCAATCCCGACAGGCCGATGATGTCGCATTTCTGCTCCTTGGCGACCTGCAGGATCTTCTCCGCCGGCACCATCACGCCCAGGTCGACGATATCGTAGCCATTGCAGCCCAGCACCACGCCGACGATGTTCTTGCCGATGTCGTGCACGTCGCCCTTGACCGTGGCCATGAGGATCTTGCCCTTGGCTTCCGGTTTGTCGCCCTTCTCGGCCTCGATGAACGGGATCAGGTGCGCCACGGCCTGTTTCATCACCCGTGCGGACTTGACCACTTGGGGCAGGAACATCTTGCCCGAGCCGAACAGGTCGCCAACCACGTTCATGCCTGACATCAGCGGGCCTTCGATGACCTCGATGGGACGCTTGAACGACAGCCGCGATTCTTCGGTGTCTTCGACGATGAACGCGGTGATGCCCTTGACCAGCGCATGTTCCAGGCGCTGATTCACCGGCCAGCTGCGCCACTCTTCGGTCTCGGCTTCCTTGGCGGCACCATCGCCTTTGTATTCGTCGGCGATCGCCAGCAACGCATCGGTGCCTTCCGGGGTACGGTTGAGCACCACGTCCTCGACCTTCTCACGCAGTGCGGCGGGGATCTCGTCGTAGATCTCCAGCTGGCCGGCGTTGACGATACCCATGGTCAGGCCATTGCGGATCGCGTGGTATAGGAACACCGAGTGGATCGCCTCGCGCACCGGGTTGTTGCCACGGAACGAGAACGACACGTTGGACACGCCACCACTGGATAGCGCGTAGGGCAGGTGGTGGCGAATGTAGGCACAGGCCTCGATGAAGTCGACGGCGTAGTTGTTGTGCTCTTCGATGCCGGTGGCCACGGCGAAGATGTTCGGGTCGAAGATGATGTCTTCCGGCGGGAAGCCCACTTCATTGACCAGGATGTCGTAGCTGCGCTGGCAGATTTCCTTCTTGCGTGCGGCGGTGTCGGCCTGGCCGACCTCGTCGAAAGCCATCACCACCACGGCGGCGCCGTAGCGCTTGCACAGCCGGGCGTGGTGCTTGAACGCCTCGACGCCTTCCTTCATGGAGATCGAGTTGACGATGCCCTTGCCCTGGATGCACTTCAAGCCGGCTTCGATCACCTCCCATTTGGAGGAGTCGATCATGATCGGCACCCGGGAAATGTCCGGCTCGCCGGCGATCAGGTTGAGGAAACGGACCATGGCGGCCTGGGAGTCGAGCATCCCTTCGTCCATGTTGATGTCGATCACCTGGGCGCCGGCCTCGACCTGCTGCAGCGCCACTTCCAACGCCTCGGTGTAGTTCTCTTCACGGATCAGCCGGGCGAACTTGGCGGAGCCGGTGATGTTGGTGCGCTCGCCGACGTTGACGAACAGCGAGCTGCGGTCGATGGTGAACGGCTCCAGGCCCGACAGGCGGCAGGCCTTGGGGATCTCGGGAATGGTCCGTGGCGAGTACTTGGCTACGGCTTCGGCGATGGCCTGGATATGCGCCGGGGTGGTGCCGCAGCAACCCCCGATGATGTTCAGGAAGCCGCTGGCAGCGAACTCCTCGACCACGGCGGCCATCTGCGCCGGGGTTTCGTCGTATTCACCGAAGGCATTCGGCAGGCCGGCGTTGGGGTGCGCCGAGACGTGGGTGTCGGCCTTGTTCGACAGCTCTTCGAGGTAGGGGCGCAGGTCGCTGGCGCCCAGGGCGCAGTTCAGGCCCACCGAGATCGGCTTGGCATGGCGCACCGAGTTCCAGAAGGCCTCGGTGGTCTGCCCGGAAAGGGTACGGCCCGAGGCGTCGGTAATGGTGCCGCTGATCATGATCGGCAGTTCGATGCCGTCTTCCTCGAAGACCTGCTGCACGGCGAAGATCGCCGCCTTGGCGTTGAGGGTGTCGAAGATGGTCTCGATGAGGATCAGGTCGGCACCGCCCTCGATCAGGCCACGCGTGGCCTCGGTGTAGTTCTCCACCAGCTCGTCGAAGGTGACGTTGCGGTAGCCGGGGTCGTTGACGTCCGGGGAGATCGAGCAGGTGCGGCTGGTCGGGCCCAGCACGCCGGCGACGAAGCGCGGCCGATCCGGGGTTTCCAGGGTCTTGGCATCGGCCACCTGGCGGGCGATGCGTGCGCCTTCGACGTTGAGTTCGTAGACCAGCGCTTCCATGCCGTAGTCGGCCTGGGATACCCGGGTGGCGTTGAAGGTGTTGGTTTCCAGGATGTCGGCACCGGCGTCCAGGTAGGCCTTCTCGATGGCACCAATCACGTCCGGGCGGGTCAGAAGCAGCAGGTCGTTGTTGCCTTTGACGTCGCTTGGCCAGTCGGCGAAGCGTTCGCCGCGGTAGTCCTGCTCTTCGAGCCGGTAGCTCTGGATCATGGTGCCCATGCCGCCATCGAGGATCAGAATCCTTTCTTTCAGAGCGTTCAGAAGAGCGTGATGGCGGGCGCTGCGGTCAGACATGGGGGCTACCTTGAAAAGGCCGGAACAGAACGGGCCGGGATAAACAGAAAGGCAAAATCATAGCAAAGCCGAACAGATTTAGCGTTGCCTGGGCTTTTTCATGAAAATCGCTCATGTTGGTGTCGCCCTGTCACTGTAAACTTGCGGCCATTTGGCCTGGGGAATTCACCGGATATGCCGTACCGTCTGCTGGCAAGCCTTGCCTTGTTGCTGTCTTGCTGCACGCTTCAGGCGGGCGATCTGCCCGTGCCTGTTTCTTACACCCGTGACATCCAGCCGATCCTCACCGAGAAGTGCGTGGCTTGCCATGCCTGCAACGACGCGCCCTGCCAGCTCAACCTCGGCAGCGCCGAGGGGCTGCTGCGCGGTGCCAACAAGGTGCCGGTTTACCAGGGCGAACGCACCCAGGCGGTGGACCCCACCCGGTTGTTCTACGATGCCAGCGGCCAGGCAGCCTGGCAGCGCAAGGGCTTCTACTCGGTGCTTGAAGCGCACGGCGGCCAGCCGGCTCTGCTGGGGCGCATGCTGGAGCTTGCGCAACAGAACCCGTTGCCGCCCAACAGCAAACTGCCCGATGACATCGTGCTGGGCATCAACCGCGAAAACCTTTGCCCATTGCCTGAAGAGTTCAACGGCTACGCCGCCGCGCATTCCACCCAGGGCATGCCGCTGGCGGTGAGTGGCCTGGATGCCGCCGAGTATCAGACGCTGCAGCGCTGGCTGGCGGCGGGGGCGCCGGTGGACCAGCAGGCGTTGCGGCCCAGTGCCACCGAGGCAGCGCAGATAGCCGAGTGGGAAGCCTTGCTCAACCGCCCGGGCGCCCGTGAGGTCCTGGTGGCGCGCTGGCTGTATGAGCACCTGTTTCTCGCGCATATCTATTTCGAAGGCGGCGAGACGGGGCATTTCTTCCAGTGGGTGCGTTCGCGCACCCCCAGTGGCCAGCCCGTGGACATCATCGCCACTCGGCGGCCCAACGACGATCCGGGTCGTGACCGGTTCTTCTATCGCCTGGTGCCGGTACAGGGCGTCATCGTTCACAAGACCCACATCACCTATGCCATGGGGCCGAACAAGCTCAAGCGCGTGCAGCAGCTGTTCTATGGCAACGACTGGCAGGCCCAGGCGGTCCCGGGTTACGGTCCCGGTCACCGGGCCAACCCCTTCCTGACCTTCGAGGCGATTCCGGCACGGGCGCGCTATCAGTTCATGCTCGACAACGCCGAGTACTTCGTGCGCAGCTTCATCCGTGGCCCGGTGTGCCGAGGGCAGATCGCCACCGATGTGATTCGCGACCATTTCTGGGTGCTGTTCCAGGACCCCTCCAGCGACCTGTACCTCACCGACGCGCGTTACCAGGGTCAGGCCACGCCGCTGCTGGCCATGCCGGGGCAGAATGACGACGTGGGCAGCGTGCTGGGCCTGTGGCTGGCCTACAAAGACCGCCGCAACGCCTACGAAGACCTGCGTCGTGACCATTACGCCAAGGCGCCGCCCGCCGATTGGCCGACCCTGTGGACCGGCAACGACAATGCCTTGCTCACCGTTTTCCGCCATTTCGACAGCGCCACGGTGAACAAGGGCCTGATCGGCGACGTGCCCAAATCCACCTGGCTGTTCGACTACCCGCTGCTGGAACGCACCTATTACCAGTTGGTGGTCAATTTCGACGTGTACGGCAATATCGCCCACCAGGCACAGACCCGCCTGTATTTCGACCTGATCCGCAATGGCGCGGAGATCAACTTCATGCGCTTGATGCCGGCCGACCGTCGCGAAGACCTGCTCGGCGACCTGTACCAGGACTCCGGCAAGATCAAGATGTGGCTGGATTACCAGAGCATCGACGACGACACGCCAAGCCGCCTGCGCCTGGACGAAAAGCGCACGCTGCGCGATTTTGCCGGGCAGCTGCTGCGCCGCGTCGGGCCGCTGAACGTCGCGCCAGACCCGATCAACCGTTGCCCGACCGATGGCCGCTGCGCCAGGCCCGGCCTGCCCGCGCAGATCAGTCAGGCCGAGCAGGCGCTCAGTCGCCTGGCGTCGCGTCCGGCTTCGCGGTTGAAGGTGATTGAGTGGCTGCCTGAGGCGACCATGCTGCGTGTCGAAGACAGCGGCGGCCATCGTGAAATCTACAGCGTGCTGCGCAACCGTGCGCACAGCAACGTGGCGTTCCTGCTCGGCGAGTCGTATCGCTATTTGCCCAAGCACGACACCCTGACCGTCTATCCCGGTGTGCTGAGCAGTTACCCGAACTTCATGTTCAACGTGCCAGCTGGCGAGGTGCCAGCGTTCGTCCAGGCCACGGAGCAGGTCACCGACCAGCCAGGCTTCGAGAAACTGGTCGAGCGCTGGGGCGTGCGACGCACCCATCCGCAGTTCTGGAAAATGTTCCACGACCTGAACCGCTACGTTCAGGAACACGAACCGGTCGAAGCCGGTGTGCTGGACATGAATCGCTACGAAAACCTCTGAAAACCGGGGCTTTCCGGGCTGCAGGCCTTGTGGTGTATGGCCTGCAGCCATTATTGCGAACCTGAACGAAGCGCTTTTTCTCTGATCTTTTACGCCTGGGTACGGTCCCTATAGGGCGTGCTTGCACCAGCGTGGTGCGGGCGATCATTGAGAGAACAGCGAGCACAAGAGGTTCAGGAATGCTGATTTCGGTTCAGGCCCTGCGGGCAATCGCCGCATGGGTCGTGGTGTGCCATCACTTCATGCAGATCTTCTTCGACTTCAAGGCCAGCGGGCCGATCGGCGAATTCTTCGTTTCCAGAGGCGCGGTCGGCGTCGATATCTTTTTCGTCATCAGTGGGCTGGTGATCTACCTCTCCACCTGCAAGCGCGACATCCCCGCCAGTCAGTTCATCGCCCATCGTCTGTTCCGTATCGTGCCTGCCTACTGGCTGTACACCCTGGCCATGGGGTTGCTGTTACTGTGGGCCGCGCCCTGGCTGCCGCACCAGGTGATCGGCTGGCAGAACTTCATTCTCTCGCTGTTCTTCCTGCCCTCGGAGAACCCTGGCGGCTATGGCCTGTACCCGACGCTGAATGTCGGCTGGACGCTCAACTACGAGATGTTCTTCTACCTGCTGTTCTCCCTGGTGTTTCTCTTCGAGCGACGCGTGCGCCCGCTGATCATTACCGTGGCGCTGCTGGCAGTTACCGAGCTGCTGGCGCGCAAGATGCTCAGCGGTTCGCTGCCCGGCCGCTTCTACGGCAACGACATCGTCTATGAATTCCTCCTGGGTATCGGTATCGGCATGGCTCACCAGCGCGGCTGGATTCGCGAGGCGCTGTGGTTGCCGCTGGCCGGCCTGGCACTTGGGGTGATGCTGATTCTGCAACTCGATAACAGCCAGCGCCTGCTGCACTGGGGCCTGCCCAGCGCACTGATCGTGCTGTGCTGCGTGTCTCTGGAGCCGCTGTTTCGCGGCAGCGAGCTACTCAAGAAGCTTGGCGATTGCTCGTATTCGGTGTACCTGCTGCACGTACTGGTGCTGTATGGCGGTCTGCTGCTGGCGCAGCGCTACAGCCTCAACCCGTATCTGGTGTTCGCCTTCTGCGTGCCGATCATCGCCGGGGGTGCCTGGCTGAGCTACGAATGGATCGAGAAGGGTCTGTACCAGCGCATGAAGGCCTGGCTGGACACTCGTCGCACGGCGCGTCAGGCGGTAGCACTTTCCTGACCTAAATACTAGGTTTTGTGCGACGCCTGCGATTGGCGTAAACTGCCGCCACGTCTGCGAGGAATATTCATGACCGCCATAACCATTACCGATGCTGCCCACGATTACCTGGCCGACCTGCTGGAAAAGCAGAACACCCCAGGTATCGGCATCCGTATCTTCATCACCCAGCCGGGTACCCAGTACGCCGAAACCTGCATCGCCTACTGCAAGCCCGGCGAAGAGAAGCCGGACGACAAGGCCGTGGGCCTCAAGCGCTTCACTGCCTGGATCGACGGTTTCAGCGAGGCCTTCCTGGAAGATGCCATCGTCGACTACGCCACCGACCGCATGGGTGGCCAGCTGACCATCAAGGCCCCCAACGCCAAGGTGCCGATGGTCAGCGCCGACAGTCCGATCAACGAGCGCATCAACTACTACCTGCAAACCGAGATCAACCCCGGTCTGGCCAGTCATGGCGGCCAGGTCAGCCTGATCGACGTGGTGGAAGAGGGCGAGCAGAACATTGCCGTGCTGCAGTTCGGCGGCGGTTGCCAGGGCTGCGGACAGGCCGACGTGACCCTCAAGGAAGGCATCGAGCGCACCCTACTGGAGCGCATTCCCGAGTTGCACGGTGTGCGTGACGTCACCGACCACAGCCAGAAAGAGAACGCCTACTACTGATCGCGTGGTGTTCGCCTTCGCCAGTCCCAACAGCGAGCCCGGTACCTGAGTACCGGGCTCGCGGCGTTTCAGGGGCGGAAAAGGTGGGCGTGGCTGGCGCGATACAGCGCCGAGTCGGCGAAATTGTCCGCTGCCAGCACCCGCCCGACCAGAATCAGGGCCGTGCGTCTGAAGCCCTTGGCCTGCACCTGGACCTCGATGTCCGCCAGGGTCCCGCGCACCCAGTCCTGGTCTGGCCAGCTGGCGCGATGCACCACCGCCACCGGGCAGTCCTGGCCATAATGCGGCAGCAATTCTTCGACGATGCGCCCAAGGTTCTTCACCCCCAGGTGAATGGCCAGGGTCGCGCCATGCCGCGCCAGATCACCTAACGCTTCGCCGGCCGGCATCGGCGAGCTGTCGGCGTAGCGGGTGAGTATCACCGTCTGGGCGACGTCTGGCAGGGTCAGTTCAGTCTCCAGCAGCGCCGCGCAGGCGGCCGTGGCGGTGACCCCGGGAATGATCTCGAAGGGGATGCCCAGCTCGCGCAGGTGGCGGATCTGCTCGCCGATTGCGCCATACAGGCTTGGGTCGCCGGAGTGGACCCGGGCGACATCCTGGCCTTGTGCATGAGCAGATTTCATCAGCGCGATGATCTGCTCCAGGTGCAGCCCTGCGCTATCGACCACCTGCACGGCGCTGTGGCCCTCCAGGACCGCGGACGGCACCAGCGAGCCGGCGTAGATGAGCACCGGGCACTGTTGGATCAGCCGTTGGCCCTTGACGGTGATCAGGTCCGGATCGCCGGGCCCGGCGCCGATGAAATAGACAGTCACGCTTCACTCCACGAAAAAACAGGAAAACCCTTGGCAGCGAGCAGGCTCGTGCCATGCCAGGCGTCATTGGAGGGCATCAGCCAGCACTTGCCAAGGCGAATGTCGCCTGGCGGCTCTTGCGGTAGGGGATCAGCAGCCGTGCTGTGCCAGCGTTCAGCTGAGCGGCCAGGGCCAGTGCCGCGCTTTCGGCCACCCCGTGGCAGCCGGTGTGCTTGAACGCCAATGCCGAACGATGGCTCAGCTGTGCGTCGAAGGGCTGCAACTGCGCGGCAGTGAAAAACACCAGCGGCAGGCCCAGCTCGGCAGCCAGGGCATGCAGGCCCGGTGTGTCGCGGCGTCGTTCGATGCAGGCCAGGCCGCCGACCTGCGCCAGGCTCAGGCCCTGTTCGGCCAGGCTGGCGTCGATCAGCGCGCGTAGCGCCTCGGCGCTGCACTCGGCCTGGCAACCCAGGCCGATGGCCAACTGGCTTTTATTGCTCGCCGACATGGGCGCGGCGGAACAGCCAGGCAGTCAGGGCTCCCAGTGCAACCCAGAACACTGCGTTGGTCAGCAGCGAGGCGACGATGAACTGGCTTTCCAGTGCTTCAGGGGCCAGGCTGGCATGGGCCGTGGGTTGCGGCGCGCCGATCACGTGCGGACCCAGCAGCCAGGCGGCGCCCAGCAGTTTCAGCCACAGCCCGCGACCGAATACCAGCAGTGCCAGCCCGGCGGCGGTGGCGGCCGCCGTGGAGATCCACCAGGTCTGGCGCTGTCCCAGTTCGGCGGCGGCAGTGCCGGGCAGCTCCGGGGGCAGGCCGAGCGTCGGCGCCAGGACGAACACCGCGAAACCCGCCAACCCCCACAGCAGGCCTTGCCGCGTGCTGCCCGGCATACGTAGGGAATACAGGCCGACGAGCATCAGTGCGAAGCCCACCGCCACCACCAGATTGCCTGCCGCGGTCGACAGCACGCGCTGCCAGCCGTCCTGTGGCGCCCAGGCTTCTTCGTCATGCTCGTGGCTGTGGGCGGCGCTGCCCTCGGCGTGCTCGTGGGCCTGGGCGGCAGGCGCGCTTTCGTAGGTCTCGGCCTGGAGAATCAGCGGGCTGACCCACAGGCTCTGTACCAGGGTCAGCAGCAGGGCCGCCAACAGGCCGCTGAAACCAGCGGTTTGCAGGATTCGCTTGAACATCGGCTGGATTCTCAGTGGCAGGGGAAGGCCGCGCTGTGGCGGGTATCGTGAGCGGCGTTGTGTACGGCGTCGATGTGCGAGAAGCCGGCGAAATACACCAGGCATGCGCCCAGCAGGATGGCGCTGGTGGCGGCGACCAGGCGCTGGCCGAGGGGGATGGCGGTGGTCCGGGTAGCGGGGCTGCTGCTCAGGGTGGTCATGGGGCTTGCCTCGTACAAAAGGGGCAGGCCATGCGCAGACGCACCGCCGGGCACGCCCGGCAGGCAGCGAATGCACCCGCCCACCGCAGGTCATCGAAAGGTTCGTGGCGGGCCGGTCTCCGGGCTGGCGAGGGGCGCCAGGGCGCCGTGACAAAGGCCGCCTTCCCATGCCAACGGCACAGTGGATAGGCCTTTCGCTCGCTTACCGTTGCGGGGGCAGCACCGGACTTTGCGACGCGCGGACAGCAGCGGCGCAGCACCGGTTTCCCGTTTCACCCCGCGAGGGGCACCCGTAACAAGGTGTGTAGCAGAGCATGGTCGTGCCGGGGCGTCAATCTCGACGTTGACCTGCCGCTGGGCACTGCGTAGCCTTGCGCCTTTGAGGTTGCCTGCGCGAGCGGGCTGAAAATGGGAATGCGGGCCCCGCCAGGGCACAAGCCGCAGCTGCCCCCGCAACTGTAAGCGGTCATGTTCGGTGCCACGCCACTGCCAGCGCGGGAAGGCGCACCGAATGCCCGGGCCCGACGGCCGGGCTCGCCGCAAGCCAGGAGACCTGCCTCGAAGCATTCACACTCAAACCGGGCGGGGTGATCCGGTGGCGAATCCGGTCGTGCATCGTGCGCGGTCGGCGTCCCGTCTGCCCGCCGAACCGCCAAAGGGCACTCGATGAAATCACTGGCCAAGCTTCCCGTCACCATCGTCACCGGCTTCCTCGGCTCGGGCAAGACCACCCTGCTGCGGCACATGCTCGACAACGCCGAAGGCCGGCGCATCGCGGTGATCGTCAACGAATTCGGCGAACTGGGCATCGACGGCGAAATCCTCAAGCAATGCACCATCGGCTGCACCGAAGAGGAGGCCAGCGGGCGTGTCTACGAGCTGGCCAACGGTTGCCTGTGCTGCACCGTGCAGGAAGAGTTCTTCCCGGTGATGCGCGAGCTGGTGGCGCGGCGTGGCGACCTCGATCACATCCTCATCGAAACCAGCGGCCTGGCCTTGCCAAAGCCCCTGGTACAGGCCTTCCAGTGGCCGGAAATCCGCAACGCCTGCACCGTCGATGCGGTGATCACCGTGGTCGACAGCCCCGCCGTCAAGGCCGGCACCTTCGCCGCCTACCCAGACCAGGTCGATGCGCAGCGCAAGCTGGACCCGAACCTCGACCACGAATCGCCGCTGCACGAGCTGTTCGCCGACCAACTGGCCAGCGCCGACCTGGTGATCCTCAACAAGGCCGACATGATCGACGCCGAAGGCCTGGCCGCAGTGCGTGCCGAAGTCGCCGAGGAACTGCCGCCAGCTGTCAAGGTGGTGGAAGCCAGCAGCGGCCGCCTGCCGCTGAATGTGCTGCTTGGCGTGGGCGCCGAGTCTGAAGTGCACATCGACGGGCGCAAGACGCACCACGACAGCCATCATGAAGGTGAAGACGATGACCACGACCACGACGCCTTCGACTCCATTTCCATTCAGCTGCCCGAAGCCCAGGAAAGCGTGCTGCTCGAAGCCCTGAACCGCCTGGTGGTCGAGCACGGCATCCTGCGTGTGAAGGGTTTCGCAGCGATTCCCGGCAAGCCGATGCGCCTGCTGATCCAGGGTGTAGGCACTCGCTTCGACAAGCACTTCGACCGCGCCTGGCGCAGCGATGAGCCGCGTGCCACCCAGCTGGTGCTGATCGGCCAGGACCTGGACGCCGCGCAACTCCAGGCACGCCTGCACGCCGCGCTGGCCTGACCGATGCACCTGTTGAGGACCCAGCCCGGCGGTTTCGTGCCGGACGACAGCATCGCCGACCTCGGGCAGAGCCCCGCCGAGCTGGTGATTCTCTGCAGTGGCGACTCCAGCCTGGCGCTGCTCGCCGAAGCCGCCCAGCGCCTGCCGGATGACTACCCCAGCCTGCGTCTGGCCAACCCGATGCAGGTGCAGAACCACGCCTCGGTGGACTTGTATGTCGAAGAGGTGTTGCAGCATGCGCGGCTGATCCTGCTGTCCCTGCACGGCGGCATTGGCTACTGGCGCTATGGCGTGCAGCGCCTGATGGAGCTGGCCGAGCGTGGCGTGCAGGTGATCCTGGTGCCCGGCGACGACCGCCCGGACCCGGAGCTGTCCGAGCTGAGCAGCGTACCGGCCGCCGAGCGTGACCGGCTGTGGCAGTTCCTGCGCCAGGGCGGCCTGGATAACGCGCTGAATCTGTTCAACTGCATCGCCAGCCGCTGGCTGGGCGTCGAGTACCCTTGGGACGAACCCTGCGCCTTGCCGCGTACGGCGATCTACCACCCCCGGCACGGCACCGCCACCCTGGCCGACTGGCAAGCCGACTGGAGCACTGACGCACCGGTCGCCGGCCTGCTGTTCTACCGCTCGCACCTGCAGGCGGCCAATACCGCGTTCATCGATGTGTTCTGCCAGCGCCTGCAGGCCCAGGGCCTCAATCCACTGCCCATTGCGGTGGCCAGCCTCAAGGAGCCCGGCTGTCTGCAGGTGGTGGAAGACCTCTTCGACACAGCGGGGGTGGCGCTGATACTCAACACCACCGGTTTCGCCCAGTCGACGCCGGAGGCGCCGCACCTGCGGCCGTTCCGTCGCGATGTACCGGTCATCCAGGCGATCTGCGCCCAGGACAACGAGCCGGGCTGGCAGGCCAGCGACCTGGGCCTGGGCGCCCGCGACCTGGCCATGCACATTGCCCTGCCGGAACTGGACGGGCGCATCATCAGCCGGCCGATCAGCTTCAAGGACCTGGCCTGGCGCAGCGAGCGCAGCCAGTCCGACGTGGTCTGCTACCGCGCCCAGCCCGAGCGCATGGACTTCGTCGCCCAGCTGGCGCGACGCTGGATAGAACTGGCGCGGCGCGCCAATCCGGACAAACGCGTGGCGTTGATTCTCGCCAACTACCCGACCCGCGATGGGCGCATCGGCAACGGCGTGGGGCTTGATACCCCGGGTGCCGCCCTGAACATCCTGCGTGCCCTGCAGGCTCAGGGCTACCCGGTAGAGGACCTGCCGGACAGCGGCAGCGCGCTGATCCAGCGCTTGCTGGGCGGCGTCACCAATGACCTCGACAGCGTCGACCTGCGGCCCTGCCAACAGAGCCTGGCCCTGAAGGACTACCGACAGGCCTTCGCTGCGCTGCCCGCGGCCAGCCGTGACGCGGTGTTGCAACGCTGGGGCGCGCCCGAGGCGGACCCGATGTTCCGCAGTGGGCGCATGATGGTCGCCGGCATCCGCCTGGGCCTGACCTTCGTCGGCATCCAGCCGGCGCGCGGTTACCAGGTCGACCCCAGTGCGGTGTATCACGACCCGGACCTGGTGCCGCCGCACGGCTACCTGGCGTTCTACTTCTGGCTGCGCCAGGTGTACGGCGCCCACGCGCTGGTGCATGTGGGCAAGCATGGCAATCTGGAATGGCTGCCGGGCAAGGGCGTGGGCCTGTCGGCCAGTTGCTGGCCGGACGCGATTCTCGGGCCGCTGCCGAACATCTATCCGTTCATCGTCAACGACCCGGGCGAGGGCGCCCAGGCCAAGCGGCGTACCCAGGCGGTGATCATCGACCACCTGATGCCACCGCTGACCCGTGCCGAAACCTACGGCCCGCTGCGCGACCTGGAGCTGCTGGCCGACGAATACTACGAGGCGCAACTGCTCGACCCGCGCCGTGCCCAGGAACTGCAACGGCAGATTCTCCAGCGTGTGCGCGAAACCCATCTGGACCAGGAGCTGGGCCTGGACGCCGCAACCAATGCCGAGCAGGACGCCGCTACCTGGCTGCCGCGTCTGGACACCTACCTCTGCGACCTCAAGGAGTCGCAGATTCGCGATGGCCTGCATGTGTTCGGCGAGTCACCGGCCGGGCGCCTGCGCATCGACACCTTGCTGGCGCTGCTGCGCATTCCTCGTGGCGACGGGCGTGGTGCGCATTCCAGCCTGTTGCGCGCCCTGGCCAAGGCTTTCGCGCTGGGGTTCGATCCGCTGGACTGCGCCTTGGGAGAGCCCTGTGGCGAACAGCGCCCGGCGGCGCTGCAGGCGGTCAGCGATGCGCCGTGGCGGACCCTGGGCGACAGTCGCGAGCGTCTGGAGCTGTATGCCGCACAGCTGATCGAGCGGGTGCTGGCGGGTGAGTCGCTGCACGCGCTGCCGGTTCATGACGATCTGCAGGCGATTCTCGAACATTTGCGCCAGCGGGTCGCGCCATGCCTGGACGCCTGCGGGCCGGCGGAAATGCAAGGCCTGCTCGACGCCCTGGCCGGTCGCTTCGTGCCAGCCGGTCCCAGTGGTGCGCCAAGCCGCGGCCGGCTTGACGTGTTGCCCACCGGGCGCAACTTCTTCAGCGTCGATGTGCGCAACCTGCCGACCCCCACGGCCTGGCGCATCGGTTTCCAGTCGGCCAGCCTGCTGCTGGAGCGTCACCTGCAAGACCATGGCGATCACCTGCGCCAGTTGGGCCTGTCGGTGTGGGGCACCGCGACCATGCGCACCGGCGGCGACGACATCGCCCAGGCCATGGCGCTGATGGGGGTGCGCCCCGTATGGGCCACCGGCAGCCAGCGCGTCGACGACTTCGAGATTCTGCCGTTGAGCCTGCTCGACCGTCCGCGCGTGGATGTGACCCTGCGCGTCTCGGGCTTCTTCCGCGATGCCTTCGCCAGCCTCATCAAGTTGTTCGACGCCGCCGTGCAGGCGGTCGCCGGGCTGGACGAGCCGGATGACCTCAACCCGCTGGCAGCCCGGGTGCGTGAAGAGCGCCAGGCACTGCAAGCCAGCGGCGTGAGCGAAGAACAGGCGCGGCGCCAGGCCGGGTGGAGGGTCTTCGGTGCCAAGCCGGGGGCCTATGGCGCCGGCGTACAGGGCGCGGTCGATGGGCGCCTGTGGCACAGCCGTGAGGACCTTGCCGAGGTCTACCTCAACTGGGGCGGCTACGCCTATGGCGGCAGCGATGAAGGCACGCCGGCACGCCAGGAATTCGCGCAGCGGCTGTCCAGGGTGCAGGCGGTGCTGCAGAACCAGGACAACCGCGAACATGACCTGCTCGATTCCAACGACTACTACCAGTTTCAGGGGGGCATGCTGGCAGCGGCCGATACCCTGGCAGGCCGCCAGACGGCCAGTTATCACGGCGACCACAGCCAGCCTGACCTGCCGAAGATCCGCACCCTGAAGGAAGAACTCAACCGCGTGGTGCGATCGCGGGCGGCCAACCCCAAGTGGATCGAGGGCGTGAAACGCCACGGTTACAAAGGCGCCTTCGAGATGGCGGCGACCGTGGATTTCCTGTTCGGTTTCGACGCCACCACCGAATTGATCGACGACCATCAGTACGCTTTGCTGGCCGACGCCTACCTGCTGGATGACGCCACCCGTGAATTCATTCGCCAGCACAACCCCGATGCCTTGCGTGACATGACCGAGCGCCTGCTCGAAGCCCAGCAGCGCGGGCTGTGGCAGGCACCGGGCGACTACCGCGAGGCGCTGGAAAACCTGCTGCTGGACATAGAAGAGAACTGAGACGTGCCTAATACCACCCCTAGTCTTGCCGCCGACGCACAGCCGCATTTTCCGCTGGCCGCGGTGGTGGGCGCCGAGCCGCTGAAGCTGGCGCTGTGCCTGAATGCCATCGACCCCCGAATTGGCGGGGTGCTGATCGAGGGGCCGCGGGGCATGGCCAAGTCGACCCTGGCCCGCGGCCTGGCGGACCTGCTCGCCGACGGCCCGTTCGTGACTCTGCCGCTCGGCGCCAGTGAGGAACGCCTGGTGGGCACGCTGGACCTTGATGCCGCGCTGGGCGAGGGCAGGGTGCGGTTCTCGCCAGGGGTGCTGGCCAAGGCCGATGGCGGGGTGCTGTATGTCGATGAAGTCAATCTGCTGGCCGACCATCTGGTCGACCTGTTGCTGGACGTCGCTGCCAGCGGCACCAACCTGGTCGAGCGCGACGGCATTTCCCATCGGCACCCGGCACGCTTCATCCTGATTGGCACCATGAACCCGGAGGAGGGCGAACTGCGGCCGCAGTTGCTCGACCGCTTTGGCCTGAATGTCGCGCTGGACGGGCAGCCCGAACCCGCCGAGCGTGGCCTGATCATTCGCCGCCGCCTGCAATTCGACGCCGATCCTGCGGGTTTCTGCGCGCAGTGGCGCGAGGCGCAGCAAGCCCTGCAACAGCGCTGCGAGCAGGCCCGCCAGCGTCTGGTGCGCATCGAGCTGGACGAGCACAGCCTGGAGCGAATCAACCAGCGCTGCTTCGCCGCGGGTGTCGATGGCCTGCGCGCCGATCTGGTCTGGCTGCGCGCGGCGCGCGCGCATGCAGCCTGGCGCGGCGCCGAGGCGATCAGCGAGGAAGATATCGACGCGGTGGCCGAGTTCGCCTTGCGTCATCGTCGCCGTAATACCACCCCTAATCAGAGCGCGGAAAATTCCCCACCTACCGCGCCAGACGCCGGTAATCAAGGCGCAGGGCAGGATTCAGGCCACGGCAACTGGGGTGAGCTGCCGGCGCAGCCGGTGCCAGGCGCTGCGCGTCGGCAGGTGCCGACCTGGCCAAAAAAGCCGTAGGCATCCGCTCCCATTCGGCCAGGGCAGCGGATGCCAACCCCAGGTCTGGCAAGCTGGCCGGCGGCCGCTTGGGCGCTGCGCGGGCCGGCCGCGATGGGCCGGTCGCCTGGGTGCCCACCTTGTTGCGCGGGCGACCGCGGCGGGCGATCGATCTGGTGCGCCAGCCACGCAGTCAGCGCCCCAGGGAAGTGTGGCTGGTGATTGTCGACGCCTCAGCCTCGACCCGACGCAACCAGGGGCTTAGCCTGGCCAAAGGCGTGCTTGCGCAGGCCTTCGATGATGCCTATCGGCGTCGCGCGCGACTGGCGCTGCTCACCGCCAGCGGCCAGGAACCGCGTTGGCAGTACCAGGGACTCAAGGCATCACGGGCCCTGCAAGGTTGGCTGGCGCAATTGGGGGCCGGTGGCGGCACTCCGCTGGAGGCGGCGTTACAGCTGGGGGCGCAATGGCTGGAACACCGCCGTCGGCGTCACCCTTCGGAACAGCAGCGCCTGCTGCTGCTCACCGACGGGCGCCTGGCGCGCCTGCCGACGTTGCCTGCACTGAACTGCGCCGGTGTGCTGATCGACCTGGAAAACGGCCCGATCCGCCTGGGCCGCGCCAGAGCGCTGGCTGAGGGGCTGGCGCTTGACTATTGCCATGTGCAGGCACTGCCAACGTTGCCAGCTTGAGAGCGGTGGGCATTCAGCCTGCAGGCGAAACTGATTGTTAGAGCGAGAGAGCGGGGTCAGCCGCAAAGCGATCGCATGTTCACAAAAGATGCAGTGAGATTCCTGGCGCTTTCGCGGCTAAAGCCAGTACTGGTCAATTAGGCCGGGTAGGAGCGGCTTCAGCCGCGAAGCGACCGCCTGCTCACAGCAGATGCAGTGATTCTCCTGGCGCTTTTGCGGCTAAAGCCGCTCCCACCGGGCCACATGCCGCTTAAGCGAACAGTATTGGGCCTAGTCCGGCCAGCGCCAGGCAGGTCCGTCCAACAAACCCTGTTGGCCTTGCACGCGGGTCTGGCCCAGTTGCTTTTCCAGAATCAGGCTGACGCATTCGGGACTGCGTTCAAGGGCTGCCACCAGACGGCTGGAATGCGATACCACCCACACCTGGCCATGGTGGGCAGCCTGGATAATCAGCCGTGCCAGTGCCGGCAGCAGATCGGGGTGCAGGCTGCTTTCCGGCTCGTTGAGCACCATCAGCGTCGGTGGGCGAGGGGTGAGCAGGGCGGCGACCAGCAGTAGATAACGTAAGGTGCCGTCCGACAGTTCGCTGACCGCCAGCGGCCGGAGCATGCCCGGTTGCTGCAGGGCCAGGAGAAACAGCCCGTCGCGCACGCTGATCTGCATCCGCGAGCCGGGAAAGGCATCATCGATCGCCGCGTCCAGGGCGGTGGGGTCGCCAATTTCACGGATGGTCTGCAGCGCGGCCGCCAGGTCCCGGCCGCTGTGGTGCAAGACTGGCGTGCGGGTGCCGACCTGTGGCTGGCGCGCCGGGGCGGCTGCGTCGGTTCGGAAGTGATCATAGAAGCGCCAGTTGCGCAGGCTGTTGCGCAGGGTCTGGATTTCCGGGCAATCGACGGCTCCACCGGTATCGAACAGGCTGTAGAAGTCTGGCAGTTGGGTGGTCAGAGTGCGCCATTGCCTGGCGTCACGCATGCGCACGGCGGCGCCTTTGCGCTCTACCAGCACCGAGGCCGGCCGATACACCGGTCCCGCCCAAATCATCTCGCGCTTGATCTGCGGGTCGCGGCTGAACAGCGAGGGGCGGTCGAAGGCCTCGCCAGAATTGGACTCTGGCAGTCCGAGGCTCAGTGCATAGCTGAAGTCTTCGCCAGCGAACCCCAGGCGCATGCGCTGCGGGCGGCTGCGCTGCAGACCCTGCACTGGGGCTTCACCCTCCAGGATGGCGCGGGAGAACTTCTCCGGCCCGGCCCAGAAACACGAATCCAGTCCACCTTCCTGAGCGATGCTTTGCACCACGCCATCGTGCGCGGTATCCGCTAACAGGCGCAGGGCCCGGTACAGGTTCGACTTGCCGCTGCCATTGGCGCCGGTGACCACTGTCAGGCGTCCCAGGGCCAGCTCCAAGCTGTGCAGTGAGCGGTAGTTTTCGATGGCAAGTGTGTGCAGCACGGGGTCTGGCTCCCTTGGCGACCAAAGGCCGCCCCCGACAATGGAGCGGCTGATGGCAAAGAGCGCAGGGTAAGGCAGGGGAAAGAAAACCTGCAAAGATATTGTTTCAGAAAGTTGCTCGTGGGCACTTTAAAGCCCGCGAAAGTGACATCACGTTAATAACGAAATGCCACTTTGCATCCGCAGAGAAAGAGTCTCTTAGTTTGACCTCAGGCGGGCATGGTCCAAGGCTGAAGTGTGTAACCCTCGCGGCTTAGTTCTTCGCGCGCTTCGCGCAAGGCACGAGCCAAACGCACAGGGTCGGAGTAAGTTCCGCGTGGAAGTTGCCGGCGGCCGATACGTGCGCTGAAGCGGTCGAACACGCTGAGGCTCACTTCGCCGTTGCCATCCTGTGGGGCCCAGGCCACGCACTTGAAGGGATGGAAGGCCTGGTCAGCAATCAGCAGTGCATCGTTGAAGCGCAGTGGGGCATTCATGGTCAATTCCTCAAAATAGCCCAATCAGTCCAGTGCAGACTCGTCGGCGGGCTCACCGTCCGGCTGCTTATTGGTGTTGAAGCTCGCGCCGCGACGCAAGTCACACATTGAACGAATTATTTTCAGGCTTTTTACATTTATCGCCGATGTCGTAAATCCACCATCTTTTTAATTCGTGTCGTGTGACTCCTTTATTGACCTCTTGTTCAATATCGACCCCACCGTTCGTCGAGCCTGGCAGGTAAATAAGCTTCGGTTATGAGCCTTAGATGCAAACGATACAAGGCTGTGTCAATTTTTTGCTAACGTAACATCCAGTGGACTCAACACACTGTTTATAAAGCCTTTTCGTCAATTTCATCGACGCCGTGCGCCAAGGAACCTCTCATGACCGAACCGGCCCCATCGCGACGTCTGTTGATCGTGGACCCCTGTGATGATTGCCAGCAATTGATTCCGGTGCTGGAGGCCGCGGGCTGGGCCGTCGACAGCCGCTCGCTGGAGTCGGCGCTCGATCAGGCCTGCGACATCGGCCTGATCCGCCTGTTGCCTTATCACTTCGAGCACCCCGAAGTCGTGCGCGAACTCATTACCCGAAGCAAGACCCAATGGATTGCCGTGCTGACCCCCGAGGACCTGCGCCGGGAAAAGATCGGCGATTTCGTCTGCGAATGGTTTTTCGACTTCCATACCCTGCCGTTCGACGTGGCGCGCATGCAGGTGACGCTCGGACGCGCTTATGGCATGGCGCGCCTGCGGGCCCAGGGCAGTGTTCAGTCCTCTGTCGGCGAGCACGAAATGCTCGGCGAAAGCCGGCCGATCAGAGAGCTGCGCCGGTTGCTCAGCAAACTGGCGCCCACCGAATCGCCGGTGCTCATTCGTGGCGAGCGCGGCACCGGCAAGGAGCTGGTGGCGCGGACCCTGCACAGCCAGTCGCAGCGCCGGAACCAGCCATTCATTGCCGTGCATTGCGGGGCCATGGCTGAGCACCTGGTGCATGCCGAGTTGTTCGGCCATGAGAAGGGCGCCTTCAACGGTGCCCAGGAGCGCAAGATCGGCAAGATCGAGGCGGCCGATGGCGGCACGCTGTTTCTCGACGAAATCGGTGATCTGCCGCTGGAGGCTCAGGGCCAATTACTGCGTGTCCTGCAGGACCGACAGATCGAGCGGATCGGCGGCAGCGAACCGGTCGCCGTGGATGTGCGGGTCATCGCCGCCACCCATGTCGACCTGGAGGCGGCAATTCGCAAGAAGCGCTTTCGCGAAGACCTGTATTACCGGCTCAACGTCCTGCAAGTCGGTACCGCGCCGCTAAGGGAACGGCACGGAGACCTGGCGATGCTGGCCAACCACTTCGCGCACTTCTACAGCCAGGAAACCGGGCGGCGGGCACGTAACTTCAGCCAGGATGCGTTGATCGCCATGGGCAAGCATGACTGGCCCGGCAACGTCCGTGAACTGGCCAATCGGGTCAGGCGCGGGCTGGTGCTGGCCGAGGGGCGGCAGATCGAGGCCGCTGACCTGGGCCTGCTGGGCGAAGAGGAGATGGCCAGCAGCATGGGCACACTGGACGAATACAAGTCGCGGGCCGAGCGGCAAGCGCTATGCGATGTGCTGACCCGGCACAGCGACAACCTCAGTGTGGCGGCCAAGGTGCTGGGCATTTCCCGGCCGACCTTCTACCGCCTGTTGCACAAGCATCAGATCCGCTGAGGTTCAGGCTGTTCAGCATCCAGCAACGTGCTCACGCAGCGCAGCGCGGTGTCGCGCCGCTGAGCCCAGTCACCCTCGATGACCTGGAACGCTTGGCGATGCAGCAGCAGCCACTGGCGGCTCGCCTCGAAAAACGCTTGGCGGTCGGCCATTTCGGGCTGGCAGCGCTGACCGTCGTCGCACCACGGCACGCCTTCGGGGCTGAGCAGCAGGTGCAGGTCGTAGCGCCGGTTGAGCAGTGCGGGTTCGATCCACGCCGGGCAATCGTGGAACAGGGTACGGCTCCAGAGGATATTGCTCAGCAGATGGGTGTCGAGAATCAGCAGTTCCGGATTACCGCTGCGGGCGCTGTCTTCCCAGGCCAGTTGCCCTTCGGCGATGGGGGTGATGTCGGAAAACCGCGTGTCGCGGCCTTCACGGTCGATGAAATGGCGTACGTATTCACCGACTTGGATACCGCCGAAACAGCGCTGTATCTCTTCGGCCAGCCAGCTCTTGCCGCTGGATTCCGGCCCGGCGAGCACCAGCACCTTCATTGCGCAGGTGCCAGGGTGGCGCGCCACTCCCGCCAGCCCTGGATGGCCAGCAGAGTGAACAGCGCATACAGCGCTGCAGTCAGGTACAGGGCCTTGTAGACGAACAGGCCGACGAAAATCACATCGAGAACGATCCATAGGGGCCAGCATTGCAGACGTTTCTGCGCCATCCAGAACTGCGCGACCAGGCTGAAACCGGTCAGCGCGGCGTCCAGCCAGGGTTGTGCGGCATCGGTGAAGTGCGCCATGCCGGCGCCCAGCGCCACACTGAGCACCGCGCCGGCAGCCAGGCCAGTGAACACCGCGCCGGCGTTCAGCGCGGTGACCGCGCGCACTGGCAGGCCGTGCCCGTGGCGGGTCCATTGCAGCCAGCCGTATACCTGCAGCACGGCGTAGACCAGTTGCAGAAGCATGTCGGAGTAGAGCTTCACGTCGAAGAAGATCCAGCTGTAGATCAGCACCATGACCAGACCGATCGGCCAGCACAGTGGGTTCTGGCGGACAGTCAGCCACACCGCGAGCACACCCAGGGCGGCAGCGAACAGTTCGATGGGGGACATGGAGGCTCCTTGGCAGGGATGGGTCTGGGTGGCCGGCGATTGTAAGCGCTTGGCGCGCCTGGGGGGAGTGCGGATTGGCCTTGCTGCCAAGGAAACTCAGACAGCCAGCCGACAGGCGCGCTGCGGCGGCGTCTGCTAGGATTTGCGCGCTTCGCGGGGAGAAGGGCAAGGTTGTACGGCTCCAGCGCAATGTTTACCAATCACAAGACTGACTGGCGCGCTGCAAGGTCGCGCCTCATGGGGGAAAGATGGATGTATGGGCCGCTGTCCAGGCGATGATTCTGGGCATCGTGGAAGGTTTGACCGAATTCATACCGGTCTCGAGCACCGGGCACCAGATCATCGTCGCCGACCTGATCGGCTTCGGTGGTGAGCGAGCCATGGCGTTCAACATCATCATCCAGCTGGGTGCCATTCTTGCGGTGGTGTGGGAGTTTCGCGCAAAGATCTTCGAGGTGGTGCTGGGCCTGCCCAGCCAGCGGCGTGCACAACGCTTCACCGTCAACCTGCTGCTGGCCTTCCTGCCGGCGGTGGTGCTGGGTGTGCTGTTTTCCGATCTGATCCACCACTACCTGTTCAATCCCATCACCGTCGCCGTCGCCCTGGTGGTCGGTGGCATCATCATGCTCTGGGCCGAACGCCGCGAGCATGTGATCCGTGTCGAGCATGTCGATGAGATGCGCTGGAGCGACGCTTTGAAGGTGGGCTGCGCCCAGTGCCTGGCGATGATTCCCGGCACCTCGCGCTCCGGCTCGACCATCATCGGCGGCCTGTTGTTCGGCCTGTCACGCAAGGCCGCCACCGAGTTCTCGTTCTTCCTGGCCATGCCGACCATGGTCGGTGCAGCGGTGTACTCCGGCTACAAGTACCGCCACCTGTTCCAGCCCGATGACTTCGCCGTGTTCGCCGTCGGCTTTGTGGTGTCGTTCGTGTTCGCCATGATTGCGGTGCGAGGCCTGTTGAAGTTCATCGCCACCCACAGCTATGCGCTGTTCGCCTGGTATCGCATCGCTTTCGGCCTGCTGATCCTTGCCACCTGGCTGTTCGGCTGGGTCGACTGGTCGACGGCTCAGGCTTGAGGGCGAGCACCCGCAGCGTCGCTGCCTCGCGGCCGCCCATGCGTGCGCCGCGCCTCAAGCTGCTGGTGTGGCTGGCCCTGTGCGCCCTGCCGGTGCTGGGGGCGGCCAGCCTGTGGCGCGTGCAGGGCCTGTGGCCGGTGGCCCTGGCCTACCTGTGCATGAGCCTGCTGGCCCTATGGCTCTACCGGCATGACAAGCGCCAGGCCGGGCAAGGTGGCCAGCGTACCCCGGAGAGGCGGCTGCACCTGGTGGAGGCGCTGGGTGGCTGGCCTGGCGCCTTGCTGGCCCAGCAGCTGTATCGTCACAAGACTCGCAAACTCAGTTACCAGGCACTGTTCTGGCTGATCGTCATCGTGCATCAGGCGGTCTGGGTCGATTGGCTGCTGCTGGACAGACGCTTCTCAGGCCTGCTGCTGTAGAGACCTGCCCCTGGCGCCGGCAGAAGCGCCTTCAGCCACCAAGCTCCTTCATGCTCACAACAGCTGCAGCGAGTTTCCTGGTCCTTGCGCGGCGAGAGCCGCTTCTACCGAGCCAGTAGAAGCCCATGCGTTCAAACCAGCAGGCCGATTTGCTGGCGTTTGGGCAGTTTGCTCACCACCAGCTGGTGCGAGCGGGTCAGCAGGTCGCGCAGTTCCTGGTCGCCCAGGGCGTCCATGCGGGTCAGGCTGATCCAGTGCGCCCGGGCCAGGTAAGGTGCCGGGCGTATGCCGGGACGGTCGACATAGCCGAGAAACAGCTCGGCGGCCACCTTGAACGACACGCCGTCTCCGGCCAGGTCCATGGTCGCGAACATCTTGTTGCCCGCCACCGAGAACACCCGCACGCCACCCCATTTGTAATCCTCGCGTGCACCGGGCAGTTGCAGGCAAAAGGCAGCGATGGTTTCGCGTCGCATAGGGCGAATCTCCGGGGCAAAGGTGTTCGATAGTCGCACGGTTAATCGAGCGGCGGATTGTCTCACGCTTTGCCAGACCTTAGTGTGCAGGCTTTCCCCGACACAGGAGCCGCGAATGTCCAGCGTGCCTCTCGCCGATGGCGAACTGAACTACCTGCTCGAAGGCCCGACCGACAAGCCGGTGCTGGTGCTGTCCAACTCCCTGGGTACCGACCTGCACATGTGGGACGCCCAGATACCGGCCTTTACCGAGCATTTCCGGGTACTGCGCTACGACACCCGTGGCCATGGCCGCTCGCTGGTCAGCGAAGGGCCCTACAGCATCGAGCAGAATGCCCGCGACGTGCTGGCGCTGTTGGATGCCCTGGACATTGCCAAGGCGTCGTTCTGCGGTCTGTCGATGGGTGGCCTGATCGGTCAGTGGTTGGCGATCCATGCGCCGCAGCGTCTGGAACGCGTGGTGCTGTGCAACACCGCGGCGAAGATCGGTAGCCCCGAGGTGTGGAACCCGCGCATCGAAACCGTGCTGCGCGATGGCCAGGCCGCCATGCTCGCCCTGCGCGATGCATCCATCGCCCGTTGGTTCACTCCGGCCTTTGCCGAACGTGCGCCCGCTCAGGTAGAGCCCATCGTCGGCATGCTTGCGCAGACGTCCCCACAGGGCTACGCGGCCAACTGCGCAGCGGTCCGCGATGCCGATTTTCGCGAGCAGATCGCCTCGATCCAGCTGCCGGTGCTGGTGGTGTGCGGCACCGAAGACGCGGTGACCACCCCCGAGCACGGGCGTTTCATGGTCGAGCGCATCGCCAATGCCCGTCAGGTCGACCTGCACGCCGCGCACCTGTCCAACGTCGAGGCCGGCGCCGCTTTTACCCAGCCGGTACTGGACTTCCTTACCGCCCGCTGACCGTAGCGGGCCTGCCCGTGAAGGCGGGCCCGCTGGCATGCTGGCCACCTCGCTCGATCCGTAGGTGGCCCGGTGTTCGATCTCAACGACCTCTATTACTTCGTCCAGGTGGTGGATTGCCAGGGCATCACCCCCGCCGCCCGCAAGCTGGGCATCCCCACATCGAGGCTCAGCTGCCGTGTCAGTGGCCTTGAGGTCGAACCCATCGATACCGCCTTGCGCGTGCATTTTCCGCCACTGGAAGACGACGGCCTGCTGGTCAAGGTGCTTGGACGCAGCGCCCAGACCCTGGTGGCCCGCCCGCAACTGGTAGGCGTCTGGCACGCCCGGGCTCAGCGTGCCGCCTGGGTAGACGCCAAGGCAGCGGCGCGAAAACGCAGGGTCCGCGAGGGCAGTTCGCCATAGCGCTTGCGATACTCCTGGGAAAATCGCCCCAGGTGGGCAAAGCCCCATTTCAGCGCCACGTCGGTCACTGACGCGCCAGGGTTGGCGCACAGTTCCTCATGCACATGCGCCAGGCGCACATCGCGCAGGTAGGCCATCGGGCTGGTGCCGGTGAACTCGCGAAAGCCGGCGAACAGGGTGCGTACGCTCACCTCGGCGTACTCGGCCAGCTGTTCGACGCTGAGCGGTTCGTTGGCGTGGGCCTGGATGTACTCTTCGGTGCGCTTGACGAACCACGGCGAGACCTTGCGCCGGTCTGCGGCGGCATCCAGATGGCGCAGGTTGTTTGGCTGGCCGTAGATCAGGGCGTTGAACAGCGTCGACTCGAACTGCTTAAGCACCAGCGGCTGCTGGATCGGGTGCATTTCGCAGCTCAGCGCGTCGACCAGCGTGCTCAGCAGCTGCAGGATGTAATGGCCGCCGGGGTTGTCCAGTTGCACGGCGGCGGCGAAACGCAATGGGTTGTCCAGAGCATGCCCCAGATGCTGGCGGCAATGCTGCTCCAGGTCGGCGCGCTCCAGGCGCAGGGTCAGTTGTGGGGCATCGGCGGCCCAACGCATCTGCACCGGGGCGTCCGGGGAGATCAGCGAGGCACAGGCTGACGAAGAAGTGAACGTCTGGCCGTCGCAGTCGATCTCGGCGCTGCCGCGAATCGGCATCTGCAGCAGAAAGAAGTCTTCCAGCCGTCCGGGATCGATCAGCACCGCTGCACCGTACTCCAGGCGCGACAGCGACAGGCTGCCACGCCGCAGGTGGTGCATCGAGGCACTGATGGCCTGCGAGCCGCGCGCCGAGCGCAGTTCGTGGGCTTTGAAGACGCCGCTGACCTTGTGCCGGATGCTTTCCGCATCGTTGAGCAGGAACAGGCGGTTTTCGGGAGTGAACAGCCGGGTCTGGGCAAAGCAGTCGCTGCCGGCCGGCAGGCGGTTTTCGACGTTCATGTTCTACCTCGCGCACGCACGGTTTGCGAGCAGAGTGCGCCGTCCTGTTACCCGACTTTCGCACTATCCGGATAGCGTTCGCAGTCTGCGGATAGTGGGGCGCCTCTGCTGTTTCTTATGACCCCTGCAAGGGGGCTTTCCTGTAGAGCTAGCAATCGCTGCGCCAGTTTTCGAAAAAAACGCGATAGCCAGATTCATGCACGGATCGGACAACCCTGCACTGAGCGGATAGTGAGCGGGCGCCAGGCGCCGCAAGAATGTTTCCAACTTCCCAGCAGGATGGAGACATGCTCATGAAAGGTCGCTATATCCCGGTCACCGCCGCCTCGGGCGAACAGTTCCAGGCCTACCTGGCCACCGCCGTCGGCGGGCAGGGGCCTGGGGTGGTGCTTTGCCAGGAGATCTTCGGGGTCAACCCGGCGATGCGCGAGGTGGCCGACTACCTCGCTGAAGAAGGCTATACGGTGCTGGTGCCGGACCTGTACTGGCGCCAGGCACCGGGTATCGAGCTGGGCTATACCGAGGCCGATTTCGCCAAGGCCTTCACGCTGTACCAGGCCTACGATGAGAACCTGGGCGTGGCCGACATCGCCAGCAGCCTGGCGGCCCTGACCGGCCTGGCCGAGTGCGCGCCGGGAGGCAAGGGCGTGGTGGGTTACTGCCTGGGTGGCAAGCTGGCCTACCTGGCTGCCTGCCGTCTGCCTGAAGTGGCGTGCGCGGTGGGCTACTACGGTGTAGGCATCGAGAATGCCCTGCAAGAACTGGAAGGGCTGCAGGGCCGGCGCCTGGTGCTGCATCTGGCCGGTAACGACCAGTTCTGCCCACCCGAGGCCCAGGCCGCCATCGAACGCGCCGCGCAGCAGGCGCCGGGCCTGACCACGCATGTCTATCCCGGCGTGGACCATGCCTTTGCGCGGCCTGCCGGCCATCACTACGACAAGGCCGCTGCGCAGATCGCCCATGAACGCAGTGTCGCGGCGCTGCGCCTGAGCATCGGCCCCGACTATGACCTGTCTGCGCTGTGGGAAGAGCACATTCGCCATGAGTTCGACACCCGCGACGTACCCGCCACCATGGCGACCATGGTCGCCGAACCCTACGTCAATCACATTCCGACCATGACCGGCGGCGTCGGCCATGCTCAACTCAGCCGCTTCTACCAGCACCACTTCGTGCACGGCAACCCGGCCGACATGGCTTTGACGCCGATCTCGCGCACCGTGGGGCAAACCCAGATCGTCGATGAATTCATCATGACCTTCACCCACGACAGCGTCATCGACTGGCTGCTGCCCGGCGTGCCGCCCACGGGGCGCAAGGTCGAGATCCCCATGCTGGGGGTGGTGCGTTTCCGCGGGCCGAAGCTGTGCCATGAACACATCTACTGGGACCAGGCCAGTGTGCTGGTGCAGATTGGCTTGCTCGATCCGACCGGGTTGCCGGTGGCCGGCCGCGAGACGGCCGACAAGCTGCGCGACGAAAGCCTGCCGTCCAACACCCTGATGCCCAACTGGGCCGACAGTGCGGGGGCCTGAGCATGAGCGCGTTCATCAATGACAAGGCCCTGCACGGCAAGCTCGCGCTGGTCAGCGGCGGCGCCACGCTGATCGGCATGGCCGTAGCCAGTGGCCTGATCGCCGCCGGCGCCCGTGTAGTGCTGCTGGACATCGACGCCAAGGCGGGCGAAGAGGCCGCCAGGCTGCTTGGCTCCCAGGCCAGCTTCGAAGCGCTGGACATCACCCGTGACGAGCAACTGGCCGCCGTGTTGCAGCGCATTCGCGGGCAATTCGGGCCAGTCGATCTGCTGATCAACCTGGCCTGTACCTACCTGGACGATGGCTTCGCCTCGTCGCGGGAAGACTGGTTGCGCGCCCTGGACGTCAATCTGGTGTCGGCCGTGGCGCTGGCCCAGGCGCTGCACGACGACCTCAGGCAGCGCCGCGGAGCCATCGTCAATTTCACCTCGATTTCCGCTGGCTGCGCGCAGACCGGGCGCTGGATCTATCCGGTGTCCAAGGCGGCCATCGCCCAACTGACTCGCAGCATGGCCATGGACCTGGCCCCGGACGGCATTCGGGTCAACTCGGTGTCGCCGGGCTGGACCTGGTCGCGGGTGATCGCCGAGGCCAGCGGTGGCGACCGCGGCCGCGCTGACCGGGTAGCCGCCGATTACCACCTGCTGGGGCGCCTGGGCGAGCCGCAGGAAGTGGCCAACGTGGTGACCTTCCTGTGTTCGCCGGCGGCCAGCTTCGTCACCGGCGCCGACTATGCCGTCGACGGTGGCTATTCGGTGATGGGGCCGGAGCAGAACCGACCGGCGATTCCCCGCCTGGCCGATTGAAGCACCTGCCGCCTCAACCTCTCGGCGCCACCGCTGCGCCGATCCTTCGATCCAATGGAGAATAAAAATGCGTCGTATCGCTATCGTGGGAGCCGGCCAGGCCGGTCTGCAATTGGGCTTGGGACTGCTGGACAAAGGTTACGAAGTCACCCTGGTGACCAACCGCACCGGTGAGCAGATTCGCGCCGGCAAGGTGATGTCCAGCCAGTGCATGTTCCACAGCGCCTTGCAGACCGAGCGTGACCAGGGGCTGAATTTCTGGGAAGAACAGTGTCCGGCCGTGGAAGGGATCGGCCTCAATGTCGTCAATCCCGAGGTGCCGGGCCAGTCGCTGTTCAGCTGGAGCGCACGGCTGGAGCGCTACGCGCAGTCGGTGGACCAGCGCCTGAAGATGCCCGTGTGGATGGAAGCGTTCACCCGGCGCGGCGGCGAGCTGCGCATCGAAGACGTCGGCATCGCCGAGCTGGAGGGCTTGTCGGCCAGCCATGAGCTGGTGCTGCTGGCCGCCGGCAAGGGCGAGGTGGTCAACCAGTTCGCCCGCGATGCGCAGCGCAGTGTCTACAGCGCGCCGCAACGCGCGCTGTCATTGACCTACGTGCAGGGCATGCGACCCATGTCGCCGTATTCGCGGGTGGCCTTCAACCTGATACCAGGCGTTGGCGAGTATTTCGTGTTTCCGGCGCTGACCCTCAATGGCCCCTGCGAAATCATGGTCTTCGAAGGCATTCCGGGTGGGCCGCTGGACTGCTGGCAGGGTATCACCAGCCCCGAGGAGCATCTGGCCAAGAGCCAGGAACTGGTGCGCCGCTACCTGCCTTGGGAAGCCGAGCGCTGCAGCGACCTGAGCCTGACCGACGACAACGGATTCCTCTCCGGGCGCTTCACCCCGACGGTGCGCAAGCCGGTGCTGACCCTGCCTTCGGGCCGCCCGGTGTTCGGTATGGCCGATGCTCTGGTGGTCAACGACCCGATCACCGGGCAGGGCGCCAACAATGCGGCCAAGTGCAGCAAGGTCTACCTCGACGCCATCCTCGCCCAAGGTGCAAGGCCTTTCACGGCGCAGTGGATGGAGCAGACCTTCGAGCAGTACTGGAGCTACGCCCGTCATGTCGTGGAGTGGACCAACACGCTGCTGCAGCCGCCTGCGACCCATCTGCTGCAACTGCTGGGTGCCGCCAGCGCCTCGCAGCCGCTGGCCAGCGTGATCAGCAACGGTTTCGATGACCCGCGCCAGTTCGCGCCCTGGTGGTTCGACGCCGGCCAGTGCCAGCACTTCATCCAGAAGATGAGCCAACAGGCCGCCTGACCCCACGCCAACCTGATGCCTGACGGAGTACCCCACACCATGAATTCCGCTACCCCTGCCGAACTGTTCGAAGTCCAGGACCGTGACGCCCGTGAACTGCGCAACCTGCTGGGCCAGTTCGCCACCGGTGTCACCGTGATCACCACCCGTACGGCCGATGGCCGCAACGTGGGCATGACCGCCAACTCCTTCTCGTCGGTGTCCCTGGACCCGCCGCTGGTGCTCTGGAGCCTGGCTCGCTCGGCCATGAGCCTCAACGATTTCCTCGGTGCCAGCCATTTCGCGATCAACATCCTGGGTGCGCATCAGCATGAGATTTCCGGGCAGTTCGCCCGCCCGGCCCCGGACAAGTTCGCGGGTGTGCCTTATGCCCTGGGCAAGGCCGACATGCCGGTGCTCGATGACGTGGTTGCCGCCCTGGTGTGCCGCAACGTCACCCAGTACGAGGGCGGCGACCACCTGATCTTCATTGGCGAGATCGAGCAATACCGATACAGCGGCGCAGAACCGCTGGTCTTCCACGCTGGCCGTTACCGGATCGCCGCCCAGCATCCGGCCCTGGCCCAGTAAGCCTGCCGTCACTTTCTTGCAGCAACGGGGACGCGAAACATGAAAAAGCGGCTTTCCACTTGTCTCTTCACCGCCGGCCTGGCCGGCGCACCGCTGGCCGGAGCCTATGATCTGCCGGCGCTCAACCTGGGCCTGACCAGTTTCATGGACGGTGGCCTGCCAGCCGGCGGTGGCTGGTACCTGCAACAGTATTTCCAGAACTACTCGGCCAACCATCTGCGCGATCAGGACGGCAAGGACCTGGGTCTGCCCAAGCATGAAATCGACTACCAGCTGTGGCTGACCCAGCTCAGCTACCTGTCGGACCTGCGTCTGGGCAATGGCAGCCTGGGATTGAACATGGTACTGCCGGTGCTGACGCGCATGAAGGTCGATGATGGCCTGGACAACCTGGCGCTCAAGGGGCAGGGCGGGGTGGGTGACCTGCTGATCGGCCCGTTCATCCAGTTCGACCCGGTGATGGGCCCTGACGGGCCACGCTTCGTGCAGCGCATCGAGCTGCAGGTCAACCTGCCCACCGGCGAGTATGACCGCGATCGCGACATCAACCCGGGCAACAATGCCTGGTCGTTCAACCCGTACTGGGCCGCCACCTACTGGTTCACGCCGAAATGGACCGCCTCGGTGCGCGCGCACTACCTGTACAACGGCAAGAACGACGAACCGGTGCGTTCGCTGGGCGATATCGACGACGTACAGGCTGGCCAGGCGCTGCACGCCAACTTCACGACCGAATACGCGGTCACCGAACACCTGCGTCTGGGCATCAACGGCTACTGGCTCAAGCAGATCAGCGACACGCGCTTCGACGGTCACGACGTCGCGGGGCGCCGGGAAAAGGTCTGGGCCATCGGGCCAGGGGTGATGTACAGCTTCTCGCCCCATGACCACCTGTTCGCCAATGCCTATTTCGAACAGGACGTCGAGAACCGTCCAGAGGGCAGCCGGCTTCAGGTGCGCTACGTCCATCACTTCTGATCTTCTGCCTGCCTGCGGGCAGGCCTCTTTTCTTGCGGGTGCAGGTTATGCAGGGTTCCACAATCGAGGCAGCCCTGGTCTGCCGCAGCGACCTCGCCGGTTGCATCCTTCAGTGCAGTGAAGCCTTCGCCCGCCTGCACGGCTACTCGGTCGAAGAATTGACCGGGCAGCCGTTCAGCCGCTTGCGGCATACCGATATGCCGACGGCGCTGTTCAGCCGCCTGTGGCGCCGCCTCGGGCAGCAGCGGCCCTGGCTGGGGCTGGTATGCAACCGCAGCCGGGAGGGCGTGGCCGTGTGGCTGAACCTGTACATCAAGCCGGTCTATGGCGCTGCGGGCGTGGAGGGTTATGGTGCCGTTTACCTTCCGGCCAGCAGCGAGCAGATCCGCCGCGCACAGCGCCTGTATGCCCGTTGGCGCCTGCACGGGCCGCAGGGGGCCTGGCTGGCCAGAGGCGCGTCACTGCTGAGCGGCGCGGCGGCGTTGCTGGCGCTGGGATTCATCTGGCCGCAAGCGTCGCTGGCCCTGGCCGCCGCGCTGGCAGGCTGGGCCGGCCACGCCGGGTACCGAAACCGGCAGCTTGCCCAGTTGCTGGAGCGTCACCCCAAGGTGCATGCCGACCATGCCCTGGCGCAGATCTATGGCGGCCCCGGTGCCGATGCCAGCCTGGACATGGCCTTGCTCAGCGCCGAGGCCCGCCTGCAGACCGCGCTGGCGCGCATTGGCCTGGGCAGTACGCGAATCGAGCAGCACATGACCGAGCTGGTGGCGTTGATCGCGGCCGAAGCACAGCGGCTGGCGCACCAGCGCGCCGAGTCGGAGCAGTCCGTGGTGGCGCTCACCGAGATGGCCGCGACCATCCAGGACGTGTCGCGCAACCTGCATGACAGCACCGATGCCACCCGGCAGGCCCTGCAGTTGTCCGGCCAGGGCCAGCAATTGTCCGGGCGCAGCCTGGCAGCGATGCAGCGGTTGGCCACCGCAGTGGCAGACATCAGCCGCGCCGCCGAGCAGATGGCCGCGTCCACCGAGGCGATCAGCAGCATGACCGACATCATCAGCTCGATCGCCGCGCAGACCAACCTGCTGGCGCTCAATGCGGCCATCGAGGCGGCGCGGGCTGGCGAAGCGGGGCGCGGCTTCAGCGTGGTGGCCGATGAAGTACGCCTGCTGGCCAGCCGCACGCAACAGGCCACGCTGGATATTCAGCCGCTGCTGCAGGACTTCCGCCAGCATACCGAGCGCGCGGTGATGCTGACCCGTGAAGGACAGGTGTTCGCCGAGCAGGGCCGTATCGCGGTGGGCTCGGTGAATGACAGCTTCGAAGGGGTGAACAGGGCCCTGGAGCAGATTTTCGACACCAGCGCACAGATCGCCAGCGCCATGGAACAGCAGGGCCAGGTTGCCCAGGACCTGAATCGCCAGGTGATGGCGATGGCCGAGCTGTCGAGTCTGAGTGCGGCAAAGGCCGTGGAGGGCCAGCGCATCAGCCAGGCCATCGACGGGCAGATCGCGGCCCTGCGTCAGCTGGCGGAACGTTTCGACCGCTGAACCGGCGCTGAAGAGAATCGCCAAGTCGACGCAGAGTGGCCCGGGTTGTGCACTAATTGATGAGGTCTGGTGTCTCAACACCGTGACACGCCGTCTATCCGTGCTGACGGCTGGAAAGCGCAACCTAGAGGGGATACCACCATGCTGCGTCTGTGTGCAGTAATGCTGTTATGTCTGCTCGACGGCATCGTTTCGGTGCAGGCCAGCGCCGATGACGACTGGAGCGTCGGCTTCCATGTGCTGCATTTTCCCGATCCGCTGGACGAGCAGACGATGCACGCCATCGCCTTCTACCCCTCGACGGCCGAAAGCGAGGTCAGTGACCTGCGCGGTTATCAGGTCGAGGCGGGACGCGACCTGCCGGTGGCCATGGGGCGTTTCCCGTTGCTGATGCTGTCGCATGGCAATACCGGTACGCCGCTGGCCATGCATGATCTGGCGACGGCACTAGCGCATCAGGGGTTCGTGGTGGTGGCGGTGGTGCACCCTGGCGACAACGATCGCGACCACAGCCGACTGGGCAGCCTGAGCAATCTGTACGGGCGCCCGCTGCAGATCTCGGCGGCGATCACCGCCGCGCTGGACGATGCGCTGCTGTCGCCTTACCTCAGTGCCAGCCAGGTCGGGGTCATCGGCTATTCGGCCGGCGGCGAGACGGCATTGATCCTCGCCGGTGCGCAACCGGACCTGCAACGCCTGCGTCGTTACTGCGAGGAGCGTCCTGATGACCAGGACGCCTGCAAGACCCGCGGCTGGCTGCTCGCCGACCGCGAAGACCTGCATGCCGAGGCCGATCCGCGGGTGGCGGCGCTGCTGCTGATGGCACCCCTGAGCCTGAGCTTCGGTCGTCAGACCCTCAGTAGCGTGCACGTTCCGGTGCTGATGTACGCCGGCGACAGCGACCACCTGCTGGCGCCGGAGATGAACGCTGAGGCCCTGGCCCGCAAACTGCCGCAGGCGCCCGATTACAAGCGCCTGGCCGGGGCCGGGCATTTCGTGTTCATGGCGCCGTGCAGCGATGAACAGCGCGCCAGGATGCCGGTACTGTGCACCGACCCGGAAGGTGTCGACCGGGTGGACATCCATCGCACCCTGAGCACCGAGGCCGGGCAGTTCTTCAGCCAGGTCCTGGGCACGCCGGAAAGCGATCGCGCCGGTATGCAGACCGCGCGTCATCTGTAGGAGCCGCTTCAGCGGCGAAAATACACGCTATCGCTGCAAATGGTCGGTCAGACCGGGTAGGAGCGGCTTCAGCCGCGAATTGAGCGCATGTTCACAGCAGATGCAGTGAATTTCCTCGCGATTTCGCGGCTGAAGCCGCTCCTACAGGCCTTTCGTCGCGTCATCGGCGGCCGTTCAGGCCGGCAGCGAGCGCAGGTAGTCGCCGAAACCGCCTTGCGCGCGGGGGTCGAGGCGGGCGCTGGTGATCACCCTGGGGCGGCAGCTCCAGGCAATGCGCGCGCCGGTAAGCTCCAACTGGCGAACCAGATGCACGTCCTCATGACAGCTCAACGCGGGAAAGCCGCCTGCGCCCCGATAGGCCTGGGCACTGAAGCCCAGGTTGGCGCCGTGGATGTGCCGATGCCCGTCGCGCTGCTGGTAGCGGCGATGGTATTCGGCCCGGGCGTCGGCAGGATAATCCTCATGCCAGTCATCAGGAGTCACCGTACCGCACACCGCATCGGCCTGCAGCGCCAGTTGCTCATACAACCAGTCATCGGCCACCCGGCTGTCGCCGTCAGTGCAGGCGAGCCAGCGTGCGCCCTGGTCGAGCAACGCCAGGGCGCCGGCGCGACGAGCTTGGCCCACATTGCGCGCATTGACCTCCAAGGTCATCACTCCGCGATTGCGGGCGATCATCGCCGAAGCGTCGGTGCAGCTGTCCAGTATCACCAGAATCTGCACAGGCTCACCTAGCAGGCCGGGATGCACCGCTGCCAGCTGCACGCTGGCCAGGCACAGGTTCAGGTGTCGTTCTTCATTGTGGACAGGGATAAGCACGCCGATCATGGTCGAACTCCTGTTGCGCTATTGAAGCCGCCTCGTGGCCGAAGACTTCCAGCAGGAAGTCCGGCTCGCGGTGCGTGCAGATCCGTTGCAGGGGCAGGTACTCGCCAAGGATGCGGTGAACCTGTTCGGCGTCCAGTGGGCAACCCTCAATGTGCGGCCGCCAGTGGCAAGCCAGCAGTTGCCCGTCGTCGCTGAGCGAGGCCACGGCATGCTGGAGCAGGGCGTGCAGGTCGTGCTCGTCGAGGTAGTAACACAGCTCGCTGAGCACGATCAGGTCGAAGGGCCCCGGTGGCCAGTCCTGCGGCAGGCGGCCTTGCATCACGCTGGCGTGTGGAAAGGCTGCCAGGCGCTTGCGGGCCAGCTCCACGGCGCGGGGCGAGGTGTCACAGCCCAGCAGGCGGCCGCAACGGCTGGCCAGCTCCGCGCTAAGCTCACCATTGGCGCAGCCCGGCTCGAATACCGAGCGATAGTGCGCGCGTGGCAGGCACGACATGGTCAGGGCACGCTTGCGACGTTCATACCAGCGCTGGCGAAACGACCAGGGATCGTCGTTATCGCGAAACAGCGCCTCGAAATACTCGTCGGTCACGCTCATAGCAGCACCACTTCGAAAGGTTGCAGCAGGCGCGCCAGGGCCCAGTCGGGCAGCACCGGATCCAGGCCGATACCGGGGTCACCCACCCGCTGGCTGAAAAAGGCGTGCGCTGCCTGGCGCTTGAGCTCCAGCAAGGCGGGGTCGAGCAGCACCTTGCGCGCGCGTTCCCAAGGCACGCGCGGGTCTTCCGGGGTCGCCCAATGCCAGGCCCACAAAGGAAACTCCACCAAGCGCGCGCCGCTGTGCAGGCAGGCGCTTGCGCAGGCGCGGCCGGTCGCCTCGTGATCAGGGTGGCCGTCGCCGCTCCAGGTGGTGAACACCACGTCGGTGACTTGCAAGTGCTCCAGCAGCAGCGTCTCCAGCTCAGTCAGGTGAGCGGCCACGGCGCCATCCGGCAAGCCGGCGCGCCGCCACTGCAGGTCATCGGGCAAGCCCAGCAGGCGCAGGGCTTCGGCGCTTTCCCGGGGGCGTTCATGGGCCAGGCGTTGTTCCGGCCACAACGACGAACCAGGATGGCTGGCGGTGCCGTCGGTGACCGAAATCAGCAGGATCGGGCGCTGCAACTGCTGCAACTGGCTCATCAGCCCGCCACAGCCCAGCACTTCGTCATCCGGGTGCGGAGCGACGATCACTGCCCGGCAGCCGGCGGGCACCAGCAGGTCGGCGCTGGTGGCCGGTAGCGCCGCCAGTTTTGCCGAGCCTTGCCAGGCCGAGAGTGGAGTACCGCGTGCTTCAGGTTCACTGCCTACTACGAACCCTTCAGTCATAGGCGCCAGTCCCGCGTCGAGTCGTGGTCGATAGCCAGTTTGCCCAGCACCGCCAGGTCCCGCTCGGCGTGGCTCTGGCGCAGGAACACCGGCAGGTCGGCGGCCAGGCGGGCAAAGCGGGCATTCTTGCAATAGGGGCCGGCGCCGAGGGCACGGCCAACATGCGCGATGACCTCCTCGACGCAGGCTTCGACGCTGGCCCGGCAGCGCCGCGCCAGTTGTTCGCAATCATCAACGGGGCGGTCGTCGAGCTGGCGGGCGGCGCCCTGCAGAACCCGGGCGGCACTGTACAGCGCGGCATCCACGGCCCCCAGGTGGGCCAGCGCATGGGGTTCTTCGCGGCCACCGAGTTGTTCTGGCAGGTGCAGGGCCAATGCCCGCGCCGCGCCATACCAGCAGGCGGCGATACCTACCGCGCCATGCCAGAAGCCCGGACGGTTCAGGTAGTCCCCCGGCTCGCCGACCGCCCAGCCCATGGCGCGTTCGAAGCGCACCTCGACACTGGCAGTGGCATCCATGCCCACCGCGCACCAGCCGTTTTCCGTCACCTCTACGCCGGCCTGGGCGAGCGGTACCGCCACCAGTTGCTGGCGCTCCTGCTCGTCCCAGGCGGTGACCAGCGCATGGCTGAGTACCGCCGCGCCGCTGCACCAGGCTTTCAGGCCATCGAGCTGCACAGCCTGCGGCGTGCCGCTGACCCGCAGGCGGGCCTGCGGTGGTTCGGCGGCCCACATGCCCCAGGTGGAACCCTGAGGCACGGCGGGGGCGGCGAGTTCGTGCATGATCGCCAGCGCATCGGTGTGCCCTTCGTACAGCTTGCACAGCCGCAGGTCCTGGCCCGCGACACTGGCCAGCGCCTGCCAGCGCGCCAGCGTCTGCCCACCGGCTGGCAACGGCAGCTCGGCCAGACCCATGCGCACCATCTCCCGCAGGCTCTCGCCCAGCTCGGCGCAGCCGGCCTGGGTGAAGTCACGCTCGCTGAAGAAGGACTCGAGCATGGCGGTCACTCCTGGTCTTCGTGCTGCACGCCGAACAGCAACAGGGACCGCGGCGTGACGGTGTAGCGCGTGCCGAAATCCAGACGCTGCTTACGCGGGGTGTCCTCCAGGTTGGTGTCGATCAGGCAGGTGTAGTGCGTGCCCTCCGGCACCTCCGGCAGGGTGAAGTCCACGCCTTCGTGGTGGGCGTTGACCACCAGCAGCAGGGTGGCGTCCGAGCCGGGACGACGAATACCGGTTTCCTGGGCACGGCCGTCCATCAGCATGCCCAGGCAACGGCCGTTGCGGTCATGCCATTGCTCGACGCTCATCTCATTGCCGTCCGGGGCCAGCCAGGTCACGTCCTTGACGCCGATCTCCTCGTTGTAGTCGCCGACCAGGAAGCGGCTGCGGCGCAGGATCGGGTAGCTCTGGCGCAGCTTGATCACGCGCTTGACGAACTTCAGCAGGGCCTCGCCGTCGCTGTCGAGGTTCCAGTTCACCCAGCCGATCTCGCTGTCCTGGCAGTAGGCGTTGTTGTTGCCGTGCTGGGTGCGGGCGAACTCGTCGCCGGCGACCATCATTGGCGTGCCCTGGGCCAGTAGCAGGGTGGCGAAGAAGTTGCGCATCTGGCGCAGGCGCAGGGTGTTGATCTCGACGTCATCGGTGGGGCCTTCGACGCCATGGTTCCACGACAGGTTGTTGTTGCTGCCGTCCTGGTTGTTCTCGTCGTTGGCTTCGTTGTGCTTGTCGTTGTACGAGACTAGGTCATGCAGGGTGAAGCCGTCGTGGGCGGTGATGAAGTTCACCGAGGCCTGTGGCCGGCGCCCGCGCTGGTTGAACATGTGCCCCGAAGCGGTCAGGCGTGCGGCGAAATCGGCCAGCTGACCCTCATCGCCCTTCCAGAAGGCGCGCACGGTGTCGCGGAACTTGTCGTTCCATTCCATCCAACCCGGCGGGAAGCCGCCGACCTGATAGCCGCCGGGGCCACAGTCCCAGGGTTCGGCGATCAGCTTCACCTGGCGCAGCACCGGGTCCTGGCGGCAGGCGACCAGGAAGCTGTGGCGCTCGTCGAAACCGTCGTGGTAGCGGCCCAGAATGGTTGCCAGATCGAAGCGGAAGCCGTCGACGTGCATCTCCGAGGCCCAGTAGCGCAGCGAGTCGGTGACCATCTGGAGCACGCAGGGGTGGCTGAGGTCCAGGGTGTTGCCGGTGCCCGAATCGTTGATGTAGTAGCGCTTGTCGTCGGGCATCAGGCGGTAGTAGGAGGCGTTGTCGATACCGCGCATCGACAGGGTCGGGCCCAGTTCGTTGCCTTCGGCGGTGTGGTTGTAGACCACGTCGAGAATCACCTCCAGTCCGGCCTTGTGGAAGTGCGCGACCATTTCCTTGAACTCGGCGATCTTGCCGTGGGCCAGGTAGCGCGGGTCCGGAGCGAAGAAGGCGATGCTGTTGTAGCCCCAGTAGTTGGTCATGCCCTTCTGCAACAGGTGCTGGTCGTTGACGAAGGCATGGATCGGCAGGAACTCCACCGACGTGACGCCCAGCTTGCGAACGTGGTCGATGACCTCCGGCACCTTCAGGCCGAGGAAGGTGCCCTTGAGCTCTTCCGGCACCGCTGGGTGCAGTTTGGTGTAACCCCGTACGTGGGTTTCATAGAGGATGGTCTTGTCCCAGGGGGTGCCGACCCGCTGGTCACGGCCCCAGGTGTAGGCCGGGTCGATGACCTTGCTCTTGGGCACGAAGGGCGCGCTGTCGCGTTCGTCGAAGCTCAGGTCGCCATCCGCGTGGCCGATGGTGTAGCCGAACAGCGACTCGGACCATTTCAGCTGACCGACCAGTTGCTTGGCATAGGGGTCGATCAACAGCTTGTTGGGGTTGAAACGGTGGCCGTTGCGCGGATCGTAGGGGCCGTGTACGCGATAGCCGTAGACCAGCCCCGGATGCGCGTCGGGCAGGTAGCCGTGATAGATCTCGTCGGTGTATTCGGGCAGCTCGATGCGCTCAAGCTCGATCTCGCCGGTGGCATCGAACAGGCATAGCTCGACCTTGGTGGCGTTGGCGGAAAACAGCGCGAAATTGACGCCCAGGCCGTCCCAGTTGGCGCCCAGGGGGAAGGGCAGTCCTTCGCGAATACGCGGGCCCAAGGGTTTGTACTCAGCAGTGTCGGGGGCATTTTTCTGGGACGAGGTGCTCATGGTGATTTCCTGAAAACAGATGAATTCCGGGCGGCCGAAACCAATGCCATCGCCAACGGGCGCGGCACGGCTGAACTGGACAATGTGTTGAAGGGTGCCGCAGGGTCGATGGCCCCTCGCAGGGCCTGACGCTGCGGCACCGCCGGGGTCAAGAGGCGGCGGGCTTGCGCGGTTTTTTCACCGCGGCAGGCTTGGCTGTTTCGCCGCTGGCGGCGGCAGGTGCCGGCTTTGGCTTGGCGGCAGGTTTCGCGGTGGCCTTGGCGGCTGGCTTGGCAGCGCTGGCGGTCTTGGGCTTGGCCGCCGGCTTGGTGTCGGCGGGGCCATCGACCTTGGGCAGCTTCGGCTTGCTGGCGCTGCGTGCTGCGGTCTTGTCAGGGGCCAGCGCTTCGGCCTCGGCCAGCTTGCGGGCCATTTCCCAATGACGCGCATCCTGGCCGTGGGGCCGACCCTCCGATTCCCATATCTGATACGCAAATTCGCGGATTCTCTTTTCGTCGGCACTCATCTCGACACTCCCGGGTATCACTGGTTTTGAATGAACAGGTTTACGGAAAATTCCTTGAGCGCTGTGCTGAGCGGCAGCTCCTTATCGCTCATGGCCAGACGTTCGCCGAACAGGCCTTGCCAGGTCCGACCAGGTTCGGCGAAGGGCAGCGCAATCCGCGTGTCGCCCCAGCTATCGGCCTGTATGAATGGAGTTGGCGCATTCCCCAATAGTTCAGAGAAAGTGCGCGGCACGATCACGATGGCCCGCTGGCCTTCAGCCACACGAGCGAAGGCCAGCACCTGCGCGGCATGCTGGCCGCTGACCTGAAGCGGTACATAGTCGCCCCTGGCGAACAGCTCGGGGTGCGCGGCGCGTTGCTGCAAGGCCCTGGCGATGAGCACCTGTTTGACCTGGCCATTGCGCCAGTGGCTCAGCAGCTCGGCCGCCGAGCCTTGCTCTGCCAGTGCCTGGCGGCGCAGGCCGTAGTCCACCGGGCGGCGATTATCCGGGTCGACCAGGCTGAAGTCCCAGAACTCGGCACCCTGGTAAAGGTCGGGCACGCCGGGTACGGTCACGCGCAGCAGCGCCTGGGTCAGGCTGTTCAGCGCGCCAGCCACGGCGATGCGCTGCGCAGTGGCGCCCAGCGACTGACGCAGCGACTGGGCTTCGTCGGCCAGCAGCAGGCGTTCCAGGAAGCCGCGGCAGGCACTTTCATAGGCCTGGTTGGGCGCCGACCAGTTGCTCTGCAGCTTGGCTTCGCGCAGGGCCTTTTCCTGCCAGCGCAGCAGGCGTTCCAGGTATTCCCGGGTCGCCGCCTCGCCTCCAAGCTCCAGCGGCCAGCTGCCCAGCAGCGCCTGGTAGAGCATCAGTTCGTCGCCACCACTGATGAGCACGTCGCCGTCCTTGAGCGGCTGTGCCAGCTGCCGCCAGCGCTCGACCTGCTCGCCGTACCAGCCGGCAAGCTCGCTGAGCACCGCCAGGCGCGCACGGGTGTCTTCGCCGCGCTTGTGATCGTGGGTGGCGGTGGCCAGCAGGTTGTCGGGGAACTGTGCCAGGCGTTGCTGGCAGGCCTGGTGAAACGCCTCGGGCGAGGCGCTGAAGTGCCCTGGATGGAAGCCTACGTCGTTGCGCGACAGCAGCACCGCCGAGCGATAGAACGAGGTGTCTTCCACCGATTTGGCGGCTACTGGCGAGGTCAGCTGCTGGAAGCGCACGCAGGCGTTGCGGTAAAGCTTGCGCAGCTTGCCTCTGGGCAGCGAACGCCAGGCAGTGCCGCCCAACCAGCGCTGCAGCCAGTCGAGCACCGGCCAGTCACCTTCGTTCAGGGTATTGCGCGCGCCCTCCATGGCCTGCTGGAAGACGCGTTCGTCTTCACGACTGCGGCCGCACACGCTGATGTAGGTGCGGTACACCGGAAAATGGCAGACCAGGGCCAAGAGTGCGCGACGGATCGCGCCCAAGGTCAGGTCGCGGCTCATCAGGTCGCTGCGTGCCACTTGCAGCAAGGCCTGGGCGACATTTTCGAAATCGCCGGCCAGGCTGCCATGCAACACCAGGTCGCGGGCCACCCGTTCCTCGTCGGCGAAGCAGGCGCTGCGTTCGCTGATGCGGCTCCACAGTTCAGCCAGTGGCGCCTCGCCGTCCGGATCGTGTTGCAGCAGCGACACCTGGTTCATGAATTCGTAGCCGGTGGTGCCGTCCACGCCCCAATCCTGGCGCAGGCTTTCGTCGGCGCCGAGGATCTTTTCGACATAGATCGGCAGGTGTTCGAGGCGCGCCTCTTCCGGCCGCTGGGCCAGCAGGCCCTGAACACGACGGCGCAGTTTGCGGCAGTAGCCACGCGGGTCGGCCAGACCGTCGACGTGGTCGATACGCAGGCCGTCCACCAGGCCCTCGGCGACCAGTTGGAAGATCTTGCCGTGGGTGGCCTCGAACACTGCCGGGCGTTCGACGCGCAAGCCGCCCAGTTCGTTGATGTCGAAGAAGCGCCGCCAGTTGATGTCATCGCCGGCGGTACGCCAGCTGGCCAGCCGGTAATGCTGGTCCTCGAGCAACCGATGCAGGCGCTGGAAACCCTCGGGCTGGCGTGAGTCGAAGCGTTCCAGGGCCTGTTGCGCGGCCTTGGCGGCCGCCGGATCGCGCAGGCGCTCGGTCAGCTTGTGGCGCAGTTGCCGTGCTCGCTCATAGGCCTGAGGAAATTCCGCCAGCGCGTCGAATGCCTCTGCCAGGGTCTGCAGGCCGTCGTCGCCACAGCCCTTGAACACGGCGCCATAGCTGGTGGGGCAGATCGGGAAGTGATGCTCGTAATGCTCGATGTACAGGCGCCCGGCCTCGGCATCCAGGCGCAACGGGATCTCCCCGGCCTGCAGCGCGGCACCGTAGTCGCTGCCGAGGAACGGCAGCAGCAGTTGGCCCTTGAGCAGCGGGTCTGGCGAGTGCCACTGGATGTCGAAGAAGCTCGCATAGGGGCTGCCGCGCCCCCATTCCAGCAGGTCCAGCCACCAGGGGTTGTCGGCACCGCCGACCGCCATGTGGTTGGAGACGATATCGAGAATCAGCCCCATGCCGTGCTCGCGCAGGGTCGCCACCAGGCGGCGCAGGGCGTCTTCGCCGCCCAGTTCGGGGTTGATCAGGGTCGGGTCGACCACATCGTAGCCGTGCATCGAGCCGGCCCTGGCCTTGAGCAGCGGCGACGCATAGAGGTGGCTGATGCCCAGGCTGGCGAAGTAGGGCACCCATTCGACGGCGTCGTCGAGGGTGAAGCCTTTGTGGAACTGCAGGCGTTGGGTGGCACGCAGAGTCATTGGGGGGTGGGGGTTCATCGGTCACGCTCCGCAGCTTGCTGACGCGCCTGGGAAAGCAGTTCCAGGCGTCGGGCAGCGTCTTCCTGGTCCAGCAGGGTGTGGCTGGCGGCGGGCAGTCGGCGCCGCCAGTTGGGATGGCTGTCTACCGTGCCCGGCAGGTTGGCCTGCTCCAGCACGCCCAGGGCATCTTCGACCGGCAGCAGCACCAGCGGCGCGCGGGTGTGCCCCAGGTAACGGATGCTGGCATCGATGATCAGCGCGCTGTCCTCGGTGTCAGCCGCAAAGCCTTGGTTGTTCTGGCTCAAGGCATGGCGCAGGCCGTCGTATTCGCGGCTGCGCTCTTCACGCCAGTGGCGTTCGGCCTGGGCATCGACATGCCCCAGGCGGCTGTGCCACTCGATGTCCAGCTCGTTGATCCAGCCGGCCAGGGTCGGCAGGTCGTGGGTGCTGGTGGTGGCCAAGGCATCGGCAGACCAGTCGAGAATCGGCTTGAACTGGCCATGCTGCTGTTCGAACAGCAAGACGCGCATGCCCAGAATGGCGCGGCTCGACAGCTTGTCATGCAAGCCTTCGGGCACCGTGCCGAGGTCTTCGCCGAGCACGATCGCCTTGTGCCGCCAGGACTCCAGGCACAGCAGACGCAGCATGTCGTCCAGCGGGAAATTGAGGTAGGCGCCTTCCTTGGGCGACGCGCCGACCGGGATCACCCACAGGCGTTGCAGGCCCATCACATGGTCGATACGCAGCCCGCCGGCATGCGCGAAGCTGGCCCGCAGCATCTCGATGAAGGCACGAAAGCCGTTGCGCTTGAGACCTTCGGGCGAAAACGCCGAGATGCCCCAGCTCTGCCCCTGGCGGTTGAGCACGTCCGGTGGCGCGCCTACGGTGAGCGCCGAAAGCAGCTCGTCCTGGCGGCTCCAGGCCTGGCTGCCGGCGCCATCGGCACCCACGGCCAGGTCAGCGATCAGGCCGATACGCATGCCGGCGGCACGGGCGGCGGTCTGGGTGCGCTCCAGGCCGCGGGCGATCAGCCATTGCACGAAGGCGTGAAAGCCGATGTCCCCCGCGTGGGCGGCGGCGAACAGCGATACCGCCTGGCTGCGCGGCTGCTTGAAATCTTCCGGCCATTCGTGCCAGTTGGCGCTGATGTTCAGGCTGGCGGCGGACTCGCGAATGGCTTCGAAACGGCAGTGATTCTCCAGGGCTTCGCCACCGGCGTGGCGGAAGCTGGCGAAGTCCTCCTGCAAGGGATGCGTGCCGGCACTGAACGCCTCGTAGAGCTTGCGCAGGGCCCGCCATTTGGCGGCGGCCGCCGCTGGCCAGTCGATCAGTGGCAACGCTTCAAGGCGCTGCAACTCGTCGGCCACGCCACTGTCTTCGATGGCCTGGCGCCAGGCGCGTTCGCCGAGCAGGGTGCCGGGGGAGGCGTACAGCGCATTGAAAAACAGTCGGCTGGAAGGCGAGTAGGGGCTGTAGCGCTGCGGGTCGTCGGCGAACATCGCGTGCATCGGGCTGATCGCCAGGGCGTCGGCGCCGCGTTCACCGGCGCTGCGCACCAGGTTCTCAAGGGCCTGGGTATCACCGAACCCGCCGTCACCTTCACGGCGCAGGCTGTAGACCTGAGTGGTCAGGCCCCAGGCCCGCGGGGTGTCGTCCTTGCAGGCCATGGCCATGCTGTAGCAGGTGCGTGGTGCCACGGCGATGGTCAGCTGCTGGCCATCGATCTCCAGTTGTTGGTAGCCCACCGGTGCCAGAGCCGGCAACACGGCCTGCGCATCCAGCACCGAGTTGATCGACGCACCGTCTTCCAGATGCAGGGTGAATGGCGTATGCGGGGCGAACCAGGCCGACAGGTTCAGGGGGCTGTCAGCGTCGACGGTCAGCAGCGGCGGGGCGCTGCCACCGTGGCGTTCGGTCTGCAGGCGCTGCAGGCTGGCGTCGATGGCTTCGCGGCTGCCGGCCGGGTAGCCGAGGGCTTCGAGTACGTTGCACAACACTTCGGGGCTGACGGTCTGCGGGCGGGCGTTGGCGTCGACCCAATGCACCGACACACCCACTGCGGTCGCCAGTTTCTCCAGTTGCTCATTGCTCATCCTGAATCTCCGCTGAGTCTTGCTGCGACAGGCTGACAATGGCCGTCCAGGGTTCGAGGACACCGTGTTGCGAAGGTTCTGTCGAATGTGCCGGGCTGCGCCACAGGCAGCGTTCGGCCGCCGGGCGCGGCAGGGCGAGCGGCTGTGCGCCAAGGTTCAGATCGATGCGCAGCACCTGGCCATCGCCCATGCGCCAGCGTGCGCTGACCGCGCCATCGGCGAGCACTTCGGTGCCCAGGGCGAAGGCGCCGGGCAGGCGCGGAATGATCTCGGCATGGCGGATCTGCAGCAGCTGCTGGTAGAGCGCCAGCCACTGGCGGTGCTCCAGGCCTTGGTCGGTTTCCAGGTCGAGTGCCGCCAGGGCCGGGCGTGAGGCCTCGAAGGTGCGTGGGTCGTTGGGGTCGGGAATCGCTTCGCGGCGCTGTGGATCGTTGAAGGCCGCGAAGTCGGCGAATTCGTTGCGACGGCCTTCGCGCACCGCATCGGCCAGCTCGCCATGGTGGCTGGTGAAGAACAGGAAGGGCTCGCTGGCGGCCCATTCATCGCCCATGAACATCAGCGGAATCATCGGCGCCAGCAACAGCAGCGCGGTGGCCGCCTGCAGCGCCTGCGCCGGTGCCAGGCGTGGCAGGCGCTCGCCCAGGGCGCGGTTGCCGATCTGATCGTGGTTCTGCAGGAACAGCACGAAGGCCGTGGGAGGCAGGTGCGCACTGGGCTCGCCGCGCGCTTCGCCATGCCGATTGGCCTGGCCCTGGTAGACGAAGCCTTCGCTGAGCAGTCTTGCCAGCTTGCGTGTCGGTTGCTGGGCGAAGTCCTGGTAGTAGGCGTCGGTTTCGCCGGTCAACAGGACGTGCAGGGTGTTATGGCCATCGTCGTTCCACTGCGCATCGAAGCCTTCCTCCAGCAGGCCGGCCTGGTTGAATTCGTTCTCCAGGTTCAGCCATACATGGCGGCCCGGCTCGATGGCCGCGCGCACCTGGCGGGCGAAGTCCTTGAGAAACTGCGGGTCGTTGATGGCGTGCACGGCGTCCATGCGCAGGCCGTCGAAGCGGTACTCGTTGAGCCACATCAGTGCGTTGTCGATGAAGTAACGGCGCACTTCGGGCCGACGAAAATCGATGGCGGCGCCCCAAGGCGTATGGATGTCTTCGCGGAAGAACTCCCTGGCGTACTCGCCCAGGTAGTTGCCGTCGGGGCCGAAGTGGTTATAGACCACGTCGAGAATGACCATCAGCCCCAGGCCGTGAGCGGTATCGACGAGCTGCTTGAGCTGTTCGGGTGTGCCATACGAGGCCTGCGGCGCATAGGGCAGCACGCCGTCGTAGCCCCAGTTGCGGTCGCCGGGGAACTGCGCCAGCGGCATCAGCTCGATGGCCGTGATGCCCAGGGCCGCCAGGCGCGGCAGTTGCCGCTCGACGCCGGCGTAGCCGCCCAGGGCGCCGACGTGCAGTTCGTAGATGATTGCCTCGTGCCAGGGCCTGCCTTGCCAGGTGCTGTGCTGCCAGGCGTAAGCGGCAGGGTCGACGACCCGGCTGGACGTGTGCACGTCGCCGTTCTGCGCCCTGGAGGCAGGGTCAGGCACTTCGAGGCGCTGGTCGATGGCGAAGCGATAACCCGTGCCGGCACTGCAGGCGGCTTCCAGGACGAACCAGCCATCAGCCAGGGCCGGCATCGCCAGCCGCTGACCGTCGTCCAGAACCAGAGAAACTTCCTTCGCATCCGGTGCCCAGAGGGCGAAACGCGTGTGTTGCGGGTCCAGTAGAACGGCGCCGTGGCGCCAGTCAGGTTCTGTACGCAGTGGCATCCGTGACCTCATCGATTTCAGTAGTGCAGGGCGACACCCAGGTTTTTCTTCAGCAGCTCCCGGTACAGCTCGGCATAGGGTTCCACGGCTTGCTGCCAGTTGAACGGCGCGGCCATGGCGCGGCAGCGCATGGCGTTGAGCAGTGCCGTGTTGTCGAAGACCTTGAAGGCCCGGTTCAGCGCTTCGGTGTAGCTCTCGACGGTGGACTCGTCGAACAGGAAGCCGGTGACGCCATCCTCGATGGTGTCGGCCAGGCCGCCGGTGTTGCGGGCCACGGGCAGCGAACCGAAGCGCTGGGCGTACATCTGGCTCAGGCCGCAGGGCTCGTAGCGCGACGGCATGAGCAGGAAGTCGCTGCCGGCGAACATGCGGCGTGCATCGGTTTCGTTGAAGCCTACGCGCACGCTGATGCGGCCGGGGAAGCGCGCTGCCAGGTCCCGCATGGCCTGTTCTTCCTCGGGTTCGCCGCGACCGATAATGGCAATCTGGCCGCCCTTGGCGACGATGTGTTCGGCCACACCGATGGTCAGGTCCAGGCCCTTCTGGTAGACCAGCCGCGAGACCACGGCGAACAACGGGCCTTTGGAAGGCTCCAGTTCGAACAGTTCACGAACGTAGTCGGCGTTGATTTCCTTGCGCAGCCATTCATTGGGCGCGAAGTGGCAGATCAGATGCTTGTCGGTGGCCGCATCCCAGCTGGCGTCGATACCGTTGGGGATGCCGCTGAGCTGACCTTTGTCGGCCTTGCTCTGCAGGAAGCCTTCCAGGCCACAACCGAAGGCCGGGGTGGTGATCTCCCGGGCATAGGTGGCGCTCACCGTGGTGATGTGGCTGGCGTAGGCCATGCCGGCCTTGATGAACGACAGCTTGCCGTAGAACTCCATGCCGTCGGGGGTCATGGCCTGCTCGGGAATGCCCAGTTCAGGCGCGACGGTGGGGCTGACGGTGCCCTGGTAGGCTAGGTTGTGGATGGTGAAGATGCTTGGCGTGTCCTGGCCGCGCCAGCGCATGTAGGCTGGGGCCAGGCCGGCAGGCCAGTCATGGGCATGCACCAGCTCCGGGCACCATTGGGTTTTCACCGCACCAGCGGCGAACTCCGCGGCGGCCAGGCCCAGGCGGGCGAAGCGGATGTGGTTGTCCGACCAGTCGCGGCCATGGCTGTCGCCATAAGGGGTGCCTTCACGCTCGTACAGTTCAGGGCAGATCAGCACATAGATGACCAGCCCGTCCTTCATGTCCATGCGGCCGATCTTGCACGGCGGCAGGGCGGCATGGCCGCCCAGGGAACTGATGATGTGGATCGGGTTGCCACTGTTGATGACCTGCGGGTAGCCGGGGATCAGCACGCGTACGTCATGCAAGTGGCGCATGGCCCGCGGCAGGGCAGCGGACACGTCGCCCAGGCCGCCGGTTTTCACCAGGTCGGCCATTTCCGATGTCACGAACAGCACCTTGCGGCGGTTGACCTGCGAGATGCTGTGTTCTGGCAGTTGGGGTGTGGTGGGAAGGTGAAGTACTGGCATCTGGGGCCTGCCCAGTAGTGGTAGATGATTCAGCTCGCCGGCCGGCTGACCAAAACTCTCTCCCTGATGGGTTTTCACAGCGGCGCTTATCATCGTGTTCTCCCGTTGAATCTCAGTGTGTTTGCAGCTTCGTGCGTGCTTCCGGCCAGGTCCTATGGCCCAGTGCACTAGGTCACGCAAGATCAATACCCGTTTTGCTGTCTACCGCAGCTTCAAGGACAGGGTGATGACACCGATTACGAGGTCATCCCTCAGCATAGGCGTGTCTAAGAAGATGACCCGGCGGTTTTTCAGAAGTTTCGACTTTTTTATGCCGAAATGTCTGGCATGCGCCTTGGCGGTCGACGGGCATACGCATTTGTGTGGTAGGCAGCCGGTGAACTGCACCCAAGAGTGCCGGGGCAGAGGCCATCATGGAGGCGACGACCGGTCGTCGGATCGGGTCCGCAGGTGCCCGATACCGGGGCGGGCGTGAGCGTCAGCGGGGCATGTTGAGTGCGCGATGATTTCCTATGCCTTTTCACAGGGCACATCGAGCGCGATTCTTGTGCACGTGTCGAAAATTCCTACGTAACGATTGGAATACAGTCATCAAGGACGCGTTAGAATCGCCGGCCGAGCAAGCTCGGAAGCACATGATTCGAATCGAGGAAGACAATGCAAAGCCCTGAGGTGCTGGTCCTGCAAGCAAGCTACACCAATCCGGTTCATGCCGATGCGATCGGTGAAATGCTGAACCACTATGCCGAAGATGTCATGGGCGGTGGGCAGTCGCTGCCAGCCGATATCCGCGAGCAACTGGCCAGTGAGCTGGCCAAGCGCCCCCATGCGTTCAGTGTACTGGCGTTCGTCGCTGGCGAGCCGGTGGGTCTGGTCAACTGCTTCGAAGGCTTCTCCACGTTCGCCTGCCGGCCGCTGGTCAACATTCATGACGTGGTCGTGCTGCACAGCCATCGCGGCCAGGGCATCAGCCAGAAGATGCTCGCCAAGGTCGAGGAGATCGCCCGGCAGCGCGGTTGCTGCAAGCTGACTCTGGAGGTGCTGGAAGGCAACGAGGCGGCGCAGGCGGCGTATCGCAGGCAGGGTTTCGACGATTATCAGCTGGATCCGCAGATGGGGCGGGCGCTGTTCTGGCAGAAGGGGCTCTGAAGCTTCTGAAGCCGACGGCTTCGAACGGCCCGTGGACGCGGGCCGGGAAGGGCGGTGGCAGGCTGTTCGAGCCTGCCGGGCAGCGGGATCAGGCCAGGGCCTTGTCCGGACCACCGAACTGGGACTGTTCCAGCAGGCGGGTCATCTGGGTGAGCTTGTGCTGCAACTGGGCGCGTTCTTCTTTGAGGGCGCGCAGCTCGTCGCGGCGGATGGTGACATACAGGGTTTGTGGTGCAAGTGCTGGCAGTAAAGTACCCATTGCTTACCTCGCAAATGGCGGTTTCAACGTCAGAAAGGCTCTTGGCAATGACTATCGATCCCCGACCAGCCGCTGCTCGTCCCCTCTATCGGCTCCGATTCTGATTTCTTTTGCCCGACAATGGAACTTTTTTATTTTTCATGGTCAGGTGACTTTTTCTTCATTTTCCGCCAACGCCCCTGAAATCGGGCGCGATGACGGATTTCCACCCGCCGGGAACCCTGGCGCGGCGCTGTAACACTAAGTTGCATGCCTTGAAGCTTCGTATAACGTGAAGCATTCCTACTTTTGAAATTTCGTACCAGGAGCAGCACTTCATGCAACTCGGGATCGTTGGATTGGGCCGCATGGGCGGCAATATCGCCAGACGCTTGATGAAGGCCGGCCACAGCACCGTGGTCTATGACCGCGACGAATCCTCGCGCAATACCCTGGCCGCCGAAGGTGCCACGGCCGCAGCCGACCTGGCCGGCCTGGTGGCCGCGCTCCAGGCGCCGCGTGCGGTGTGGGTCATGCTGCCCGCCGGAGAGCCTACCGAGCAGACCATCGAGGCCCTGAGCCAACTGCTGGAGCCGAACGATGTGATCATCGACGGCGGCAACACCTTCTATAAGGACGACATCCGCCGTGCGCAGGAGCTGATGCTCAAGGATTTGCACTATGTCGATGTCGGCACCTCCGGTGGCGTGTGGGGCCTGGAGCGCGGCTACTGCATGATGATCGGCGGCGAAGCGGCCATCGTCGAACGCCTCGACCCGCTGTTCGCCACCCTGGCACCGGGCATCGGCGACATTCCCCGCACCCGCGACCGCAACTCCGCTGACCCCCGTGCCGAGCAGGGCTACATTCATGCCGGCCCGGCCGGTTCTGGTCATTACGTGAAGATGATCCACAACGGCATCGAGTACGGGATGATGCAGGCCTTCGCCGAGGGCTTCGACATTCTCAAGCAGAAGAATTCCGAGCACCTGCCCCCGGAGCAGCGCTTCGATTTGAACGTCGCCGATATCGCCGAAGTCTGGCGGCGCGGCAGCGTGGTGTCGTCGTGGTTGCTGGACCTGACCGCCGACGCCCTGGCCAGTGACCCGAACCTGGATGCCTACTCTGGCTCCGTCGCCGACAGCGGCGAAGGGCGCTGGACCATCGAGGCGGCCATCGAGCAGGCGGTTCCGGCGCCGGTACTGTCCAGTGCATTGTTCGCGCGCTTCCGTTCGCGACAGCAGGCCACCTATGCCGACAAGGTGCTGTCGGCGATGCGCTTCGGTTTCGGTGGGCACAAGGAGGTCAAGTAATGGGTCTGTCGCCGAGCTCCGAATCCGAGAAGTCTCCGCAGGTCGCTCCACCGACCACCCTGTTTCTGTTCGGCGCTCATGGCGACCTGGTCAAGCGCTTGCTGATGCCAGCGCTGTACAACCTGACCCGCGACGGCCTGGTGGACGACAACCTGCATATCGTCGGCGTCGACCATAACGCCGCCACCGACCAGGAATACACCGCCAAGCTGGAGGCCTTCATCCGCGAGGAGGGGGCGAAGAAGAACGCCGAAGGGGGCGAGGTGCTCGACCCCCGGCTGTGGGGGCGCCTGGCCAAGCGCATCAGCTACATCCAGGGCGATTTCCTCGACGATGCGACCTATCAGGCCATTGGCGAGCGCATCGAGCAGACCGCGACCGGCAATGCGGCGTTCTACCTGGCCACCGCGCCGCGCTTCTTCGCGGAAGTCGCGCAACGCCTGGGCAAGGCCGGGCTGTTGCAGGAAGACGACGGGGTGTTTCGCCGCGTCGTGGTGGAGAAGCCGTTCGGTTCGGACCTGCCCAGCGCCGTGGCCCTCAACGAGTGCCTGCTCAAGGTCATGAGCGAGCGACAGATCTATCGCATCGACCATTACCTGGGCAAGGAGACCGTCCAGAACATTCTGGTCAGCCGCTTCTCCAACGGCCTGTTCGAGTCGTTCTGGAACAACCACTACATCGATCACGTGCAGATCACTGCGGCGGAAACCGTGGGGGTCGGTACCCGTGCCGGTTTCTACGAGAACACCGGCGCCCTGCGGGACATGGTGCCCAATCACCTGTTCCAGCTGCTGGCCATGGTGGCCATGGAGCCGCCAGCGGCCTTTGGGGCTGATGCGGTGCGTGGCGAGAAAGCCAAGGTGGTCGGTGCCATCCGACCCTGGAGCGAGATGGAAGCGCTGGCCAACTCGGTACGCGGCCAGTACACCGAGAACAAGAGCGCCGGGCTGGCCGGCTACCGCCAGGAAGAGCGTATCGAGCCAGACAGCAACACCGAGACCTACGTGGCGCTGAAGGTGATGATCGACAACTGGCGCTGGGTGGGTGTGCCGTTCTACCTGCGCACCGGCAAGCGCCTGAGCACGCGCAGCACGGAAATCGCCATCTGCTTCAAGCCTGCGCCCTATGCGCAGTTCCGCGACACCGAAGTGGACCGCCTGCGGCCCAACTTCCTGCGCATCCAGATCCAGCCCAACGAGGGCATGTGGTTCGACCTGTTCGCCAAGCGTCCCGGCCCAACCCTGGACATGGAAGACATCGCTCTGGGCTTCGCCTACAAGGACTTCTTCGAAATGCACCCGTCCACCGGGTACGAAACCCTGATCTATGACTGCCTGACCGGCGACCAGACGCTGTTCCAGCGCGCCGACAACATCGAGAACGGCTGGCGCGCCGTGCAGCCGTTCCTGGACGCCTGGACCAAGCACCCGGAAGTGCAGCCGTACATCGCTGGCGGCAGTGGCCCGGAAGCGGCCGACGAGCTGCTGCGCAACGATGGCCGGGAATGGCGGCAGATCGATGGGTGAGTCTTTCCAGCGCCCCATCCGCCTGCTGTTGTCCGACCTCGACGGCACGTTATTGCAACCTGACCATCAGCTCAGCCCGGCGACCATCGACGCGGTAAGGCGCCTGCGCGAGGCCGGGGTGGCGTTCAGTGTCGCCAGCAGCCGTCCCCCCAGGGCCATGCGCCATGTCGTGGAGACCCTGGGCATCGACCTGCCGTACGCGGGATTCAACGGCGGCAGCCTGGTCAATCCCGACGGCAGCCTGCTGCAGGCGCACCCCATCGACCCGCAGGCGGCGCGCCTGTGCCTGGACGAATTCGCCGCGCGAAACCTCGACGTCTGGGTGTTCGCCGATGACCAGTGGCTGCTGCTCGATGAGCAGGGCGAGTACGTCGAGCATGAACGCAGCGCACTGGGTTACGGTCCATTGCCGGTAGACAGCTTCGAACCGTACCTGTCGCGCATCGACAAGATCGTGGCCTCCAGTGCGGATTTCGACTTGCTCAAGCGCCTCGAGGGTGACTTGTCGGCGCGTCTGCAGGGGCGTGCCCTGGCGGCGCGTTCCCAGGATTATTACCTCGACATTACTGCCGTGCAGGCCAACAAGGGCGCCGCGCTGCAGACGCTGGCCGAACACCTGGGCATCGGGCTGCAGCAGACTGCGGCCATCGGTGACGGGCACAACGACCTGGCGATGTTCCAGGTGGCCGGGCTGTCCATCGCCATGGGGCAGGCGCGTGAAGACGTGCGCGCCCGGGCCGACCAGGTCACCGGCAGCAATGTGGAGGAGGGTGTGGTGCAGGCGATAGAGCGTTATCTGTTGCCGCGTTGAAATCTGAAGTGGGTTCGCTAGAGGGATAATCTGCCATGGCCGTACTGATTGAAGACTATGCCCTGCTAGGCAACTGCAAGACCGCCGCACTGGTATCACGTGACGGTTCGCTGGACTGGTTGTGCTTTCCGCGTTTCGACTCGCCGGCCTGCTTCGCCGCGCTGCTGGGTGACAGCGACAACGGCTGCTGGAAGATCGCCCCCAGTGCCGAGGTGCTGCGTGTCGAGCGACGCTATCAGGACGGCACGCTGACCCTGGAAACCGAATTTCATACGCCCACCGGGCGCGCCATGCTGGTGGACTTCATGCCCATGGACACCCAGGGCGATGTGGTGCGCCGGGTGGTAGGGCTGGAAGGCCAGGTGGAATTCCTCATGGACCTGGCGATTCGCTTCGACTACGGCAGCACCGTACCTTGGGTGGAACGCCGCGAGCCGCATACCCTCACTGCCGTGGCCGGACCGGAGATGCTGGTGCTGCGCAGCCCGGTCGACCTGCACCCCCGGGATCACCACACCGGCAGCCGCTTCGTTGTCGCCGCCGGTGAAACCAAGACCTTCTGCCTGGGCTGGCAGCCCTCCAACGAAAGCCTGCGTCCGGCGCTGGACGTCGACGAGGCCTATGAGCACACCACCCGCTTCTGGCGTGACTTCTCCGGGCATTGCCCGCCAGTCGGCGAGTGGAGCGAGCAGGTCAAGCGCTCGCTGATCACCCTCAAGGCCATGACCTACGCACCCACCGGCGGCATCGTGGCGGCGGTCACCACCTCGCTACCCGAAGAATTGGGCGGCGAGCGCAACTGGGACTATCGCTACTGCTGGCTGCGTGACGCGACCATGACCCTGCTGGCGTTCATCAACCTGGGTTATCTGGAGGAAGCCACCGCCTGGCACGACTGGCTGTTGCGTTCGATTGCCGGTAACCCCGAGCAGATCCAGATCATGTACGGCCTGGGTGGCGAGCGGCGCTTGCAGGAGTACGAACTGCCATGGTTGTCCGGCTATGAGAACTCCCAGCCCGTACGGGTCGGCAATGGTGCGGCAACGCAAGTGCAGCTCGACGTGTTCGGCGAAGTGGCCGATGCCATGACCCACGCCATGCGCAGCGGCATGCCCCCGCATCCACGAGGTATCGGCATGACCCGCCTGGTGATGCCGTATCTGGAAAAGGTCTGGCGCCAGCCCGATGCCGGTATCTGGGAGATCCGCTGCGAACCCCGGCATTTCACCCACTCCAAGGTCATGGCCTGGGTGGCCTTCGACCGCAATGCCCGACAACTGAGCCAGAACGCCAGCAGTGATCGGGACCGTCGCCTGGCGGCACGCTGCCGCCAGGTGGCCGAAGAAATCCATGCAGATGTCTGCCGCAACGGCTTCGATCATGAACTCAACAGCTTCGTACAGTTCTACGGTGCCAAGGAAGTCGACGCCAGCCTGTTGCAGATTGCCCTGACCGGATTCCTGCCGGCCGATGATCCGCGAGTGATCGGCACCGTGGCGCTGATCGAACGCCAGCTGATGCAGGACGGCCTGCTGCTGCGCTACGACGCCGAACGCAGCGCCGATGGGGTCAAGGGCGGCGAGGGGACCTTCCTGGTCTGTTCGTTCTGGCTGGCCGACGTCTACGTGCTGCTTGGTCGTCTGGACGAAGCCCGGGCACTGTTCGAGCGGCTGTGCGGGCTGTGCAACGATGTCGGGCTGCTGGCCGAGCAATACGACGTCAAGGACAAGCGCATGCTCGGCAACTTCCCCCAGGCGTTCAGCCATATCGGCATCATCAATACCGCGCTGAACCTGCACAACGCGTCGAGCGACTGCCCGGTGCGCAGCCGCAGCTGTGCCGAAAGGGCCGAAGAGGTCTCGTCGGCCTGACCGCCTCTCGACCTTAAAGCGCGGCTTCAGCCGCGCAAAAGCCTTCTGAAGCCCCTACAGCCTGTTCGCTCATCGGCATCGAACGGTGTGTACGGGGCCAGTAAACACGTGAGGCGCCTGCGGCAAGGTCGTGCGCAGGCCTTCGTAGCCGGAGTGATGACATGCTTGCACGAGACCAGTACCACTCCCTTGCCGAACTCATCGACGCTGTCAAAGCGTCCGGGACACAGGACGATAACTTCTGTGTTTACGGCGAGGACCGTGACGCGCTGGAGATCAGCGCTCGCTATTTTATTGCCGGATATCCCGAGGTCATCGACGATAAGGAAATCTATCCGCCATCCGTTCGGCGCGAGTCGCTCAGTTATCTGTATTCCGGCGAGTCATTCGTGGATGTGGTGATGCTGGCACAGAAGCAGAAGCCTGATGCCACGTATGCCGACTACGTGAAGGCGCTGAACCATTATCAGGACAACGACGACTTCCTGGATCTTTAGATTCGGCGCATGCACCGCGCATCCTCCCTTACGCCAATACTGGTCAGTTAGGCCGCGTAGGAGCGGCTTCAGCCGCGAAAGCGCCGGGAAATTCGCTGCATCTGTTGTGAACATGCGGTCGCTTCGCGGCTAAAGCCGCTTGTGTCTTTCGACAGGGTAAAGTCAGAGGTGAGAGGGGTGGATGGCAACTGTTAAGCCGCGGTGCCCTGGAGCACGTGTAGGAGCCCAACTGCCATCCACTCTTTTCACTCTGACTCCAAGCTCGAACAGTTGACTGAGTCCGACCTCGAACAACAAGCGTGAGCCCGTTCAGAGTGACCTCTCGCCCTTAAGCCTAGAGGTTTTTCTTATGACCGCCTACGCCGGAATCGATGTCGCCAAAGATACCCTGCAGATTGCGCTGTATCCCCAGAGCAATAGCTTCTGCACCACCAACACCTCTGAAGGAATCCACCAGCTTATCCAATGGTTGAGTGATAACCGGGTCGAGCAGGTACTGGTTGAGGCCACAGGCGGCTATGAAAGGTTATCGGTCAAACTCCTGGCCAAGGCCAGATTCAAGGTCATGCGTATCAATCCGCTGCGTGCTCGCCAGTTCGCTCTGGCCATGGGCAAGCAAGCCAAAACCGACTCGATCGATGCGCAGATGCTGGCCATGTTCGCCCATGCCTTGCGAAAGAAAGAGTTTGTGGTGGCCGATGAAGCGCGCGATAAGTTGACCGAACTGGTGAACCAGCGTGACGCCTTCGTTCAGCAGCGTGATGACAACCGTCGCCGTATTCAACAAGCGCAAGAACCTGAAGTGCAGCAGGCCTATCGGGAGCTCAATGCCAAAATCCAAGAGATGATCAAGGCAGCAGACCGACGCATTGCTGCACAGACTCGACAGGTCGATGGGGCCTTGGTGGACCGCCTGCAAGCGATCAAAGGCATCGGCGCGGTGTCGATCTCCAGCCTGTTTTGCTATCTGCCCGAGCTGGGGGATCTGAGTCGTGGACAGGTGGCGGCCTTGGCAGGAGTGGCGCCTTACAACAACGACAGTGGGACTAAGCGCGGTAACCGGCACATTTACGGCGGACGCGCGAAGCTACGCCGTGCGATGTACATGAGTACCTTGGTGATGGTCCGTTACAACGAGGACTTCAAGAACCGATACGCTCAACTTCGCGCCCGAGGTAAGTGCGCGAAGGTGGCGCTGACGGCGTGCATGCGAGTCCTGCTGGTGAGGTTAAACGCCATGGTGCGAGATGGTGCACCATGGCGAGAGGGTGCAATTTGACCGTTGGTCGATCTTCGGTGAAAGACAGTTGGCTCCTACTGAGACACATGACGGCTAACTGACCTGTATTGCCCTTACAGCAATGAAGCGGCTTCGGCAGGGGCCTTGGCCGGCGTGCTGGGGCGGGCGCCGATTTCGCTGAGGGCGCCGTTTTCGATGCGGATCAGACGATCCGCCAGGCCAAAATACGCGTCGTCGTGGGAAATCACGATCACCAGCTTGCCGCGCTCGCGCAGGTCCGAAAGGATGCGGTGGTAGAAGAAGTGCTTGAACACCGGGTCCTGGTCCGCCGCCCACTCATCGAACAGGTAGCAGGGCCGGTCGTCGAGCCAGGCGCCGAGCAGGGCCAGGCGTTTGCGCTGGCCGGTGGACAGCGCCAGGGTGGTCAGCTGGCCATTCTCGATCTGCACCTTGTGGTCCAGCTGCAGGTGTTCCAGGTATTCCCGGGCCTGCTGCATGCGCTGCGGGTCGTCCCCCTGCAGCAGGTTCTCGAACAGGCAGAAGTCGGTGAAGATCGCCGAGAAGTGCTGGCGGTAGTGGTGGTTGTCAGTCACCGATGACACCTGCTGGTCGAGTACGATATCGCCGCTTTCCGGGCGATAAAGGCCGGTCAGCAGCATGGCCAGGGTGGTCTTGCCGCTGCCGTTGCCGCCGGTGATGAACACCGTTTCTCCGGCATGCAGGGTCAGGTCGACCGGGCCGAGGGTGAAGTGCCCGTCTTCGCGCTCGCGGTAGTAGGTGTGCGCCACCTGGCGGCACACCAGGCTGCGCACCTGGGTCGGCGGGATCGTCTCGAGGTTCTCCTTGGCCCCCTGCATTTCACCTTCCAGGGCGCGGATCTTGTGCAGCGCGACGCTGGCGCGGCCCAAGGTGGGCAGCGCATGCATCAGCTCCGACAGCGGGGTGATCATGTACAGAATCGCCAGGATGTAGCCGGTCACCAGGCTGGCGCTCAGTTCGATGAACTGCGGCGCGACGAACAGCACCACGCCGATCAGCAGGTAGAACACCACGTTGCCCCAGTTCATCACCAGCGCGTAGATGCTCATGCCACGCACGAAGTCCTGGCGATACTGGCGGCTTACCGGCAGCAGCAGGCGCTCGAAAAAGTGCTGGCGGCGCGGGTGGTTGAGCTGCAGCTCCTTGCTGCCGTCGGTGAGCAGGCGGTATTGATCGAACAGCTGGTCCTTCAGCTCGCGGGCCCGGGTGATCGACCCCAGTGCCCAGCGCTGCGGCCAGTTGAAGCTCAGGCAGCCCAGCACGATCAGCGCCAGGGTCAGGCCCAGCAGGGGCAGGCTCAACCAGCCCAGGTAGCCCAGGCAGGCGATGATGATCCCGGCATTGACCAGCAGGATCGGCACCAGCTCCACGGCCTGGCTGATGGTCTGCGTGTCGTCGGTGAGCATCGCCAGCAGGCGGTGCTTGCCCAGGCGCTGCAACTGCGCGTAGGGGGTGTCGATCAGCTTGGCGCTCAGGTGCAGGCGCATGTCATGCACCGCCCCCTGGCCCAGGCGCAGCAGGCTGACGTCGGAGATGACCCGCGACACCGCGACCAACAGCACCAGCGCGGCGAAGTACCAGCCGGTCGAGGGCTGCAACTGGTCGAACACTTCCAGGCTGTGGTTGATGTTGGCAATCAGGCCCGCTGCCGCCAGGCCGCAGACCAGCCCGGTCACGGTCGCGATCAGCAGTGCGCGCCATGAACGCCGGGCCATGAGTATCAGAAGATCCATTCAAACCGCTCCGTGTTGGCGTGAAGCCTCGAGCAGCTCGCCCAGCTGCTGATGCAGGGCGGGCTGTTCGAGGATGGTCAGGTGTTGTGCCTGGAGCACCGCACGGGTCAGTCGCCCTTGGCTCAGGCGCTCCCACTGCGGGTCGACGAAGTCGCTGTCGGCCAGCGTGGCGCTGGCCCACCAGACATGAACGTCACAGCTTAACCGGGGAGGCTGGAAGGTCGCCAACAGATGCTGCGTGTGCTGCTGGTAACGCAGACGCACTTGCAGGTGTTCCCAGCTGTCGTCCTGCAGTTGCAGGCCCTGCTGGCGAGCCCATTGCACCAGTGCGGCCAGGCGCTCGCTCGCCGGCAGGGCTTCGAGCTGCGCGACCAGCGCCGCGCGCAGCTCGGTTGGCAATTGCTGCAGGCGCACCTGGCTGTCGGCGCTCAAGGCAGGCGATGCTTCGGCGAGCAGGGCGTCGACGCTGTCTGGCGAAGTCTGATGCTGGTACTGCGAATCGACGATGCCAAGAAATGCCACGCGCTCCCCCTGGCGCTCCAGCAGCGCAGCCGCCGCAATCGCCAGCAGCCCGCCCAGCGAGAAGCCCAGCAGGTGATACGGGCCGTGCGGTTGCTGGCCACGCAGTTGCTCGACGTAACCCGCTGCCAGGCTGTCGATGTCGCCCGTCAGCGTGCTGCTGTCCTCGCCCAGGTAGGCGGCCTGCAAACCCCAGAGGTTCCAGGTCGGCAGCGGCGCACGCAGGGCGCGGTAGTCCTGCACATGCCCGGTGGACGGGTGGAAGCAGAACAGGTTCAGGGCTGCCGGGTCGTGCACCGCCAGGCGCACCAGCGGTGAAAGCTGCAGCTCGGCCTGCACCAGGGCGGCGAAGGCGGCGACGCTGGGCGCGCTGAACACCGCGTTGACCGTCACCGGCGCCGCCAGCACGGTCTGCAGGCGGCTGGCCAGGGTCACGGCGGCGAGGGAATGGCCGCCCAGTTCGAAGAAGTCATCGTCGATACCGACCCGTTCCAGGCCCAGCACCTGCGCCCAGACCTCGGCCAGCAGCGCTTCCAGCGGCGTACGCGGCTGCGCGCTGCCGACGCTGTCGAGAACCTTGTCGGCCCACTGCTGCAGGGTCTTGCGGTCGAGCTTGCCGTTGCTCATCAACGGCAGGGCTTCGACGATGCGCAGCGTCGGCAGCATGTAGTCCGGTAGGCGGTCCTGGGCCTGGCCGTGCAATTGCGCAACGCTGGGCGAATGCTCCGGCGCCAGGGTCAGGAAGGCGAACAACTGCTGGCCCAGCTCACCTTTGGCCAGGCACTCCACCGCCGCCTGGGCCACGCCGGGCAGGCTGGCCAGCTGCGCCTGGATCTCGTCCAGTTCGACGCGAAAGCCTCGGATCTTCACCTGGCGGTCGGCGCGCCCGGTGATTTCCACGCTGCCATCGACGTTATAGAGCGCCCGGTCGCCCGTGCGGTACAGGCGTTCGCCCTCGCGCTCGACGAAGCGTCCCTGGTCCTGCTGCGCATCCAGGTAGCCGCGCGCCAGCTGCGGGCCGGCGATGTAGAGTTCGGCGTCGATGCCTGGCGCCACCTGCTGCCCTTGTGCATCGAGCAGGTACAGGCGCATGCCGTCCAGGCGCTCGCTGAGCGGCAGGCGCCGGTAATCGACGGCCGGGTCGAGGCGCTGCATGGCCACGCCAATGGTGGTCTCGGTGGGGCCGTAGTGGTTGAACACCACCAGGTCCGGCGCCAGTGCGTGCAAGGCCTTGAGCAGGCGCGGTGGGCTGGGTTCACCGCCAAGAATCAGCTGCCGGCGCGGCAGCACGGCGGCGCTGTGGTGGTGCTGCAACCAGGCTTCGAGCAGCGAGGGCACGATCTTCAGGTGGTCGGCGGGGTAGTCGGCCTGCCACTGCGCCCAGGCCTGGGCGTTCATCGCGGTGTCCTTGTCCAGCACATGCAATTCACCGCCGCTGAGCAGCGCCGGGAACAGCAGGGTGTAGCCCAGATCGGCAGCCAGGGCGGTGACCACGGCGCTGCGCTGGCCCGGCTGCAGGTCCAGGCGCCGGGTGATGCTGGCGATGTAACTGGCCAGCTGGCCGTGCTCGACGACCACGCCCTTGGGGGTGCCGGTGCTGCCAGAGGTGAACAGCACGTAGGCGGCATCCTGCGCCTGCACCTCGACGTCCAGCGCTGCTGGCGAATAGCCGTGCCAGGCCTCGGTGTCGCCCAGGTCGAGGCTGCCGGCACTGGCCAGCGCCGGGGCGGGGCCGGCTGCGCCGCTGATGACCCAGGCCGGTTGCGCCTGTTGCAGGATGGCCAAGGCACGTTGCGCCGGCTGCTGGACATCCAGCGGCACGAACGCCGCGCCGCACTTGTGCACGGCAAGCATGGCCATGACCATACTCGCGGAGCGCTCCAGGTACAGCGCCACGCGATCCTCGCGACCCACGCCTTGGGCGCGCAGGTAGTGCGCCAGCCGGTTGCTGCGTGCGTCCAGTTCGGCATAGCTGAGCGCCTGCTGCGGGTCGCGCAGCGCCAGCTGGTCGGGATACAGCGCGGCGCAGCGGCTGAAGCCCGCCGGTACGCTGACGAAGGCGGCGGGTGTCGCCGGGCGGTGCAATTCGGCCAGGGACGCGGCGAAACTCGGTGAATGCAGCGACAGTTCGGCCAAGGGTTTGTCGGCTTCGCTCAGGGCATCGGCCAGCAGCGCCTGCAATTGTTCGAGCAGCACCCGTGCGGCCCGCTCGCTGTAGCGGCTCGGCGCATGTTGCAGGCTCAGGCGATAGTCGCCCTCGGTGGGTTCGACGCGCAGCAGCAATTCGATGCCTGGCACGGGCGCGTGCAATTCCAGCACCCGGAAGCTCGAGGCCTGGCTGCCCAGGAGGGGGTAACGCGGCGCCACCGGTTGGCTCCACTGAAAGCCGTAGCGAGCCTGCTCGGCGGCATGACCGTACTCCTGCCATTCGCCGGCCTGCTCGCAACGCGCTTGCAGGTCTGCCAGGACCTCGGCGAAGCGGCCTTCGCCAGTGGCTGCGAAGCGCAACGGCAGGGGCTTGGCGAACAGGCCCCAGCAGTCGGTCAGTTCCTCGTAGTCGTCACGGCAGTCATGCACCCAGTTGAGCGTCAGGGCAGGCATGTCGGTGCTGCTCAGGCGTTGCAGCAGCACCCCCCAGGCGCTCATCAGCACCTGCTCGGGGTTGGCCGCATGGCGTTGGCAATAGCGGTCCAGCGCCGTGCTCAAGGCCTGGCCGGCCAGGCATTCGGTGGTCTGCGGTACATCGCTCTGGTCGTGCCGCACCTGGCGATAGAGCAGCTCGCTGCCGGCCTGTTCGGCCACGGCCTGACCCGCCCAGAAGCGGCGGCCCAGTTCGGCGTCTTCGTCGGCCTGCAGTTCCTGCAGCCAGGCGCTGTACTGGGTGTACGTCATGGCCTCGTCATCGACCGGCGGCAGCGCGTGCGCCGCCAGGGCCGCGGCCAGGCGCAGCAGGGTGCCGCGATCGGCGGCCAGGGCCGGCAGTTGCAGGCTCAGGCGCTGGCGGCCATCGCTCAGCGCCTCGACCTCGATGCCGATAGCCTCTGCGGCATGCTCGGCGACCCCCTGCAAGGGCACTTGCAGGCCCGGCTGCGGGCGCACCTGCAAACGCAAGGCTTCATGGCTGTCGCACAACGCGGCCAGGCGCGCCTGCAACGCCGCCAATGGCAGTTCGCCGGTCACCTCCAGGTGCAGGCGGGGGGCCGGCAGGCCGCCCAGCCACTGGCGACGTTGCTGCGGCGACAGGGCGAAGGCTTCATCGCGGGATTCGAATGCGTTCATGCCTGCTCCTCGGTGTGCTGTGGCGCGGGCTGACAGGCCTCCAACTGCTGGCGATTCATCATCTGGCCCATGGCAACGCAGATCTTGCGTTCGCCCTCGAACGGGTCGCGGGCGTGCGCCACCAGCATGTTGTCGAGCATCACCATGTCGCCTTTGTGCCATTTGAAGCGTACCGCGCAGGCCTCGTAGGCCTCACCGATCACCGCCATCACCTCGTCTTCGATCACGCTGCCATCGCCGTAGTAGACATTGCGTGGCAGGTTGCCGAGGCCGAACAGGTTGATCAGGTTGCTGCGCACCTCCGGTTCCAGGCACGCCGGGTGGTGCAGTTGCACCTGGTTGAAGAACGCCAGCTCGCCGGTGTCCGGATGGGCGACGATGGCCGGGCAGTGCTGGGCGATGCGCAGGTTGTCGTCTCCCAGCCATTGCCACTGCATGCCGCTGTCACGGCACTGGCGCTCGACCTCGCTGCGGTCCTCGGTCTTGAAGAAGTCCTGCCAGCGTACGTCCAGCTTGTCGGTGAAGTGCCGCACGTACAGCAGGCCCTGGGCCTTGAGACGGTCGACGATGGTCTCGGGCAGGCGCGTCAGTACCTGGCGGCAGTCGACGATCGGCGTGCAGCCGCCGACCGGCGACGGGATCTCGCAGAAGAACCATTGCTTGCGCGGCCACTGCGGCAGGTGCGAGCTCTCGTTGTGGAACAGGATCATGTGCTGTTCCGGGTACGGCGTGGAGTGGTAGATGTTCTTGCCCGAGGTGTTCTTCGGCAGGTCGCCGTAGGTGCCGTACAGGTCCGGCTCGATGGCTTGGGCAAAGCGTTCGAAGGCGCTGGCGTCGGGCAGGTCGAAACCACGGAACAGCAGGCCACCGTGGGTGCGCAGCTGCTCGTTGATCCACGGCCGGGCCTGCTGCGCCCAGTGTGCCGGGTCGAGGTCGCCCAGCAGCGGTTCGATCACCAGGGGCAATGCCTGGCCTTCGACCAGTGCGCGGGTGCGCACCTGTTCATGGGCCAGTTGGCTGACGGCGCTGGCGCGAGTCTGCTTGAGCTTGCTCATCTTCGACAGCTTGCGTGCGCTGCGCGCCGCGGCGTCGTCGGCTGGCGCTGCAGCCGGGTGGGCGGCGGCCGGGTCGTGGCCATCCTGCAGGCGCCACTGCCAGTCTTCCAGGGCGTTTTCGGGTGCGGTCATGATGCGCTCCAAGAGGGTGTCGAAGCCTTGTTCCAGGCGCTGAACGGTGGCGGCGCCGAGCACGCTGGTGCGGTACACCCAGCGCACGCTCAGGCCTTGGTCGTCGTCTTCTTCGACGAACACCGCGAGGTCGAATTTGCTGCTCTGCTGGCCCGCCTGCAGGTAGTCCTGTACCTCCAGGCCCGGCAGGTGGGCCTGGTCGCCGGGGGTGTTCTGCATCACGAACAGCACCTGCACCAGCGGGTTGACGCCTGGCTGACGTGGCGGTTGCAGGGTCTCGACCAGCTTGTCGAACGGCACCTGCTGATGCTGGAAGGCTGCCAGGCAGTCGTCACGCAGGCGTTGCAGGCGGGTGTCGAAGCGCTCGCCAGCGTCCAGTCGGGCGCGGATCGGCAGTACGTTGACGAAGAAGCCGATGAGGTTTTCCAATGCCGGATGTTCGCGGTTGGCCAGGTCGGTGCCGACGATGAAGTCCTGCGCGCCGGTGGCCCGCTGCATCAGGCTGTTGAAGGCGTTGAGCAGGACCATGAACAGCGTGGCCTTGTGCGCCTGGGCGTAGGCCTTCAGGGCCTGGGTCTGCGCCGCGCTGAAGCGCTGCTGCAGGGCGGCACCCTGGTAGTCCGGGCGCGCCGGGCGCGGGTAGTCCAGCGGCAGCGGGATCAGCGTCGGTGCACCGGCCAGCTGGTGGCGCCAGTAGTCGATGGCCTGGGCCAGCAAACGCTGCTGCGCCGGGCTGCGCTGCCAGTGGGCGTAGTCGGCGTACTGGATCGGCAGCGGAGCGAGGTCCGGCGTGTGGCCCTGGCTGAAGGCCAGGTAAGCGGTAATCAGCTCACGCATCAGGATGCCCATCGACCAGGCATCGGTGGCGATGTGGTGCAGCACCAGTTGCAGTACGTGGTCGTCAGCGCCCAGGCGCAGCAGGCTGGCACGCAGCATCGGGGCCTGTTGCAGGTCGAACGGCCGGGCGGCCTGTTCGTCGATCAGACGCTGCAATGCCTGCTGCTGCGCCTCGCCTACCAGCTGGCTGAGGTCGGTGGGCGTCAGGTCCAGGGCCGGTACGGGCGCGATGACCTGGCAGGGCTGCTCGCCAACCAGCTGGAAGGCAGTACGCAGCGCTTCATGGCGCTCCAGCACGCTGTGCAAGGCCGCTTGCAGCGCCGCGACGTTCAGCGCGCCGCGCAGGCGTACCACCGAGCCCATGTTGTAGGCCGCGCTCGGGCCTTCCAGGCGGTCGAGGAACCACAGTCGTTGCTGGGCGAAGGACAGCGGCAACTGCTGGTCACGCGGCACCGGCACCATCTCGCTGCCTGGCTCGACGGCGCCCTGTGCCTCGCGCTGGCGCTCCACGGCCTGGGCCAGTTGCTCCAGGGTGCCGCCTTCGAACAGCGTGCGCAGCGGCAGGTCCACCGCCAGGTGGCGGCGAATACGTGACAGCATCTGGGTCGCCAGCAACGAGTGCCCGCCAATGGCGAAGAAGTCGTCGTGCACGCTCACGCTGTCCAGGCCGAGCAGCTGCTGCCACAGTTCGGCCAGCACTTTCTCGGTGTCACTGCGCGGCGCCGCCGGCAGATCCTGCGGCTGCTGGTCCTGCGGCAGGTCGAGGGCCGCCAGGGCACGGCGGTCGACCTTGCCGTTGGCGTTCAGCGGCAGCTGTGCCAGGTTCACCCAGCGCGCCGGCAGCATGTAGGCCGCCAGTTGCTCGCCCAGGTAGGTGCTGAGCACCGCCTGCGCCGCGTCGGCGTCCAGCGCGGCGTCATCCTCCAGCACGTACCAGGCCACCAGTTGCAAGGCACCCCGTGCGTCGGGCCGCGCCAGCACTGCGGCGCTGCTGACCGCCGGGTGTTGCATCAGGCGGTTTTCGATCTCGCCCAGCTCGATGCGATGGCCACGGATCTTCACCTGCTGGTCACGCCGGCCCAGGTATTCGAACACGCCGTCGGCGCGCAAGCGGCCGATGTCGCCACTGCGATACAGGCGTGCTCCAGGCTCGAAGGGGTGTTCGACGAAGGCTTCACGGGTGCGCTGCGGGTCGCGCAGGTAGCCCCGGCCCACGCCGACGCCGCCGATGCACAGCTCGCCCGGCACGCCCACCGGCAGCAGGCGCAGCTCGGCATCGAGCACGAACAGCTGGTTGTTGGCGGTCGGCAGGCCGATCGGCATGTGCAGGCAGTCGGCGTCCGCGGCTTGGGTAATGGCGTGGAAGGCCACGTCGTCCGAGCATTCGGCCGGGCCGTAGGCGTTCATCATCGGTACGTGGGGGAAGCGCGTCAGCCAGTCGCGGGCCAGTGCCGGTGGCAGCGCTTCGCCGGTGGGCAGCAGCCAGCGCAGGCTGGCCAGGCGGTGGTCGGCCGAGCTTTCCTGGAGCATGCCGCGAATCAACGCCGGTACGGTTTCCAGCAGCGTCAGGCCATGCGCCTCGACCGCGTCAAGCAGTGCCAGCGGATCGTGGGCCTGGGCGTCGGGCAGGATGTGCACGGTGGCGCCGAACAGCGGCGCGGCGAGGAACTGCCAGACGCTGATATCGAAGGCCGGCGAGGCGGTCTGGGCGATGCGGTCGTGCTCGCCCAGGCCCAGCGCCGGGACCTTGCCGAACATGTTGTTGAGCATGCCGCGCTGCTCGACCATCACGCCCTTGGGCTGGCCGGTGGAACCCGAGGTGAAGATCACGTAGGCCAGCTGGTCCGGGTCATGGTTGTAGCTGACCGCCGGCTGCGCGGCGCCTTGCCACAGCGGCTGGGCGACCAGGCAGGTGGGCTGGCGTTGCAGGTTCGGCAGGACCTGGTCGAGTACGGCGCTGGCCTGGTCGCAGACCAGCAGCAGCGGTGCTTCGCCGAGGGCCAGCAGTTCGGCCAGCCTTGCGGGCGGTTGCTGGATGTCCAGGGCCTGGAATGCGGCGCCGGCCTTGAGGGTGCCGATCATCAGGGTCAGCAGTGCCAGGCCGCGCTCGGCGAACAGCGCCACCAGGGTTTCCGGCCCGGCGCCGGCGGTTTGCAGGGCATGCGCCACGGCGTTGCTGCGGCGGTCCAGTTCGGCGTAGCTCAGCGACTCGCCCTGGCATACGGCGGCCACCTGCTGCCCGCGCCGGCTCACCTGTTCGGCGAACAGCGCCGCATAGCCACGCTGCAGCGGGAAGTCGACATCGCTGCGGTTGTAGTCCACCAGCAATTGCTGGCGCTCGGTCGGTGCCAGCAGCCACAGGGTGTCGAGCCGCGCCTCGGGCTGTTCGAGCATGCCGCCGAGCAACTGCACCAGGTGCCCGAGCATGCGTTGCACGGTGTCGGCACTGAAGCGCCGGGTGTCGTAAGACAGGCGGATGCCCAGGCGATCACCGGGGTAGAGCACCACCGTCATCGGGAAGTTGGTGTGCACCCGGTCTTCGTAGATATCGATGCTGAAGTTGTCCAGCTGCACGCTGCTGATATCCAGCGGCGCGTTCTCGAACACCACCAGGCTGTCGAACAGCGCCTGGCCGCGTGGCACGTCGCTGCAACGCTGGATGTCCACCAGCGAAGCGCTTTCATGCTCGCGCAGGCGGGCGTTGTGCGACAGCAGCGCCTGCAGCCATTCGGCCACCGGTGCCTGTGGGTCGACATCCACGCGCAGGGGCAGGCTGTTGATGAAGATACCGACCATTTCCTCGACCCCGGCCAGCTCGGTGGGGCGTCCGGCCACGGTGACGCCGAACAGCACGTCGCGGTTACCGCTGTAGCGCGACAGCAGCAAGGCCCAGGCGCCCTGAATCCAGGTGTTGGGGGTCAGTTGGTAATGCTGGCAAAGCTCCTGCAGGCGGCGGGTCTGGCTGATGCTCAGGGTGCAGTCCTGGTCGCCGACTGCTTCAGCGGGCTGCTGCTCGTCGGCCAGCGGCGTGTCCACGGCCAGCGGGGTCGGTTCGCTGAAGCCCGCCAGGTCGGCCTGCCAGAAGGCCTGCGCAGCCGCCATGTCCTGGCGTTCCAGCCAGCTCATGTAGCCACGGAACGAGCGCAGGCGCGGGCGTGCGACCGGCTCGTGGCGCACCATGGCCTGGTAGATGGCCAGCAGGTCTTCCATCAGCAGGCCGAAGCACCAGGCATCGGTGAGGATGTGGTGGAAGCTGCGCACCACGGCGAAGCGGCGCTCGTCGAGCTGGAAGATGCGCAGGTGGGTCAGCGGCGCACGGGCCATGTCGAAGCCCTGCTGGTGTTGCGCTTCGAGGGCCTGGTCCATGGCCAGGCGCTGGGCGTCGGCATCCAGGTGGCGCAGGTCCTGCCAGTCGAACGCCGGGTCGGCCTGGCGCAGTACGCATTGCAGCGGCGCGTGGTCGTCCTGCCACCAGAACGCGGTGCGCATCATCGGGTGACGTTCGAGGAACAGCTGCCAGGCCGCTTGCATGGCCGGGCGTTGCAGGTCGCCGTCCCAGCTGTAGCGCTGCTGCATCAGGTAGATGCCGCTGTGCGGTTGCAGCAGGGTGTGCAGCAGCATGCCCTGTTGCATGGACGACAGCGGATAGAGGTCTTCGATGTTCTCCCAGTCCAGTGGCTCGGCAGCCAGGGTCGCGGCTTGCTGATGGCACAGCGGGAACGCCGCACTGTGCGGACGCAGCTCGGGCTGGGCGAGCAGCGCGGCCAGTTCGTTCAGGCGCTGCAGCAGCTGTGGCAGCCAGTCGGCAGCCAGCGCACCGGTGGCGTGCAGGTGCAGGCAATCATCCTGCCAGCAGGCATCGAGCACCAGGGCGCTGCCCGGTGCAGGCGACTGGCTGGCAGCGGTGAGCCGGCCCATGACGGCGCGCGGTTCGCGATGGCTGTCGCGGTCGCCTTGCCAACGGATGCTGATCGGCGGGGTCGGCAGGTCGCGCAGCGGCTCTTGCAGGTAGCTGTTGTCCGACAGGTAGCGCAGCACGCCGTAGTCGCTGCCCAACTGTGGGTAGGCACGCAGCTGCGCAGCGGTGGCTTGCAGGCGTTGCAGCAGGTTGTCGCCCTGCACCTGCAGGTAGAAGGGTACGGGCTGTTCCAGCGCGCCGATGATGCGTTGCGGCTCCAGGTCGGCGGTGCTGATCGGCGCGTTCACCGCCAGGCGCTCGGCTTGCGGACGTCCTGCCTGCAAGGCCAGGGCGATCAACCCGTTGCCAGCCAGGGTGCGCCATTGCTCGGCCACGGCGGCGGCCAGCAGGGCGTTCCAGTCCAGTTGCAGCATCTCCAGCAGGCGCTTGAGGGCGCGGGAGGTCTCGGCTGATACGCGGTGCTCGGCCACGCCGATCGCGGGCTGTTCCTGGGGCGGGGGCAGGGCCAGCAGGTCCATGCCGACGAACTGCAGCCAGTGTTCCCAGGCCTCGTCCAGGCCATCGCCTTGGGCGTAGGCCTGCTGGTGCTGGGTCCAGCGGCTGAAGTCACCGCCGTTGTAGGCCAGGCGCAGTGGCCGCTGGTGCAACTGCTGCGCCAGTGCCAGGTTGAGGTCGTCGAGCAGCAGTGGCCAGGAGGCTTCGTCCAGGCACAGCGGGTGGGCGGCGAGCAGCAGGTACGGCTGGCCGCTGTGCGTCAGCAGGCTGGCATGCAGGGTCTGCCCGGCGTCCAGCGCCAGGCCCTCGACAGCCTGTTCGGCCAGGGCTTGCAGCGGCGCCTGGCCGAGTTCGGCGAGATCCCGAACGTCCACCTGCGGGGCCAGGGCCTGCGCCAGCACACGCTGGTGCCAGTGGCCTTCGGGGGGGCGTTGCAGCGCCAGACGCAGGGCCTGATGGTGCTGTTGTACGGCGCCGAGCGCCTGAGCCAGCACGGCGTTGTCGAGGTTCCGGGTCAGTGCTACGCAGCGCCAGGTGGCTTGCAGCGCGCCGCTGTCCAGGCGCGCGCACTGGCCGGCGCCCAGCGGCAACTCCAGGCCTTGGCTGGCAGCGTCGGCCACCGCACCGCTGGCATCGGCGCCCAGTACCCGGGCGATGTCGGCGATGGTGCGGTTCTCGAACAGCTGGCGCGGGGTGAGTTTGAGCCCTTGCTGGTTGGCACGGGCGATGATTTGCAGGTTGAGGATCGAGTCGCCGCCCAAGGCGAAGAAGTTGTCATGCACGCCCACTCGGTCGCGCTTGAGCACGTCCTGCCAGATATCCGCCAGCAGCGCTTCCACCTCGTTGCGTGGCGCCACGTGGCTGGCGCTGTCGTCGACCGGCTGCGCCGGCAGCGGCAGGCGGCTTGCATCGACCTTGCCGTTGCGGTTCAGCGGCAGTTCGTCGAGGCTGATGAAGTGTGCCGGCACCATGTAGTCCGGCACGCGCATGGCCAGGTCGTCGCGCAGTTTGGCTGGCGACAGGCTCTGGCTGGCCACCAGCCAGGCCACCAGGCGCAGGCTGCCGTCCAGTTCCACGGCGCGCACCAGCACCTGTTCGATGCTCGGCGACAGGCGCCTGATCTGCGCCTCCACTTCGCCCAGTTCCAGGCGGTTGCCGCGAATCTTCACCTGGCTGTCGACGCGGCCGAGGAACGCCAGTTGGCCATCTTCCAGCCAGCGCACGCGGTCACCGGTGCGGTACCAGCGCTGCTGCTGGGCATCGACGCTGAAGCGCTCGTCGGTGAGGTCCGGGCGATGCAGGTAACCCCGTGCCAGCGCACCGCCGATCAGCAGCTCGCCGCTGACCCCGGTGGCCACGGCCTGGCCATGGGCATCGACCACGCGCAGCTGGCGGTTGGGCAGCGGACGGCCCAGAGGAATGCTGCGCAGGCCGGCCGGCAGTTCGGTGGCAATCGCCCCGACCGTGGCTTCGCTGGGCCCGTAATGGTTGAACACGCGCAGGTGTGGCGCCAGGCTGCGGACCTTGTCGAGCAGCTCGGGGCTCAGCGCATCGCCGCCGAACACCAGCCGCGAGCGTGGCAGCAGGCGGGCATCCGGCAGGGCCTGCAGCAGGCCGCCGAGATGGCTCGGGGTGATCTTCAGCACGTCCACCGGCTGCTGCTCGAACAGCTCGGCCAGGGCCAGGGGGCTGAAGGCGCTGTCGTCATCCACCAGCAACAGGCTGGCGCCGCTGCACAGGGCACCGAACAGCTGGGTATGGCCGAGGTCGGCGGCGACGCTGGACAGCAGGGCATAGCGGGCCGCTGCGGGCGCATCGAGCAGGGCCTGAACGGCGCCCAGGTAGTCGACGATGGCGCGGTGTTCGACCACCACGCCCTTCGGTGTGCCAGTGGAGCCCGAGGTATAGATCACGTAGGCCGCCGCGTCGGCAGGGTGCTGTACATCAGGGGCGTGGGCCGGTTGCGCGGCAATGTGCGCGGCGGCTTCGTTCAGCCACAGCGCCGGGGTGTGCTCGGCCAGGCGCGTCAGTGCTGGCGACGCGGTGGCACCGATCAGCAGCGCGGCGCGGCTGTCGGCCAGGACATCGGCCAGGCGCCCGACCGGTTGCTTGAGGTCCAGCGGCAGGTACGCCGCACCGGCCTTGAGGGTGGCCAGCAGGGCGATGACGAAGTCGGCATTGCGTTCCAGGCCCAGGGCCACCAGGCTGCCAGCGCCGATACCCTGGCTGTGCAGGTGCTGGCTGAGCTGGTTGGCGCGGCGCTCGAGTTCGGCATAGCTCAGGGCGCCCTGGCGGTCGCGCAGTGCCTCTCGCTCGGGGTGGGTCAGCGCCTGCTGCTCGAAGCGCTGGTGCAGGCCCAGTGTCGGCACCGGCAGCTGCGCACCGCGGCCATGGGCCTGCAGTTGCGCCTGTTCCTCTGGGCTGACCCACGCCAGTTCGGCCACCCGGCCGTGCGGCTGGGCGGCCATGGCCAGCAGCAGGGCGCGCAGTTGCGCCGAGAGCACGGCGATTTCCGCGTCGCTGAAGCGGCGGCGCTCATAGCTGAACAGGTAGTTCAGACGCTCGCCGGGGACCACGATCAACGCCAGCGGGAAATGGTTGCGGCCCTGGGTGTGGGTAATGCCATCGACCGTCCGCGCCGGCTGCGGGGCGATGAAGCTCAACCCGTCGGCGTCCTGGTTGAGGGCGTCGGTGACCGGGAAGTTCTCGAACACCAGAATCGAGTCGAACAGCGCCCGCTCGGCGGCGATGCCGCTCATGGCCTTGAGCTTGCCCACCGGCAGGTAGGCGTGCTGGCGCAGGTCGCTGTTGGCCTGTTGCAGGGCGTGCAGCCAATCCACCAGCGCCGGGCTGTCGGCCCATTGCACGCGCAGCGGCAGGGTATTGATGAACAGGCCGACACTGCTCTCGACCCCCGGCAGACTTTCCGGGCGACCGGCCACAGTGACGCCGTAGACTACGTCGTCACGCCCGGCGTGCTGGCCCAGCAGCAAGGCCCAGGCGCCCTGGATCAGGGTGTTGAGGGTCAGGCCGTGCTGGCGGGCGAAGCGCGTCAGCTGTTCGGTCTCGTCGGCTTGCAGCAGGGTTTCGCGCTCGGCGAAGGGGGCACCGGTGGGCGGTGCCAGGCGCACGGCGAAGTCTGGCAGCGGCGTGGGTTCGTTCAGGTCGTGCAGGCGCTCGCGCCAGAAGGCCTCGGTGGCGGCCATGTCCTGTTCGGCCAGCCAGGCGATGTAGTCGCGATACGGGCGGGTGGCTGGCAACCGGGCGGGGCGGCCCAGGGCGCTTTCGTAGTACAGGGCCAACCATTCCTGGATGGCGATGCCGACGCTCCAGCCGTCCATGAGAATGTGGTGGAAGGTCCAGGTCAGGTGCCAGCGCTGCTCGGCCAGGCGCACCAGGGCCACGCGCATCAGCGGCGCGTCGTTGAGTTCCAGCGGCAGGGCGCGCTGCTCCAGCGCCAGGGCTTCGAGGGCGGCCTGCTGGTCATCGCGGGCGCGCCAGTCGAGCAGGCTCAGCGGCAGCTCGATGCCCTGCTGCACCACCTGGTAGGCGTCGTCCAGGTCTTCCCAGAGAAACGCGCTGCGCAGTACTGCGTGGCGCTGCATCAGCGCCTGCCAGGCGCTGCGAAATGCGGTGGTGTCCAGCGGGCCCTGGATCTCCAGGCTCAGTTGCTGGTAGTACACCCGCGAATCCGCCTCGACGACGCTGTGGAACAGCAGGCCATGCTGCGTCGGCGAGAGGGAATAGATGTCTTCGATGTTGTTCATGCTTAAACGATCCGTAGGCAAATCTTGAAAAGTCGCTGATCGGCAGCGGCGCGCGGGGCATGTCCACCCGCGTGCCGCACCGCGCACTAGCTTTTGGTATTCGGTTTGCTCTTGAGCTTGCTCAGCAGCGTGTCCAGGGATTTCTGGTTGATGCCCTTGGCCAGCGGGAAGTCCGACGGCATCAGCGCGCCGGCCTGCGGGTCCATGCAATGGGCGACAAGGGCCTGCAGGTGTTCCAGCAGGCGCGCCGGCCAGCGGCTGTCGGCCTGCGGCGTTACGCTGTGCCACTCGATATGCAGCACACCGTCCTGCAGCCAGGCCACCACCTCACGGGCATGACTGACCCGGTTGCCGGCTGCCACGTCTGCCGGCGCCGCCAGCTGGCTGGCGCGCAGCCAGCCTTCGGGCGGCTGTTCGTGGCCCAGGTAGTTGAACAACACGTCGCCACGGCTGGGCGGCAGTTCGCCGCGCTGGCACAGCAGGCCATGGCCCAGGCCATTGCCCGGTACGCCACGCAGGGCCTCCTTGGCGTCGCGCACGCGCTCGGCCGGCGTGCCGCTGGACTTCACCCGCAGCGGATACAGGGTGGTGAACCAGCCCACGGTACGGCTGACGTCCAGCCCCTCGAACGGCGCATCGCGGCCATGCCGCTCCAGGTCGACGACGACCTCGCTGCGGCCTTCGGCCTGGGCCAGGGTCGCGGCCAGGGCGGCGATCAGCAGCTCTTCGGGTTGCGTGCGGTAGGCGGCATGCGCCTCGGTGAGCCACTGGCGGGTGTGTGCCGCTTCCCAGCGGGCCGAGAGGGTCTGGCGCTCGGCGAAGGTCGCCTGGGGCGCGGGGTGGGTGGCGCCCTGCAGTTTCCAGTAGCCCAGCTCGGCTGTGGCCTTGTCGCCATGGGCGCGCAATTGCTCGGCCCACTGCCGGTAGGACGTGGTCTTGGCGGGCAGCCTGGGCGTCTCGCCACGCTCCAGGTCCTGATACAGCCGCTGGAAGTCCTCCAGCAAGGGTGTCCAGGACACCGCGTCGACCACCAGGTGATGAGCGACCAGATACAGGCGCTGCGGCGTGCCTTGCAGCAAGGCGGCGGCGAACAGCGGGCCGTCCTGCAGGTCGAGGCTTTCAGCCACCTGTTGCAGTTGCCCGGCGTGCTCGCAGACGCTGAAGCGCGCCGGCGAAACCGCCGCGATCTGCGCCTGCCACTGGCCATTGGCGTTATGGAAGCGCAAGCGCAGGGCGTCGTGGTGGGCAACCAGGCGGTCTAGAACCTCTTGCACCAAGGCCGGTTGCAGCGGTCGGTCGCTGTCGGCCAGTACCGCCTGGTTCCAGTACGCGGCTTGCGGTTGCTGCATGTCGAAGAACCACTGCTGCACCGGCAGCAGCGGCATGGCACCCGTGATCTCGCCCTGTTCGGCCTGGCTGGCCAGCGGCGTGGTCACCAGGGCCAGGGCTGCCGGGGTAGGCGAGCGGAACAGCGCTTTCGGGGTGAGCGAATAACCCTGTTCGCGCAGACGCGAGATCAGCTTCAGGCCCAGGATGGAATCGCCGCCCAAGGCGAAGAAGCTGTCTTGCGTACCCACCGCCCGGTCGCTGCCCAGGGTCTCGCCCAGCAGTTCGGCGAACAGCTGGCACAGCAACGCTTCCAGTTCGCTGCGCGGCGCCACGGCGACGGCCTGGCTTTGTGGCAGCGGCATGGCGGCCAGGGCCTTGCGGTCGATCTTGCCGTTGGTGGTCAGCGGCAGCGCCGGCACTTCGACCCACAGCACGGGCACCATGTGCGCCGGCAACTCGGCGCCCAGCTGGGCGGCCAGGTCGCCCTGCGCCACACCGCTGTAGAAGGCCACCAGGCGGTTGTCCAGCACCAGGGTGCAGGCGGCGCTGATGCCGGGCTGCTTGAGCAGCGCGGCATCGATCTCGCCCAGTTCGATGCGCTGGCCACGCAGTTTCACCTGATGGTCCAGACGCCCCAGGTATTCGATGTTGCCGTCGGCCAGGAAGCGGCAACGGTCGCCGGTGCGGTACAGGCGCTCGCCAGGCACGAACGGGCTGGGCAGGAAGCGTTCTTCGGTGAGGTCCGGGCGCTTCAGGTAGCCGCGTGCCACGCCGACCCCGCCGATGTACAGCTCGCCGATGCTGCCGATGGGCAGCGGTTGCCGGGCGTCATCGAGGATGTACAGGCGCAGGTTGGCGATCGGCTTGCCGATCGGCACGACGGCGTCGTTCGCCGAGCAGCGCCACACCGAGACGTCGATGGCCGCTTCGGTGGGGCCGTAGAGGTTGATCAGCGCCGCCGGGTGGCGGCTCATGAAGCGCCGCACCAGTTCGGCAGGCAGGGCTTCGCCACTGGCGAACACCTGGCGCAGGCTGTGGCAGCGGGTCAGGGTCGGTTCGTCGGCGAAGGCGCGCAGCATCGAGGGCACGAAGTGCAGGGTGGTGACCTGCTCCTGCTGGATCAGCTGGCTGAGGTAGGCCGGGTCGCGGTGACCGTCCGGGCGCGCGACCACCAGGGTGGCGCCGGTGATCAGCGGCCAGAAGAACTCCCACACCGAGACGTCGAAGCTGTACGGGGTCTTTTGCAGCACGCGGTCATCAGGGCCGATGGGGAAGGCGTCCTGCATCCAGTACAGGCGGTTCATCAGCGCGCCGTGCTCGTTCATCACGCCCTTGGGCTGGCCGGTGGAACCGGAGGTGTAGAGCACGTAGGCCAGGTCGCTGGCGGCGACTTCGAAGGGCTCGAAGGCCGGGGCGGCGGGCAGCGCATCGAGGGTCCAGGTGCTGTGCCCGGCCGGCAGGCTGGCGCGCCATTGCGGCTGGGTCAGGGTCAGGCGCGCATCGGCGTCTTCGATGAGGAAGGCCAGGCGTGCGGCGGGCAGTTGCGGGTCCAGTGGCAGCCAGGCAGCGCCGGCCTGGACGATGCCGAGCAGGGCGACGACCATCTCCACCGAGCGTTCCATGCACACCGGCACGATGCTGTCGCGGCCGATGCCGTGGGCACGCAGGGCGCGGGCCAGTTGCTGGGCACGTTGGTGCAGCTCGGCGTAGCTGAGGCGCTGGTCTTCGAAGACCAGGGCCGGGGCGTCCGGGGTGCGTTGCGCCTGCTGGCTGAGCGCGCTGCGCAGATCGGTCGGGCCGGGGTATTGGCGTTCGGTGGCGTTCCAGCGCTCAAGTTGCGCCTGGTCAAGATGCTGCGGGAACAGCGCCGCCAGCGAACGTTGCGGGGCGGCGACCAGGGCGTCGAGCAGTGCGCACCACTGTTCGCTCCAACGCTGCAGGGTGGCGTGCTCGAACAGCGCGGCCTGATACTCCAGGGCCAGCAGCATGTCGTGGCCGTCGTCCTGGACTTCCCAGCTTTGCTCGAACTTGGCCTCCAGCGCCGGCAGCAGTTGCTCTTCGATGTGCAGCCCCGGCCACTGGCGGCTGTCCAGGCGCCCGTGGTTGAGGGAGAACAGCACCTGGAACAGCGGCGTGCGGTTCAGGTCGCGGCGTTGCGCCACGCTCGCCGCCAGGGTGGCGAACGGCAGGTCGGCATGCGCCTGGGCGGCGCGCAGGTCGGCTTCCAGGCTGGCCAGCCACTGCTCGGCCGGCGCCTGAGGGTCGATCTCGCTGCGGATCACCAGGGTGTTGACCAGACAGGCCAGCAGGGTCTGGGTCTGCGGTTGCTCACGCTGGTCCACGGGCGTGCCAAAGCGGATCTCGCGCTGGCCGCTGTAGCGCGCCAGCAGAGCGCTCAAGGCAGTGGCCAGCACCACGTAGACGGTGGTGCCGCGTTGCCGGGCGAACTGGCGGATGGCTGCGGCGCGCTGCGGGCCGAGGGCCAGGGTCAGTTGCCCGGCGCGGCGCTCGGTTTCGGCGCCACGCGGGTGGTCCACGGGCAGGTCGAGCTGGTAGTCGTCCTCGCCCAGGTGGGCTTTCCAGTAGTCCAGGCTGGCGGCGCGGCGCGCCTCGGTGTCCGGGTGGCGCTGCCAGAGGGCGAAGTCGAGGTAGTCGATTTCCAGGGCTGGCCAGGCCGGCGCCTGGCCATTGCGCAGGGCGCTGTAGGCCTGGCTCAGTTCGTCGATCAGCAGCTGCATGGCCCAGCCGTCGGTGGCGCTATGGTGCAGGCACACCAGCAGGCGGGCTTCATCGCTGCCCTGGCGTTGCAGCAGTTGCGCACGCCACGGCGCGGCAGCGGTGAGGTCGAAGGGCGCCATCAGCGCAATTTCCGCGCTCTGGCAGGCCGCCTGCCAGTTCGCTTCGGCCACCTGGCTGACCTGCAGCTGCGGGCCCTCTGCATCGATCAGCAGTTGCGGCTCGCCGTCGTGCTCGACGATACGGCTGCGCAGCACCAGGTGGCGCTGGCTCAGCTGGGTAAAGGCGTCGCGCAGGGCTTCGATGTCCAGCTCGCCACGCAGGGTCAGGGCGAACGGCATGTGGTACTCGCGCGACTCCGGCACCAGACGGCTGAGCGTCCAGAAACGCTGTTGCGCCAGGCCAAGGGGCAGGTGCGCCGGACGTGGCTGGGCGGTGATCACCTCAGTGGCCGGGGCGGCTTGCAGGTGTTCGGCCAGAGCCACCACCGTGGGCTCGGCAAAGACCCGGGCCAACGGCAACGACACACCCAGGCGCTCGCGCACTCTGGCAACCAGCCGGGTCGCCAGCAGCGAGTGGCCGCCGAGCTGGAAGAAGTGGTCCTCGATGCCGACGTTCGGGCACTCGAGCAGTTCGCTGAACAGTTCGCACAGCACTCGCTGGGTGGCATTGCGCGGGGCCACATAAGCGCGCTCGGCGCTGCTGTCTGGCAGTGGCGTGGCGGCCAGGGCCTTGCGGTCGAGCTTGCCGTTGGCGGTCAACGGCAGGCGCTGCAACTGCACCAGCAGGCCGGGCAGCAGATGCGCCGGCAACTGAGCGCGCAGGGCCTCGCGCAGCGCGGCCTGCTCGGTATCGCCGCACCAGAAACCCACCAGGCGCTGGCCGATCAGCAGGGTCGCGGCCTCGCGGACACCGGGCTGGCTGAGCAGCGCGGCGTCGATCTCGCCCAGCTCGATGCGCTGGCCACGCAGTTTCACCTGATGGTCCAGACGCCCCAGATATTCGATGTTGCCGTCGGCCAGGAAGCGGCAGCGGTCGCCGGTGCGGTACAGGCGCTCGCCAGGCACGAACGGGCTGGGCAGGAAGCGTTCTTCGGTGAGGTCCGGGCGCTTCAGGTAGCCGCGTGCCACGCCGACCCCGCCGATGTACAGCTCGCCGATGCTGCCGATGGGCAGCGGTTGCCGGGCGTCATCGAGGATGTACAGGCGCAGGTTGGCGATCGGCTTGCCGATCGGCACGACGGCGTCGTTCGCCGAGCAGCGCCACACCGAGACGTCGATGGCCGCTTCGGTGGGGCCGTAGAGGTTGATCAGCGCCGCCGGGTGGCGGCTCATGAAGCGCCGCACCAGTTCGGCAGGCAGGGCTTCGCCACTGGCGAACACCTGGCGCAGGCTGTGGCAGCGGGTCAGGGTCGGTTCGTCGGCGAAGGCGCGCAGCATCGAGGGCACGAAGTGCAGGGTGGTGACCTGCTCCTGCTGGATCAGCTGGCTGAGGTAGGCCGGGTCGCGGTGACCGTCCGGGCGCGCGACCACCAGGGTGGCGCCGGTGATCAGCGGCCAGAAGAACTCCCACACCGAGACGTCGAAGCTGTACGGGGTCTTTTGCAGCACGCGGTCATCAGGGCCGATGGGGAAGGCGTCCTGCATCCAGTACAGGCGGTTCATCAGCGCGCCGTGCTCGTTCATCACGCCCTTGGGCTGGCCGGTGGAACCGGAGGTGTAGAGCACGTAGGCCAGGTCGCTGGCGGCGACTTCGAAGGGCTCGAAGGCCGGGGCGGCGGGCAGCGCATCGAGGGTCCAGGTGCTGTGCCCGGCCGGCAGGCTGGCGCGCCATTGCGGCTGGGTCAGGGTCAGGCGCGCATCGGCGTCTTCGATGAGGAAGGCCAGGCGTGCGGCGGGCAGTTGCGGGTCCAGTGGCAGCCAGGCAGCGCCGGCCTGGACGATGCCGAGCAGGGCGACGACCATCTCCACCGAGCGTTCCATGCACACCGGCACGATGCTTTCGCGACCAATGCCGTGGGCACGCAGGGCACGGGCCAGTTGCTGGGCACGCTGGTGCAGCTCGGCGTAGCTGAGGCGCTGGTCTTCGAAGACCAGGGCCGGGGCGTCCGGGGTGCGTTGCGCCTGCTGGCTGAGCGCGCTGCGCAGGTCGGTCGGGCCGGGGTACTGGCGTTCGGTGGCGTTCCACTCCACCAGCTGCTGATGACGCTGGGCTGCGCTCAACGGCGACCAGTCGGCCAGCCGCGTGTGCGGCGCATCGAGCATGGTTTCCAGCAACTGTTGCCACTGTTGCAGCCAGCCACGCACGGTGCTTTCGCTGAACAACGCGGTGCGGTATTCCAGCAGCACCGACAGCTCGTCACCGTCATGCACTTCCCAGTTCAGGTCGTACTTGGCCGCTTGCGCGGTCACCGCTTGCTCACGCACCTGCAGGCCCGGCCACTGGCTGGCCGCCGCATTGGCGTTCTGCATCACGAACAGCACCTGGAACAGCGGGGTCTGCGCCAGGTTGCGCGAAGGTTGCAGGGCTTCGACCACCTGGTCGAAGGGCACGGCCTGGTGCTGCTGGGCGTCCAGCACGCCTTCGCGCACCTGGCGCAGCAGGCCGTCGAAATCCAGCGCCGGGTCGAGGTCGCTGCGGATCACCAGGGTGTTGACGAAGCAGCCGATCAGCGGCTGCAGTTCGGCCAGCGGTCGTTGTGCCACTGGGCTGCCGAAGCGGACGTCACGCTGGTTGGCATGGCGGCCCAGCAGCAACTGGGCGGCGCTGAGCATCAGCATGTACAGCGTGGCGCCGCGTTGCCGGGCAAAGTCACGCAGGCGCGCGGCCAATGGCGCCGGCAGTCGCAGCTGCACCGAGCCAGCGGCAGGGTCCAATTGCTCGGGACGCGCCTGCCGGGTCGGCAGGTCGAGGAGGTAGTCACCGTCTTCCAGCCGGGTACGCCAGTAGTCGAGCTGCTCGCGGAACAGCGCCTGCTGTGCCGCTTCGCGTTGCCACAGGGCGTAGTCGGGGTATTGCAGGGCCAGCGCGGGCAGCTGCGCCGAAGTGCCTTGGCAGGCAGCGGCATACAGGCGTGCCAGTTCGTCCAGCAGATTCTGGCTGGAAGCGTCATCCATGGCGCAGTGGTGAACGTTGAGCAACAGCAGCGCCTGGGCGGCACCGCTACGTTGCAGCAGCGTGGCGCGCAGCGGCAATTCAACGGCCAGGTCGAAACGCCGACTGGTTTCGGTCTGGATGGCTGCGTCGATCCGGGCCTGCCAGGCCTGTTCGCTGTCGGCCTGCACCCCGGTCAGTTGCCAAGGCAGCTGCGCCGTGGGTTCGATGACCAGCGCCAGTTCGCCGCCAGCCTCGCGCACGATGCGGCTGCGCAGGCTTTCGTGGCGTGCCACCACGGCATTCAGGGCCTGCTGTAGCGCGGCGACGTTCAGCTCGCCATCCAGCCTCACGGCGCTGACCACGTTGTATTCGCCGCCGCCGGTGCTGAGCTGTTCGAGGAACCACAGGCGCTGCTGTTCGAACGACAATGGCAGGTGCGGCGGGCGTACAGGCGCCTGCCAGGTGGTTGCGGGCGCCTGCAAGGGTTCGCCCAGCAGCGCCGCCAGGCCCTGCAGGGTCGGCTGTTCGAACAGCGAGCGCAGCGCCGGGACTGTGGCGAACTGTTGGCGCAGGCGGGCAAACAGCACCGCTGCCAGCAATGAATGGCCGCCCAGGTAGAAGAAATGGCTGTCACGGCCGATCTGCGCCAGCGGTACGTCGAGCAGCTCCGCCCACAGCACCGCCAATTGGCGTTCGGCCGAAGTGCGCGGCGGGTCCTGGGTGTCGGCTACGGCCTGGTGGTCCGGTGCCGGCAGGGCCTTGCGGTTGAGCTTGCCGTTGTCGGTCAGTGGCAGCTCGTCGAGCACCACGAAGGCCGACGGCACCATGTAGTCGGGCAGTGCGGCGCCCAGGGTGCGGCGCCAGGCCTCGATGTCGGCCTGGCCATCACAGGTGAGATAAGCCACCAGGCGCTTGTTGCCGGGCTGGTCTTCGCGGGCCAGCAGCACCGCCTGGCGAACGCCGGGCTGGGCCCCGAGCAGGGCTTCGATTTCCCCCAGTTCCACGCGGAAACCACGGATCTTCACCTGATGGTCCATGCGCCCCAGGTATTCCAGCTGGCCGTCGGGCAGCCAGCGCACCAGGTCGCCGGACTTGTACAGGCGTGCGCCGGGCTGCGGCGCGAAGGGATCGTCGATGAACACTTTGGCGGTCTGTTCGGCACGGTTGAGGTAGCCGCGGGTCACCCCGGCGCCACCGATGTGCAGCTCGCCCGGCACGCCCACCGGCAACGGGTTGAGGCAGGCATCCAGCACATAGGTGCGCACGTTGGCGATCGGCCGACCGATGATCGGCCGCGCCGGGAAGTCGTCCACTGCGCAGCCGGTGGCGTCCACCGTGCACTCGGTGGGGCCGTAGGTGTTGAAGAAGCGGGTGCCGGTAATCGACGGCAGGCGCTGCCACAACTGGGCGTCCACAGCGTCGCCGCCGAACAGCACGAAGCGCGGCAGGTAGGTCTCGCCACGGCGCACGCCGTCGCTTTCCAGCAGGGCCTTGAGCTGCGCCGGGGTGCATTCGAAGGCGTCCAGGCGCGTGTCGCGGAAGAACCGCGCCAGGGCCTCGGGGTCGTAGCGCACCTCTTCCGGGGTCAGGTACAGGCTGTGGCCGTCGAGCAGCAGGATGAGTTCGGCCACCGAGCTGTCGAAGGCGAACGAATAGTTGAAGCTGGTGCGCAGTGGCTGGTCGGTGTAGCGCCGGTACAGGCCATGAATGCGCGCCCAGGCCAGGTTGACCACCGAGGCGTTGGTCACCAGGGTGCCCTTGGGCTGCCCGGTAGAACCCGAGGTGTACATGATGTAGGCCAGGTCGTCAGGACCGGCCAGCGGCGGCAGGTTGTCCTGCGGCAGGTCGCGCAGCTGCGCGGCATCGGTATCCAGGTTCAGGCGTGGCAGGTCGGCACCGAGCTGTTGCAGCAGGCCCTGCTGGCCGAGCAGCAGCGCCGGCTGCGCGTCTTCGAGCATGTAGGCCAGGCGCTGCGGCGGGTAGCTCGGGTCCAGCGGCACGTAGGCGCCACCGGCTTTGAGAATGCCCAGCAGGCCCACCAGCAGGTCCAGCGAGCGCTCGACGCACAGGGCCACCGGGCGATTGGCGACCACCCCTTGGGCGCGCAGGTAATGCGCGAGCTGGTTGGCCCGGCCATTGAGTTCGGCGTAGCTCAGGCTGCGCCCTTCGAACGTCAGCGCGTCGCGCTGCGGGGTGCGCTCGACCTGCTGCTCGAACAGCTGCGCGAAGGTGTGTTGCTGCGGCACGGCCATGTCGGTGCGGTTCCATTCGACCACGGTGCGCTGCCATTCATCAGCCATCAGCAGCGGCAGCGCCGCCACCGGGCGCTGCGGTTCAGCCAGCAGTTGCTCCAGCAGGAACTCCAGGCGTGCCAGGGTCTGCCGTGCGCTGTCGGCGACGAACAGGTCCAGGGCGTACATCAGTTCCAGCTGGATCGGCGCGCCGGCCGGGCACAGCACGTGCAGGTCGAGGTCGCATTCGGACTGCTGCAGCGGTGTGTCCAGCGCTTCGAAGGCCAGGCCAGGGAAGCGCAGGCGCGACTCCATCGACAATTGCTGGGCCACCATCACCTGGTACAGCGGGGCGTGACTGAGGCTGCGTGGCAGTTGCAGGCTGTCGACCAGTTGCTCGAACGGCAGGTCCTGGTGCTGCTGGCCTTCACGCAGGCGCGCCGCGACCTGTTGCACCAGCGCGGTGAAGTCCGACTGGGCGCTGAAGTCGGTGCGGATCGCCAGGTTGTTGAGCAGGATACCCAGCAGGCCTTCGGTGCCAGGCTGCTCGCGGTGCGTCACCGGAGTGCCGATCAGCACCGTGGCGTCGCCGCTCAGACGGTGCATCAGCACGGCGAAACCGGCGAACAGCACGGTGAACGGCGTGGTGCCCAGGCGGCTGGCGAAGGCCTGCACGCGGGCGCTGAGGTCGGCGCCGAGTTCACGCTGCACCAGGCCGGCACGGTAGCTTTGTACCGAGGGGCGCGGCAGGTCGGTCGGCAGGGCCAGCAAGGGGCTGCCTTGGCTGTCGTCACGGGCCAGGGTGCGGGTCCAGTAGTCGAGCTGGCGTTGCAGCTCGGCACCTTGCAGGTGCTCGCGTTGCCACAGGGCGAAGTCGGCGTATTGCAGGCTCAGCGCCGGCAGTTCGGCGGCCTGGCCGGTGCAGCGGGCCTGGTAGCCCAGAGCGAGTTCGCGCAGGGCGATGGTCGCTGACCAGGCGTCGGACACCAGATGGTGCAGGGCGATGCCCAGTACATGTTCCTGTTCCGCCAGGCGCAACAGGCGGGCACGCAGCAGCGGTGGCTGGCTGAGGTCGAACGGCTGCTCGAAGGTGTCTTGCAGGGCACGTAGGCGCGCGCCTTCACGGGCGGTGGCGGGCAGGGCGGACAAATCTTCGCAAGGCAGTTCCAGGTGCAGGGTGTCGACGATGTGCTGGCAAGGCACGCCATCGAGGCTGCGGATGCCGGTACGCAGGATCTCGTGGCGGGCCAGCAGGTCGTTGAGGCTGGCGTGCAGCGCCTCGATGTTCAGGTCGCCGTTCAGTTGCAGGGCGAAGGGGATGTTGAACAGCGTGGTGCCCGGTGTCAGTTGCTCGATGAACCACAGGCGTTGCTGGGCGAACGACAGCGGCAGCGTGGCCGGGCGTGGCCGCGCGGTCGGCCCTTGCAGGCTCGGCGCCTGGGCAGCGGCGGCCTGGGCCTGGCGCGCCTCTATGGCTGCGGCCAGCAAGGCGACGCTTGGCTGTTCGAACAGCAGGCGCAGCGGCAGATCGAGTTTGAAGTGCGCGCGCAGCCGCGCGACGATCTGCGTGGCCAGCAACGAGTGGCCGCCGAGGGTGAAGAAGTTGTCTTCGACGCCGACGCTGTCGCGCCCCAGCACTTCGGCCCAGATCTTGGCGATGGCGCTTTCCAGGTCATTGCGCGGGGCGATGCTCTCGGTGGTTTGCGCTTGCCAGTCCAGGGCCAGGGCGGCCAGCGCCTTGCGGTCGACCTTGCCGTTGGCGTTGAGCGGCAGGCGCTCCAGGCTGACGAAGGCCGCCGGCACCATGTACGGCGGCAACTGCTCGCGCAGGTGCTGGCCCAGGCCATCACTGCCCAATGCCGGGTCATGTGCGGCGAAGTAGGCGACCAGCCAGGCTTCGCCTGCGCCGTTCTCGCGCAGCAGTACCGCAGCTTCGCGTACGTTCGGGTGCTGGGCCAGGCGGTGTTCGATTTCCGTCAGTTCGATGCGATGGCCGCGCAGCTTGACCTGCTGGTCGCGGCGCCCGAGATATTCGATCACCCCATCGGTGCGCCAGCGGCCCAGGTCGCCGGTGCGGTAGATACGCCCGAGCTGCGGGTGCTCGATGAACGCCTCGGCGCTGCGCTGCGGGTCGTGCAGGTAGCCACGCCCCACGCCGACACCCCCTACGCAGATTTCCCCGGCCACGCCTACCGGCAATGGGCGCAGGGCTTCGTCCAGCACATACAGGCGGTTGTTGGCAGTGGGTCGGCCGATGGGCATGTGGCTGACCTCATCGCCCGGTGCGGCATGGATCGGCTGGAAGGCCACATCATCGGCGCACTCGGCCGGGCCGTAGGCGTTCATCAGCGCGATGCCGGGGAAGCGTGCGAACCAGTCGCGGGCGACGGTCGGTGGCAGCGCCTCACCGGTCGGCATCACCCAGCGCAGGTCGGGCAATTGCAGGTCGCAGGGGCACACGGCGAGCAGCGTGCGCATCAGGCTGGGGACGATTTCCAGCACGCTGAGGCGCTGGTTGACCAGCTCCTGCAACAGGCGCTGCGGGTCGTGGGCCACTTCGTCGGGCAGGATGTGCAGCGTGGCGCCCAGCACCGGCGCGGCGAGGAACTGCCAGACGGAAATGTCGAAGGCCACCGAGGCGGTCTGCGCGATGCGGTCGTCAGCGCCCAGGCCCAGGGCCGGGACCTTGCCGAAGATGTTGTTGAGCATGCCGCGCTGTTCGATCATCACGCCCTTCGGCGTACCGGTGGAGCCGGAGGTGAACAGCACGTAGGCCAGGCTGCTCGGAGCGCCCAGCAGCGGCAGCGGGCTATCGGTTCCCGCGCCCCAGCAGGCTTCGGCGAACAGCGCATGGGGCGCCTGCGCCACGCCGCTGAGCAGCGGGTCGAGCAAGGCGCTGCTTTGCTCGCTGGCGAGCAGCAGTGGCGCTCGGGACAGGCTGAGGATTTCCCGCAGGCGCTCCGGCGGGTGGTTGACCTCCAGCGGCAGCATCGCCGCGCCGGCCTTGAACACCGCGAGCATCATGGTCAGCAGCGGCAGGCCTCGCGGGGCGAGCAGGGCGACCAGGCGGTCCTCGCCAGCGCCGGCTTCACGCAGGGCGTGGGCCAGGCGAGTGGCGCGGCGGTCCAGTTCGGCATAGGTCAGCGATTCGCCAGCACAGACGGCAGCCACTTGCTCGCCGCGCTGGGCGACCTGCTCGGCGAACAACTGCGCATAGCTTTTATCCAGGGGGAAGTCCTGCGGGTTGAGCGCCCAGTCGTTGAGCAACTGCTCACGCTCGGCCTCAGCGAGCAGATGGAACTGCCCCAGACGTGCCTCGGGTGCAGCGAGCATGCCGCGAACCAGGCTGCTCAGGTGGCCAAGCAGGCGCTGCACCGTGGCGGCGTCGAAACGCTCGCGGTCGTACGACACGCGAATGCCCAGCTCGGTCTCTGGCAGGATCACCACGGTCAGGCCGTAGTGGGTGTGCACGCTGTGGTCCATGCCATCGAGGCTGAACTGGAAGCCACCCTGCAGGATCTGCTCGTCGATCGGCGCGTTCTCGAATACCAGAATGCTGTCGAACAGCGTCTCGCCGCGCGGGAAGTCACTCCAGCCCTGGATGTCGGTGAGCGGCGTGTGCTCGTAGTCACGCATGTCGACATTGAGTGCCTGCAGGGCACCCAGCCACTCGCCCAGCCGGGCCTCGGGGTCGACCGCGACGCGCAGCGGCAGGGTATTGATGAACAGGCCGATCATCTCGGCCACGCCGGACAGTTCCGCCGGGCGCCCGGCCACGGTGACGCCGAACAGCACGTCGCGCTGCCCGCTGTAGCGCGACAGCAGCAGCGACCACGCGCCCTGGAAGAAGGTGTTCGGGGTGATGCGTCGCTGGCGGCAGAAGCTTGCCAGGGCTTCGGTTTCCTGCTCGCTGAGGCGTACCAGCTGGTCATCCACCAGCACCGCCTCGGTGTAGCGATCGCGGCTCACGCCATTGTCGACGGTCAGCGGCGTCGGCGCATTGAGGCCTTGCAACTGGCCACGCCAGAACTGCTCGGCCTGGCTGGCGTCCTGGCGTTGCAGCCACTGGATGTAGTCACGGAACGGCCGGGGGGCGCTGAGCTGTGGCTCGCGCTGGTGGCGCAGTGCTTCGTAGACCTTGAGGAAGTCCACGGTGACCAGGGAAATGCACCAGGCATCCATGAGGATGTGGTGGAAGCTGCGGATGAACTCGTACGACTCTTCACCCAGGCGCACCAGGCGGAAGCGGATCAGCGGTGGTTTCGACAGGTTGAAGCCGACCTTCTGCTCGTCTTCCAGCAGGCGGCGAATCCGTGCCTCCTGCGCTTCGGGCGCCAGGCCGCGCAGGTCGAGGGTGTCCAGCGGCACCTTGACCTCGCGGTGGATCACCTGCACCGGCTGCTTCTGGGTCTTCCACTGAAAGCTGGCACGCAGCGAAGGGTGCAGCGCCACCACGCGGCTCCAGGATTCGAGAAACACCGCTTCGTCGATGGCCCCGCTGATGCGGTAGCGGTCCTGCATCAGGTACACGCCCGAATCTTCGTGCAGCAGGGAATGGAACAACATGCCCTGTTGCAGCGGCGACAGCGGGTAGATGTCTTCGATGGGGTGGTTGTTGGGCTTTTCGGTGGTCATCGCGAGCGTCCTGCGGAAAAAGGGGTGACGGCGCAGCCAATCGGGCAGCGGGTCAGAATTCGTTGTCGTCAAGCTCGGCCATCAGTGCCTGCAGCTCGTCGTCGCTCAGCCCGGCGGCGCTGAAGGCACGGCTTTCAGGCTCTGGCTGGGCGTTCTCGGCGGCCAGCGGCTGGGCGACCTCGGCCATGGCGGCGATGGTCTGGCTCTCGAAGACCTGTTTGGCCGACAGCGCGATGCCTTGCTCGCGGGCCTGGGCCACCACTTGCAGGCTGAGGATCGAGTCGCCGCCAATGGCGAAGAAGTTCTCGGTAACACTGACCCGTTCCAGCTTCAGCACCTTGGCGACGATGGCCTGCAGACTGCGCTCCATGTCGTTGCGTGGCGCCACATGGGCACTGGCGTCGAACTGGTCCGGGTCGGGCAGCTGGCGCAGGTCGAGCTTGCCGTTGGGCGTGCGCGGGAAGCTGGGCAGGGTCAGGACCCGCGCCGGCACCATGTACGACGGCAGGCGCTCGCCGAGAAACGCGCGGATCGCCTCGGAGTCTGGCGCGTAGCCATGCGCGGCCAGCACGTAGGCCAGCAGGCGTTTGCCAGCGGCGTGTTCCTGGACGATCACCGCCGCCTCGCGCACGTCGCTGTGGGCGCACAGCTGGCGCTCGATTTCACCCAGCTCGATGCGGTAGCCGCGCAGCTTGACCTGATGGTCCTTGCGACCGAGGAACGCCAGGCGTCCGTCCGGCAGCCAGCAGGCCAGGTCGCCGGTGCGATAGGCGCGGGTGCCGTCGGCCAGGTTGACGAAGGCCTTGGCGCTGTCCTGCGGTTTGCCCCGGTAGCCACGCGCCAGGGTCGGGCCGGCCAGAACGATCTCTCCGGCTTCGCCCACGCCGCAGGCGTTGTCCTGTTCATTCAGCACGCGCAGGTCCATGCCGGGAATCGGCCGGCCAATGCTCGGCGCGCGGCCCGGCTCCAGCACTTCGTAGCTGGCCCACACCGTGGCTTCGGTGGGGCCGTATTCGTTGACCAGGCGGGCGTTGGGCAGGGCCTGGGCATGCTGGCTGACCAGCGCGGGCGGGCAGGCTTCACCGGCGACTATCCAGCAAGCCAGGCAATCGGCACCGGCGCTGCGTTGCAGCGGTTCGAGCAGCGCCTGATACAGCGACGGCAGCGACAGGCCGTGGCTGACCTCATGCTGCACGATCAGCTCGGCCAGACGCGGCATGTCCAGCTCTTCGCCGCTGGCCGGCAACACCAGGCGCCCGCCCTGGGCCAGGGTCCAGAAGATCCCGGCCACCGAGCTGTCGAAGGCGAACGACGACAGCAGCAGGTAGGCGCGTACCGGGGTGGCGTAGCTGGCCATGCGCACCTGGGTGGAGTAGCTCAAGGCGCCGTGGCTGATCTCCACGGCCTTGGGCGCGCCGGTGGAGCCGGAGGTGTAGATCAGGTAGGCCAGGTCATCGGCCTGTGGCAACGGCAGCGACGCCAGGTCCGGTGCGGCGGGCACGTTCAACTGGTCGAGTAGGAAGCGCTGCACGCTGGCCGGCACGCTGTCGGCCAGCTCGGGGCTGACCACGATGTGCGCGATGGCGCTGTCTTCGAGCATGTAGGCGCGGCGTTCGGCCGGGTAGGCCGGGTCGACAGGCACGTAGGCACCGCCGGCCTTGAGCACGCCGAGCATGGCGACGATGGCCGCGTTGCCCCGCGGGAACAGAATGCCTACTGGCACCCCGGCAACAATACCGGCTGCGCGCAACTGATGCGCCAGGTGGGTGGCACAGGCATCCAGGGCCGCGTAGCTGAGATCGCCGTGCGCATCGCTGAGGGCAATGGCTTCGGGGCGTTGGCGTACCTGGCGGTCGATCAGCTCGACCAGGGTCAGGGGTTCGATGCTGGGCGTGGCAGGGGTGTTGTCGATGATTGCCTGCTGCCGGGGGCCGCACAGCGGCAGTTGCGCCCAGGCGCACTGTGGCTCGGCCAGCGCACCCTGAAGCAGCTGCAGCCACTGCTCGCCCAGGCACTCGGCCGCCTGGCGGCTCAGGCGCTGGCTGTCGTACAGCAGGTGGGCGCGCAGGCCGTCAGCGCCATGCTGGACGTTGAGGCAGGCTTTCAGCGGCGCGGTGATGGCACTGGCGCAGCGCTCGTCGGGCTCGGTCTGACGCCAGGCGAAGCCATAACCGGTGTCGATGCAGTGGCTGTAGTAATCCTGCCAGCCAGCGGCAAGTGCCAGGCTGCTGGCAATGCTCTGGCTCTGCTGCATCAGGCTGGCTTGCGGGTCCAGCTCGATGCGCAGCGGCAGGTTTTGTTCGAACAGACCCAGGGCCTGCTCCAGTTCCGGCCCACGGCTTTCGTGCAGCACGCTGAGCAACAGTTGCTGTTGCCCGGCCAGGCGACCGAGCAAGGCGGCCCAGGCGGCCAGCAGCAGGTTCGCCGGCAGGTCTGCCTGGCTGGCCAGCGGCTGCGGCAGGACCAGGTCGAGGCGCTGCGCGGCGAAGCCTTTGCCTGTCGCCCCCTCCAGGGGCAGTTGCAAGGCTGGTGGGTGGTCGTCGGCCAGCGCCTTCCAGAAGTTCACCCCTGGGTGGTCGGGTTCGTCTTCCACCAGGCTCCAGCGCCATTCGGCGTAATCGGCGTACTGCAGCGGTTCGTCTGGCGCCGGGCTGGCGGTCTGCAGCAGGGCCATGGCCAGGCGCTTGAGGCTGGTCAGGTCGAAATGACTGCCGGCGCCCGCCACGTCCAGCACCCATTGCCGTTCGGCCAGCAACACCTGAGTCACCACCAGCGGCTGGCTCCAGTCACGCGCCGGCTGCGCCAGGCTGGCGAGTGCCGCGTCCTGGGCGGCGGGGGCCAGGTCACGCAGGTCCTGCACGGCAACCCGCAGCGCCAGGTGGTCGTCGATCACCTGTACGGGCAGACGCAGGCCGGGCACGGGCGCCAGCCGGGTGCGCAGGATTTCGTGTTCGGCGACCAGCGCCTGCAGGCGCTGATCGAGGATTTCCGTGCTCAGCGGTGTAGCCACCGACCACTGCAGATGGCAACCCAGGGCCTGCTCGACCGCGACCTGGCTGTGCTGATGGACTGAAGCCTGCTGTGGGGAAATACGAAAACCTTGGAGTCCGCTCATGTTCAACTCGATTGAAAATTGGGCTTGAACGGGTTGAGGCAGCGCGGCATCCGTGTGCCAGGCGCGAGCCTCACCCGGTGAAGAATCAGACCGCTACGTCGCTCGACAACAGCGCTTCGGCCATGCCGGTGAGGATGGCGCGCTTGCCAGTGAAAGGTTCGCGGCCGTGCACGGTGAGCATGTTGTCGATGAACAGCACGTCGCCCGGTTGCCAGCTGAAGCGCACCAGCGAGTCGAGGTAGGCGGTGCGCAAGGCGTCCAGCACCTGCGGCTCGATAGGCTCACCGTCGCCATAGAAGGTGTTGGTGGGCAGGTCGAGGTCGGCGAAGTTGCTTTGCAGCGAGCCTCGAATGGCCGGCGGCAGGGTGCTGATATGGAAGAAGGTCGCGTGGTTGAACCACACCTCTTCGCCGGTGCGCGGGTGGCGCACCACGGCCGGGCCGCGCTGGCGGGTGCGCAGGCGGTTGTTTTCCTTCCATTCCACTTCGATACCGACGCTGGCGCAGTAGGCCTCGACTTCGCCGCGATCTTCGGACTGGAACACGCTCTGCCAGGGCAGCCCGAAGCCGTCGCCGTAGTTGCGCACGTAGAGCACGCCCTTCTCGCGGAAGCGCGCTTCGATTTGCGGGCTGATCGCCGCCTTCACCGCACGGGTCGAGCCGATCGGCGTTTCGCCGCCGGTTTCCGATGGCTGCTGGCAGTAGAAGAACAGCCGCAGCGGGAAGCGTGGCGAGTAGGAGTGCTCGTTGTGCGGAAAGATCATCTGGTCGGCCGGGTAATCGGTCGAGGTATAGATGTTGCCGCCTACCCGGGTACGCGGCGAGGCACGGAACATGTACTCCAGGGCACCGGGCGACAGCGCGGCGATCACCTGGTCGAACTGCTCCACCGAGCGCACACCGAAGCCACGGAACAGCAGCGCGCCGTGTTGCAGCAGCTTGGCTTCCAGATTGTGCCGCTCGCTGGCCGCCCAGGTGACCAGGTCGACGTCGGCGACCGCCGGCTCGATCACCAGCGGCAGGGTATGTTCCGGACTCAGCAGGCGCTCGCTGACCAACTGCCGGGGCGCGACGTTCATGGCTTTGCGCTTGACGCCGCCTAAGGAGCGGGAGGTGGGGGGCAGGGTAGACATAAAGGCATCCAGGCGGGTTAGAGGGGCACGGAACGGCGCTTGGTCTTGAGCATCTGCGCACGGCCTGCCGAGGCTTGGGCCTGTACGCGCTCACGCTGCAAGGCCTGGTCCCAGGCGTCCAGGCGCTCGGCAACGGCGGGCAATGGCTGTTCCAGCAACGTCGGGCTTTCGTCCAGCAGACGGGTCCACAGCTGTTGCAGGCGCAGGGCACGGTCCTGGTCGAAGTATTCGCCGCGGAACTTGAGGTTGGCCTCGATACCGCTGCTGCCATGGGTCAGGTCCAGCACCAGATGGAAGTCCCCCGGCGCCTGGGCCGCCTCGACACTGGCCAGCTGCGCGCCGGCCAGGCGGGTCGGGCTGACCCGCGACGGCTGGTAGTTGAGCTTGACCTGGAACAGCGGCGCGTGGCCGGCCCGTCGTTGCGGGGCCAGGGCAGCGACCACCAGGTCGAACGGCAGGTCCTGGTGGGCATAGGCCAGGCGTGCCTGGTCGCGGACCTGCTGGAAGAACCCGGCCAACGTGGGGGCGCCGCGCAGGTCGCAGCGCAGGGTCAGCTGGTTGACGAAGAAGCCGATGGCTTCGTTGTACGCTGCCGTGGGGCGGCCACTGACGTCAGTGCCCAGCAGGAACTGCTGCTGCCCGCCCAGCTGGCGGATCACCAGCTGGTAGCAGGCCAGTAGCAGCATGAACAGGGTCATGCCTTGCTCGCGGGCCAGAGCCGCCAGACGCTCGCAGTCCGCCTGCGGCAGGTCGAAGGTCAGGCTGTGTTCGCCAGGCGTATGCCCGCTGCCGCCCAGTGCCAGGGTCTGTGGCAGCGCTGCCAGGTGCGCGCGCCAGAAGTCCTGCTCGGCGGCAATGCGTTCGTCGCTCCAGTGCGCTGCTTCCCAACGGGCGAAGTCCAGGTACTGGGGCGGGCGTGCAACGCCGGGTGTACCGGCCAGTTCGGCCAGCAGCAGTTGCAGCGAGCGGCCATCGAAGGCGATGTGGTGCAGGGTCAGCAGCAGGTCGTGACACTGCGCGTCGCGGTGCAGCAGTTGCGCACGCAGCGCCGGGCCGTTTTGCAGGTCCAGAGGCGTGCCTTGTTCGGCGGCCAGGCGTTCGCCCAGTGCCTGTTCCTGCTGGGCAGCCGGCTGGCCGCGCAGGTCGTGGACCACCAAGGGCAACTCGGTCATGGGCAGCACACGCTGTTGCGGACCGTCAGCGGCGTCCTGATACACCGTGCGCAGGACGCCGTGTCGCTCGACCAGCGCCGCCAGCCGTGCGGCCAGTTCGGCGCTGTGCAGCTCGCCTTCCAGGCGCAGGTGCAGCACCAGGTTGTGCCGGGTATCGCTGGGGTCGAGCTGGTGCAGGAACCACAGACGGCGTTGTGCGAAGGACTGCCGGGCCTGGTCGGTGCCGGCGCTGGCTTGGTCATCGGTGGCCCTGGGCGCGGTTCGCTGCAGAGCGTCACGCAGCACCTCGGCCCATTCGCCGAGGCTGCGTTCGCTGAACAGCGCCTGGGTGTCGAAGGCTACGCCGAGGTCCTGATGGAGCCGCGCCGCAAAGTCGGCCAGGGCGATGGAATCCAGGCCCAGGCCGATCAGACTGCGCTGGAAGTCCAGCGCCAGGTAAGGGTTGACCTCGTGCAATGTCTGGCCAAGCCATTGGCGGCAGGCGGGCAGGGCCTCTTGCCCACCTGTGGCCGCCTGGGCGAGCAATTGCTCGGCTGACAGTCGAGCTTCGGCGGCGGCCTGGCCGCCGTATTGGGCAATGATGCTCAAGGTGCCGGCCGCCAGTTGCTTGCGTGCGCCCTGGCGGGCGATCTTGCCGCTGGTGGTCATCGGGATGGTGCCGGCTTCCACCAGCACGATCTGGTCGATGCCGCAGTCGGCGGCGTCGCGCACCGCTTCCTGCATCGAGGCGATGAGTGGCGCGTGGCTCGCCGGGTCGACGAACTTGCGCTGCGGCTCGGCGACGATCACCAGTTTCTCGCGGCCCAGACGCTCGTCCATCTCCGAGAAGGCGGCAATGCGCCCGGTACGGATGCCGGGTTCGGCATCGGTAATGGCGAACTCGATATCGTGAGGGTAGAGGTTGCGGCCATTGAGGATCAGCAGGTCCTTGACCCGCCCGCAGATGACCACCTGGCCCTGGTGCATGAAGCCCAGGTCGCCGGAGCGCAGGTAATACCCTGCTTCGCCCTGGATCTGCGCCTGGAAGGCTTCGCGGCTGGCGTCGGGGTTGTTCCAGTAGGCTTCGGCGTTGCTCGGGCCTTGCAGCCACACTTCGCCGATCTGGTCCGGGGCGCAGCGTTCGAAGCTGTGCGGGTCGACGATGGCAATGCTGTGCAGCGCCTGGGGGTAGCCACAGGCGACGAACTCCACCGCCGGTGCGTTCTCGCTGGCCAGGGCCACACGACCGCGTTCCAGCACTGCCTTGTCGAGGCGCAACACCACCGGCAAGGCGTCGGCCGGCGTGGCGCTGACACACAGCGTGGCCTCGGCCTGGCCATAGCCGGGGCTGAGCGCCAGCGGATTCAGGCCGCAGGCGGCAAAGCGCCGGGCAAAGGTGTCCAGCGTCGCCGGGTGGATCGGCTCAGCGCCGTTGATCGCATGGCGCCAGTGGCTGAGGTCGAGCTGGGCGATAAGGCTGTCGCTGACCACCCGGTTGCACAGCGCATAGGCAAAGTTCGGCGCGAAGCTGGCGGTAGCGCGGTAGCGGCTCAGCGCCTGCAGCCAGGTGGACGGCGCATTGACGAAGGTCTGCGAGGCGATCAAGTAGCAGGGCATGCCACTATATAAAGGTGCCAGCATGCCGCCGATCAGCCCCATGTCGTGGTACAGCGGCAGCCAGTTGACCATGGCCCCCTCGGCGTCGAAGCCGTAGGCCTGGCGCATCAGCTCGACGTTGGCGAGCAGGTTGCGCTGGCGCACCTCGACGCCTTTCGGCGTGCCCGTGGAACCCGAGGTGTACTGCAGAAAGGCCACGCTGGCGCCATCGATGGCCGGGCGCTGCCACTGGCTCGGCGAGGGCGTGCCGAGATCGGCGACCGTGGCCACGGCTACCCGGCCTTCGACCAGCTCACGCAAGGTGTCGCCATGGCTGGCCGGGGCCAGGATCAGTGTCGGCTGGGCATCGGTCACTACGTTACGCACGCGGTCCAGATGCCGCGGCTTGCGCGATGGCGGCGGGAACAGCGGCACGGCGATCAGCCCGGCGTACAGGCAGGCGCAGAAGGCGCGGGCGTAGTCGAGGCTGGTGGGCAGCATCAGCAGCACGCGATCACCTGGCTGACAGCGCGCCTGCAAGGCGGCGGCGAGCGATTGGCTCTGTTCGTGCAGTTGCGCGAAGGTCAGGGTTTCGCCGATCTCGACGCCATCGGGCAGAAAATGCAGGGCGTCGCGTTGCGCAAAGTGCCGGGCATGGTTTTCCAGCACGTCGATCCAGTGTTTGCAAGAAGACATGTGCACTATCACGCCATGGCCACGATGACCTTGCGGTCACCGGTGTAAGGATTGCGGCCGTGTGCCACCAGCCGGTTGTCGAGCATCAGGATGTCGCCTGGCTGCCAGGGAAAGCTGATGGCGGTCTGCCGATAGACCTCGCGCACGCGGTCGAGCATGGCGTCGGGAATCGCCGAGCCATCGCCGAAGTACACGTGACGCGGCAGGTTCTCTTCACCCACGGCGGCCAACAGGCTTTCGCGTACCGCCGGCTCGATGGCCGATACGTGGAACAGGTGGGCCTGGTTGAACCACACCCATTCGCCGGTCTGCGGATGTTGCAACACCGCGGCGCAGCGCTGGCGGGTGCGCAGCTCGCCGTCGGCTTTCCATTCCCACTGGATGTCGTTGTCCTGGCAGTAGCGTTCCACTTGGGCGCGGTCTTCGGTGTTGAAGACCTTCTGCCAGGGCAGGTCCAGCGCGCCGCTGTAGTTGCGCACGTAGAGCAGCTCGCGGCTGGCGAACTGCTCGCGGATCTCGGCAGGCATGCGCTGGTAGACCAGCCGACTGTCGGCAATCGGCGTTTCGCCGCCGGTTTCGCTGGCTTTCAGGCAATGGAACCAGATGCGCGACGGCCAGGGCCGAGTGTAGGCCTGCTCGTTGTGCAGGGGGATGAACTGATGGGCGGGGTATTCGGTGGAGCTGTACACCCCGGCGAACACCTTGCTGCGCGGCGTAGAGCCGAACTCGTAGCTGGCCAGCGGTGCGCCGAAGCTGGCGGCGAAGCGCTTGAAGTCGATGGGGGTGGGGACGCTGAAACCGCGAAACAGTACGCCGCCAACGGTACTCAAAGCCTGATCCAGGCTGGCGCGCAGTGTGGCGTCCAGATCATGGATGGACTGCCCTGGGCGGCCCTCGATCAACACCGGCAGGGCCGGGGCGGTGCCGGAGGCTGGCGCGTCGGGCAGATGGGGCGAGCCGCTGCCGAGGCGTTCGATTGAAGTCATCCGAGTGCTTCCTGTTGTGTTTTTCAGTTCAGCGTCTGGCGTCGCCATCGGAAAAATCGGGCAGCGATGGCTACATAAACTGACGTCGAACGTTAGTCTCTCCTACGAACCGGGTAACTTTTATTACAAATGAGATAGATTATCAATCATATTCCCTTGAAATTTATTTTGCATTAGACTGCGCCTCGCAATGCGAATTGATCGTTTCTGACCGTAAGAAAAAACCAAAAAATTCTGTCGCAGGGGAGCGGGGCGTGAACTTCAAGAAAACAACGATTGCACTGGCCGTGGGGTCGGCCTTCTACATGGCCAACGGTGCATGGGCAGACACTCAGGCAGGTGCCATCGAGATCGACGCGATCACCGTAACGGGTGAAAAGATCAACCGTTCCCTGGAGCAGACCCAGTCGAGCGTGGCAGTGGTCACCGACAAGCAGTTGCGTGAAAAGGAAGACCACAATCTGGTTGATGTGTTCTCGCGCACACCGGGCATGTACAACACCTCGGGCAACGAGAACTGGGGTATTCGTGGCGTGCCGGTTTCCGGCTTCGATGACCAGGGGCCGGCGGCACTCAACGGCGCGGTCTCGGTGTTCGTCGATGGCGCGGTACAACCCAACCGGACGCTGACCCTCAGCCCCATGCCGCTGTGGGACGTCGAGCAGGTCGAAGTCTTCCTCGGCCCGCAGTCGACCACCCAGGGCCGCAACTCCCTGGCTGGTGCAGTGGTCGTGCAGACCAAGAACCCGACCTTCACCCCCAGCTTCTCGGCGCAGACCAATGTCGGCAACTACGGTGAACGTGGTGCGGCGGTGGCCGGCGGCGGTGCGCTGGTCGACGACAAGATCGCTGGCCGTATCGCCCTGGACTACCAGGAAGGCGATGGCTACATCAAGAATCTGTACAACGGCAACGATGCCAACCCGACCCGCGCCGTGAACGGTCGTGGCAAGTTGCTGATCCTGCCCAACGAAGACCTCGATGTCTTGCTCACCTACTCGCACAACGAGAGCCGCAAGGGCGACAACTCGGTGATTCGCCAGGGCGACCGGGTGCGTTACTACAAGATCGACTCCAATACCAAGGCCTACGACAAGCTCAGCCAGGACACCGTCAGCGCCAAGGTGGACTACCGCCTCAACGACGCCTGGTCGATCACCAGCCTGACCAGCAACACCAGCTCCGACTACGATGCGCGCCTGGACTTCGACCAGTCTTCGGTCGGCAACCAGGCCGTGCTGCGCAAGCAGGATGGCGATCTGTTCAGCCAGGAACTGCGCCTGAACTACAGCTCCGACACGGTGAAGAGCTTTGCCGGTGTGTACTACGGCCACAACACCAACAACTTCCATGACCGGCTGTTCAACGGCCAGCGCCTGTTGGGTACGGTCAAGGGCGACACGACCATCCAGAACAGCGCTGTGTTCGGCGAGATCGACTGGACCTTCGCGCCGCGCTGGACGCTGATCACCGGCCTGCGCTTCGACCACGAGACCAACGACACCGATGTGGTGGCCGACGACTTCTCTGCGCCAGGCAAAGACAAGCAAAGCGCCAATGCGGTGCTGCCGAAGCTGGGCATCGACTATGAGCTGGCCGACAATCAGTACGTCGGCGCCATGGTGCAGCGCGGCTATCGTGGTGGTGGCGTGAACGTGCGCGCCGGCAGCAGCCACCAGGCCTACGATCCTGAATACACCACCAACTACGAGCTGTCGTACCGTGGCTCGTTCATGGACCAGACCCTGCGCACCCGCGCCAACCTGTACTACACCGACTGGAAAGACCAGCAGGTCACCGTGGTCAACCCCAACACCGAGTTCTACGACGTGTTCAATGCCGGTCGTAGCTCGATCAAGGGCCTGGAACTGTCGGTCGAGAAGGACTTTGGCGAGCAACTGACCCTCAATGCAGGGGCTTCGGTCACCTCCGGCAAGTACAAGGACTTCGTCACCAGCAACGGTCGTGACATGAGCGGCAAGGACTTCCTCTACTCGCCCAAGTACAAGACCTCACTGGGCGCGACCTACCGCTGGAACGAGCGCCTGACGCTGAACACCGACCTGACCTGGCAGAGCACCTCGCCGGCCGAGTACGAGTTCGACGACGACAACAACTACATCGGCGAGCGCAAGAGTGATGCCTTCTGGCTGACCAACTTCAACGCCGAGTACAAGGTCACGCGCAATGTCAGTGTTTCCGGCTACGTGAAGAACGCCTTCGACAAGCAGTACATCACCAACAATCGCAGCGGCGACATCATCGATGCCGGCGCGCCACGCACCTTCGGCCTGGCGCTGCGCTACGACATGTAACACCGGAGGCGGGGAAGGGACTCCCCGCCGCTCCGCCGTCCAGACCGCTCCGGTCCTCTCCAAAACCAGCCTCCCTGGAGGAAATCATGAGTGCTTTTTCGAATGCCGCAGCTGGCGGCACGCCACAGCTACGCCTGTCGCATACCGGACTTTCGCACCCGTACTGCCTCGACCCGACGCCACTGCTGGAGCGTCAGCGTCAACAGGAGTCCAATGCGCGCAGTTACCCCCGGCGCATTCCACTGGTGTTGGAGCGTGCCCAGGGCATCTATGTGCAGGACAGCCGTGGCCAGGTGTTCGTCGACTGCCTGGCGGGCGCCGGCACCCTGGCGCTGGGGCACAACCACCCCGTGGTGGTCGAGGCCATTACCCAGGTGCTGGCCTCGGGCCTGCCGATGCATACCCTGGACCTCATGACTCCGGTCAAGGACGCGTTCGTACAGGAAATCTTCGGCTGCCTGCCAGCCGACTTTGCGCGTAATGCGCGCATCCAGTTTTGTGGTCCCAGCGGCGCCGATGCGGTGGAAGCCGCGCTGAAACTGACCCGTACCGCCACCGGCCGGCATTCGGTCCTGGCGTTCGAAGGGGCCTACCACGGCATGACGCTGGGCACGCTGGCGATCAGTGGCAACCTGTCGCCAAAGAATGCCCTGGGCGGCCTGATGGCCGGCGTGCAGCGCCTGCCATACCCGCATGACTATCGCTGCCCGTATGGCGTCGGTGGCGAGCAGGGCGTGAGTCTTAACCTGCATTATCTGAAGCACCTGCTCAGCGACCCGGAAAGCGGCGTGACCGCGCCGGCGGCGATGATCCTCGAACCGATCCAGGGTGAAGGCGGGGTGATCGCCGCGCCGGATCGCTGGCTGCAGGGGCTGCGCGAGCTGACCCAGGCGCGCGGGATCCCGCTGATCGTCGACGAGATCCAGTGTGGCATCGCCCGCAGCGGGCGGATGTTCGGTTTCGAGCATTCCGGCATCACCCCGGACGTGATCACCCTGTCCAAGGCCATCGGTGGTGGCCTGCCGTTATCGGTAATGGTCTACAACGATTCCCTCGACCTCTGGGAACCCGGCGCGCATGCCGGCACCTTCCGCGGCAACCAGCTGGCGATGGCGGCTGGCACCGCGACCTTGCGCTTCATTCGCGAGCAAGGTCTGGTGGCGCATGCCGAACGTGCCGGCGCGCACCTGCGCAAGCAGTTGCAGGCGCTGCAGCAGGAGTTCGCCTGGATCGGCGATGTGCGTGGCCGTGGCCTGATGCTCGGCATGGAGATCGTCGATCCGCAGGGCGGCGCCGATGCGCAGGGCCATCCGCCGGTCGACAGCGCACGCGCCAAGGCTTTCCAGCAGGCTTGCCTGAAGCACGGGCTGATCGTCGAGCTGGGCGGTCGGCATGGCGCCACCGTACGGTTCCTGCCGCCGCTGATCATCACCGAGCAGGAGATCGATTTCGTCGCGCAGATTCTCTTCCAGGCAGCCAGCACGATCGATCAGAATCCGCTACCCTGAGCACCGCCTCGAAAGGCCTGCTGACCGTCATCACCAGGCCTTTTTTCATCGGACGAGAATAATAATGCGCAAGGCTCTTACTTCACTGAGACCCCTCTGGCTGTTGATGACGGTGCTGGCCTGCAGCGCATGTGGTGAACAAAAGGCGCCGGTGGCCAGCCAGGCGGCGCTGCCGCAGGTGAAGACCCTGATGGTACAGCCACGGGCCTTCGCCATGACCAGCGACCTGCCAGGGCGTATCGAGCCGGTGCGCATTGCCGAAGTGCGCGCGCGGGTCGCCGGTGTGGTGCTGACCCGGCACTTCAAGGAGGGCAGCGACGTCAAGGCCGGGCAACTGCTGTTCAGCATCGACCCGGCCCCCTTCAAGGCCGCCCTGATGCGCGCCGAAGGCGCACTGGCCAAGGCCGAGGCGGATGCCTTCCGCGCTGGCGCACAGGTCAAGCGCCTCAAGCAGCTGGTGCAGATCAACGCGGTCAGCCAGCAAGCCTTCGACGAGGCGCTGTCCGACCTCAAGAGCGCCGAGGCCGACCGTCTGAGTGCTCAGGCGGATGTCACCACGGCACGCCTCAACCTCGGCTACTGCCAGGTGCGCGCACCCATCGATGGGCGTATCGGAAGGGCGATGGTCAGCGAAGGCTCGCTGGTTGGCCAGGATGAAGCCACGCAACTGGCGCGGATTCAGCAACTCGACCCGATCTACGCCGATTTCACCCAGTCGGCCGACCAGGTGGTGGCCCTGCAGCAGGCTCTGGCCAGCGGTCGCCTGAGCCGCGAAGGCCCGGCGCAGGTCAGCCTGCAAGTCGGCAACCCGCCACAATTGCGCCAGGGCGCGCTGATGTTCTCGGACATTTCCGTGGACCGCAGCACCGGCCAGGTGACCCTGCGCGGCGAATTCAGCAACCCCGATCACCTGCTGCTGCCGGGCATGTACGTGCGCGTGCAGGCTCCGGCTGGTGTCGACCCGCAGGCGCTGTTCGTGCCACAGCAGGCGGTACAGCGCGGTGCCGACGGCCAGGCGCGCCTGCTGGTGGTAGACGCTGGCGAGGTGCTGCAGGAGCGGGTGGTGCGCACCGGCGCCATGCTCGGTTCCGACTGGCAGATTACCGAAGGGCTGGCCGCCGGCGAGCAGGTGGTGGTCGAACGGGTGGGCAAGCTGGCGGCCGGGCAACAGGTCAAGGCCATTACCCTGGCCGAGCAGCAGGCCAGCAACTGACGGAAGCCTCCGATGCCGGACTTTTTCATCAAACGCCCGAATTTCGCCTGGGTCATCGCGCTGTTCATTTCCCTGGTCGGGCTGCTGACCCTGAGCATCCTGCCAGTCAACCAGTATCCGGACGTCGCGCCGACGCAGATCACTGTCAGCGCCAACTACCCCGGCGCCTCGGCACAGATCGTCAGCCAGAACGTCACCAGCCTGATCGAAGAAGAACTCAACGGTCTCAAGGGCCTGCTGTACCACGAGTCCAGCAGTGCCAACGGGGGGGCCGACATCACCGTCACGTTCAAGCCGGGCATCGATACCGACCTGGCCCAGGTCGACGTGCAGAATCGCCTGCAACGGGTGGTTGGCCGGTTGCCGAGGGCGGTGATCGAACAGGGTCTGAAGGTCGAGCAGGCGCGTTCCAATTTCCTCCTGGTCTACGCGCTGTCGTACACCGATGACCAGCAGGACTCCATCGGCCTGGCCGACTACGCGGCACGCGCCATCAACAATGAAATCCGCCGGGTCAATGGCGTTGGCCGCGTGCAGATGTACACCTCCGAACGTGCCATGCGTATCTGGGTCGACCCGGCGCGGCTGGTCGGTTACGACCTGTCGATGGCCGACGTCAGCAAGGCCATCGCTGCGCAGAACGTGCAGGTGCCGGCCGGCAGCATGGGCGAGCGTCCGGGACCTGCCGACCAGCAACTGACCGCCACGGTGATCGTGCAGGGGCAGCTCGAATCGGTGGAGGCCTTCGGCAACATCGTGCTGCGTGCCAACGACGACGGCTCCAGCGTGCGGGTCCGCGACGTGGCGCGGGTCGAGCTGGGGCGCAAGGACTATCGCTTCGACGCGCGGCTCGACGGCAAGCCGGCGGCGGCCATGTCGGTGCAGCTGGCGCCGGGGGCCAACGCGCTGCAGACCGCCGAAGCGATCAGGCAGCGCCTCGACCAGCTGTCCGGTAGCCTGCCGGCCAACATGCGCCTGAGCGTGCCCTATGACACCTCGTATTTCGTCGACGTGGCGATTCATCAGGTCATCTACACCCTGATCGAGGCCATGGTGCTGGTGTTCCTGGTGATGCTGCTGTTCCTGCAGAACCTGCGCTACACGCTGATTCCGGCAGTGGTGGTGCCGGTGTGTCTGCTGGGCACCCTCGCGGTAATGGCACCGCTGGGCTTTTCGATCAACATGATGACCTTGTTCGGCATGGTGCTGGCCATCGGCATCCTGGTCGACGACGCCATCGTCGTGGTCGAGAACGTCGAACGCCTGATCCGCGAAGAGGGCCTGTCACCCAAGGCCGCGACCGCCAAGGCCATGCAGCAGATCAGCGGCGCCATCGTTGGCATCACGCTGGTGCTGGCGGCGGTATTCCTGCCGCTGGGCTTCATGGGCGGTTCGGTCGGGGTGATTTACCAGCAGTTCGCCATGACCCTGGCGGTGTCCATCCTGTTCTCGGGGTTCCTGGCCCTGAGCCTGACGCCGGCGCTGTGCGCCACGCTGATCAAACCGCGCTACCCGACGCGCGAGGCGCGCAGGCCACGCTGGGCGCAGGCCTTCAATGACGGCTTCGCCGCGCTGGCGCAGCGCCATGAACGCCTGGGCGCCCTTGGCATTCGCCGCAGCGCTCGCAGCCTGGGCCTGTACCTGGCCTTGCTGCTGGTGCTGGCCTTCACTTACGCGCGCCTGCCCACCGCCTTTCTACCCAGCGAAGACCAGGGCTACACCGTCACCGACATCCAGCTGCCGCCTGCAGCCTCGGCGGTGCGCACCGACGCCACGGTCAAGGCCTGGGAGCGCTACGCTCTGGCGCAGCCGACCACCAATCATGTGCTGGCGATCATGGGCTTCAGCTTCTCCGGTGAGGGCGCCAACGCGGCGCTGTCTTACGTCACCCTCAAGGACTGGTCACAGCGCGGCGAGGGCGAGTCGAGCAAAGCGCTGGCGCGGCGCGCCAACAAGGCGTTCGAAGGTACGCCAGACGGCACCCTGCTCAGTGTGGTGCCGCCGGCCGTGGACGGGTTGGGCACTTCCAGCGGCTTCGACCTGCGCTTGCAGGACCTGGCCGGGCAGGGCTACCAGGCGCTGCAGCAGGCCCGCACGCAGTTGCTGGAGGCCGTGAAGCAATCGCCGGTGATCGACCACCTGAGCGAGGACGCCCTGGCCGATGCGCCGCAGATCAAGGTCAGCATCGACCGCGACAAGGCCGAAGCCCTGGGCGTGAGCTTCGACGTGATCAGCGCTGCGCTGTCGGCGGCGCTGGGTTCCGAAGAGGTCAACGAGTTCGCCAACCAGGGGCGCATGCAGCGGGTCATCGTGCAGGCCGATGGTGCCAGCCGGCAGACACCCGAGGCGCTGTTGCGCCTGCAAGTGCCCAATCGGCAGAACCGCCTGGTGCCGCTGGAAGCCTTCAGCCGTTTCGAATGGCAGGTCGGTCCGTTGCAGATCGGCCGCTACAACGGCTCGGCCTCGCTGCGTTTCTCGGGGGAAGCGGCGCCCGGCTACAGCACCGGCGAGGCCATGGCCGAACTGCGCAAGATCGCCCGGCAACTGCCGGCCGGCTTCAGCCTGGAGTGGTCGGGGTTGTCGTTGCAGGAACAGCAGGCCAGTGAACAGGTGCCGCTGCTGGTGGGCCTGTCGCTGTTCGTGGTGCTGCTGGTGCTGGTGGCCCTCTATGAAAGCTGGGCGATTCCGTTCGCCGTGCTGCTGATCGTGCCCATCGGCATGCTCGGCGCGGTGCTGGCGGTGACCTTGCTCGGGCTGCCCAACGACGTGTACTTCAAGGTCGGATTGATCACCATCATCGGCCTGGCGGCGAAGAATGCGATTCTCATCATCGAATTCGCCAAGGCCCTGCATGCCCAGGGCGCCAGCCTGGCCGAAGCCGCCACGCAGGCTGCACGGCTGCGCCTGCGGCCGATCATGATGACCTCCATGGCCTTCATCCTCGGCGTGCTACCTCTGGCCCTGGCCAGCGGTGCCGGCGCGGCCAGCCAGCGCGCCATCGGCACCGGCGTGATCGGCGGCATGCTCGCGGCGACGGTGATCGGCGTGCTGTTCGTGCCGGTGTTCTTCGTCTCGGTGATGCGCGTGGCCGAGTGGTGGAGGGTGCGGCGAGGGGAGTAGGCTGTGCCGCGTACGGCAAGATCTGAATCAAAGCCTTTTTGCAGGAGCTGAAACCGAGTGAAAGCACTGATCGTCATCGACGTCCAACAAGGTCTGTTCGAGCCTGAGCCACAACCGGCCAATGCGGCGCAGGTCATCGCGCGGATCAATACGCTCACGGCTAAGGCCCGGCAACGGGGTGTACCTGTCGTGTTCATCCAGCACGAAGCGACTGTCGGGCAGCACTTCAGACATGGCAGCGACGCTTGGCAGCTGCATGTCGGGCTCGAGGTTTTGGCGGGCGACCAGTTCGTGCGCAAGACCACACCCGACTCTTTCCTGAACACCGATCTGGATGCACTGTTGAAACACGCCGGTGTCTCGGAACTGGTGGTGTGCGGCTATGCCACGGAGTTTTGTATCGACACCACAGTGCGTCGTGCCGCAGGGCTGGGCTATCACGTGACGCTGGCCAGCGATGCGCACACGACCCATGACAAGGCACATGCCGAGGCCGCTGCGATCATTGCTCATCACAACGCGACGCTGCCGAGTATCAAGAGTTTCGGGGTGCAGATCAGCGCTCAGCCAAGTGCAGAAGTTTCGTTTTGAAAGGAATGTTGCAGGTCCCGATTTCCAGAACAGTGCCCTCGATGATCGAGGGCACTGCTTGGCTTCAGGGAATCAGCCGGAGGGTGCGCAGCCTTTCGAAGACGTTGAAGAACGCCTGGTCGCTGGCCTGGTAGGCATCGAAGCCCATCAGGCGGCTCTTGGTCATGTCGGTGACCACCTCGATGGGGCGGCCCAGGTCGGCGTCGGTGTGCCAGGGCGAAATCAGGCGGCTGATGTCGCTTTCCTGTAGGCCATGTTCCGCGGCGATCTGGCTCCAGGCTTTCTGGTCGTCGGCCATCTGCGTTTCCAGCGGCGCGGGCGCGGCCGGGAAGTCGGCGGCTTCGAGACCGAAGTATTCGGCAATGCGCCCCCACATCCACTTCCAGCGGAAGATATCGCCATTGGTGATGTTGAAGGCCTGGTTGGCCGCCGCCGGCGTGGTGGCCGCCCACAGCTGCTGCTTGGCCAGCTGACGGGCATCGGTCATGTCGGTCAGGCTGTCCCACTGCACGCGGGAACCCGGGAACACGAACGGACGTCCGGTGTGCTTGCAGATGGTCGCGTAGACGGCGAGGGTGGTGGCCATGTTCATGGCATTGCCGACCGCGACGCCAGTGACGGTATGCGGGCGGTGCACGCTCCAGGTGAAGCCGTCTTTCTCGGCGGCGGCAAAGACTTCGTCTTCCTGGGCGTAGTAGAAGTTCTCCACGTCCAGGCGGCCTTGTTCTTCACGGAACGGCGTCTGTGGCAGGGTGCCCTTGCCATAGGCCTCGAACGGGCCGAGGTAGTGTTTCAGGCCCGTCACCAATGCCACATGCTTGACGCTGCCCGCCGGGCGCAGGGCGTCGAGCACGTTACGCACCATGGCCGAGTTGACCTTGATGTTCTCTGCCTCAGTCGCCTGCCGCGACCAGGTGGTGATGAAGACGTGGGTCGGCTTGAGGTTCTTCAGCGCAGCTGTCACCGATGCCGGATCCTGCAGATCGGCGGCCACCGGGGTCACGCCGACGCGCGCCGCGGGGCGGCGGGACAGGGCTGCGACCTGCCAGCCGTTCTCCAACAGAAGGTCCGTGGTTGCGCTGCCGACGATGCCGCTGGCGCCGACTACCAATGCCAGATGAGTCATGGGCTTCTCCAGAAATATGGTGTTGCTAGGAAAGCGCGAGACGCGAAAGGTTCAGGTCGGGTGAGGGGCGGACTGGCTGTAACCGCCATGCTAGACAGGTGCGGGTGGCTTTTGGCAACCCGCTCCCAGCATGGGCTGGTTAACGGGCGCGATGTTCCTGAAGTGCCCAAAGCCCTGAGCAACAGTGGAATAGAGAAAGTAATCGTCGGGATGCTTGACCCCGATCCACGAAACGCGGGGGCAGGAGTCGGAATGCTGGAGGACGCCGGCATTGCCGTCGTGGTCGGCGTGTTGACAGAGCAAGCGGCCGAGCATCTGACGAAGTGTTTGGCCCAATACCGATCAATCAGACCGTTGGAGCGAGCTTGCTCGCGATGGCTGCCTCATGGTCGCAGCAGATGCATGGATTTTGCTGAGCTGTTCGCGAGCAAGCTCCAACAGAAATTGAAGGGTGCCTAGCGAGCTGTTTTGGCCCTTGCCCAGATCAAGCCCCACGCAGCCCCCTGGCAATGCACAGCCCCAGTGGCACGGTCAGCAGCAACAGCCCAGCCAGCGTCACCAGGCCATTGACCACCCCGGCTTCATCCGCGATGGCGCCGATGAGCATTGGCGCACAGGCGCCGCCGCCGACGGTGCCGGTGTAGAACCAGGCGAACACCTTGTCGCGGTTAGTGCGCGAGGTGAAGTCCGGCACCAGGCCGCCGAGCACGGATGAAGTGCCGTTCAGGGCCAGGCCGATCAGCGGCATCACCAGCATCAGCGAGAAGTAGGGCAACACGATGGCCAGCAGAATCAGCACCGCCGTGAGGACTTCCGTGCAGATCACCGTGCGTACCGGGCCGAGGCGGGCACCGAGGTAACCGCAGAACAGTTTGCCAAACGCGCCGCCCATGAACAGCAGCGCCAAGGCCAGGCCGATATGCTCGGGCTGCGCACCCTTGAGTTGCAGCAGGAACGGCAGGAAGGTCAGAAAGCCCATGCGCACGCCGCTGTCCAGGGTTCCGGTGGCGATCAGCGCGGCCAGGCCGACGGGCGAGCCGGGCGTTTCAGTAAGGGCTTTCTGTTTGGCTCTACCGGCCTGCGCCGCTTCGTCGGGTATCAGCCGCCACAACCCGACCGCCGCCGCGAGGCCGAGCACGCCCAGCAGCAGCGCATTGGCCTGCCAGGAGATGTACATCAGTGCCAGGCCGCTGATGCCGGGGATGACGGCCTTGCCGATGTCTCCGGCAAAGTTGTACTGCGCCAGGGCCTGCTTGGTACGGCCACTGCCTTCATAGGCGTCCGAAACCAGGGCCGAAGCCAGCGGATGCTGGGTGCTCGCGCCCAGCCCCCCGATCATCAACGCCAGGACCAGCCAGATTAGGCCATTGGCCTGGGCAGCCAGCAGGTAGGCCAGCCCGGCCAAGGCGGTGCCGGCCACCAGCAGCCGTTCACGCCCCCAGTGGCGGGCACCGCGGCTGGCCAGTAGTTGAAAACCGGCCATCATGCCTGCGTAGGCTCCGCGCAGTAGCCCGATCTGCGCGTAGCTGAGACCAAAGGCGGCCTGCCAGAGCGGCAGCAGCACATAAATGACGTCGGTCAGGCCATCGTGCACGGCATGCGCGAGACTCCCTGCTGCCAGGGATCGGCGGCGACCTGCCTCGGTGTCGATGGGAGCGTTCGAGTACGGCTTTAGAGAAAGGTCTTCGGGCATGGGCAGAGCCTGCGGTCAGATCCGTGTGGGAAGCATCGAGGTGATGTTTAAAGAAGCAGCGCGGACCGGTTTATTGGATCCGGTTTTAACATTTCTGAAATAGTTGTAACCAGTCATTTTTGTGTGGCGGGCGGGCAGGTGCATTTCCGCCGCCTGCGCCGCCCCGATGACGGCGGGCTGAACCGGTGTGCTGTGCGGTTCGCGATGGCTTCACGGCGTCCAACGCCAGTGCGGATTGGCCAGGTGCTCGACGAAAAAGTCTGACAGCGCCTGCACCTTGCGCGGGCGGCTGCGTGCCGAGGGGGTGACGAAGTAGAGTCCGCCGCGGGTCATGCTCCATTCAGGTAGCAGATGTTCGAGACGACCGTCGGCCAGGTACTCGTGAGCGATGAACTCCGGCAGTTCGGCAATCCCCAGCCCAGCCAGCAACGGTGGAATCAAGGCGTCGGAATTGGTCACCCGCAGGGGGCCTGCAGGTTGCACGTGCTCTTCAGTGCCGTCTTGCAGGGTAAAGCGCCACAGCTCACTGCGTGCACGGTAGGCGTAGCTCATGCAAGGGTGTCCGCTCAGGTCGCGAGGGTGTTGCGGTCGCCCATGGGTCGCCAGGTAATCCGGCGCTGCGACCAGGTACTGGGTAACGGAACAGATACGCCTGGCCACCAGCGACGAATCCGGTAGCGCGGCTATACGCAGGGCGGCATCGAACCCCTCGGCAATCAGGTCGGTGGAGGCGTCGGACAAATGCAGATCGATCGTCAGCTCCGGGTACTGCTGCATCAGCTTTGGCAGTAATGGCGCGACCCAACGCACGCCAAACGACATCGGTACCGCCAGGCGTACCAGCCCTCGGGGTTGCACGGCCAGCTCCTGGGCGCTGCTTTCCATCTCTTCTGCCTGGCGATAGAGGTCGCCGGCCTGCTCGACGATGCGCTGACCGAACTCGGTCAACGACAACTGGCGTGACGTGCGATTGAACAGTCGCCCGCCCAGCCGTTCTTCGAGACGCGCCACGGCCCGCGATACGGTGGGCACCGAGACCGACATCAAGCGCGCCGCCGCTGCGTAGGAACCTTCTTCAGCGACCTTGGCGAACATGGCCAGCCCTTCGAAATCCGGAAGTTTGCTCATTTCAAATCTGCAACGATAAGTTTCGGATGATTCTATTTTGCTCCATTCGGTTCGTCGATACGCTTCTCCCACACCACGACCTATCCCTGAGGGAGAAACACCATGAGCCACAAACTTGAAGGCAAGATCGCACTGGTCACCGGCGGCACCACCGGTATCGGCTTGGCCACCGCCAAACGCTTTGCAGAAGAGGGCGCCCACGTGTACATCACCGGTCGCCGCCAGGCGGAACTGGATAAGGCCGTCTCCGAAGTCGGCAATGCTACCGGCATGGCAGTGGATTCCACTGCGCTGGAACAACTCGACGCGCTTTACGAGCGCATTCGCCAGGCCCACGGTCGTCTCGATGTGCTGTTCGCCAATGCCGGTGGCGGTTCGATGCAGCCGCTGGGCGAGATTACCGAGGCGCATTATCACGACACCTTCGACCGCAATGTGAAGGGCGTGCTGTTTACCGTACAGAAGGCGCTGCCACTGCTGGCGACAGGCGCTTCGGTGATTCTCACCGGTTCCACGGCCGGCAGTTCGGGTACGTCGGCCTTCAGCGTGTATTCCGCTTCGAAGGCCGCTGTACGTGCCTTGGCCCGCAGCTGGATTCTGGATCTGAAGGATCGCGGGGTGCGGATCAACACCCTGAGCCCTGGCCCCATCCGTACGCCTGGGCTGGTTGATCTTGCCGGCCCCGATGCCGCGCAACAGCAAGGCCTGCTCGACTACCTGGCCGCGCAGGTGCCGCTGGGGCGCGTGGGTGAGCCAGTGGAGATCGCCAACGCGGCCGTGTTCCTGGCCAGCAGCGACGCCTCGTTCGTCAACGGTGCCGAGCTGTTCGTCGACGGTGGCCTGGTCCAGATCTAAGGCCAATACAGATGGCCGGGTAGGAGCGGCTTCAGCCGCGAAGCGATCGCCTGTTCACAACAGATGCAGTGAATTTTCCGGCGCTTTCGCGGCTAAAGCCGCTCCCACCAAGCCACAAAGCCGCAAAGCGCTTAATCGAACAGCATGGATCTACGGCTTAAGGGGGCGGTCATGCACCGCTCGCTCGGTTGCCAAGGCTCGCGAAGCTGGGTCGGACATAGTAGTTGTCAAATTCAGCACTTTCGACGAACACGAAACCGTGTCGTGCGTAGAAGCGATTCGAATCACTCTCCTTGAGTGCTCCTACCCGAATCGGCAGTCCGACCTCATCGGCCTCTTCGAACAACTGCTGAAGCACGGCAGAACCCACGCCCAGGCCTTGTACATGAGGTCGCACGTACAGGTGGTCAAGCAGCAGCTCGGCCGGCTGGCTTTTTACCACGACAAAACCGACCAGTTCACCGGACAACTCGATTCGGCGGGTGCAGTTGACGTCGAAGCCACTCACGAAGCGTTCACGCGCTCGCTCCGGGTCGAACCGCCCGACTCGCTCAAGGCTTTCGCGCATGGCCTCGATACGGATCGCGACCAGGTCTTCCAGATCCTCGGGCGACGCGGGGCACAGCACCAGCGCTTTTTCCTGACCACAGACACTTTGCATCATGGGCACTCCTGCTCGGGAAACAGACTGCCCGCCGTGTCATGGGGCAGTCCCAGATGAAAGCAGGGTAGCCAACGTGACCTCCGGGGTGGAAAACAGACACCGGTTTCCACCCTGTGGCCGCTGTTCAGCTGACGGACGTCACTGCATTGAGAACCAGCACGACGATCAAGCCGACCACCGCGACGATGGATTGCACCACCGAAATGGTCTTGGTGGCTTCGCTCATGGTCATGCCGAACGACTCTTTGACCATCCAGAAGCCGGCATGGTTGGCGTAGTTGAAGAACAGCGAACCGCAGCCGATGGACAGCGCCAGCAGTGGCAGGTTGAGGGTCGGGTCGGCACCGGCAAGCGGGGCCAGCAGCCCGGCAGCGCCGACGATGCCGACGGTGGCCGAGCCGGTCGACACCGACAGCAGCATCGCGATCAGCCAGCCCAGAATCAGCGGCGGTACGGCTGACTGCTGGGTCAGGTGCACGATGGCATCACCCACCTTGGCGCTGGTCAGCAGCTCCTGGAAGGCACCGCCGCCAGCGATGATCATGATGATCGAGGCGATGGGCATCAGGCTCTTGCCCAGCGCCGCGCGCAGCTTGTCGGTGTCGCCACCGCGCAACAGCACCAGGCTGGCACCGGCGAACAGCACGCCCAGCAGCATGGCGATCAGCGGATTGCCCACGAAAGCCGCCATTTGCAGGATGGCATTGCCCTTGGGCAGGACCATCTCGGCCACCGCATGCACCAGCATCAGAATCGCCGGCAGCAGGGCAGCCAGCACGCCGATCCACACGCTGGGCAGGGCCTTGTCGTCAGCCTTTTCCGCGAGGGTGAACTGGTCGAGCAGAGCCTGGTCGGGGCGGGTGCTCATGCGCGGCGCGATAAACAGGCCATACAGCGGGCCGCCCAGAATCATCGCTGGCACCGCAGCAAGGAAGCCGTAGAGCATGGTCGGGCCAACCGAGGTCTTCAGTGCGGCGATGGCGGTCAACGGACCAGGATGCGGTGGCACCATGCCGTGCATGGCCGCCAGGGCAGCAATCACTGGAACCCCGACATATACATAGGCCGACCCCTTGAAGCGCTCCTGCCCTTCGAGCTTGCGCGCCACGCTGAAGATCAGCGGCAGCATGATCACCAGGCCCACCTCGAAGAACATCGGAATGCCAATGACGAAGGCCACCATCATCATCGCCCAGGGAATCATGCGATCCGGGGTGCGCTTGAGGATCACCTCGGCGATCTGCTCGGTGACCCCGGCGTCTGCCAGGATCTTGCCCAGCATGGCGCCCAGCGCGATCACCACGCCAACCGCACCGAGGGTCTTGCCGGCACCGGCGACTAGGTGCGAAACGATCGAGCCGGGCTCCATGCCGGTGGCAAAGCCAACGCCGACGGACACCACCAGCAGGGCCAGCAGCGGGTGCATCTTCAGGCGCGAAACGATGAGTGCCACCAGCACCAGGACACTGACCAGCGCGGTCATCAAGAGCTGAATATCTAACGGAGTCATGGACGGATCTCGGTTGGGCTGGCGCTTGGGGGGCACTCAGCATTCATAGGCATAGGAAGGGCGGCGCAGCGCCCGGCAGGCGCGGCATCGTTGCCGCAAGAAACCGGCGTATTCACGCGTTGGGGACGCAGGAGCAGGGGCTGAAGTGCCACAGGCCACCGGTAATCTGCCGAAGCAGCGGGGCGCGCAGACACGCAGAAAGAAGCGAAGGGACATCGCGGTGTTGAGCATTCATCGACCGATTCACCTTGTTATATGGTCATATACATGAATTCTTACAAATTATTTGTCGCGCGATGAGAGGCTGTCAAGGTAAGCGGCTGGCAGATTCACTTTTCCAGTGTGCGTGATGCTGGTCTTGATTGTGCAACCACCACAAAAGCGCTTGAAATCCAGGCAGGATTCACGACACTGCTAAGCCCACCGACTGATGCCCGAAAAATGAATCGTCCGCTGTTCGTTTCCATAGATGGCCCCAAGGGCACGGGGAAAACCACGCTACTGGAAGCCGTTACCAAAGCCCTGAGGGCCGACAACCACAAGGTGATCCGGCTTTGCGAGAAGAAGAGCGATCCTTTCAGGGCGCAGACCATGGCCCTGGTGAACCAGCTGGTGAGAAATCCATGTCGGGATGCTGAACTGAGCATCTGCCAGCGCCTGGCAGACAGTCGCGCGTGGATTTCCCAGCACTCGATCGCCACGCAACCCGCAGACAGCATCATCCTGATCGATCGATGGTACCCGTCCGATGCCGCCTTTCGGCGGCTGGTGCCATTTCCGGAAATTCTGCAACTGAACATCGAACGCAAGGTCCGGGTTCCGGATCTGCATGTCGGCGTCGTCACCGACCCTGATATTTCATGGGCAAGGTTGTCGGCACGCCGCCGTGGATCGGGCAGTACCTTGCTGTATGGGCAAGAGGAGCACGAGACGAGCACCTATGCGTTCGAACGAGCGGTGACCGAGAACGGCTGGGTGCTGTGCCGTAACGAAGGCAGCCTCGAAGAAGCCACGGCACAGGTGGTTGCCGAGATCTACGGTATTCGCAGGCATGATTGATCGGTCAGGCGGTAGCCGCGACCTTGACAGCCCTTTCGCGAACAAGCTCGCCCCCACAAACTGAACTGCCCGAGCCCATCGCCATGGACCCGGGCAGCACCACTCAGCGCGTCATGCCTCCCTCAAGACCTTGCTGATCGCCTCACCCAGCGCCTGCACGTAAGGCGCCTTCACCAGGGTGTTGTGCGTCCCTGGCAATGCCACGCCATGCACCTGTTCGCCAACCACCTGCGCCCAACCCAGGGTCGGGTCCTGGCGTGGCTGGTCGGCGGCGCGGAACAGCTTCACGCTCAGGCTGCTTGGCGGGGTCACGTAGGCGCCCACCGCCTTGCGAATGCCCCAGGCCACCGCCAGGTGGCTGCGCAGCAGCGCCAGGTCGATGCCGGCCGGCAGTTCTTCGGGCAGCAGCCCATGTTCACTGCACAGAGCCAGCATGGGTTCCACGGCATCGTTCTCGGCCAGCTGTTTCAGGCGCTGCTCCAGCTCTGGCGCGATGCCTTGCGGCAGCCAGGCCATGAGGAACTGCGCCTCGCTGGGGGCTGGCCCGGCCTCGGCTTCGGTACGGGCCGACGCGTCGATGATGCCGAGCCATTCCACACCCTGGCCCTTGGCCTCAAGCTGACGCGCCATCTCATAGGCGATCAGGCCACCCGCCGACCAACCCGCGATGCGGTACGGTCCACTGCCTTGCACCCGCGCGATGGCGTCCAGGTAACGCGCGGCCATGGCCGGTACGTCGCTGAGCACGCTTTCGCCGGCCTTCAAGCCGCTGGCGGCCAGGCCGTAGACCGGCAGGCTGTCCGGCAAGGCAACGGCCAGGTCGTAGGCGTACTGGACTTCGCCCCCCAGTGGATGCACGAGGAACAGTGGGCGCTGCGCGCCTTGCGGGCGCACCGGCACCAGGTTGCTCGGCTGGTCGGGTTCGGCCTCGCTGCTCAACGTGCGAGCGAAGCCAGCCAGGGTCGGTTCGACGAACAGATCGCGCACCGCCACCGGCTTGCCCAGCACCTTGCGCAGGCGCGAGGCCATTTGCACGGCCATCAGGGAAATCCCGCCCAACTGGAAGAAGTCGTCGTGGCGGCTGATCTGCTCCTTGTTGAACAGGCTCTGCCAGATGGCCGCCACTGCCTGCTCGACGGGACCTTGCGGAGCCTCGAAGAGCTTGGGCTGCGCCGTGGCCTGTAGCGCCGGTTCGTCACTGTGTACTTTGCGCGTCGGCGCCGGCAGCTGGGCCAGCACCTGGCTGAGTGGCTGGTCGGCATCGCGGACCCAGTGCTCGAGCAAGGTGCCGAACAGCGCCGCGATGCGCTCGGCACTGGCGGTGTCGAACAGGTCGCTGGCGTACTGCAGGCTGCCGCCGATGTAGTCGCCGTGGTCGACCAGCGACAGGGCCAGGTCGAACTGGGTGGCATGGTGCGGGCGCTCGACACCGGCCACTTGCAGCCCTGGCAGCTGCAGCGCTGCGTCAGGGGTGTTGTTCAGGCTCAGCATCACCTGGAACAGCGGGTTGTGGCCCATGTTGCGCACCGGCTGCAGGGCGCTGACCACCTGCTCGAATGGCAGGTCCTGGTGCTGGTAGGCCGCCAGCGTGGTCGCCTTGACCTGCGCCAGCAGGTCGTGGATGGCGGTGTCGGCACTCGGCTTGACCCGCAGCGCCAGGGTATTGGTGAAGAAGCCGATCAGTGGCTCCAGCTCCGGCCGCGAACGGTTGGCCACCGGCGTACCGATCACCACATCCTGCTGACCACTGAGATGGCTCATCAGCGTCGACCAGCCAGCCAGCAACAGCATGAACAAGGTGCTGCCCTGGGCCTGGCTGAACTGCCGCAGCTGTTCACTCAGCGCCACCGGGAAGCGGCACTCGACGATGCCCCCGGCGTAGCTCTGGGTGGCCGGACGCGGGCGGTCCAGCGGCAGGTTCAACAGCGTCGGGGCACCGTCCAGGTGCTGGCGCCAGAAGCCCAGGCTGGCTTCCAGGCCGGCACCGTCGAGCACGCGGCGCTGCCAGGCGGCGTAGTCGGCGTATTGCAGCGGCAGCGGCGGCAACGGATCCGGCTGGCCCTGGGCGAAGGCGGCGTACAGCCGGCTGACCTCCTGGGCGAGGATGCCGTTCGACCAGCCATCGGAAATGATGTGGTGCAAGGTGATGAACAGGACGTGCCCCTGTTCATCCACCTGCGCCAGCAAGCCACGCAGCAGCGGACCGCGCGCCATGTCGAACAGCTGCGTGACGTTGGCTTCACCCAGCGCCTGCAAGGCGCTGTCGCGCTCGGCCTCGGGCAGTCCGCGCAGGTCTTCATAAGCCAGGTTGAAGCCGCAGTCGGCGGGGGCGATGGCTTGGGCCGGTTCGCCGTCGACCCGCTCGAAACGCGTACGCAGGATTTCGTGGCGGGCCACCAGGCGGTCCAGCGTGGCCTGCAGCGCACGGCGGTCCAGCGGGCCGCTCAGGCGCAGGGCCTGGGGCAGGTGGTAGGCCGCGCCGGCTGCCGGGTCCAGTTGGTCGAGGAACCACAGGCGCTGCTGGGCGAACGACAGCGGCAGACGCTGGTTGCGGTTGGCCAGCGGGATGCTGCCGGCGTCACTCGACGAGGTGCCGTCGACCAGTGCCGCGAGGCCGCGCACCGTAGGTGCCTCGAACAGTTCGCGCAGGCTGAGACGTGCGCCGAGTTTGCGGCGCAGCCTCGACAGCAATTGCACCGCCAGCAGGGAGTGGCCACCCAGCTCCAGGAAACCGTCATCGCGGCCGACCTGTTCGACACCCAGCAGGGTCTGCCAGATCTGCGCGATGGCCTGTTCGGTCTCGCCTTGCGGTGCCACATAGGCCTGGCTGGCCAGGGACTCGGCGCCTGGTGCGGGCAGGGCGCGGCGGTCGAGCTTGCCGTTGGCGGTCAGCGGCAGTTGCTCCAGCACCACGTAGGCACTGGGCACCATGTACTCCGGCAGGCGTTCGAGCAACGCGGCACGCAATTGCGCCGCGTCCGGCGGTGTACCGCACAGGTAGGCCACCAGGCGGGTACCGGCCTCGTCGCCATGGCTGTCGTTGCGGGCGATCACCGCCGCTTCGCGCACGCCCTCGCAGGCCAGCAGGGCGCTTTCGATCTCCCCCAGTTCGATACGGAAACCACGGATCTTCACCTGGAAGTCATTGCGGCCCAGGTACTCCAGGGTGCCGTCGGCGCGCCAGCGGCCCAGGTCACCGGTCTTGTACAGACGGCCCAGCGCGGTGTGGATGAAGCGCTCGGCGGTCAGTTCCGGGCGGTTGAGGTAACCGCGTGCCACACCTGCGCCGCCGATGTGCAATTCACCGGCCACGCCAATCGGCGCCGGTTGGCCGTGGGCATCGAGCACATAGAGCTGCACGTTGGCCAGCGGGCGGCCGATGCTCGGTTGTTCGCCCAGTTCGGCAACCAGGCCCTGGCTGGCGTCCACCGTGCCTTCGGTCGGCCCATACATGTTGTAGAAGTGGATGCTCGGGCAGGCACGCAGGCGTGCCCAGGTCGCGGCGTTGATCGGCTCGCCACCCAGCAGCACGCTGCGTGGCTTGTAGCGCTCACGCTCCAGCAGCCCGGCGGCGAGCAGACCGTCGAGTTGCGAGGGGGTGGAGTCGAAGGCCTGGATCTGCTCGGCTTCGAGGAAGTCCAGCAGCTCCTGGCCGCTGGCGCGCAGGTGCTGCGGCACGATCACCAGGCAATGGCCGGCGCCGAGCTGGCAGATGCCCTTGAGCGACATATCGAAGTAGAACCCGGCATTCAGGGCCACCCGCGCTTGCGCGCTGCAATGGCTGTGGGTGGTGCGCGCCAGCACCTGGCTGAAGTTGAACAGCGAGCGATGCTCGACCATCACGCCCTTGGCCTGGCCGGTGGAGCCGGAGGTGTAGATCACATAGGCCAGGTGCTCCGGGGTGAGGGCGGGCACCTGCGGGTTGTTGTCGAAGTCGGCGTCGTCGGCAGCGGCCAGGGATTCGGCGGTGTCCAGCGCCAGGCGCGGTACGTTGACCTCCGGCAGCTTCAGCGCGGCCTGGGCCAGCACGGCGCAGGGCTGGCTGTCGGCGAGCAGGAAGGCCATGCGCTCGGCGGGGTTGGCCGGGTCCAGCGGCACGTAGGCGGCACCGGCCTTGAGCACGCCGAGCACGCCGACGATCATCTCCAGGCTGCGCTCGGCGCACAGCGCCACGCGGTCGTCGGGCTGCACGCCGAGGGCGAGCAACTGGCGGGCCAGGTGGTTGGCGCGGCGGTTGAGCTGCTGGTAGCTGAGTTGTTGCTGCTCATGGACCAGCGCGGTGGCGTCGGGCTGCTGGCGGGCCTGGTCTTCGAACTGCTGGTGCAGCGGACGAACCGCGCCGAAATCCTCGGCGGTGTGGTTGAAGCCGCGCAGCAGTTGCTCGCGCTCGGCGTCGGGCAGCACCTCCAGGGCCTGGGCCGGGCGCTCGGGGTCATGCTGCAGAGCATCGACCAGGGAAGCCACGGCCTGTTCCAGGTACTCGGCCACGCGTGCCGGGTCGATGCCGCTGACCGCCTGAGCCGTGAGCGAGAACTGTTCTCCGACATCGGCCACGGCAATTTCCAGCGGGTAGTTGGTGCGGGTTTCCGACGCCAGGAAGCGAATCCCGGGTTGATCGGCCAGCTGCTCGCGCTGTTGGCCGTCGGCATCGATGAGTTCGCCATGGCGGCAGTTGAGGATCACCGTGAACAGCGGCGCGGAAGCTTCCACGGCGCTGCAGCGCTGGGCCAGGGCCAGGGGCGCCTGCTCATGCACCAGCAGCTCGCCAAGTTGCCGATAGGCATCGGCCACCAGCTGCGCGACGCTGTGCTGGCGCACCCGTAGGCGCATCGGCAGGGTATTGATGAACATGCCCAGGGCATGGTCGGCGCCGGCGGTGCCTTGCGAGCGCCCCGAGAGCACGGTGCCGAACAGGCCTTCGTCGCTGCCGCTGGTGGCGGCCACCACCAGACCCCAGGCGGCATGGAACAGCACCGAGGTCGGTACGCCCTGGGCGCTGGCCGCCTGGTGCACACGCTGGGTCAGCGCCGGGTTCAGGTGCCGGACCGCGCGCTGAATGCCAGCGCCGCTGCCGTGGACATCCAGCACCCCGAACGGCGCGCTGGTGGTGTCTACGTCATGCAGCAACTGGCGGAAGTACGCCTCATGCTCGGCGATCGGCACCTGGGCGTTCTTGGCGATGAAGTCACGGTAAGGCTGCGACGGCGGCAACTGCTCGGCACGGCCTTCGAGCACCGCCTGGATCTCCAGCATGATCAGGCGCAGGGTCACGTTGTCGCTGATCAGGTGGTGGTCCAGCAGCGCCAGCAGCCATTGCTGGCCCGGCTCATCGTAAATGGCATAGGCGGCGATCAACGGCGCCTGTTGCAGGTCGAGGCGCAGGCGATGCGGGTCGGTGTGCTCGCGCAGCACCTCCAGGGCGCTGTCGCCCGCCGGGCAGTCGAGGGTCACCAGTGGCAGCCTGGCCTGACGCTGCACCACCTGCACCGGGGCTGGCAGGCCTTGCCAGCGCAGGGCACTGCGCAGAATGTCGTGGCGGTCGATGACCACCTGCACCGCGGCCAGGAAGTTGTCCAGCAGCTCGCGGCGCTCGAAGGTCACCACGGTGCGCATCAGGTAGGCATCGCCTTCGCTCTGCAGCAGGTGGTGGAACAGAATGCCTTCCTGCAGTGGCGACAACGGGTAGATGTCCTGCACGTTGGCGGCCCCGCCTGGCACCTGCTCGACGATCTGCTCGATCTCGGCCTGGTTCAAGGTCGTCAGCGGCAGCATGTCGGGCGTGATGTGCTGGCAATCGGCCGGAATCGCCGGCGTGGCGGCGGCCTGCTGCGTGTCGACCGGCACCGTGGCCGCGGCCATGGCCTTGAGCGTCGGTGCGGCGAACACGGTGCGCACGTCCAGGGCCAGGCCTTCCTGGCGCAGGCGTTCGATCAGGCTGATGACCAGGAACGAGTGGCCGCCCAGCTCGAAGAAGTGGTCGTCGCGGCCCACCTGCTCGACACGCAGCAGGCTTTGCCAGGCCTGCGCCAGCAGGGTTTCCACCGGCCCTTGTGGCGCCTGGTACTCGCGTCGCGCCAGCGTACCGGTGTCCGGGGCGGGCAGGGCCTTGCGGTCCAGCTTGCCGTTGGTGGTCAACGGCCAGGCCTGCAGCGACACGAAGGCACTGGGCAGCATGTAGTCCATCAAATGCTCGGCCAGTTGCTCGCGCAGCCGTGCGGCGTCCAGCTCTGCGCCGTCGTGAGGGATGAGGTACGCCACCAGGCGCTGGTCGCCCGGCGCGTATTCGAAGGCCAGCACCCGTGCCTGGCTGACACCTGGGCAGGCCAGCAGACGCGCTTCGATTTCACCCAGCTCGATACGCAGGCCGCGAATCTTCATCTGGGAGTCGTTGCGGCCCACGTACACCACGCCGCCGTCGTTGTCGTAGCGCGCGGTGTCACCAGTGCGATACAGACGCTCGCCGGGGGCAAAGGGGTCGTCGATGAAGCGCTCGGCGCTGAGCGCATCACGGTTCAGGTAACCGCGGGCCACGCCGCCGCCACCGATGTAGATTTCGCCTTCCACACCGACCGGTACCGGCTGCAGGTTGGCATCCAGTACGCGCAGGCACAGGTCCGGCAGCGGGGTGCCGATCAGGCTCGGCGCGCCGTCGTCGATCTCGTGCTGGGCCAGCGGGTAGAAGGTCGCATGCACGGTGATTTCGGTGATGCCGTACATGTTCACCAGCCGCGTGCGGCTCAGTGGCGTGCGTGCGGTCCATGGGCGCAGGCTGGCGAACTCCAGCGCTTCGCCGCCGAAGATCACCTCGCGCAGGGCGTGCTCGCCCGGTGCGCGCTCATGGGCCTGGATGAAGCGGCGGAAGGCGCTCGGAGTCTGGTTCAGTACGGTGACACCCTCGCGGCACACCAGGGCATGGAAGTCTTCGGCGGAGCGGGCCATCTCGGCCGGCACGATCACTAGCCGCCCGCCATGGCTCAGCGCACCCCACAGCTCCCAGACCGAGAAGTCGAAGGCGAAGGAGTGAAACAGCGTCCACACGTCCTGCGCGCCGAAGTCGAACAGCCCGGCGCAAGCGTCGAACAGCCGCGCGATCTGGCGGTGCTCCACCTGCACGCCCTTGGGCTGCCCGGTGGAGCCTGAGGTGTAGATCACGTAGGCCAGGTGCTGCGGCTGCAGGGCCGGCCGTTCGGTGTTGCGGTCGTAGGCCGGGCCAGGCTCTGGTGCACTGCTGTCCAGGGCCAGTACCGGTACGTCGTGGCCGGGCAATACGCTCAGGCAGGCCGGCTCGGCCAGCAGCAGGGTCGGCTGGCTGTCGTCCAGCAGGTAACCCAGGCGCTCGGCCGGATAGGCCGGGTCCATTGGCACGTAGCCGGCGCCGGCCTTGAGCACCGCGAGAATCGCCACCACCTGACCAATGCCGCGCTCGGCGAGGATGGCCACGCGTTCGTCAGGCTGCACGCCGTGGCTCAGCAACTGCTCGGCCAGGGCATTGGCCCGGCGATTCAGCGCCTGGTAGCTGACCTGCTGGTCGGCAAAGCTCAGGGCAATGCTGTGCGGCGCGCTCGAAGCGGCGCGCTCGAAGCGCTGGTGCAGCAGCGGCGTACCGGCAAAGCGGGCCTTGGGTTGTGCCGTGGCCGGGCTGGCCTGGCGCTGCGCAGCGCTGAGCAGCGGCAGGTTCAGCACCGGCCGTTGCAGGTCATCCAGCAGCGCCGTCAGTAGCACCTTGAAGTGCTCGGCGAAGCGTTCCACCGTGCCGCGCTCGAACAGGTCGCTGGCGTATTCGATCACCCCGGCCAGGCCGCCATCGGCATGCCCCAGGGTCAGCATCAGTTCGAACTGCGCGGTGTGGTGCGCCTGCTCGACCGGCGTCAGGCTCAGGCCCGGCAGCGCGAGGTCGGCCTGGCCGGGGGTGTTGTCCAGCGACAGCGCCACCTGGCACACCGGGCTGTGGCTGAGCGAGCGCGGTGGTTGCAGCGCTTCGATCACCTGTTCGAAGGGAATGTCCTGATGCTCATGAGCGCCCAGTACCGCCTGCCTGGCCAAGGCCAGCAGTTGCGCACCGCTGGGGTTGTCGGCCAGGTTCAGGCGCAGCGCCTGGGTGTTGACGAAAAAGCCGATCAGCGCTTCGGTCTCGGCGCGGCTGCGGTTGGCGTTGGGCACGCCGATCACCACGTCCGGCTCGTTGCCCAGGCGTGCCATCAGCACCGCCCAAGCGCTGAGCAAGGCCATGAAGGGTGTGACCTGATGCTGTTTGCAGACATTCGCCAGGCGCTGGTACAGCGGCGCCTCGATCAGCACCGGTACATCGCCGCCACGGAAACTCTGCCGTGCCGGACGTGGCCGGTCGCCGGGCAGGTTGATCACCGCCGGGGCGCCTTGCAGATGTTCGCGCCAGTAGGCCGCCTGGGCCTGCAACTGCTCATGGCCCAGCGTACGCTGCTGCCAGGCGGCGTAGTCGGCGTACTGGATCGCCAGGGGCGGCAGCGGGTCGGGCTGTTGCTGGCTGAAGGCGCGGTACAAGGCCCCCAGCTCGCGCACGCAGACCCCCACCGACCAACCGTCGGAGATGATGTGGTGCTGCACCACCAGCAGCACGTGCTCATCGTCGGCCACCTGCAATAGGTGACCGCGAATCAGCGGCCCACGGGCCAGGTCGAAAGGCTTGGCCGCTTCATGGTCGGCGATGCGTGCGGCGCTCTGGCTGGCTTGCTCGTAGGGCAGGGCACGCAGGTCCTGCTCAGTCAGGCTGAAGCCGATGTCGGCCGGGGCGATGACCTGCACTGGCTGTTCGCCGGGGCAACTGAAGGTGGTACGCAGGCTTTCGTGGCGCTCGACCAGACGGTCCAGTGCGGCCTTGAGCGCATCGCGGTCCAGCTCGCCGCGCAGCAGCAGGGTGGCGCGCATGTGGTAGGCGGCGCTGGCACCAGGGTCCAGGCGGTCGAGGAACCACAGGCGCTGCTGGGCGAACGACAGCGGCAGCGGCGCGCTGCGATCGGTCGGCACAATGGCTTGCTGGGTGCTCGCCTGGGTGACGCCGAGCACCTGCGCCAGGGCAGCGACGCTGGGGTTGCTGAACAGGTCGCGCAGCATCAGCTCGTGGCCCAGTTGCTGGCGCACCCGCACCACCAACTGCGCGGCCAGCAGCGAATGCCCGCCCAGTTCGAAGAAACTGTCGTTGCGACCCACCGGCGAAACGCCGAGCAGCGCTTCATAGAGTTCAGCCAGGGCCTGTTCGGTCGGCCCTTCGGGTTCGGCATACGACTCACTGGCCATGGCGTTGAGGTCGGTGGCCGGCAGGGCCTGGGTGTCGAGCTTGCCGTTGACGGTCAGCGGGTAGCTGGCCAGGCTCACGAAGGCACTGGGAATCATGTAGTCCGGCAGTGTCGCGCCCAGTTGCGCGCGCAATGCCGCCACCGCCAGCGTGGTGCCCGGCTGCGGGATCAGGTAGGCCACCAGGCGCTTGCTCTGGGCGGCATCGTCGCGGGCCAGCACGCGGGCTTCACGCACGCCCTGGCAGGCGAGCAGCTTGGCTTCGATCTCGCCCAGCTCGATACGGAAGCCACGGATCTTCACCTGCGCATCCATGCGCCCCAGGTGCACCAGCTCGCCGTTGGCCAGCCATTTGCCGAGGTCACCCGAGCGGTACAGGCGCTGCCCAGGGCGCAGCGGGTTGTCGATGAAGCGCTCGGTGGTCAGTTCCGGACGGTTCAGGTAGCCGCGCCCGACGCCCAGGCCACCCACGCAGATTTCCCCGGCCACGCCCACCGGCAGCAGACGCTGTTGGTCGTCGAGCACGTACACCTCGGTGGTCGGGATCGGCCGCCCGACGTTGGAGATGCCGGCGTCGATGTCGGCCTGTTGCAGGGCCTTGAAGGTCACGTGCACGCAGGTTTCGGTGATGCCGTACATGTTCACCAGCGCCACATGGCCAAAACGCTGATGGAAGCCCGCCAGGCGCGCCGGCTCCAGGCTTTCGCCGCCGAAGATCACATAGCGCAGGTGCGCCAGGGTGGCGGGGTGTTCCAGGGCCACGCTGCTCAGCGCATCGAAGGCCGAAGGGGTCTGGTTGAGTACGCTGACCTGCTCGGCCTGCAGGAAATCCAGCAGCCCCTGTGGATCACGCCGCAGGGCTTCAGGGACCAGGGCCAGGCGGCCACCGTGCAGCAGCGCGCCGAACATCTCCCACACGGAGAAATCGAAGGCATGCGAATGGAACAGCGACCACACGTCGTTCGCGCCGAAGTCGAATGGCGCGCGGTTGTTGTGCAACAGGCGCACCACGTTGCGGTGTTCCAGCAGCGCACCCTTGGGCTGGCCGGTGGACCCCGAGGTGTAGATCACGTACGCCAGGTGCTCCGGCGCGCTGAGGTTGGGCAGGTTCTCAACGCTGGCGGGACCGGCGCTGTCGTCTTCCGGCGCCAGCACTTCGATGCCCAGTCGGGCGGCCGTCTCGGCCAGTGCCGGGTCGATGATGGCGTGGCGCACGCCGCTGTCCTGCAGCACGAAGGCAATGCGCTCTGCGGGTGCATTGGGGTCGACCGGCACGTAGGCGCCACCGGCCTTGAGCACCGCCAGGGTCGCCACCACCATGCCCTGCGAGCGTTGCAAGGCAACCGCCACCGGTGCTTGCGGGGTGACGCCAGCAGCACGCAGGCGGTGCGCCAGCTGGTTGGCCCGGGCGTTGAGCTGCGCATAGCTGAGGCGCTCGTTGCCCAGGTTCACGGCAATGCGCTCGGGGTGCTGAAGCACCTGTTCCTCGAACAACTGGTGAATCGTGCTGTGTTCGGGCCAGGCCGCTTCGCTGTCGTTGAACGCCAGCACCTGCTGCTGGCGCTGCTCGGCATTGAGCAGCGCCAGGTCGTCCACGGGCGTCTGCGCCGCGTCCACCAGGGCTTCGAGCAGGCGCACGTAATGCTGCATCAGTTGCTCGGCGAACGCCGGCTCGAAGAATTCGGCGTTGTAGACCAGATGGCCGTTCCAATACAGGCCATGGTCATCGATCAGCAGGTGCAGATCGTTCTTGCCGTAGCCCAGGTTGGTTTCCAGCGGCGTGAAGGACACGCCGGCGACCACTTCGCTCGGCTCGGCCTGTTGGTAGTTGAACAGCACATCGAACAGCGCGGTGCGGCTCATGTCCTTGGCCGGGTTCAGCGCCAGCACCAGTTGGTCGAATTGCAACTGGCGGTGCGCCAGGGCCTGGGCCAGAGTCTCGGCGGTGCTCGCGCAAAGGGCCTGCGGCGTGGTGCCGGCCGGGCACTGGGTGCGGATCACCAGCAGGTTGTCGATGGGCCCGACCACTCCGGCCAGCGCCTCGTTGCGGCACGCGGCGCTGGTGCCCACCACCAGTTCGTCATGTCCGGCGTAGCGGCGCAGCAGGGCGGTGAAGGCGCTCAGCGCCAGGCTTCGGGTGCTGTAGCCCGTTTGCTCGGCGAGGCCCTGCAGGCGGCGTACCAGTGCCGCCTCGACACGGAAATCATGAGTGGCTTCGGCAAACACATGCACCGCCGCCCGTGGCCGGATCAGCGGCAGCTCCAGTGCCTGCAGCTTGCCGCGCAGCTGGTAGGCCCACCAGGCGCGCAGGTTTTCCGTGGTCGCCGCCGGCAACTGGCGCTGCCAGGTGGCAAAGTCGGCGAACGAATGCGTCAGGGCTGGCAGGTCGGCTTCACGACCGGCACAGGCCGCCGCGTACAGCGCCAGCAGGTCGCGGCGCAGCACGCTCATGCTGCTGCGGTCGGCCAGCAGGTGATGCACCGTCAGCGCCAGCACGGCCTGGCGCTCGCCGGCCTGCACCAGGCAGGCGCGCACCAGGCTGGAATCACCCAGCGGCAAGGGTTTGCGCGTCTCGGCCAAGGCCTGTTCGAGCAGCGCATCAGGTGCGGCCTGGAGCACCGCCAGAGGCAGCTGGGCCGGGCCTTCGAAGGTCTGCCAGCCACGCGCGCCATCGCCATGCACGCGGCAACGCAGCAGCGGATGGCGCGCCAGCAGGCCATTCAGGGCCTGGCGGAGCGCGGTCTGGTCGACTTCGCCGTCCAGGGCCAGCAGCAGGGGAATGTTGTGGTAGACCGGGTTGGCCGGGTACAGGTAACCGGCTTCGAAGGTGTCGATGAACCACAGGCGCTCCTGGTGGAACGACAGCGGCATCTGCGCCGGATGCTCGGGCAGCGCCTGGATGGCTGGCAGCGGCGTCTCGCGGTCCAGTTCCAGACGGCTCAGGCGGGTGTCCGGGGCCTGGGTGAAGTGTTCCAGCAGGTTCTCGAAACGTTGTGCCAGGCGTTCGATGCTGGTTGCTTCGAACAGCGCCGTGGCGTACGACAGGCTGCACGACAGCTGCCCACGGCCTTCGTCGATGTGCAGCGAGAGGTCGTGCTGGGTGCTGGCCTTGTGCGCGGGCAGGAACTCCAGCTCCAGCCCGGGCAGTTGCAGCGAAGCCCCGGCGCCACCGGCATTGGTGTAGAGCATGCTCTGGAACACCGGGCTGTGGCTGGCGCTGCGCGGCGGGTTGAGCGCCTCGACCACCTGGTCGAAGGGCGCGCCCTGGTAATCGGCGGCTTCGAGCATCAGCGCCTTGACCTGCTCCAGCACCTCGGCGAGGGTCGGGTCGGCTTCCAGGCGCACGCGGATCGCCAGGGTGTTGACGAAGAAACCGATCACGTTCTGCCATTCGGGGCGGTCGCGGTTGGCGGCGACGGTGCCGATCACCACGTCCTGCTGGCCACTGACCCTGGCCAGCAACACTGCCCAGGCCGCCATCAGCAGCATGAACGGCGTGGCGGCGCGGGCCTGGGCGTGCTGCTGGATGGCTCCGGCCAGTGCCGGCGGCAGGTCGAACACATGGGTGTCGCCACGGAAACTCTGCACCGCCGGCCGCGGCCGGTCGGTCGGCAGGCTCAGCAGCGCCGGGGCGCCAGCCAGACGCTCACGCCAGAAATTCACCTGTTCGGCCAACGCCTCGCCGCTGAGCTGGGTGCGCTGCCAGGCCGCGTAGTCGGCGTATTGCAGGGGCAGCTCGGGCAGGGCAGGCGCCTGGCCGCGGCTCAGGGCCTGGTACAGCGCCGCCAGTTCCTGGACCAGCACACCGGTCGACCAACCATCGGAGATGATGTGGTGCTGGGTCAGCAGCAGGCGGTGTTCGTCGTCGGCCAGGCGCAGCAGGCGCCCGCGCACCAGCGGGCCTTCGCTCAAGACCAGCGGGGCGCGGGCTTCTTCCTCGGCCAGACGCTCGGCCTCGGCACGCGCTGCGGCCGCAGGCAGGTGGCGCAGGTCGTGTTCGCAGAGGCTAAAGCCGCTGTCGGCCGGGGCAATCAGCTGCACGGTCTGCTCGCCATCGCGGCCAAAGGTGGTGCGCAGGCTTTCATGGCGCGCCACCAGTTGGTCCAGGGCGGCTTGCAGGGCGTCACGGTCAAGCTCGCCACGCAACGCCAGGGCCGCCGGCATGTGATAGGCGACGCTCGCCGTAGGGTCGAGCTGGTCGAGGAACCACAGGCGCTGCTGGGCGAACGACAAAGGCAGGGGCGCCGTGCGGTCGGCCTGCGGGATGCTGCTCTGGGCCTTGACCTGTTCGGGCTGGGCGCCGCGTTGCTTGAGCAGGCGCAGCAGGGCTGCACGTTTGAGGGCGTCGAGGCTTTGCGTAGTGTCGGTCACGGTCAGGCATCCTTGGAAACGAGGGCAAGCAGTTCACTTTCGCTGAGCGAGGCCATCTGGCCCTCCAGCTCGAGCAGTTGTTCAGCGCTGAACTGCGCCAGTTGCAGGGTGTTGATCAGGTCGGCCAGGGCGTCGAGCGTGGGGTGCTCGAACACCTCACGCAGCGGCACGTCCACGCCGAAGCTCTGGCGGGCCTGCAGGGTCACCTGCACGGCCAGCAGCGAATGTCCGCCCAACTCGAAGAAGTGGTCGTGGCGGCCGACGCGTTCCAGGCCCAGCAACTCGGCCCAGATGCGCGCCAGTTCGGTTTCGGTTTCACCTTGCGGTGCCTCGAACACGCGGCTGGAGAAGTCGCCGCCCTGAGGTGCTGGCAGGGCGTTGCGGTCGACCTTGCCGTTGGGGCTCAGCGGCAGGCGCTCCAGCACCACGAAGGCCGCAGGCACCATGTAGGCCGGCAGGTGTTCGCCGAGGTACTCGCGCAAGGCCGTCGGCGCAGCGTCCAGTTCGCCGCTCAGGCTCAGGTAGGCCACCAGGCGCGGTACGCCGGGTGTGTCTTCCCGGGCGATGACCAGCGCCTCACGCACACCCGCTACGCAGAGCATCCGTGCCTCGATCTCGCCCGGCTCGATGCGCAGGCCGCGCAGCTTGATCTGCTGGTCCAGCCGGCCGAGGAACTCCAGCGCGCCATCCTGGCGCTGGCGTACCCGGTCACCGGTGCGGTACATGCGTGCCTGCGCCGCCGTACAGAAAGGGTCGTCCAGGAAGCGTTCGGCGCTCAGCGCCGGCTGATCCAGGTAACCACGGGCCACCCCGGCACCGCCCACGTAGAGTTCACCGGCCACGCCCTGGGGCACCGGGCGCCCCTGCGGGTCGAGCACGTACAGGCGGGCATTGGGGATGCCACGGCCAATCGGCACCGTGCCTTGTTCGTCGGCGCCGCAGCGGTGCACGCTGGCCCATACGGTGGCTTCGGTAGGGCCGTATTCGTTGTACAGCGTCAGTGCCGGTTCACGGGCCGCGCAGGCCTGGGCGAGGTCGGCGGGGCAGGCCTCGCCGGCGACGATCATTTCGCGCAGGCTGCAGGCCGGCGACAGGCTGGCCAGCAAAGGCCGCGCCAGCGACGGTACGCACAGCAGCGTGGTGATCGACTGGGCCTCGATCAGCTCGGCCAGGGCCAGCGGGTCACGGGCCTGTTCGGCCGAGGCGATGCACAGGGTGTCGCCGCTGCACAGGCTGCCGAAGATCCCGGCCACCGAGCTGTCGAAGGCCACCGACGAGAGCAGCAGGAAGCGCCGCTCGGCCGAGCTGCCATACACCTGCAGGCGCGCCCGGGTGGAGGCCACCAGCTGGCGGTGCTCGATCATCACGCCCTTCGGCGTGCCGGTGGAGCCGGAGGTGTAGATCACGTAGGCCAGGCTGGCGGAACTCAGCGCACCGTTCTCAGGGGCGGCCGGGCCGCTTTGCGGGGCGCTGCTCAGGGCCTGTTCGAGCATCAGGTAGCGGCTGCCTTCGGGCAGGCTGCCCAGGGCTTCACGGCCCTGGGCATCGGCCAGTACACGGCGTGGTCGCGCGTCTTCGACGATGGCGGTCAGGCGGGCCGAAGGGTAGGCCGAGTCCAGCGGCACGTAGGCCGCGCCGGCCTTGAGAATGCCCAGCAGGCCGACGATCATCGCCGCGCCGCGCGCCACACAGAGGGCCACCAGCTCACCGGGCAGCACACCCTCGGCGATCAACTGGCGGGCCAGCTGGTCGGCCTGGGTGTTGAGCTGCACGTAGCTCAGGCAGTGGGTGCCGGCCTGTACGGCAATGGCCTGTGGCGTCTGGCGCACCTGCGCTTCGAACAGGTGCTGGATGCACGGGTCGCCGGGGAAGGCCACGGCATCGGCGTTGCTGCAGGTCAGCGCCCGTTCGCGGGCCTGGGCCGGCAACACGTCGAGTGCTGCCAGAGGCTGGTCGGGCTGGGCGGCCAAAGCCTGGCTGAGGGTCTGCAACGCCTGCAGCATCATCTGGCCAATCGTCGTGGCCGACATGCTCGGCAGGCATTGCACGGTCAGGCTCAGGGCGTGGCCATGGTCGTTGACCGACAGCGCCAGCGGGTAGTTGCTGCGCTCGGCACTGCCGAGAATGCGCAGCCTCGGCCATTGCAGCTGGCGATCATCACGCTGGTGGCGGTAGTTGAGCAGGCTGGTGAACAGCGGCACGCCGCTGGCCACGCCACTGCAACGCTGCGCCAGGGCCAGCGGCGCCTGTTCGTGGGCGAGCAGTTCAATCAGGTCCTGATGGGTCGCCAACACCTGCGCCTGGGCAGCCTGGCCGGCCACCGACACGCGCACCGGCAAGGTGTTGATGAACACCCCCAGGGCATGCTCGGCGCCCGCCGAACCTTGCAGGCGGCCGCTGACCACGGTGCCGAACACCACGTCGTCAAGGCTGGTGCAGCGCGCCAGCACTTGCGCCCAGGCCACATGGAACAGCGCCGCCGGGGTCACGCCCAGCGCCTGGGCCTGGCTGCGCAGGCGCTGGTTCAGCGCGTCGCTCAGCGCCAGCTCGGCTTCTTGCAGTTGGCTGCCATCACCCTGCACGTCGAGTTCGTCGAAGGGCGCGGTCGGTGTGTCGATATCGCTCAGACGCGCGCTGAAATAGGCTTCGTGCACTTCGGCCGGGGTGGCCAGGGCCTGGGCGATGAAGTCGCGGAACGGCTGTGCGGGCGGCAGTGCTGCGTCGGCCTGGTGCAGCAGCGTGTGGATTTCTTCCAGCACGGTTTCCAGGGTCACGTGGTCACTGGCCATGTGGTGGTTGAGCAGGGCCAGCAGCCAGCCCTGGCTGCCCGGCTGCCGGGCGATGCAGGCGCGCATCAGCGGGCCCTGGCGCAGGTCCAGGCGGGTACGTGAAGGCTCGGTGCGGGCCTTGAGCTGCTCCAGCGCGTCGCCTTCGGCCTGCAGTTCCAGCAGCTGCACCGGCAGCGTGGCCTGGCGCTGCACCACCTGCACCGCTTGGGGCAGGCCATCCCAATGCACGCCGGTGCGCAGGATGTCATGCCGGTCGATGACCTGCTGCAAGGCCGCCAGGAAAGAGTCCAGCGCGGTGCGGTCGTCGAATTCCAGCAGCGAGCGCACCAGGTAGGCATCGCCCTGCTGGCCGAGCATGTGGTGGAACAGGATGCCTTGCTGCAGCGGCGCCAGCGGGTAGATGTCCTGGATGTTCGCCGCGCCACCCGCTACCGCATCGCTCAACTGGTCGAGCTGCGCCTGGCTGAGGTCCACCAGCGGCAGCATGTGCGGGGTGAGGGCGGTGCAGCCGGCCGGGATGCCGTTGGCCGGGGCACGGAAGTGCTGGCCGTGGCTGTCGCTCAGCGCCTGGGCCAGGGCCTTGAGGGTCGGGGCGCTGAACAGGGTGCGTACGTCGGCGTTCAGGCCTTGGCCGCGCAGCCGCTCGATCAGGCTGACGGCCATCATCGAGTGCCCACCGAGGGCGAAGAAGTTGTCGTGTCGACCCACCTGCGGCACGCCAAGCAGGGCCTGCCAGTGTCCGGCCAGCGCCTGTTCCAGTGGCCCTTGCGGGGCCTCGTAGGTGCTGCTGGCCCAGGCGTCGGCGCTCGGCTCGGGCAGCGCACGGCGGTCGAGCTTGCCATTGGGCGTCAGCGGCAAGGCTGGCAGGGTCACGAAGGCCGCCGGCAGCATGTGCGCCGGCAACTGGCTGGCCAGCGCCTCGCGCAGTTGTGCAGGCTCGCCGGGCTCGCCACACAGGTAGGCCACCAACTGTTTGCCCTGGGCGCTGTCGCGGGCCACCAGCGCGGCCTCGCGCACGCCGGGCAGGCTGGCAAGTGCCGCTTCGATCTCGCCCGGCTCGACGCGCAGGCCCCGAATCTTCAGCTGTTCATCGTTGCGGCCCAGGTAGTGCAGAATGCCATCGGCCGCCCAGCGGCCCAGGTCACCGGTTTTGTACAGACGACCCTGCGGCGTGTCGATGAAACGCTCGGCGGTCAGCTCGGGGCGGTTGAGGTAACCGCGCGCCACACCAGCGCCGCCGATGTGGATTTCGCCCACCACGCCAATCGGCAGCACCTGGCCGTGCTCGTCGAGCACATGCAGCTGCAGGTTGCGGATCGGCAGGCCGATCGGGATGGGCTGCTCACGGTAGTGTTCCAGGTCGGCGTCGAGGCGATGCCAGGCCACCACGTCGCTGCACTCGGTGGGGCCGTAGCTGTTGATGAACTGTGGGCGCGGCTGGGCAAGCTTTTCCAGCACGCTCAACTGGATCGGCTCGCCGCCCAGTACCACACGCTTGAGGCCGGCCATGCGTTGCTCGGGGTCGGCTTCGACCAGCGCACGGAAGGCGCTGGGCGAAAGGTTCAGGTGGCTGACGCCGGCACTGTGGATGTGCGCCACGATGGCCCTCGGGTCGAACGGCTCGGCGGCCAGGTGCAGGGCGGCACCGGTCATCAGCGGGGCGAGGATGTTCTTCTGGGTCAGGTCGAAGTTGTAGGAAGAGGCCAGCAACACCGCGTCGCTGGCATCCAGGGCCAGGTCCTGCAGGTACCAGTCGAGCAGGTTGCGCAGGCCGCGGTGCTCGACCATCACGCCCTTGGGCTTGCCGGTGGAACCGGAGGTGTAGATCACGTAGGCCAGTTGCCCGAAGCTCGGCGCCGGTGCCTGCGGATCGTGGCAGGCGGCCTGCTGCTGGTCCGCGCTGCCCAGCTCCAGGGTCGGCAGACCCTCGGCGCCCGGCAGGCTCAGGCCGGCATCGCAGACCAGCGCACGCGGGGCGCTGTCGGCGAGCATGTAGGCCAGGCGCTCGGCGGGGTAGTTGGCATCCAGTGGCACGTAGGCGGCACCGGCCTTGAGAATGCCCAGCAGGCCCGCGACCATCTGCGCGCTGCGGCCAGCGCACAGGCCCACGGTGTCGTCCGGGCCCACGCCCTGGCCGATCAGCCAGTGGGCGACCTGGTTGGCGCGGGCATTGAGCTGCGCATAGCTGCAGCGCTCGGTGGCGCTGGCCACCGCCAGGGCGTCGGGGGTGCGTGCCGCCTGGGCCTGGAACACCCGTTGCGGCAGGCGCTCGGCGCGCTCGTCCAAGGCCACCTGCGGACCGCTGAAGGCCTGTTGCAGTTGTTCGGCTTGCGCGGGCGTCAGCAGTGGCAGCGCGGCCAACGGCTGATCGCTACAGGCCAGCATGGCGTCGAGCAGGCACAGCAGGTGCTCGCGCCAGCGCGCGATGGTGCTGGCGTCGAACAGGTCGGTGGCGTACTCGAACTGGCCGCTGAAGGTCTGGCCATCGTCGTTCAGCGCCAGGGTCAGGTCGAACTGGGTGGTGCTGGTTTCTGGCGTCAGCGGCGTCAGTTCGACGCCCGGAAGGGCAATGGCCTGGTCTTGCGGCGTGTTGCCCAGCACCAGCATGGCCTGGAACAGCGGGCTGTGGCCCAGGCTGCGTTCCGGTTGCAGGGCCTCGACCACCTGTTCGAACGGCACCGCCTGGTGCTCGTAAGCGTCGAGCGTGGTGGCCTTGATGTGCGCCAGCAGCTCGTCGACGCGGCGGTGCGCGGACAGGTCCAGGTGCAGGGCCAGGGTGTTGACGAAGAAGCCGATCAGCGCCTCGGTTTCCTGGCGGGTGCGGTTGGCCACCGGTGTGCCGACTACCACTTGCGCCTGATTGCTCAGCCGCGACAGCAGGATCGACCAGGCCCCCAGCAGAGTCATGAAGGGGGTCAGGCCGTGCTGCTGGCTGAACTGGCGCAGGCGCTGGCTCAGCTCGGCGGGCAGTTGCACGGCCAGGGCGGCGCCACGGTAGCTCTGTTCGGCGGGGCGTGGCCGGTCGGTGGGCAGCTCCAGCAGCGCCGGGGCGCCGCGCAGGTGTTGCTGCCAGAACTCCAGCTGGTGTTGCAGGCGTTCGCCCTGCAACTGCTGCTGTTGCCAGGCAGCGTAGTCGGCGTATTGCAGGGCCAGCGGCGGCAATGGGTCGGCCTGGCCCTGGCAGAACGCGGCGTACAGGCGGTTGAACTCGCCGATCATCACCGCCACCGACCAGCCATCGGAAACGATGTGGTGCTGGGTCACCAGCAGCAGGTGTTCGTCATCGGCGATGCGCAGCAGGCGGCCACGTACCAGCGGGCCCGTGCCGAGGTCGAACGGCGTGCGGGCTTCCTCGGCCCGCTGCTGCTCCACGGCCTCTGCCGGCTGGCCGCGCAGGTCGTGCTCGACCAGGCTGAAGCCACAGTCGGCCGGAGCGAACTGCACGCTGCCGGCCTGCGGGAAGCGGGCGCGCAGGCTTTCGTGACGGGCGATGACGCGGTCCAGCGCCTGCTTGAGCGCCTCAACGTTCAACTTGCCACGCAGGTGCAGGGCGGCAGGCATGTGGTAGGCCAGGCTGGCCGCCGGATCGAGCTGGTCGAGGAACCACAGGCGCTGTTGCGCCAGCGACAGCGGTACGGGTTGAGTGCGAGAAATCGGCTCGATGGCCTGGATGTCGGTCGGTCTGGCCTGGTCTACACATTCGGCCAGCTCACGCAGCGAACGCTGGGCGAACAGGGTCTGCAGGTCGAGCTGCACGCCCAGCTCCTGGAGCAGGCGTGCCTGCAATTGCACGGTGAGCAGCGAATGACCGCCCAGGGCCAGGAAGCCGTCGTCGCGGCCGACCTGTTCTACGCCCAGCAGGCTTTGCCAGATCTGCGCGATGGCCTGCTCGGTGTCGCCTTCGGGCGCGGCATAGGCCTGGCTGGCCAGGGTCTCGGCGCCGGGGGCGGGCAGGGCGCGGCGATCGAGCTTGCCGTTGGCGGTCAACGGCAGTTGCTCCAGCACCACGTAGGCGCTGGGCACCATGTACTCCGGCAAGCGTTCAAGCAGCGCGGCACGCAGGGCCGAAGCATCGGCTGGCGCACCGCACAGGTAGGCGACCAACTGCTTGCCATCGCGGGCGATCACCGCCGCTTCGCGCACGCCGTTGCAGGCCAGCAGGGCGCTTTCGATCTCCCCCAGCTCGATACGGAAGCCACGGATCTTCACCTGGAAGTCATTGCGGCCCAGGTATTCCAGGGTGCCGTCGGCGCGCCAGCGGCCCAGGTCGCCGGTCTTGTACAGGCGGCCCAGCGCGGTGTGGATGAAGCGCTCGGCGGTCAGTTCCGGACGGTTGAGGTAACCGCGTGCCACACCTGCGCCGCCGATGTGCAATTCACCGGCCACGCCAATCGGCGCCGGCTGGCCTTGGGCATCGAGCACATAGAGCTGCACGTTGGCCAGCGGGCGGCCGATGCTCGGTTGTTCGCCCAGTTCGGCGACCAAGCCCTGGCTAGCGTCGACGGTACCTTCGGTGGGGCCGTACATGTTGTAGAAGTGGATGCTCGGGCAGGCACGCAGGCGTGCCCAGGTCGCGGCATTGATCGGCTCGCCACCCAGTAGCACGCTGCGCGGTTTGTAGCGTTCACGCTCCAGCAGCCCGGCGGCGAGCAGGCCGTCGAGTTGCGAAGGGGTGGAGTCGAAGGCCTGGATCTGCTCGGCTTCGAGGAAGTCCAGCAGCTCCTGGCCGCTGGCGCGCAGGTGCTGCGGCACGATCACCAGGCAGTGGCCGGCGCCGAGCTGGCAGATGCCCTTGAGCGACATATCGAAGTAGAAGCCGGCATTCAGGGCCACCCGCGCCTGAGCCGTGCAATGGCTGTGGGTGGTGTGTGCCAGCACCTGGCTGAAGTTGAACAGCGAGCGGTGCTCGACCATCACGCCCTTGGCCTGGCCGGTGGAGCCGGAGGTGTAGATCACATAGGCCAGGTGCTCCGGGGTGAGGGCGGGCACCTGCGGGTTGCTGTCGTAGCTGGAGTCGTCGGCAGCGGCCAGGGACTCGGCGGTATCCAGGGCCAGGCGCGGTACGTTGACCTCCGGCAGCGTCAGCGCGGCCTGGGCCAGCACGGCGCAGGGCTGGCTGTCGGCGAGCAGGAAGGCCATGCGCTCGGCGGGGTTGGCCGGGTCCAGCGGCACGTAGGCGGCACCGGCCTTGAGCACGCCGAGCACCCCGACGATCATCTCCAGGCTGCGCTCGGCGCACAGCGCCACGCGGTCGTCGGGCTGCACGCCGAGGGCGAGCAACTGGCGAGTCAGGTGGTTGGCGCGGCGGTTGAGCTGGCGGTAGCTAAGCGATTGCTGCTCATGGACCAGCGCGGTGGCGTCCGGCTGCTGGCGGGCCTGGTCTTCGAACTGCTGGTGCAGCGGGCGAACCGCGCCGAAATCCTCGGCGGTGTGGTTGAAGCCGCGCAGCAGTTGCTCGCGCTCGGCGTCGGGCAACACCTCCAGGGCCTGGGCCGGACGTGCCGGGTCATGCTGCAGGGCATCGACCAGGGAAGCCACGGCCTGCTCCAGGTACTGGGCGACCTGTGTCGGGTCAATGCCCGCCACGGCCTGGGCGCTGATGGAGAACCCTGTGCCTTCATCACCCACCGCGACTTCGATCGGGTAGTTGGTGCGCGCTTCGTTGCTATGCACCTGCACGCCGTCCCAGGTCAGGACTGCACCGTCGTTGGCCAGCGAGCCGCCTTCGCTCTGGTGGCGGTAGTTCAGCAGGGTGGTGAACAGTGGCAGCGGGACGGCGACCGCGCTGCAACGCTGCGCCTGGGTCAACGGTGCCTGTTCATAGCGCAGCAGTTCGGCCAGGTCGGCGGCGGTGTCTTCCAGCAACGCCTGGGTGCTACGGCCCTGCAAGGCTACGCGCACCGGCAGGGTGTTGATGAACACGCCCAGGGCACGACCGGCGCCCAGCGAACCCTGCGAACGGCCGGCCAGCACGGTGCCGAACACCACGTCGGGCTGGCCGGTGCAGCGCGCCAGCACCTGCGCCCAGGCCACATGGAAAAGCACTGCCGGGGTCAGCTGGGCCTGGCGGGCGCAGCTGCGCAGGCGCTGCGCCAGTGCGTTCGGCAGGCGCCGGTGCGCCTCGTGTACGCTGGCCGCATCGCCCTGTACGTCGAGCTGCCCGAATGGCGCGGTGGGCGTGTCGATATCGGCCAGGCGGCGCTGGAAATACTCGGTGTGGCTGTCAGCCGGCAAGGTTTGCAGATGGGCGATGAACTCGCGGTATGGCACCGGTTCCGGCAGCGCGCTGGCCTGGCCCTGCATCAGTGCCTGCACTTCTTCCAGCACGATGGCCAGCGAAACGTGGTCGCTGATCAGGTGGTGGTCCAGCAGGGCCAGCCAGCAGCGCCCGCTGTCGGGTTCTTCGGCGCTCCAGGCGTGCATCAGCGGCGCCTGGTTGAGGTTCAGGCGCAGGCTGCGCGGGTCGCTGGCCCGTTCCAGGGCCTGGCGGGCGCTCAGACCGTCCAGGTCGGCCAGGACGGTGACCGGCAGCGTGGCCTGACGCTGCACGACTTGCAGCGGCTGCGCCTGGCCGGCCCAGTGCACGGCGGTACGCAATACGTCGTGGCGGTCGATGACCTGCTGCAGCGCTGCGGTGAAGGCCTGCAGGTGCGCGCGGCTGTCGAATTCGATCATCGAGCGCACCAGGTAGGCATCACCCTGGTGCCCCAGCAGATGGTGGAACAGCATGCCCTGCTGCAACGGCGCCAGAGGGTAGATGTCCTGCACGTTGGCGGCGCCACCGGGCACGTCGGCCAGCAGCTTGTCCAAGTGTTCCTGGCTGATCTGCACCAGCGGCAGCATGTCCGGGGTCAGTGCGGTGCAGCCGGCTGGAATGCCGTTGGCTGGCGCGCTGAAGGCGGTTTGCGGTGCACGATTGATGCTCTGCGCCATTTCCCACAGGGTCGGGGTGCTGAACACCGTGCGTACGCTGGCGTGCAGGCCCTGTTCGCGCAGCCGGTCGATCAGGCTTACCGCCAGCAGCGAGTGGCCGCCCAGCTCGAAGAAGCGGTCGTGGCGGCCGACCTGTTCCACACCCAGCACGTCCTGCCACACCTGCGCCAAGCGCTGTTCCAGAGCGCCGCGCGGCGCCTCGTAGGCGCGGCTGGCAAAAGCTTCCTGGCCAGGGGCGGGCAGGGCCTTGCGGTCCAGCTTGCCATTGGGGGTCAGTGGCAGGGTTTCCAGACGCACCCAGGCGCTGGGCAGCATGTATTCGGGCAGTCGCGCCAGCAGGTGTTCGCGCAGGCGCTCGATGGCCACTGGTTCGCCGCACAGGTAGGCAATCAGGCGTTGGCCGCCGCTCTCGGCCGGTCTGGCCACCACTACCGCCTCGCGCACGCCAGGGCAACTGGCGAGCACACTTTCGATTTCGCCCAGTTCGACCCGGAAGCCGCGGATCTTCACTTGGTCGTCGTTACGCCCCAGGTAATGCAGGGTGCCGTCGGCGCACCAACGGCCCTGGTCGCCGGTCTTGTACAGGCGTGCATCGGGGGCGGTGCTGAACGGGTCCGCGATGAAGCGTTCGGCGCTCAGTTCCTCGCGGTTCAGATAACCGCGGGCCACGCCCACGCCACCGATATGGATTTCCCCGACCGCGCCCAGCGGCGCCAGTTGCCCGGCGGCATCCAGCACATGCAGCTGGGTGTTGCGCAGCGGTTCGCCGATGCTGCGGAAGTCGTCGCTGGCGCTGCGGATCAGGCGCACCGAGGCATTCACCGTGGCTTCGGTCGGGCCATAGGCGTTGAACAATTGCGGGCGATGGCCGCTGCGCTGGAACCACTGCGCCACGGCCTGCTTGCTTACCGCTTCGCCGCCGATCATCAGCTGGCGGATGCAGGTGGGCATGGGCACGTGACTGTCACGCGCCAGTTGCTGCCAGAACACCGTGGGCAGGTTGGCCACGCTGATCGCGTGTTGTTCGCACAGGCTGGCGAACGCCGCGCTACCGGCGATCCAGGCGTCGCTGCGCAGTACCAGGGTGGCGCCGCTGAACAGGGCGCCGAAGATCTCTTCCACCGACATGTCGAAGGCCAGGCTGGCGAATTGCAGCACGCGGTCCTGCGGGTTCAGGCCATAGCGCTCCTGCAGGGCAGCGATCTGGTTGCACAACGAGCGGTGTTCGATCATCACGCCCTTGGGCTTGCCGGTGGAGCCGGAGGTATAGATGACGTAGGCCAGGTGGCGGCTGGTCAGCCCTTCGACCTGCGGGTCATGGCTGTCGCCCTGGTCACAGCTTTCCAGGGTCACTTGGGCCAGTGCTGGCGTCGGCAGATGCTGGGCCAATGCCGCCTGGGTCAGCAGCACCTTCGGTGCGCTGTCTTCGAGCATGTGTTGCAGGCGCTCGCCGGGGTAGTTGGGGTCCAGCGGCACGTAGGCGCCACCGGCCTTGAGGATGCCCAGCACGCCGACGATCATCGCCGGGCTGCGCTCGGCGAGCAGCGCCACGCGGTCATCCGGGCGTACCCCCAGGGCGATCAGGCGGTGTGCCACACGGTTGGCGCGGGCATTGAGTTCGGCATAGCTGAGCGTCTGGCCGTCGGCTTCCAGGGCCTTTGCCTGCGGGCGGGCACGTACCTGCGCTTCGAAGGCCTGCTGTGCGCACAGGCTTTCGACGAAGGCGGTGGCGGGCGGATTGAGGCGGTTGAGCAGCTGGCGGCGCTGGGCGTTGCTCAACAATGGCAGGGTCGCCAGTGGCTGGTCGGCGCCCGCCAGCATGGCATCGAGCAGGCACAGCAGGTGCTCGCGCCAGCGCGCGATGGTGCTGGCGTCGAACAGGTCGGTGGCGTATTCGAACTGGCCGCTGAAGGTCTCGCCATCGTCGTTCAGCGCCAGGGTCAGGTCGAACTGGGTGGTGCTGGCTTCTGGCGTCAGCGGCGTCAGTTCGACGCCCGGCAGGGCGATGGCCTGGTCCTGCGGCGTGTTGCCGAGCACCAGCATGGCCTGGAACAGCGGGCTGTGACCCAGGCTGCGTTCCGGTTGCAGGGCCTCGACCACCTGTTCGAACGGCACCGCCTGGTGCTCGTAAGCGTCGAGCGTGGTGGCCTTGACGTGCGCCAGCAGCTCGTCGACGCGGCGGTGTGCGGACAGGTCCAGGTGCAGGGCCAGGGTGTTGACGAAGAAGCCGATCAGCGCCTCGGTTTCCTGGCGGGTGCGGTTGGCTACCGGCGTGCCGAGCACCACTTGCGCCTGGTTGCTCAGTCGTGACAGCAGGATCGACCAGGCCCCCAGCAGGGTCATGAAGGGGGTCAGGCCCTGTTGCTGGCTGAACTGGCGCAGGCGCTGGCTCAGCTCGGCGGGCAGTTGCACGGCCAGGGCCGCGCCGCGGTAGCTCTGTTCGGCGGGGCGTGGGCGGTCGGCGGGCAGCTCCAGCAGCGCCGGGGCGCCGCGTAGGTGTTGCTGCCAGAACTCCAGCTGGTGTTGCAGGCGTTCGCCCTGCAACTGCTGCTGTTGCCAGGCAGCGTAGTCGGCGTATTGCAGGTCCAGCGGCGGCAATGGGTCCGGTTGGCCCTGGCAGAACGCGGCGTACAGGCGGTTGAACTCGCCGATCATCACCGCCACCGACCAGCCATCGGAGACGATGTGGTGCTGGGTCACCAGCAGCAGGTGCTCGTCATCGGCGATGCGCAGCAGGCGGCCACGTACCAGAGGACCCTGGCCGAGGTCGAACGGCGTGCGGGCTTCCTCGGCGCGCTGCTGCTCCACGGCCTCTGCCGGCTGACCGCGCAGGTCGTGCTCGACCAGGCTGAAGCCACAGTCGGCCGGAGCGAACTGCACGCTGCCAGCCTTCGGGAAACGGGCGCGCAGGCTTTCGTGGCGGGCGACGATGCGGTCCAGGGCCTGCTTGAGCGCGGCGACGTTCAGCTCGCCACGCAGATGCAGGGCGGCAGGCATGTGGTAGGCCAGGCTGGCCGCCGGATCGAGCTGGTCGAGAAACCACAGGCGCTGCTGGGCCAGTGACAGCGGCATCGGCTGTTCACGGGCGATGCGCACGATCGCCTGCTGCTCGGTGACGTTTGCCTCGCCCATGTGCTGGTCCACGCGCGTGGCCAGCTCACGCAGCGAACGCTGGGCGAACAGGGTCTGCAGGTCGAGCTGCACGCCCAGTTCCTGCAGCAGGCGGGCCTGCAACTGCACGGTGAGCAGCGAATGACCGCCCAGGGCCAGGAAGCCGTCGTCGCGGCCGACTTGCTCGACGCCCAGCAGGCTTTGCCAGATCTGCGCGATGGCCTGCTCGGTGTCGCCTTCGGGCGCGGCGTAGGCCTGGCTGGCCAGGGTCTCGGCGCCGGGGGCGGGCAGGGCGCGGCGGTCGAGTTTGCCGTTGCTGTTCAGCGGCAGTTGCTCCAGCACCACGAACGCGCTGGGCACCATGTACTCCGGCAGGCGCTCGAGCAGCGCGGCACGCAGGGCCGAAGCATCGGCTGGAGCACCGCACAGGTAGGCCACCAGGCGCGTGCCGTCGCTATCGCCATGACTGTCGTTACGGGCGATCACCACCGCTTCACGCACGCCTTCGCAGGCCAGCAGGGCGCTTTCGATCTCGCCCAGCTCGATACGGAAACCGCGGATCTTCACCTGGAAGTCATTGCGGCCCAGGTACTCCAAGGCACCGTCGGCGCGCCAGCGGCCCAGGTCGCCGGTCTTGTACAAGCGGCCCAGTGGCGTTTCGACGAAACGCTCGGCGCTGAGATCAGGGCGGTTGAAGTAACCCCGTGCCACGCCGACACCGCCGATGTGTAGTTCACCGGCCACGCCAATCGGCAGGGGCTGGTGCAGCGCATCGAGCACGTACATCTGGATATTGGCGATCGGGCGGCCGATGGGCACGCTGTCGCCCGCGTCGGTGGGACGGCATTGCCAGGCGGTGACGTCGATGGCCGCTTCGGTGGGGCCATACAGGTTGTGCAGCTCCACACCGGGCAGACGGCTTTCGAAGCGCTGCTGCAGGGCGCGGGGCAAGGCCTCGCCACTGCACAGCACGCGGCGCAAGGCCGGGAAGTGCAGGGCGCCAGGCTGTTGCAGGAACACCTCGAGCATCGAGGGCACGAAGTGCAGCATGGTCACCCCGGCCTGGTTCAGCAGGTCGGCCAGGTACTCCGGCTGCTGGTGACCACCGGGACGCGCCAGCACCAGCTCGGCGCCGGCCAGCAACGGCAGGAAGAACTCCCACACCGAGACGTCGAAACCGAACGGGGTTTTCTGCAGGATCCGCTCGCTGGCCTCCACACCGTGGTAATCACGCGCCCAGAGCAAGCGGTTGACCACCCCGGCGTGCTCGTTCATCACGCCTTTGGGCATACCGGTGGAGCCGGAGGTATACAGCACATAGGCCAGGTGCTGCGGGGTCAGGCCAGCGACGTCGGGGTTGCTGTCAGGCTGGCTGGTCAGATCCAGCGTGTCGATCAGCATCAGCGGTGCGCTGCTGGCGGGCAGCCCGTCGGCCAGGGCCTGCGTGCTGAGCAACGCCATGGGGGCGCTGTCATCGAGCATGTAGGCCTGACGCTGGGCCGGCAGGGCCGGGTCGACGGGCACGTAGGCTGCGCCGGCCTTGAGGGTGGCCAACAGGGCGACGACCAGCTGCGGGCCGCGCTCCAGGCATACCGCCACCCGCGCATCGGGGCCGGCGCCCAGTGCGATCAGGCGATGCGCCAGGCGGTTGGCCTGGCGGTTGAGCTGGTCATAACTGAGCAACGGGCCGGTGTCGCCGCGCAGCGCACAGGCTTGCGGCCGTTGGCGAACCTGCTCTTCGAACAGGCCGTGGACCAGTAATTGCGCAGGGTACGGCTGTGGCGCGGGGTTGAAGTCTTCGAGCACGCAACGCTGCTCGGCCGCGCTCATCAGCGGGAAGCGCGCCACCGGGGTTTCGGCGTGCTCCAGCACGGCTTCGAGCATCGCCACGATGCGCTGCTGGAAGTGCCGGGCCTGGTCGGCGCTGAAATAGGCGGTGTTGAAGTTGAAGTCCAGGTGCACGTCTTCGAAGGGGTGGTAGTCACGCACGAAGATGGCCATCGGCGTCTGCTCGTAGCCGTTGTCCATGGTGATGACCCGCGACGCGGTGCCGCCGAACTGGTCGTCGCCGTCGAGGCTTTCGAACGACAGCGAAACCTCGAACAGCTGGCGCCGCCCCAGCCGCGCCAGGCCCAGCAGGCGGTTCAGGTCGGCGATGGGGAAGCGCTGGTGGCGGTAGCAGCGGCGCAACTGGGCGTTGGCTGCCTGCATCAGTTCCAGCAGCGTGGCCTCTGGCTGCACCGCCAGGCGGATGGGGCTGACCGACGAGAACATTCCGGAGGTGGCCTTGGCCTTGGCGGTGGTGCGGTTGTGCACCGGCATGCCGATCACCAGGTCATCGACGCCCTCGGTGCGGCTGAAGTAGATCGCCACCACGCTGATCAGCACGTGGGCCAGCGACAACTTGTGCTCGCCAGCGAACTGCCCCAGGGCGTTGTACAGCGCGCGCGGCAGCATGCACTGCACCTGTTCGCTGGGCGCCAGCTGCCCGGCCTGGGTACTGGCACGGTAGTCGGCGCGGCGTTGCAGCAAGGCCGGTGGCAGCTCGGCGAAGGTGTCCTGCCAGAATTGCCGGTCGCGCTCGTAGCGGCTCGATTGCAGGTAGGCCTGGTCGTCGGCGACGAAATCCAGGTAGGAATGCCCGTCGGGCACCTCTTCGCTGCCGGCCAGCAGGGCGTTGTAGGCCGTGCCTACGGCGTGGCCGATCAGGGCCACGCCGATACCGTCGGTGACCAGGTGGTGATAGCGCGCCAGCCAGTAATGGCGATTCGGCCCGCAGCGCACCAGCTGGGCCTCCCACAACTGCCCGGTGAGGCTTTCGAAGGGCTGGCGAAACGCATCGCGCAGGTAGGCCATGGCCAGGCCGGCGTCGTCATCGGCCTCGCTGAACTCCACCAGCTTGAGCTTGACCTTGACCTCGGGCAGCACGCACTGGCGGCCCAGACCGCCCTCCTGGCTGAAGCTCAGGCGCAGTGTGTCGTGGCGGTTGGCGACCATTTCCAGGGCTTTTTCGAACAGCGCGACATCGATCTTGCCGCGGATCTCCAGCGACATGCCGATGTTGTAGTACGGCAGGCCGGGGTGAGCGATCTGATCGAGCCAGATGCCTTGCTGAACGGAGGCCAGCGGATGGAAAGTGGTGTCTTGCGTGCGCGGGGTATCGGTCATCTCAAAGCACCTGCGTAGGCCCAAAGGCGGGGAGGTTGACGGGGGCAATCCCCTTCTCAGTGGCTGAAAAAACTAGAGCATCCGCCTGGCCATGGCTGTCACGGAAAGCGGGGACAATGGCCATCCATGCCGGGGTCTGGACCGGGCGGGCTGTTATACCTAGGGCCTCGTTCTGAGCCATCACGAGGCGAACATGTCATTGCCCCAATCGCTCGCGCAGCCGGCGAACAAGTTCTGGAGCCTGTCGCGCTTTCCCAACTACACCCGCTGTGGCGCGGTGGACGAGATCGACGCCCTGAGCATCAGCCGCGCCGACTTCGTTCATCATTACGTGAACCGCAACCGACCCTGCCTGGTGCGCAATGCGGTACGCCACTGGCCGGCGTTCGAGCGCTGGCAGGCGCTGGATTACCTGGTCCGGCATTCGCACAACAAACCGGTGGTGGTGCGCGCCCAGGTGGTGCCCGAGGTGATCGGCTGGGCGCGCCCGCAGGTCAAGGCCGAACTCACGGCCTACGCCAACAGCGTGTACCGCGACATGCCCTTTCATGAGTTTCTTGCTGGCCTGACGGCCGGCAGCGGGCCCTGGGTGGCGGACAGCTGCCGCTTCAGCGAAGGCTCGGCCATCGAGCCGATGAAGGACGATGTGGGCGGGCTGCCGTTCATGCCGACCCTGGGCAAGTCGCTGGCCTACCCGGCGCACCGCAGCTTTCTGTATCGCGACTCCTACACCGACTGGCATTTCCACGTCACCGACGAGACCTTCATGGCCCAGGTGGTGGGTGCCAAGGAGGTGCTGATCCTGCCGCCCGATGAAGCGGCCTGGCGCGCCCTGCGCCCGGTGATCGAAGACACCGGGCGGCTGTACGACATCGACACCGAGCGCTTTCCCGGCACCCAGGCGCTGCAACCGCTGCGCACCGTGGTCGGCCCGGGCGATGCGTTGTACATCCCGGTGTATTGGTGGCACGCCGTGCAGTCGCTGGACGAAGCCTATGGCGCCACGGTGGCGGCGACTTTCCGCACCCCCTTGCATGTCAGTGGCGATATCCGTTCGCCCATCGCCCGGCGCGTACTGCGCACCTACCTGTTCTCGCGTTACGCGCCGCTGGTGGCCGCCGCCGTGGGCTATTCCATGGCCTGGCGCCTGGCCAACGGCTTGAGAAGGGGGGCGGCATGAGCGGGCGTTTCGACCTGGGGCGCGGCTTCTACTGGCTCTGGTGCGGCGAGTCGCTGGCGGTGGTGGGCACCGCACTGATGGAATTCGCCTTGGGCGTATGGGTTTACAACCACACCGGCTCGACCGTGGCGTTTGCCAACGCGGTGCTGGCGGCGACCCTGCCGGCCGTGCTGTTCCTGCCGCTGGCCGGCGGGCTGGCCGACCGCTTCAGTCACCGGGCGATCATTCTGTGCTGCGACCTGATTCTCGCCACGCTGTTGCTCGGCCTGATGGCGCTATTGTGGACCGATCGTCTACAACCCTTGCACCTGTACGCCTTCAACGCCCTGGCGTCAGTGGTCAGTGCCTTTCGCAAGCCGGCCTACCAGGCGGCAGTCAGCCTGCTGGTGAAACCCGGCAAGTTCACCAAGGCCTCGGGGCTGAGCAGCCTGAGCAAGAACACTTCGGCGCTGGTAGCGCCCTTGCTGGCCGGGGCGATCATGGCCCACTCGGGGCTGGTGACCATTCTGATGGTCGACCTGATCGCTTACTGCGCCGGCTCGCTGCTGGTGGTCAAGGCGTTCTCCGGGTTGCGTCGGGTCGTGGTTGACAAGCCCGAGCCTGAACCGACAACCGGCAGCGCCCAGGGGCATGTGCGCCTGGCGCTGCGGTTTCTGGCCAGCCGTCGGACCTTGCTTGGCCTGCTGGTCTACACCATGGCCCGTGGTGCCGTGGTGGCGGTGGCCACCTTGATGATGACGCCCTTGCTGCTCTCGACCCTGGGCAGCCAGGCGCTGGGCATGGCCTACACCTGGGCGGCGCTGGGTGGCCTGGCGGCAGCCGGTGTGCTGATCGTGCTGGGTGAGCCGCGCAACCTGCTGGTCAGCGCGACCCTGGCCGATGCGGTACTGGCCGCCTGTGTCATGGGCCTGGGCTGGGTCGCCCAGCCTTGGGCCTACTACCCGTTGGTGTTCGTCGCCATCTGTGTGGCCGGCATTGCCGATGCCTGCGTGAATGCCTTGTGGATGCGCAACCTGGGCGCCGCCAGTCGCGCCAGCGTGTTCGCCCTGATCAGCATGCTGACCATTGCCACGACCAGTGTCCTGACGCTGCTGGCCGGCTTTGCCGTCGACCACTGGCTGCAACCGGCCATGCTGCCGGGCGGTGCCTATGCTGCCGTCCTGGGACCCTGGCTGGGTACTGGCGTCGGGCGTGGCGTGGGCCTGCTGCTGGTAAGCCTGGGGGCGCTGCTGGGCCTGTTGGTACTCGCCCTGCTGGCTTCGCGGGCGATGCGCCGGCTCGGCCGGACTGTACCGGTTTCACATGACAGACAGCCCGAAGCCGGGCAGTCACCCTTGGCCAGCTAGAACGCTGATCATTGAGAAGGAGACCCCCGATGCGCCCCTCGTTTTATGACGCCAGCCGCTTTCCGCACCTGCAGCGCCTGGCCAACAACTGGGAAGTGATACGCCAGGAATTCCTGGCCCTTGACGCCCCTACACTGACCATCAACCGGGTCGGCAAGTCGATCACCGAAATCGTCGACGAGGTCGACCAGCACATGCAGGCCGGCGGTGAATACGGTTGGCTGTGGGGCTGGGGCGACAACATGCAGCCCATGCCGGAGTGGACCCAGTACGGCCTGGTGGCCTACGACAAGGCCATTCCCCACGTTCGCGAGGCCATGCCGCGCACCCTCGATCTGCTGGCCCAGGTGCCTGGCATCAAGCTGTGCGCGCTGCTGCGCATGGAGCCCAATGTGTTTCTTGGCACCCATGCGCACACCGGCACCTGGGAAGAGGGCCTGTTGCACATGCAACTGACCGTCGATGCGCCACTGGAGCAGAACTACGCCTACCTCAACGTGAACGGCAGCTTCAATCAAAGCACCAATGGCAACTTGGTGATCTTCGACGGCTCGCTGGACCATTTCGCCGTGAACGCCTCACGAGGCCACCGTACGGTGCTGTACATGGAGTTCTACCGCGACGTGCACATGGTCGCCTGAGCAGGGTCCTGCCAGGCCCCGGACAGTGACGACGTTGTCCGGGGCCGTTGGCGTGGCGCCTCACACTGCGACAGGAACAGGCTTGGGCTCGGCAGCGGCGTCGGCGAAATCGAACGCCTTGACCACCCGCGCCAGGGTCTTGCAGCTCTCCGGCTCATCGAAGTGCGCGTAGGCGTAATCCAGTGCCTGGCACAACTGGGTGCTGAGCAGGTATTCATCTTCGCTCAGCGCCTGCGCCAGGCCGTGCACGTAGTACACCGGGCGCACGCCCACCTGCACCAGCACCGAGGTCAGCGCGCGCTCGGTGGCACGCACGCTCTGGCTGGCTTCTTCGGGGTCTGGTTCGCCTTCACGGGCCAGAAAACTCAGGCATACCGGCGGCGGCAGCTGCTCGGCCAGGTGCCGGAAGCGGCTGACGGTTTCACATAAACGCAGGGCTACATCTTGGGTTTGGGACATTGGGGCTGAACTCCGGACGGTCACGCCGCGCCGATGGCGGCGTTGTGGCATCAATGGCATCAGAAGGCTTCGACTGCTGGCCAACGGATTGGTGCGTCTTGGGAATCGCAGGTCTGCCAGTTCATCATCCTTGATTGCAGGTGTCTGGCACCTGAACCCGGGACAGAAGACCCGAGCGGGCCGTGCCAGGGTTGTCCCGGTTTCTGGTGACAGACGCCTTCCGAGACGGCAGGTCTAATTTCCCGCATGCGCACCTTCACGTACCGCCTCGACCCTCTCAAACGCCTGCCTTTATTGGCCTGGGCCTGCACTGCGCTGGCTCTGGGCGGCTGCATGCTGGGCCCGGACTACCAGCGTCCGCCGGTTGCGCTCGACCCGCAATGGCAAGCGCCGTTGCCGCATGGCGGCTCGGTCAGCGGCCTGCAGCACTGGTGGCAGCAATTCAACGACCCGGCGCTGACTCAACTGCTGCGCATGGCCGAGGCCGACAGCCCGAGCATGGATCAGGCCTGGGCCAACATCGCCCAGGCGCGGGCCACGCTGGGCAGCCGTGAGGCCGATGCCTGGCCCCAGGTCAACGGCCAATACCAGGTGGGTCGTGGCGGCCAGCGCCAGGGCGAGCAGAAGGTCGGCGGTTCAGGCTATGCCAAGACCCTGGATGCCAGCTGGGAGCTGGACCTGTTCGGCAAGCTGCGGCGCAACAACGAGGCTGGCCAGGCACGCCTGGAGGCGCGGGTGGATGACTGGCACGACGCGCGCGTGTCGCTGGCGGCGCAGGTGGCCAATGATTACGTGCAGTACCGGGGTTGCCAGTTGCTCAGCCAACTTTACGCAGACCAGCTGCGCTCGCAGCAGGCGACGGCCGATGCCACCCGACAATCCTTGCAGGCTGGCCTGATCTCCAGCGCCGACGCCGCATTGGCCGACGCCAGTGCCGCCAGCAGCCAGTCTGCGCTGATCGAGCAAGAGTCGCAGTGCCAGCTGCTGGTCAAGAGTCTGGTTGCCCTGACCGGCGGCAACGAGCCACGTCTGCGGAGCGTGCTCGACGCGACACCGGCCCGCTTGCCGCAGCCTGCACAGCTGCAGGTGACGCAGATTCCGGCGGACCTGGTCCGGCAACGCCCGGACATCGCCTCGCGTGAGCGGGAAATGGCCGCCGCCAATGCCGAGATCGGCGTCGCCAAGGCCGACCGCCTGCCCAGCCTGAGCCTGGTGGGTACGTTCACCGCCGGTGCGCAGATCGGCCAGGCCAACCGTAGCTGGACCCTGGGGCCGAGCATTTCACTGCCGCTACTCGACGGCGGTCGACGCCTGGCCACCCAGCGTGGCGCCGAAGCGGTATACGCCGCCGCCGTCGCAGCCTATCGGCAGACCCTGCGCACCGGCGTGATGGAGGTGGAGCAGGCGCTGGTGCGGCTGGACGCCAGTGGCCGCCGCGAAGCCTCGGCCGAGCGTGCCAGCGCCGGTTACCAAGCCTCTTTCGAAGCCACCGACCGCAACTGGCAGGCCGGCAATGCCAGCCTGCTGGACCGCGAAACGGCGCGCCGCCAGGCGCTGGAAGCCGACATCCAGCGCATCACCCTGCAACAGGACCAAGTGCGTGACTGGATCAATCTCTACAAAGCCCTGGGCGGCGGTTGGCAGCCCGATGCTCCGCTGGCGCGCCAGCCATCTTCGTTGCCGGGAGGTGGCACATGAAACCTTGGCTCCGTAACAGCCTGCTGGTCGCTGCCGGCGTCGTGCTGGTGGGGGTGCTGTCGAGTCGTTGTACACCTGCACCGCCCCCCGAAAACGATGCGCCGAGCGAAACGGTCAGCAGCCTCAGCGTGGAAGTGGTCAAGCCGCAACGCCAGCAGTGGCCCGGCGTGTTGCAGGCCAGTGGCGCGCTGGCGGCCTGGCAAGAGGCGGTGATCAACGCCGAAACCAGCGGCTTGCGTATCGCCAGCCTGAATGCCGATGTCGGCAGCCAGGTGAAAAAAGGCCAGGTGCTGGCGACCCTGGCCCCGGAGACCGTTCAGGCCCAGGAACAGAAACAGCTGGCCGCCGTGGCTCAGGCGCGTGCCAATCTGGAGGAAGCCCGCTCCAACGACCGCCGCGCGAATGTCGTGGGGCAGGGCGGCTCGTTGTCCGACCAGCAGCGCGAGCAGTACCGCATCCAGGTCGCGGTGGCCAAGGCTGCGCTGGCCAGCGCCGAGGCTGATTTGCGGGCAACCCGCATCAACCTTGGCCAGACCAGGATCCTGGCCGTCGACGACGGAGTGATTTCCTCGCGCACGGCGCTGCTGGGCAAAGTGCTGGCCGCTGGCGATGAGCTGTTTCGCCTGATCCGCGGTAATCGCATCGAGTGGCAGGCCGAGCTGGATGCCCGGCAACTGTCCCAGGTGCGGATCGGTCAGGTGGCCCGGGTGCAGTTGCCAGACGGCCAGCAGGTCACCGGCCAGGTGCGCCTGGTGTCGCCCGTGCTGGACGCCAAGACCAGCCGTGCGCTGGTCTATGTGGCGCTGCCGGTTGGCAGCCCGGCCCAGGCCGGCATGTATGCCAGTGGCCGGATCGACCTGCCGACGCGCGACGCGCTGACCCTGCCGGACTCGGCCGTGGTGCTGCGCGACGGGCGTTCGTATGTCTTCAGCGTGGGGGCGGACCAGCACGTCAAGCAGCAGTTGGTGACCCTCGGCCGACGCCAGCAGCAGGCCGTTGAAGTGCTCAGCGGGCTGGATGCCGACACCCCGGTGGTACGCAGCGGCGGTGCGTTCCTGGCCGACGGCGCGAAGGTCACTGTGGTTCCAGCCGAAGGCGCCACCCTATGAACCTTTCGGCCTGGTCGATCCGCTACCCGGTACCGGGTGTGCTGCTGTTCATCGTGCTGACGCTGTTCGGCTGGCTGGGCTTCGAGCGCCTGCCCATCCAGGACTTCCCGGACATGGACCTGCCGGTGGTGACGATCACCGCCTCTCTGGAAGGCGCCGCGCCCGAACAGTTGGAAACCGAGGTGGCGCGCAAGCTCGAGGACCGCCTGACCTCGCTGCGTCTGCTCAAGCACGTGAACACGGTGATCACCGACGGTGCGGTGACCATCAGTGTCAGCTTCGAGATCGACAAGGACGGCGACGAAGCACTGATGGAGGTGCGCAACGCCGTCGACAGCGCCATGCCGGGGCTGCCGGCCAACCTCGACACACCGTCGGTGTCGCGCCTGACCACCAGTGCCGCGCCGTTGCTCAGCTACGTGGTCGAAGCGCCGGGGATGGACGAGGAGGCGTTGTCGTGGTTCGTCGATAACGACCTGGCGAAGAAGCTCCTGAGTGTCCCCGGCATTGCCCAGATCGCCCGTAGCGGCGGGGTCGATCGGGAAGTACAGGTGGACCTGGACCCGGCACTGATGGCCGGGCTGGGTGTCAGCGTGGCCGAGGTCGATGCCCAGCTCAGGGCCATGCAGAAGGACAACTCCGGCGGCCAGGGCAACCTGGGCAGCGGCCAGCAGGCGGTGCGTACCTTGGGCGCGATCGACGACCCCGCAGCGCTGGCCCGGCTGGCGATTCCCAGCGCCGACGGGCGACTGTTGCCGCTGAGCCAGCTGGGTACTGTCCGCGACGGCCATGCCGAGCGCAGCAGCCTGGCCTTTCATGACGGCAAGCCGGTGATCGGCGTGCAGTTGACCCGTTCGCTGGGCTTCTCCGACGTGGAGGTGGCGCAGGGCGCACGCGAAGCGATGGCCAGCTTCCAGGCCCAGCACCCGCAGGTGAAGATCACCGAGGTCAGCGACACCGTGCGGCCGATCCTGGCCAACTACCACGACTCGATGCACCTTCTTTACGAGGGCATGCTGCTGGCGGTGCTGGTGGTCGGGCTGTTCCTGCGCGACTGGCGCGCCACGCTGATCGTCGCCACGGCGTTGCCGCTGTCGATCCTGCCGACCTTCGGGGTGATGTACCTGGCAGGCTTCACCCTCAACACCATCTCTCTGCTGGCCCTGGCGCTGGTGATCGGGGTGCTGGTGGACGATGCCATCGTCGAGATCGAGAACATCGCCCGCCACTTGCGTGGGGGGACGCCGCCGGCCCGCGCGGCCAGCGAGGCGGCGGGTGAAATCGGCCTGGCGGTGCTGGCCACGACCTTCACGCTGGTCGCGGTGTTCCTGCCCACCGCCTTCATGGGCGGCGTGGTGGGCAAACTGTTTCGCCAGTTCGGCGTGACCGCTTCGGTGGCGCTGCTGTTTTCGCTGCTGGTGGCGCGGGTGCTCACGCCGATGATGGCCGCGTATTTCCTCAAGGCCCGCCAGGAGTCCGAGCGCGACGGCCCGCTCATGCGGCGCTACCTGGGCTGGATTCACCTGACCCTGACCCGGCGCCGTGCCACTTTCCTGGCCGTCACGCTGTTCTTCATCGGTACCCTGGGGTTGATCCCCTGGCTGTCCACCAGCTTCCTGCCCGCGCAGGACAGTGGCACCAGCAAGGTGATGCTGGAGCTGCCGCCGGGCACCACGCTCGAACAGACCGCGCAGATCACCCGGCAGGCCGACCAGCGCCTGCGGGCGATTCCCGAGGTCGCGCATGTGTTCAGCGTGGTGGGCTCGGCGAAAAGCTCGGCCTCAGGCGCGGCGGGCATCATCGGCGCCGGCGATGCGGTCCTTACCGTCGAACTGGTGCCCCGCGACCAGCGTTCGATCAAGCAGAGCGCGGTGGAGTCGAAGATGCGCGAGGCGCTACGCAGCCTCCCGGGCGCACGTGTCGATGTGGGGGGGGACAGCAGCGGCGAAAAGCTCAGCATCGTACTGGCCAGTGACGACGGCGACCTGCTGGAGCGCACCGCACAGGCGCTGGAGCCGCAATTGCGGCAAATTCACGGCATTGGCGCGGTGTCCTCCAGCAGCGCCTTGCAACGCCCGGAGATCCAGATGCATCCGGACACGGCGCGCGCGGCGGCACAGGGCATCACCAGCCAGGCCATCGCCGACACCCTGCGCATGGCCACCTACGGGCAATACAGCTCGCAACTGGGCAAGATCAACCTGTCGCAGCGCCAGGTGGATGTGCGGGTGCGCATGGACCCGGCGGTGCGCCACGACCTGGGGCTGATCGGCCAGCTACGGGTCGCTGGCCGCGACGGCCAGGTGGCGCTCGCCTCGCTGGGCGAGCTGAGCATGGGCAGTGGCCCGGCGCAGATCACCCGCCTGGACCGCTTGCGCAACATCACGCTGTCAGTGGAACTCAATGGCCGTAACCTGGGCGATGTCATGGCCGAGGCGCGGCAACTGCCAGCCATGCAGCATCTGCCCGAACAGGTGAAGATCGTCGAGCAGGGCGAGCTGCAGCTGATGACCGAGCTGTTCGCCAGCTTCGGCCTGGCGATGGCTATCGGTGTGTTGTGCGTGTATGCGGTGCTGGTGCTGCTGTTCCACGACTTCCTGCAACCGGCGACCATTCTCTCGGCGCTGCCGCTGTCGCTGGGCGGCGCGCTGCTGGCGCTGATCCTGTGTGGCATGAGCTTTTCGCTGCCGTCGGTGATCGGCTTCCTGATGCTGATGGGGATCGTGACCAAGAACTCCATCCTGCTGGTGGAATACGCCATCGTCGCGCGCCGTGAAAGGGGCATGAGCCGTTACGACGCGCTGATCGATGCCTGCCACAAGCGCGCGCGGCCGATCATCATGACCACCCTGGCGATGGGCGGCGGCATGCTGCCCACCGCCCTGGGCTTCGGCGAAGACCCGGCGTTCCGCCAGCCGATGGCGGTGATCGTGATGGGCGGTCTGTTGGCCTCGACCGTGCTGAGCCTGCTGGTGGTACCGGTGATCTTCACCTGGGTGGACGACGTGCTGCAGTGCCTGAAGCGGCGGCTGGGCAAGGGGTAGGGACCAAGACTGCGCCTGGCTGGCAGCGTCGAGAGTGGCTTTGAGTCACCTTCGTGCCTTCGGCCGGGCGCCTCGATCAGGCGAGAGCCAAGGCGACACAGCGCTGGGCAAGGACGGTAGTCGGATCGACCAGCGCCACACGGGTCGTTCCGATAAGCAAGCCATCCGACTGAGGAAGGACCAGTGGCAACTCGGTACAGCCCAGGATCAGGATCGTGGCACCGCACTCGACCAAATGAGCCGCCGCTGTCAGCAGGTCATCTTTGCATGGTCCACTGGTATGCCCCGCCTTGACCCCGCGCTCGCCGTAAATCGAGCGCATGACCAGCGCTTGCGCGGCGTCGTCGGGTACCAGCAAGTCCAGGCCCACACGTTCTGCCGCGCAGTGATATACCCGGCTCTGGAGGGTGCCTGAGGTGGCGAGCAGGCCGACTTGCCTGGATGAGCCGTAAGTTCGTTGAATGAAGTCGATCGTCTCGGTCAGCATGTTGATGATCGGAATTCGCAGATGATCCTGGATGCGCTCGACGTAGGCGTGGGCGGTGTTGCAGGGAATGGCGATTGCGTCAGCGCCCTCGTCCTCCAGGCGCTTGCAGGTGGAGTACATCGCTACCGTAGGGTCCGTTGCGTTGTGCAGCAGGTTGGCCGTGCGATCGGGGATCTGTGGATTCTGCTCGACCACCATCTTGATGTGATCCTGGTCACGTCCTGCTGGCGTGTTCTTTACCACCTTGCCCATGAAATCGACCGTAGCAGCGGGTCCCACACCTCCGACGATGCCCAGTTTGAAACTGGGGCCAGTCCGGGGCGACTCCGTTGCAGTGGCGAACTCGGCGTAGACCTGGTTTACGTCGATACAGTCGATGCCTCGACGCAGCAGCTCGGCTACAACCAGCGAGATCTCTGTCATCCCAGGGAGTAAAAGCGTGACCCCCTGGCTTTTGAGGTCAAGACATACCTGGTGCAGCATTTCGATTGCCGCGCCATCCAGATACCCCGCCTTTATACCCGCCGGGCCGTAGACCGCCTGCATCAACGCAACCTGGCTGACTTCGCAGGGGTAGACCAGTTCGAAGTCGTCCCCAAGATGTTTTTCGAACAAACCGGCGGCCCGTACATAGTCCGAAGCCAGGATACCCAAGCGCGTTCCAGGCTCGGCCAGCGCGCTCAAATGGCACTTCAAGCCCTGCATCATGTCGACGATCGGGATATCCAGTTCCGCCTTGAGTTCATCGATGAAGGTATGACTGGCAAAGCACGGAATCAGCACGGCGTCGGCGTCGCTCTGTGCGTACCCTTGGCACACCTGAAACACGTACAGCTTGCGCGACGTCATGCTGGCGTCGGCGCTCAATGGCAAGGATAAATCCTTGAACGGGTGCTGCTCGAAAAGGAGATGGTAACGGCCTTGGTCAGCAAGCACCGGTTCAGTCTTGAGCAACTTCAAGAACAGGTCTCCTCCGGCAAGCGAGCCAAGGCCGCCGATGATGCCCAGCGTTCGTCCAGCGTATTTTCTTCTCGACTGTTTCATGTTCTGTTCAACGAGGCAGTAAGGGGGGGCTTTCAACAATGTTCGCTTCAGGCGTTCTGAGGATCGCTCTGAATGGCTGATCGCGGTGACGCCTGTGGCAAGGCACCTTTTTCGTGCTTGTCTTCCATCTTGGCGATGACGGCGGTGGCAATGCTGTTGCCCACCACGTTGGTGGCGGTACGGCCCATGTCCAGGAACTGATCGATAGCCAATATCAGCAGCAGACCGGCTTCGGGGAGGTGGAACATTGGCAGCGTGGCGGCGACGACGACGATGGATGCGCGTGCTACGCCTGCCATGCCCTTACTGGTGACCATCAAGGTCAGCAGAATCAGGGCCTGCTGAGTAAATGACAGATCAATGTTGTACGCCTGGGCAATGAACATGATCGCGAAGGCTTGATACATCATCGAACCGTCAAGGTTGAATGAGTAACCCAATGGAAGGACGAAGCTGGAAACGCGTTTTGAAGCACCGAACTTTTCCAGTGCATCGATCGTTTTCGGATAGGCCGACTCGCTGCTGGCGGTCGAGAACGCCAGCAGAACGGGTTCGCGGATCAACTTGCCAAGCCGGAACACCGAACGACCAAGGAACAAGTAGCCCACGGCGAAGAGCACCGCCCACAGCAGTAGAACGCCACAATAGAACTCGCCAATCAGCTTGCCGTAGTCGAACAGCAACCCGATACCTTGCGTGGTCACCGCTGCTGCAAGCGCTGCAAAAACGCCAATAGGCGCGAACATCATGACGTAGTCGGTGATACGGAACATGACCTTGGCCAGATCATCGACCAGGGCGCCAATCCTTTCGTTGCCCTGTTGTTTGACGTAAGCGAGCGCCAGACCGAAGAACAATGAGAACACCACGATTTGCAGGATCTCGTTATTGGCCATGGCCTCGGCGATGCTGCGGGGGAAAACATGGCTTATGAATGTCTTGAGGCTGAAGTCACCTGCATTGACGGTGACGGCGCCGGAGGCCTGAGCTTGCTGAAGGTCCAGGTTGAGGCCGGCGCCTGGTTGAAAGATGTTCACCAGCAACATGCCCAGTGCAAGAGAGAACACCGAGGCGCTTACGAACCAGATCATCGAGCGCAACCCGATTCGGCCGACCGAGCCGGAGTTGCCGAGGCTGCTGATGCCCGCGACCAGGGTCGCAAACACCAGGGGCGCGATGATCATTTTGATCATGCGCAGAAAAATATCGGTGACCAGGCTGAAGTACGCGGCCATTTCTTTCGCGGCGGCAGGAGACGCCGAGTACGTATTGCAACCCCAGCCCACGACGATGCCAAGGACAATCGCAACGGCGATATAGGTGGGTAGTTTCTTGTTGTTCATTTCGACCTCTTTATTATTAATGGCGCGTCGAAGCTCGCAGCGCCCTTGAAAATATGGCGCTGGCCAGGACAGGGTTCGCAGTTAAAGCCAATACAGTTCAGTTAGTTGTTATGGGGCTCGGTAGGAGCGGCTTTAGCCGCGAAGCGACCGCATGTTCACGACACAGTTAGGCCCTGGGAGCGAGCCCCCATAACGACTAACTGACCGGTATGGCTGTCAAAGCAGCCCGATCAGGGAAATAAGAAGGATTATCCGGTCGGCCTGCAGAACTTCTTGGTCAGTAATGAACTGGCATGCTGGAGAGCGCAGCGCAACGGCGCATGCTGTCTATGGGCGGTGCTTTTGGCGCAAAAACAAAAGACCTTACATAGCGTATTCATGACAACCTCGACAGGGGCGATGGGTGCAGATTACGCCAAGCGGATGAAGCAGTTGATGAGGATGCGCCATAGTTTCATGCCATAAAATCATAGTTTGCGATTTTCACGGAATGAGGCGATATATTCGCGTAACTGCGGCGATATTTCATCGAAGGCTGCGCGCGGAGGCTGCGACGGCCGGTTGGACAGTTGGAAGGGACGCGCAGCGCGTGCAAAGCTCGGAATCAGCCCTGCTGCAATTTTTTCGCCGTGTCGAGGATCCATCGAGAACATCATGCAGACCAAATGGATAGATGACCTGTTAGCGATCGCAGAAACCAAGAACTTTTCCCGTGCGGCAGAGATGCGTTGCATCACTCAGTCGGCGTTGTCGCGGCGGATCAAGTCGCTTGAAGAGTGGGTGGGCGTCGAACTCGTTGATCGGGGGACCTACCCGGTGCAGCTCACCCTGGCCGGGCAGACATTCTGCAACGAGGGGCGGGAAGCTTTGTCTGCATTCATGGACTTGCGCTCGTCATTGCGGCGCGGTGAGCGGATGCCTGGACGATCCATTCAGGTGGTTGCGGGTCATACACTGTCCATGACGTTCGTACCCAAATGGTTCACTCAATTCCAACAGCGCAATGGCTATTTCACGGCCCGTGTACTGGCAGCCAACGTTCAGGAAGCCGTTATTGCATTGGCAGAAGGTGGCTGTGACCTGATGATCGGTTACAGCCATCCACGCGCGCCCATCCTTCTGGACCCAGACAAATTCGTGGGGCTTCGCTTGGGCACTGATGCGTTTTTCCCGGTTTCAGCCCCCGGTGCCGATGGCAAACCGTTATTCGCATTGTCTGGATCTCCTCACCAGCCCATTCCTTACCTCTCTTATACCGCGACCTCGTTTCTGGGCCGGGTAGTCGATCTGATTCTTCATGGCCAACCGGTGCAACCTGACCTGCAGCGTTTTTACGAAGCCGACATGGCCATGCACCTGATGCGAATGGCGCGCGAGGGCTATGGAATTACCTGGTTACCCGAGTCGGCGGTGGAAGAGGAAATCGCGGCCGGCAAACTCGTTCGCGCGGGAGGACCTGAATGGGCTGCTGAGTTGGAGATATGGTCGTTCCGTTCGATCGGCAACACCAATCAAACGATGATCGAGCTGTGGAAGTCGCTTGAGAGGGATGTCCCTTGATGGGCCGATGATGGCGAAGACAGGGGCGCCCTGCAGCCAGCATTTCTCCAGCGAGCCAGACTGCCAATACACGCCGAAAGGTCAGCCCTGCCGAGGCTTGAAGCTAGCCACAATACTGATCTTTTAGACCAGAGGAATCTCGTCTGGCGTCGCTTTTGCTTTTTTTAAAGCACAGAACTTGCAGACGCCGCCAAACGCGACTTCGGTGCAGGCCGAGTGGAGGTGTCATGGAAGGGGGTAAGCCGGCAGGGATGCCGGCTTAGGCGCACTGGGCCAGGGACGGGCCATTGCGCCGGCCCCCTGGAATGGCGCCGGAAGGAGGGAACCCCGCCGCAGGCGGGGCCAAACCAGGAGCAGTGGTTTGCCCACTTTGCCGTAACAAAGTGGGTCGCCCGCCAGGGCGAAACCTGGGGCCGGGCCAGCTTGAACATCAGTTGGGAGGAGTTCGCGAGCAAGCTCCAACAGAATCCGAAGAGTGTCTAACTGGTCGGTATTGGATTTAGCCGCGTTAAAAAGGTAGGAGCCGCTTCAGCGGCGAAAATGATTCGCGGATGAGGCGGCTCCCGGTGTGGAGGAGGGTCAGGCCGCCGCCAGCAACGCTTCCATGAAGCCAAACGCCACCGGCAGCGAGCGTCGGCCATGTTCGAAGAACGCCACATGGCTGCCGCCTTGTTCAATGTGCAGGCGCGCCTGGGGCAGGGTACGGGCCACGTGTTTGGAGCCACCGATATGGGTGGTCTGGTCGTTGTCGCCGGCCACCACCAGGGCAGGCACTTCGATACTCGGCAGCACGGCATGCAGGTCGGTCTGGTTCAGAGCATGGTTGAGCCGTGCGTAGCGGTAGAACAGCTCGGCGTTGGTGTAGGGGTACAACGCCAGGTGGGCGATGGGCTCGGGGGTGGTCATCAGTGTGGCGGGGTCGACGAACAGCTTCTGCAGCTCGCGGGCTTCCTCGCGGTCGCCGGCTGCGGCTTCCATCAACCACTCGAAATTGCGCTGGTGCGGGGTGCGCCAGTCATCCTCGCCCAGGGTGTAGTCGCCATGCCACAGGCTCAGCGAACGCACGCGTGCGGGCTGGCTGGCCGCCGCGCACAGGGCGATCATCGCGCCACCGCAAATGCCCATCAGGTGCGCGTCTGGCTGGTCGAAATGGTCCATCACGGCAAACAGATCCGCCACTTGGGCATCGGTATCCACGGCCAGGCTGTCGAAATCTTCGGCGCCGCCGAACAGGCCACGGGTTTCCCAGGTGAGCACCCGGTACTGCTGTGCCAGGCCCTGGACCCAGTCCTGGCACAGTTCGAAAGGCAAGCCGCAGGGCAAGGCCAACAGCAGGGCTGGCAGGCCGGGCTCGCCGCCGCTGTAGGCGTTGAGCGGCGCGCCATCGAAACTGTCGATCACACAGGCCTGCAGGCCGGCGGGGGGCGGGCTGAAATCGAATTCGGCGATCAGTCGCTCGCTGTGCGGGCCAGTATCCACGGGGCCGCTCGGCAGAGCCTTGCTCAGGCGCCGACTGATCAACAGCTCGAAGGATGACAGCTGCTCGGGGGCGTCATGGCAGAAGCGCAGCGGCTGTACGCCACAGGCGGCGAAGGCCTGGCTGACCAGGCGTTCACAGGTTTCCAGATGGCTGGCAGGCACGGGGTTGAAGGCGATGCTCAAGGGGCTGGGCAGGTTCGGGGCCAGGTGGCGCAGCAGGCGCACTGCCTGGCACACCCGCAAGGTCGGGTCGTTTGGCAGGGTCATGGGACAGCTCCGCAAAAAACAGAAGGAGTTGGCAGGGCCGGGGCCGGCCCTGCCGAGGGGGTCAGCTGCGCTCGAAGCGCTTGCCGCGTGTGGTGTGGGTGACCAGGCGGTTGTAGGCCGGGGTGTGCTCACCGACCACCTGTACCGCGCCGTAGTTTTCCAGGCTGATCTTGCCGCCGTACTCCTCGATGTGGTCGGAGTCCGGGTACACATGCACGAACGACGGCACGTAGCGCGAGGCAAAGCCCATGCGCATTTCCTGGCTCTCGCCGCTGTGCGGGTAGGAGGCGTGCATCAGGGTCGACCAGAAGATCACGAACTGGCCGGCCTTCATCTGGATCGGCACCGCCTGGCTTTCATCCGGTTCCCAGTTCTCGTCGATCTGCAACTGACGATAGTCGTAGCCGAAGAAGCCGCGGCGCACGCCGTTCTTTTCCTTGGCGTTGACCAGCTCCGGCGAGTACTCCATGCGCTTGGTTTCGTCGTAGTTCATGCTGTTCTGCGTGCCGGGGATGAACTGCAGGCAACCGTTGGCGATGGTCACGTCGGTGAAGGCGGTCCAGACCGTGATGGTGCCGCCGAAGTCTTCATGTTCCGGCCAGATGATCTGTGGCTTGCCGGAGGCGTTGGCGAAGGTGTCGGCCTGGTGCCAGTCGGTGCCTTCGTCGCCGGGGTATTTGGGGAAGAACTCGGTACGCCAGCAGATCACCTCAGGGCCCAGGATGCTTTGCACGCGGTCGCAGATCTGCGCGCGGCAGATGTGGTCGGCGAGGAAGTCATCGTCCAGATGGCGGTCGTAGTTGGCGATGTTGGTGGCCCCGGAGATAGCGTCCAGGTCCTGATAGGCGGCATGGCTGCGGTCGAGCAGGCGCAGGCGGGTGCGCCGCCAGATCTCCTTCATTTCCTCTTGGGAATAGGCGGTGAACGGACCGATGAAACCGTTTTTCTCGAACTGGGCGCGTTCTTCGGCAGTGAGGTGAAAACGTTGCGCTGTAGCGACTTCAGACATGGGCTTGCTCCTTCGAACGTTGGGCGTTGGCAAGTGACATTTCAATGCTCTGGGCCAGGATCCGTGCGGTGGCGCCATCGGCCAGCACACCGGGGTTGAGGTCGATGCGGTAGTGGTTTTTCAGAACGCTCAGGGCGCGGATCAGCGCCAGCGAGGTGCCGCCGAAGTCGAAGAAGTCGTCGTCGATGCCAATGCCTTTGAGGCCGATGTCTTCGGACCACACCTTGAGCACGCGGCGCTGGTGTTCCGAAAGGTCGCTTTGCGGTTGCGCCGCCGGCTGATCGGCGCTGCTCGGCGAGGGCAGGCGGGCGCTGTCGATCTTGCCGTGGTCGGTCAATGGCAGTTGCGCCAGTGCCATGTAGGCCGAAGGACGCATGAAGTCGGGCAGGTGCTCGCTGGCCAGGGCGGCCAGGCGCTCGCGCAGGGCAGGGCTCAGCTGTCCGCCGCCATCGGCCGGCACCACATAGGCCAGCAGGCGAACGTCACCGTCGCCGTAATCGTGGGCGCAGACATGGCTGGCGCTGATCAGTCCGTCGCGCTGCAGGCAGGCCTGCACCTCACCGGCCTCGATACGGAAGCCGCGCACCTTCAGCTGCTGGTCGGCGCGCCCCTTGTAGTGATGCACGCCCTGGCTGTCACGGCTGAGCAGGTCGCCGCTGCGGTAGGCACGCGCCTGGCTGCCGGGCAGGGTCACGAAACGCTGGGCGGTCAGGTCCGGACGGTTCAGGTAACCCGGTGCCACGCCTGCGCCTTCGATGAACAGTTCACCCACTTGCCCGTCCGCCACGGCATCGCCATGTTCGTCGAGCAGGTGCAGGACCCAGCCATCCAGCGGCTCGCCGATCGGTACGCTGGTGTGGTTCGCCAGGTCCTTGGCCAATACGCGGTGGTAGGTGGTGTGCACCGTGGCCTCGGTAATCCCGTACATGTTCACCAGTTGCGGCTGTGCGTCGCCATGGCGCGCCACCCAGGACTTCAGCACGCTGGACGGCAGCGCCTCGCCACCGAACACCACGTAACGCAGTGCCAGTGGTTCGGGGGCCTGCTGATTGGCCTGGTCCAGGCCGCGGAATGCCGAGGGGGTCTGGCTGAGGACGGTGACCCCGGTCTTGGCCAGCCAGGCCTGGAAGGCCTGCGGCGAGCGGGACACCTCGTAAGGCACGATTGCCACATGCCCGCCATACGCCAGGGCGCCCCAGATTTCCCAGACCGAAAAGTCGAAGCCGATGGAGTGGAACATCGACCACACATCGTCGCTGTTGAATGCGAAGCGGCGCTGGGTGCTGGCCAACAGCGCGCTGGCGTTGGCATGGGTGACCTGCACGCCCTTGGGGGTGCCGGTGGAGCCGGAGGTGTAGATCACATAGGCTGGCGACTGGGCCGGGTCGCGGGCATCACCAGGCGTCAGTGGCTTGTCGCTGCTCTGCAGCAGCGCCTCGATGCCCAGCAGCCTGATGCCTTCAGGCAGCGGTTGCTCCAGGCTCTGGGCATCGCCGATCAGCACTTGCAGGCCGCTGTCCTCAATGATGTGGGCAATGCGCTTGGCCGGGTAGCGCGGGTCGATCGGCACGTAGGCGCCGCCGGCCTTGAGAATGCCCAGCAGGGCACTGACCAGCTGCGTACCGCGCGGCAGGCACAGGCCCACCAGGGTGCCGGCCTTGACGCCCTCGGCGCGCAAGTGAGCGGCCAGGCGCGAAGACGCGGCATCCAGTTCGGCATAGCTCAGGGCCCCGTCCTGGTCACTGACCGCGGTACGCTCGGGAAGGGCCCGGGCCTGGGCGCTGAACAGCTCGTGCAGCAGTGCAGACTTGGGCAACGGGGTGCTGGAGGAGTGGCCTGGGCTGCCAGTGGGGGGAGAAATCGGCATTCGATAACGCTCCTGTAGGGGTCGCAAAGGGCATTACGCCGTGGCACCTTGCCTGGCGCAGGGTGTATGGGTTTGCTTACATCGAAGAATTGGAGCACCCAGGCGTTCGGGGTGTCTGTCGATGGAAACCGGGACAAACCTTTGCTACCCGACTGTCCCGGTTTGAGGTGACAGACAGTCCTCTGGGGCGGTGCTTAGATCGTCGGCTGCTGGGCGCGCCATGCCGGAATTTCGCGGTAGCGCCCTGAGCCTTTGTCATTGCCCGGGAGCCGCCCATGACCGCAGACACCCATGCCTCGTCCACCGTCAGCCACGCTGGCCGCACGATGCCCTTGCAACCACCAGGTGGGGCGCTGGACGACCGCGTGCGCGTTGCGCCGCTGTCGCCGCAGGCCACCTTGCCGCTGGTGATAGAGCCCGCGCAGCCAGGTCTGGATGTTCTCGCCTGGGCCGCCGAACAGCGTTGCGCCCTGGACGCTCTGCTGTGCGAGCACGGTGCGCTGCTGTTCCGTGGGTTTGGTCTGGACAGCGTGGCGGCCTTCGAAGCCTTTGCCGAAGCGCTGTCGCCAGGCCTGCATGGCGGCTATGGCGACCTGCCGAAAAAGGAAGGCGGGCGCAACGTGTACCGCTCCACGCCTTATCCGGAGCGGGAAATGATCCTGTACCACAACGAGAGTTCGCACCTGGAGAGCTGGCCGCGCAAGCAATGGTTCTACTGCGAGCTGCCGTCCAAGGTGGGAGGTGCCACGCCGCTGGCCGACATCCGCCAGGTACTGCGCCGGCTGCCAGCCGACGTGGCGCAGGCCTTCGCCAGCAAGGGCCTGCGTTACAGCCGCACCTTCATCGAGGGGGTCGAGCCGAGCTGGCAGCAGTTCTTCGGCACCGAGCAGCGCGAGCAGGTAGAGGCCCACTGCCGCGCGCAGGGCACGCCATTCGAATGGCTCGACGACAACACCCTGCAGATCCATACCCATTGCCCTGGCGTGCTGCAGCATCCGATTACCGGCGAGGCGGCGTTCTTCAATCAGGTGCAACTGCATCACCCGTACTGCCTGGGTGAAGACATGCGGGAAGACCTGCTCGACCTGTTCGGCGAGGGCCGCCTGCCACGGCTGGTGAGCTATGGCGATGGCAGCCCCATCGACGACCACACCATGGAATTGATCGGCCAGGCCTATGAGGCCTGCGCGGTACGCTTCGACTGGCGGCAGGGCGACCTGGTGATGCTCGACAACATGCTCACCGCGCATGCCCGTGACCCTTATCAGGAGCCTCGCCTGATCGCCGTGGCCATGGGCGAGATGGTCGAGCGTGACCAGGTCTGGAGGCGGTCATGAGTAGCGCAGCCGACACGCCGGCCAAGCCCGGTTCGCTGCTGCGCCTGCTATGGCGCAGCCACCCCTGGCTGACCCTGTTCACCGTACTGACCGGGGTGATCAGCGGGGTGGCCTCCATCGCGGTGGTCAACGTAATCAACACGGCGATCCACGATGACGCCGCCCGCTCTACGGCGCTGTACTGGTTCGTCGGCCTGAGTGTGGTGGCGCTGCTGTTTCGCAACGGCGCGGCACTCTTCCCGGCGCTCGCCAGCCGGCGCATCATGACCCACCTGCGCATCGCGCTGTGCCGCAAGATCCTCGTCACCCCCCTGGAGGAAGTCGACCGGCGCGGCGCGGCCAATGTGCTGACCATGCTCACCACCGACATTCCCCAGCTCAGCACCACGCTGGTGGTGATTCCCACGGTGCTGGTCGAGGCCACGGTGTTCGTCTTCGGTATCGGCTACCTGGCCTACCTGTCGTGGGTGGTGCTGGCCTTCACCCTGGGCCTGATGCTGCTCGGCGTGGTGCTGTATTTCTTCTGCTTCGGCAAGGGCATCGGCGTGTCAAGCCGCATGCGCGACGAATACACCGCCTTCAATGAATACACCCATGCGCTGGTATTCGGGCTCAAGGAACTCAAGCTCAACCGCATTCGCCGCAACTGGTTCAGCCGTACGGCAATCGAGGCGTCGTCCACCCGTGTGGCGCAGCTGAATTTCGTCGAAAGGGTGTGGTTTACCCTGGGCGACAACGTCGGTCAGCTGACCTTGTCGTTGCTGATCGGCTGCCTGCTGTTCGTCGCGCCGCAACTGGCGGTGCTCGAGCCCAGTGTGCTGACCGCCAGCCTGCTGGCAGTGCTGTACATCATGGGGCCGGTATCGCTGCTGGTTGGGGCCATGCCGGTGCTCGCCCAGGGGCGGGTGGCCAGTACCCGCTTGGCGCAGTTCGGCTTTTCCATCGATGCGCATCACGGCCATACCGTCGAGCCGGACGTGCCTTCGCTGCCCGCCGTCGCCGGCAGCGAAGGCATGCCGGGCATTTCGTTGCAGGGTGTGCGGGTGCAGTACCAGGGCGCCGATGCCAGCGCGGGCTTTGCCCTGGGTCCCATCGACCTGCAGCTGGTACCCGGGCAGCTGGTGTACATCGTGGGCGGCAACGGGTGCGGCAAAAGTACCCTGGCCAAGGTCCTGTGCGGGCTTTATGTGCCCAGCGATGGCCAGCTCAAACTGGGCGACCAAGTCGTCGACGAGCACAACCGCAGCGCCTACCGCGACCTGTTCTCGGCGGTGTTCTCGGACTTCCAGCTGTTCAACCGGCTGATCGGTCCGGATGAAAACGGCGCCTGTCCGGACACCGCCAAACAGTACCTGGAAACCCTGGGGCTGGCGGACAAGGTGCAGATTCAGGGGCACGGCTACTCGACGCTCAAGGCGCTGTCGTACGGGCAGCAGAAACGCCTGGCGCTGGTGTGTGCCTACCTGGAGGACCGGCCGGTGTACGTGCTCGATGAGTGGGCCGCCGACCAGGATCCGCCGTTCAAGCGCTTCTTCTATCAGGAGCTGCTGCCCGACCTGAAGCGGCGCGGCAAGACGGTGCTGATCATCACCCACGACGACCAGTACTTCCAGCTGGCCGACCGCATCATCAAGCTCGACAGTGGACGGATCGTCTCGGATGTCGATTGCACACTGCAGGAGCGGCAGGCTTAGGCACAAAGGGCCACGGACGGCCCATTGCGCTTGAACCCGATACCCTTCGATCAGGTCGCTCCAAAAAAAGCCGAAGAGCTCTTAACTCACCAGTATTGGATTTAGCCGCAATACTGTTCAGTCAGGCCGGGTAGGAGCGGCTTTAGCCGCGAAGCGATCGCCTGTTCACAACAGATGCCGTGAATTTCCTGGCGCTTTCGCGGCTAAAGCCGCTCCCACCGGGCCACATGCCGCTTAAGCGAACGGTATTGGCTTCAGCCGGGAAGCTTTCCGCGGCCAAGGCCCTTGAGTGATAAAACGCTCCAGCCTGCCTCAGCAGGCTGCCTCCAGCGCACTGTCCAAGCGCTCCAGCACCTGGCCGATCTCCTCATCACTGATGTTCAGCGGCGGCAGCAAGCGCAGCACCGAGCTGTGCCGGCCGCCGGTTTCGATCAGCAGGCCTTTGGCAAAGCACTCACGCTTGATCGCCGCAGCCAGAGCCTTGTCTGCCGGGCCTGGGCGGCCGTCCTGGCCGGGCTGGGCGATTTCCACGCCCAGCATCAGCCCGCGCCCGCGTACCTCGGCCAGCGCCGGGTAGCGCCTGGCCAGGCTGTCGAGCCCCTCGCGCAAGCGCTCACCGGCCCGCGCAGCACGCGCCACCAGACCGTTGGCCTGGATGTGCTCGATGGTCGCTGCGCCGGCCACCATGGCGATCTGATTGCCACGGAAGGTGCCGGCATGCATGCCGGCGGTCCAGGTGTCCAGGTGCTCGGCGAACACGATCAGCGACATCGGGTAACCCCCGCCGATGGCCTTGGACAACACCAGAATGTCCGGCACGATGCCGGAATGTTCGATGGCGAACAGGCTGCCGGTGCGGCCCAGGCCGGTCTGCACCTCGTCGACGATCAGCAGAATGCCCAGCTCCCGGGTCAGCTCGCGCAACTGGCGCATCCAGTTGGCCGAGGCCGGAATGCAACCCCCTTCGCCTTGTACCACCTCCACCAGGACCGCCGCCGGTTGCTGAACGCCGCTCTCCGGGTCGCCCAGCAGCGTGCGCAGGTAATCGATGCTCAACTGCTCGGTGTGGCTGCCGTCGGTGCCGAACGGGCAGCGCAGCGGGTAGGGGAAGGGCATGAAATGCGTACCGGCGGTCACCGCGGCGGCGTGAAACTTCGGCTTAAGGTTGCCCATCGCCGAGAGCGCCCCGGCGGTCATGCCGTGATAGCCGCCCTGGAAGGCCAGCAAGGTCGAGCGCTGGGTGTAATGGCGCGCCAGCTTGATGGCTGCCTCCACCGCATCCGAGCCGCTGGGCCCGCAGAACAGCACCTTGCCATGCTCGCGCAGTGCCGGGGGCAGGGTGGCGAACAGCGTCTTGACGAAGGCGTGCTTGGCCGGTGTGGCCAGGTCAAGGGCCTGCTGCAACTGGTCGGTCTGCAGGAATTCCAGCACGGCGTCGCGCACCGCTGGCGGGTTGTGCCCCAGCGCCAGGGTGCCGGCGTTGCTCAGGCAGTCGAGGTATTCGCGGCCCTGGGCATCCTTGAGGCGCATACCGTTGCCCTTGACGAACAATTGCTTGAAGCTGGCCGCATAAGTGCGGGCGTTGGATTCCACCTTCGACAAATCGCTGATTTCTGGCATGTTCGGTCATCCGTTGCGCGAAAGAGATAGGCCCCATGGGCAGCTCGATTCTCCGGCAGTGCCGGCGACCGGACAATTTCCGCCGACCCGGCTGTCCCGGCTTTCCATGCCAGACACTGCCGGTGAGCGAAGCTTCAATACCGGCTCTGTAATTTCAAGACAGGTGAGTACCGCGCATGAGTGAAACGATCTTCCTGACCTTGTTCGCCGTGTTGGCCGTCCCCGGGCCAACCAACTCGCTGTTGTTCCAGACCGGCGTCAATCGCGGTCTGAGTCTGCGCGCCCTGCGCTGGGTGGTGGCGGAATGGGCAGCCTATATGCTGCAGATCAGCGTCTGGGGCCTGACCCTGGACTGGATCGCCCGTGACCATCCTTGGGTGGCCACCGCGAGCAAAGTCTTTGCGGTCGGGTTTCTGTTCTACATCGCCATCAAGCTGTGGGGTATGGCACGCCGAGGCGCCGCAGACACCACTCCGGGACTCTCGCCGGTGGGGTTGTTCGTGGCCACCCTGAGCAACCCCAAGGGGCTGTTCTTCGCGTCGTTCGTGGCGCCAGCCGGCACGTTCATGACGGGCGCCAGCTACCTGGAATTCATGGCCGCGTTCACCCTGGTGGTCCTGCCGGTGGGGGCCGCCTGGGTTGCTTTCGGGGCCATGTTCGGAGGGCGCCTGACTTCCGCGCACGCCACGTTCTGGATGAACCGGGGCGTATCGATGGTGATCGCCCTGTTCGCCAGTGGCCTGCTCTACAGCGTGGCAGTCAAGCCGTTGCTGGCCTGAGCCACGCTCATCCGCCTGCGATTGCCGCGCGCTGCCGCGGCGCCGGCGCTTGCACCAATTCACTGGCCGCGTAGAGGCCAGTCACCCGCCGATGTTTGTCCTGGTACTCGCACGCCACCAGCGGACTGGCAAAGGGCGGCGCGGCAAGCACCCGCATGACTCGACCGCCGAGCGCAGGCGCACGTACTGTCCCGCTGCGAAATCATTCATCTGCCTGCCTCCTGCAGGGCGCGCCCCATGCGCGTCCGTTTCGGCATTCGAGCAGCGATGCCCCTGGCTGTCTGTCACCGGAAAGCCGGACAGCCACCGCAGCGAACCGGGGACAGCTTGTCCGGGTTTTGCGTGACATACACCGCTACCAGCGGCTGATTAAAGTCCCCGTCACAGGGACAGGGCCGCCCGTGGAGGACGTGCCTGGCCGCCACGATGCTATGGGAATTCACGCATGAATCTGTTCCGTTCGCTCGATCACCTTCACTCCTTGACCTCGGCCCAGAAAGACATCTGGCTGGACCAGGCGGTGCAGGCGCAGGTACCGCTCTACAACATTTGCGGGCACGTGGAGATCGACGGCCTGCTCGACCCCGAGCGGCTGCAGCGGGCGGTCGACCGGCTGGTGCAGCGTCACCCGGCGTTGCGCACCGTGCTGCTCGAAGGACAGGGCGAGGACGGCCTGCCGGCGCAGACGTTCGTCGACCACCTGCCGGTGCAGGTGCAGGTACACGACACGCGTGCTGAAAGCGACCCGCAGGGCGCGGCCGAGGCCTGGCTGCAGGGTTATCATCGCCAGCCATTCCAGATGCACGACTCTTCGCTGCTGCGCCTTCAGTGGGTGGCAGTCGGCGAGCAGCGGTCGTTGCTCGGTGTCCAGGCTCATCACATCGTGCTCGATGGCTGGGGCATCGCCTTGCTGCTGCGCGACCTGGGCGAGCTTTACAGCAGCGATGCGCCGCTGCCCGGCGAGGCGCCATCCTACCTGCGCTACATCGAAGATGACGCCGCCTACCGTGGCTCGCGACGCTTCGAGCGCGACCGTGCCTACTGGCTGGACAAGTACCGGCAGGTGCCCGAACCCCTGTTCGAACCCTTGGCCGGGGCACGCCCCAGCACGTCCGGGCAGGTGATCCGCCGCTATCCGGCCAGCCTGCTGGCACGTATCGACAGCCTGGCCAATACGCGCCAGGCTTCGCGCTTCCAGGTGCTGCTGGCGGCGGTCTATGTGTACCTGCTGCGCGCCCGCCAGCGCGACGAACTGGTCATCGGCCTGCCGGTCCTCAACCGCTCCAGCGCCACCTTCCGCGAGACCGTGGGGCTGTTCACCCAGGTCAGCGCCGTTCGCCTGAGTTTCGGCACGCAGCTGAGCTTTGCCGAGCTGGTCGACGGCATTACCCTTACCCTGCGCCAGGACTACCGCGCCCAACGCTTCGCGCTGAGCGACCTGAACCGCTCCCTGGGTCTGTTGCGCGATGGCCGTGGCCAGGTGTTCGACGTCTCGGTGTCCTATGAGTTGACCGACCACCGGCTGGCGTTCGGCGACACGCGCCCGTATTCGATCAAGGCCAGCAATGGTCATGAGCAGGCGCCCCTGGCGCTGCACATTCGCAGCAACCCGCACACCGACGAGGTGTGGCTGCACTTCATCTACAACCATGCGTTTTTCCGCGACCAGGACATCGAGCGGCTGGCCGAGCGCTTCATGCATGTGCTTGAGCAAGGCTTACAGACGCCAGCGCTGGCCGTGCAGGCCTTCGAACTCGCCACTCCGGACGAACTGCGCCAGTTGCAGGCCTGGAATCCGCCGCTGGCGACCGTCAGCAACCCACACACCTTGCATGGCCTGTTCGAGGCCCAGGTGCGCGAGCGGCCCGACGCCGTGGCGCTGCTGCATGAAGGCAGCATCCTGAGCTACGCGCAACTCAATGCCCAGGCCAACCAGGTGGCGCATTACCTGATCGGGCAGGGCGTAGGACCCGATGACCGGGTGGCTGTCTGCGTGGAGCGCGGGCCGTGGATGCTCGCCGCCTTATTGGGTGTGCTCAAGGCCGGTGCCGGCTATGTGCCCATGGACCCGGCGGCGCCGGCTGAGCGGCTGGCCTTCATGCTGGAAGATTGCGCGCCAAGGGCGCTGATCAGCGAGCCGAGCGTGCATGCCAGGCTGCCGGAGCAGGCCCTGCTCCTGCCCGGGCTTGCCGGTCCGCAGGCGCCGGCGTTGGCCGAGCAGCCGCAGCACGACCCCGAGCGTGCCGATGTCCAACCGCAGCACCTGGCCTATGTGATCTACACCTCCGGCTCTACCGGGCTGCCCAAGGGCGTGATGGTTGAACATCGCAACGTCACCCGCCTGTTCAGCGCGGCGGCGCCGTGGCTGGTGTTTTCCGAGCAAGACACCTGGGCGCTGTTCCATTCCTTCGCCTTCGACTTCTCGGTATGGGAAATCTGGGGTGCGCTGCTGCACGGTGGGCGCCTGTTGCTGGTGCCACAGTGGGTCAGCCGTTCGCCTGCGGACTTCTACGACCTGCTGTGCGACAGCGGCGTGACGGTGCTGAACCAGACCCCCAGCGCCTTCCGCCAGTTGATCGCTGCGCAGGGCCAGCAGCCGCGCGAGCACGCACTGCGCCAGGTGATTTTCGGTGGCGAAGCGCTGGAGCCGGCCAGTCTGATTCCCTGGTACGCCTGCCCGCTGAATGCCCAGACGCACCTGTACAACCTCTATGGCATCACCGAAACCACGGTGCACGTGACCTGCTACCCGTTGAGCCAGGCCGACACCCTGCGCAGCGGCAGCCCGATCGGCCGGCGCCTGGACGACCTGCGCCTGTACCTGCTCGACCCGCACGGCCAGCCTGTGCCGCCGGGTGAGGTGGGCGAACTGTACGTGGGCGGCGCGGGGGTGGCGCGCGGTTATCTGAACCGCCCGGAACTCAACGCCGAACGTTTTCTGGCCGACCCGTTCGTCGCCGATGCACAGGCGCGGATGTACCGCAGTGGTGACCTGGCGCGCTGGCTGGACGACGGTGCGCTCGACTACCTGGGGCGTAACGACCAGCAGGTCAAGGTGCGCGGTTTCCGTATCGAACTGGGGGAAATCCAGGCCCGTGCGGCGCGTTGCCAGGGTGTGCGCGATGCCGTGGTGGTCGCCCGCGACGATGGCCAGGGCGGCAAGCGCCTGGTCTGCTACCTGTTGGCCGAACCGGGGGTGGTACTGGTGCCGGGTGAACTGCGTGCCGAACTGGCCCAGCACCTGGCGGACTACATGCTGCCGGTCGCCTACGTGACCCTCGACGCCTTGCCGCTGACCGGCAACGGCAAGCTGGACCAGAAAGCCTTGCCCGAGCCTGATGACCAGGCTTACGTGCGCGGCGGTTTCGAAGCACCGCAAGGGGCGCTGGAGCAGACCCTGGCGCGGATTTGGAGCGAACTGCTGGGCATCGAGTCGATCAGCCGCCACGACCACTTCTTCGAGCTGGGTGGCGACTCGCTGCTGGCGGTCAAACTGGCCGAACGCCTGCGTGGCGAGGGCCTGGACGTCGAGGTGCGGGCGCTGTTCACCGAGCCGAGCCTGGCTGCGCTGGCCAGTCGCGTGGCCGACAGTGCGCCGTTCGCGGTGCCGGCCAACCGCATCCCTGCCGGCTGTACGCGCCTGCAACCAGACATGCTGACCCTGGCCGAACTGAGCCAGGCACAACTCGATGCCGTGGCCCAGGCCGTGCCGGGCGGCGCGGCGAACATTCAGGACATCTACCCGCTGGTGCCGCTGCAGGAAGGCATTTTCTATCACCACCTGGCCAGCACCCAGGGCGACCCCTATCTGCTGCAGGGCACCCTGCGACTGGCCGATCGCGAGCAGGTCGATGGCTTGCTCGGTGCTCTGCAAGCGGTCATCGACCGACATGACATTCTGCGTACCGGCATTGCCTGGGAAGGGCTGACCACGCCCATGCAGGTGGTGTGGCGCCAGGCGCCGCTGCGGGTGCGGGAGCACGCGCTGGCCGCCGCCGACGGTGACATCGCCGGCCAACTGAAGGCCGCGCTCGATCCGAGCCACACGCGCCTGGACCTGCGCCAGGCGCCCATGCTGGAGCTGCACCTGGCCGAAGACCCCGGCCACGGCTGGGTCGCGGTGCTGCTGTTCCATCACCTGATCGACGACGCCACCTCGCTGGGGCTGCTGGGCCAGGAAATCGAGGCGCACCTGGAAGGTCGCCAGGCCTTGCTGCCGGCCTCGGTGCCGTATCGCAACTATGTGGCGCACACCCTGCTGGGCAGTGACCGCCAGGCCCAGGAAGCGTTCTTCCACGCGGCCCTGGGCGATGTCGACGCACCGACACTGCCGTTTGGCGTGGAGCAGATGCCGGTCGACGGCCAGGCCGTCGCACAGGCCAGCCTGACCCTCGACGCTGCGCAGGCCAGACGCCTGCGCAGTCAGGCCCGCGAGCTGGGCGTCAGCGCCGCCAGCCTGCATCATCTGGCCTGGGCCATCGTGGTAGGGCGCCTGTCCGGGCGCGACGACGTGGTGTTCGGCACCGTACTGATGGGCCGGCTGCACGCGGGCCTGCAGGCCGAACGCGCCTTGGGCATGTTCATCAATACCTTGCCGCTGCGCCTCGACACTGCCGCCAGCAGCGTGCGCAGCGCAGCACGCCAGGCCCATGAGCGCCTGGCGGCTCTGCTGGCCCATGAGCATGCGCCGCTGGCCCTGGCCCAGCGCTGCAGTGGGGTGGCCGCGCCGACGCCGCTGTTCAGCGCGCTGCTCAACTACCGCCACGGTGCGGTGGCCGCCGGTGAGGGCGAGCGCCGCTGGGGTGGTTGCGTGCTGGTCGATGGCCAGGAGCGCACCCACTATCCGGTGTCGATGTCGGTCGACGACCTGAGCGACCGCTTCGAACTCACCGCCCAGGTGGTGCCGGGCATCGACGCCGAACAGGTGGTCGAGATGATGCACGCGACGCTGCAGTCGCTGATCGAGGCATTGGACCAGCCCGTAGAGGTGGCGCTGCCCGAGCTGGTCTGCCTGCCGGCGACGCGCCGTCAGCGTCTGTTGCATGACTTCAATGCCACGGCCAGCGCTTACCCCACCGGGCAGTTGGTTCATGAACTGGTCGAAGCGAAGGTCGCAGGCCAGCCCGACGCCCTGGCGGTGAGCTTCCAGGGTCAGCACCTGAGCTATGCACAACTGAACCGCCAGGCCAACCAGCTGGCGCACCGCTTGCGCGAGCTGGGGGCCGGTGCCGACCAGCGCGTGGCGATCTGCTGCCAGCGCGGCCCGGAGATGGTCGTGGGGCTGCTGGCGATCCTCAAGGCCGGCGCCGGTTACGTGCCGCTGGACCCCGACTACCCGGACGAGCGCCTGACCTACATGCTCGGCGACAGCGCACCCCAGGTGCTGCTGACCCAGGCGGCGCTGCGCCCGCGCCTGGCGCAGGCCACTTGCCCGGTGCTGCTGCTCGACGACCTGGAGGCGTTCGCCGCCTACAGCGCGGCCAATCCGCCGCGCCTGGACCAGCGTGCCGATTCGCTGGCCTACGTGATCTACACCTCCGGCTCCACCGGCCAGCCGAAAGGCGTGGCCATGCCCCATGCCCCCCTGGTCAACCTGCTGCACTGGCAGGCCGGGCAGGGCGCAGGCGATGCGCCTGCCACGCTGCAATTCGCGGCGTTGGGCTTCGACGTGGCCTTCCAGGAAATTTTCACTGCGTTGAGCCAGGGCGCTGCCCTGTCGCTGATTCCGGCCGAGTTGCGCCTGGATTTCCCGGCTTTGTTCGAACACCTGTGCCGTGCCGAGATCGCCCGGCTCTACCTGCCGTGCCTGGCGCTGCAGGCCCTGGCCGAAGCCTTCGTGGCCAACCCGGCGTTGCAGGCCTTGCCGTGCCAGTTGCGCGAGGTGATCACCGCCGGTGAGCAGCTGCGCATTACCGCGCCGATTCGCACCTTGTTCGAGCGTCTGCCGCAGTGCCGCCTGCACAACCACTACGGGCCGACCGAGTCGCACGTCACCAGCGCCTACACCTTGCCCGCTGACGTGGCGCAATGGCCCAGCCTGCCGCCGATTGGCCGACCGATCGGCAACACCCGCCTGTACCTGCTCGATGCCAGCGGCCAGCCGGTGCCGGAAGGCATCGCCGGGGAAATCCATATTGGCGGCGCCTGCCTGGCGCGCGGCTACCTGAACCGTGAGCCACTGACCGCCGAACGTTTCATCGCCGACCCGTTCAGTGACGACCCGACGCAGCGCCTGTACAAGACCGGCGACCTGGGCCGCTATGTCCAGAACGGGGTGATCGAGTACCTGGGCCGCAACGACGACCAGGTGAAGATCCGCGGCTTCCGTGTCGAGCTGGGCGAGGTGGAAACCCGCCTGGCCGAGCACCCGGCGCTGCGCGACGTGGCCGTCAAGGCACTGCCCGCTGAGGCCGGCCCACGGCTGGTGGCTTGGTTCACGCCACAGCCTGGCGTTGCCGCGCCCAGCGCTGACGAGCTGCGCGCCCACCTGCAGGCGCAGTTGCCCGACTACATGGTCCCGGCTGCCTGGGTGGCGCTGGCTGCCATGCCGGTCTCGGCCAACGGCAAGCTCGACCGCCGCGCGCTGCCGGCGCCAGGCGAAGACGCTTTTGCCAGCCAGGCCTACGAGGCACCGCAAGGCGAGCTGGAGACTACGCTGGCGGCACTGTGGAGCGAGTTGCTTGGCGTGGCCAAGGTCGGCCGCCATGATCACTTCTTCGCCCTGGGCGGCCACTCGCTGCTGGCGGTGCGCCTGATCGAGCGCCTGCGTTCCATGGGCCTGCAGGCCGACGTACGGGTGCTGTTCAGCCAGCCGACCCTCGCCGCACTGGCCGCCGCGGTGGGCCGTGACGACCCGACACTGCAGGTACCAGACAATCGCATTCCTGCTGTTTGCACACGCATCACCCCGGACATGCTGGCACTGGTCGAACTGAACCAGGAGCACCTGGATACGCTGGCCGGGCAGGTGCCTGGCGGGGCGTCGAACATTCAGGACATCTACCCACTGGCGCCGCTGCAGGAAGGCATTCTGTACCACCACCTGCGCGCCGGGCAGGGCGACCCCTATCTGTTGCAGGCCAGTTTCGCCGTAGGCAGTCGCGAGCAGTTCGACGCCTTTGTCGAGGCGCTGCACAGGGTCATCGAGCGCCACGACATCCTGCGCACCGCACTGGCCTGGGAGGGCCTGCCGCAGCCGCTGCAGGTGGTGCTGCGGGATGCACCGCTGAGCGTTGAAACACTGGCCCTGGACGCCGCGCAAGGGCCGGTCATCGAGCAATTGCAGGCGTTGTATGACCCGCGCCAGTGCCGTCTGGATCTGCGCCAGGCGCCGCTGATGCGCCTGGTGTGCGCCGAGGATGCCGCGAACCAGCGCTGGGTGGCGGTGCTGCTGTTCCACCACATCGTCATGGACCACGTGGCACTGGAGGTGATGCAGGAAGAAATGCAGGCGCTGCTGGCCGGGCAGCCACACAGCCTGGCCGAGCCGGTGCCGTACCGGCAGTACGTGGCGCAGGCGCGCCTGGGGGTCAGCCAGGCACGCCATGAGGCGTTCTTCACCGAGATGCTCAGCGATGTCGAAACACCCACCTTGCCGCTGGACCTGCAACAGGTGCAGGGAGACGGCCAGGGCGTGCTGGAGCACCAGCTTCAGCTGCCGGCCGCGCTGAGCCTGCGCCTGCGCGACCTGGCACGCCAATACGGGGTAAGCCCTGCCAGCCTGCATCACCTGGCCTGGGCCCAGGTGCTGGGCGCGCTGGCCGGGCGTGACGACGTGGTGTTCGGCACCGTGCTGCTGGGCCGTATGCACAGCGGGCAGGGCGCCGAGCGCGCCCTGGGCATGTTCATCAATACCTTGCCACTGCGCGTGGCGCTGGGTGAGGTGACGGTACGCCAGGCCCTGGCCGACACCCATGCGCGGTTGACCGCCTTGCTGGGTCACGAACACGCGCCGCTGGCGCTGGCACAGCGTTGCAGCGCCGTTCCGGCGGCCTTGCCGCTGTTCAGCGCGCTGCTCAACTACCGGCACAGCCCGCAGCAGGCAGAAGAGGCCGCACGGCAGTGGGCCGGCGTGCAGGTGTTGCATGTCGAAGAACGCACCAATTACCCGTTCATGCTCTCGGTCGATGACCTGGGTGAAGGCTTCCTGCTCACGGTGCAGACCGTGGCGCAAGTGTCGCCGCAGCGTGTCGCCGACTACATGCACACCGCACTGCACAGCCTGGCCGAGGCGCTGCAGCACCCCGATGCGCCGCTGCACAGCGTCGCCGTGCTGCCGCCAGCCGAGCGTAGCCAGCTGTTCGAAGCGTTCAACGCCACGGCGATGAACTACCCGGCGCAGCAGACCCTGCACGGTCTGTTCGAAGCCCAGGCAGCCCGCACACCGACGGCATCGGCCGTGGCGCATGACTCAACCGTGCTCAGCTACGCCGAACTCAACGCCCGCGCCAATGCCCTGGCCCAGCACCTGATTGCCCAGGGCGTGGTGCCGGATGCCCGCGTGGGCATCTGCCTGCAACGCGGCGCCTCGATGCTGGTGGCCATGCTCGCCGTGCTCAAGGCCGGCGGCGCCTATGTGCCGCTGGACCCGAATTACCCGGCGGAACGTATCGCCTACATGCTGCAGGACAGCGAGCCGGCGGCAGTGCTTGGCCAGGACGCCACTCTTGAGCTGCTCGGCGACCGGTCGGTCGTAAATCTGGATGGCTTCGATTGGACTACAGGCGAAGGTCTGGGCAACCCCGTCGTGGCGGGTCTGACCTCGTCCAACCTGGCCTACCTGATCTACACCTCCGGCTCCACCGGCCTGCCGAAGGGGGTGATGATCGAACACCGCAACGCGGTCAACTTCCTGACCTGGGCACAGCAGGCCTTCGAGCCTGAGGTGCTGCAGAACACGCTGTTCTCCACCTCGCTGAACTTCGACCTGGCGGTGTATGAGTGCTTTGCGCCGCTGACCACCGGTGGTTGCGTGCATGTGGTCGAGAATGCCCTGGTGGCACGCGAGGCGAATGTCAGCCTGATCAACACCGTACCCTCTGCACTTAAAGCCTTGCTGGAATCCGGTGGGCTGAACGAAGGGGTGCACACGGTGAACGTCGCCGGTGAAGCCCTCAAAGGCGCGCTGGTCGAGAAACTCTTCGCCGAGACCTCGGTGCAGCGGCTGTGCAACCTCTATGGCCCGTCAGAAACCACCACCTATTCCAGCTGGGTGGCCATGGAGCGTGCCGATGGCTTTGCCGCGCATATCGGCAAGCCTGTAGGTAATACCCAGTTCTACCTGCTCGACGCACATCGTCAGCCGGTGCCGTTGGGCGTGCCGGGCGAGTTGTACATCGGTGGTGCCGGTGTGGCGCGTGGCTATTTGAATCGCGATGACCTGACCGCCGAGCGTTTCCTCGCCGACCCGTTCAGCAGCGAACCGGGTGCACGCCTGTACCGCACCGGCGACCTGGCGCGCTGGTTGCCCGATGGCAACCTGGAATACCTGGGGCGTAACGACGACCAGGTGAAGATCCGTGGTTTCCGTATCGAGCTAGGCGAGATCGAAGCGCGCCTGGCCGCTTTCGGCGGTGTTCAGGATGCGGTGGTCATGGCCCGTGAAGACGTGCCGGGCGATCTGCGCCTGGTGGCGTACTACACCGGTGCCGAGCAACTGGATATCCAGGACCTGCGTGAGCACCTGCAAGGGCAACTGCCGGAGTATATGGTCCCGGCGGCCTATGTGTACCTGACAGCCTTGCCACTGACCCCCAACGGCAAGCTGGACCGCAAGGCCCTGCCGGTGCCCGGTGCCGATGCAGTTATCAGCCGTGGCTATGAAGCGCCACAGACCGAGACTGAACGCACCCTGGCCAGCATCTGGCAGACCCTGCTGGGTGTTGAGCAGGTCGGCCGCCACGACAACTTCTTCGAACTGGGCGGCCACTCGCTGCTGGCGGTGAGCCTGGTCGAGCGTATGCGTGAGCAGGGCCTGAGTGCCGATGTGCGCGTGCTGTTCAGCCAGCCGAGCCTGGCCGCGCTGGCGGCCGCTGTAGGTGAGAGCACCGACATCAAGGTGCCGGACAACCTGATTCCCGCCGGCTGCACGCGTATCACCCCGGAGCTGCTGCCTTTGGTGAACCTGCAACAGGCCGAGATCGACCGTATCGTGGCCGTAATTCCGGGCGGCGCAGCCAATGTCCAGGACATCTACCCCCTGGCGCCGCTACAGGAGGGCATTCTTTACCACCACCTCAGTGCGCAACAGGGTGACCCCTATGTGCTGCAGGCGGTTTTCGCTTTCGATGGGCAGGCACGCTTGCAAGCGTTCGCCCAGGCCCTGCAACAGGTCGTCGACCGCCACGATGTGCTGCGTACCTCGCTGGCCTGGGAAGGCCTCTCGGCACCTGTGCAGGTGGTCTGGCGCCAGGCCGCGCTGAGCGTCGAGCCAGCGCCGCTGGTCGCCGACGAGACGGATGTCGCCGCCAGCCTGCTGGCGCGTCAGCAACGCCTCGACCTGACCCAGGCGCCGTTGCTGCGCCTGGTGCACGCCGAGGACAAGGCCAATCAGCGTTGGCTGGCGGTACTGCGCTTCCACCATGTGGTACTGGACCATGCTGCCCTTGAGGTCGTGAACCAGGAGATGCAGGTGCTGCTGCTGGGCCACGGCCAGGCCTTGAGCCAGCCGGTGCCGTATCGCAACTACGTGGCCCAGGCCCGTCAGGGGCTGAGTGCAGACGCCCACGAAGCCTTCTTCCGCGCGCAACTGGGTACGCTCGCCGAGCCAAGCCTGCCGTATGGCCTGGTCCCGCGTGGCGACCTGGGCCAACCTGTCGATGAGCAACGCACCCGGCTTGCGGAGAGCTTGAGCCTGCGTCTGCGGACCCAGGCACGTCGCCTGGGCGTCAGTGTGGCGAGCCTGCACCACCTGGCCTGGGCCAGGGTGCTGGGCGCGGCGAGCGGGCGTGATGATGTGGTGTTCGGCACCGTACTGCTTGGTCGCCTGAGCGGCGGGCAGGGCAGTGACCGGGCCCTGGGCATGTTCATCAACACCTTGCCACTGCGCGTCAACGTGGCCGAGGTCGCTCTGGCCGAGGCGGTGAAGACCACCCATGCCAACTTGAGCGAGCTGCTGGCTCATGAGCATGCGCCACTGGCCCTGGCCCAGCGCTGCAGCGGCGTAGCTGCACCGACGCCGCTGTTCAGCGCGCTGCTCAACTATCGCCACAGCTCGGCCGAGGCCATGGCCGACGCCGCTGGCTGGCAAGGCATCGAGATCCTGGCCACCGAGGAACACACCCATTACCCACTGACGCTGGCCGTGGATGACCTCGGCGAAGCTTTCGAGCTGAGCGTTCAGGTCGAGGCCCAGGTGGGTGCCCAGCACGTTCTCGGACACATGCTCACCGCACTGCAAGGCCTGGTCGAAGCGCTGGAACAAGGCTCGCGACAGCCATTGCAGATGCTGTCGGTGCTGCCGGCCGAGCAACGGCACAGGCTGTTCGAGCAGTTCAACGCCACGGTCATGAGCTATCCCGAGCAGCAGACCCTGCCGGGGCTGTTCGAAGCCCAGGCGGCGCGGACGCCGAACGCGCCAGCGGTGGCGCATGGCGACACGGTACTCAGCTATGCCGAACTCAACAACCGCGCCAATGCCCTGGCCCAGCACCTGATTGCCCAGGGCGTGGTGCCGGATGCACGGGTGGGCATCTGCCTGCAGCGCGGTACTTCGATGCTGGTGGCGATGCTCGCCGTGCTCAAGGCCGGCGGCGCCTATGTGCCGCTGGACCCGAATTACCCGAGCGAGCGCATTGCCTACATGCTGGCCGACAGCGAACCGGCGGCAGTGATTGGACAGGACGCCACCCTGGAGCTGCTCGGCGACCGATCGGTCGTAAACCTCGATGCCTTTGACTGGACCCGTAAGGTGCAGGGCAACCCGGTGGTACCGGGCCTGACTTCGTCGAACCTGGCCTACCTGATCTACACCTCCGGCTCCACCGGCTTGCCGAAGGGGGTGATGATCGAGCACCGCAACGCGGTCAACTTCCTCACCTGGGCACAGCAGGCCTTCGAGCCTGAGGTGCTGCAGAACACGTTGTTCTCCACCTCGCTGAACTTCGACCTGGCGGTCTATGAGTGCTTCGCGCCGCTGACCAGCGGTGGCTGCGTGCATGTGGTGGAAAACGCTCTGGCGGCGCGGGAGGCGAATGTCAGCCTGATCAACACCGTACCCTCTGCACTTAAAGCCTTGCTGGAATCCGGCGGCCTGAACGAAGGCGTGCATACCGTCAACGTCGCCGGTGAAGCTCTGAAAGGCTCGCTGGTCGAGAAACTCTTCGCCGAGACTTCGGTGCAGCGCCTGTGCAACCTCTACGGTCCTTCGGAAACCACCACCTATTCCAGCTGGGTGGCCATGGACCGCGCCGATGGCTTTGCGCCGCACATTGGTAAACCCGTAGGCAATACCCAGTTCTACCTGCTCGACGAACACCGCCAGCCGGTGCCGCTGGGCGTGCCGGGTGAGCTGTATATCGGCGGTGCCGGTGTGGCGCGGGGTTACCTGAACCGCGACGACCTGACCGCCGAACGCTTCCTCGCCGACCCGTTCAGCAGCGAGCCGGGCGCGCGGATGTATCGCACCGGCGACCTGGCGCGCTGGCTGCCGGACGGCAACCTGGAATACCTGGGGCGTAACGACGACCAGGTGAAGATCCGTGGTTTCCGTATCGAGCTGGGCGAGATCGAAGCGCGCCTGGCCGCTTGTGACGGTGTTCAGGATGCCGTGGTCATGGCCCGTGAAGACGTGCCGGGCGATCTGCGCCTGGTGGCGTACTACACCGCTGCCGAGCAACTGGATATCCAGAGCCTGCGTGAACACTTGCAAGGCCAGTTGCCGGAGTACATGGTTCCGGCGGCTTATGTGTACCTGGCAGCCTTGCCACTGACCCCTAACGGCAAGCTGGACCGCAAGGCCCTGCCGGTGCCGGGTGCCGATGCGCTGATCAGCCGGGGCTATGAGGCGCCACAGACCGACACCGAACGCACCCTGGCTAGCATCTGGCAGACCCTGCTGGGTGTCGAGCAGGTTGGTCGTCACGATAACTTCTTCGAGCTGGGCGGCCACTCGCTGCTGGCGGTGAGCCTGGTCGAGCGCCTGCGTGAGCAGGGTCTGAGCGCCGATGTGCGTGTGCTGTTCAGCCAGCCAACCCTGGCGGCGCTGGCCGCTGCCGTGGGTGAAAGCACCGACCTCGAGGTGCCGGCGAATCTGATTCCCGCCGGTTGTACCCGGATCACTCCGCAGCTGCTGCCGCTGGTAACGCTGCAGCAGGCCGAGATCGATCACATCAGCGCGCAGATTCCGGGCGGCGCGGCGAACATTCAGGACATCTACCCGCTGGCACCGCTGCAGGAGGGCATTCTCTACCATCACCTGAGCGCCAAGGCGGGCGACCCCTATGTGTTGCAGGCCACCTTCCGCTTCGACGATCACGCACGGCTGGAAGCCTTTGTTCAGGCGCTGCAAGCGGTGATTGATCGCCACGACATTCTGCGCACCAGCGTGCATTGGCAGGCGCTGCCACAACCCGTGCAAGTGGTCTGGCGCCAGGCGCCGCTGGCCACGGAAATCGTTGAACTGGATCAGCCCGACGGCGACCCGGTGGCCGCCTTGCGGGCTCGTTACAGCACTGAGCAGCAGTACCTGGACCTGACCCTGGCGCCGCTGATGCACCTGGCCTGTGCCCGAGCCGGGATCGACGCTGCAGGCCGCCAGGGTTGGGTCGCGCTGCTGCGCTTCCACCACCTGGCGCTGGACCACACCGCCCTGGCGGAGGTGAGCAACGAAATGCAGGCGCTGCTGCAAGGCCTTGGCGACACCCTGGCTACGCCGATGCCGTACCGCAATTACGTGGCCCAGGCCCGCCTGGGTGTCAGCGACGAAACCCACGAGGCGTTCTTCCGAGCGCAGTTGGGGGACGTCGACGAACCGACCTTGCCGTACGGTCTGGTGCAGAGTGACAACCAGGAGCCGAGCGAACATCGCCAGGCATTGCTGCCAGGCTTGAGCCATCGCCTGCGCCGCGAGGCACGGCGCCTCGGTGTGAGTGCGGCGAGCCTGCACCACCTGGCCTGGGCGCGGGTCGTGGGCGCCGCCAGCGGCCGTGATGACGTGGTGTTCGGCACCGTACTGCTGGGCCGCCTCAATGGTGGGCAGGGCAGCGACCGGGCCCTGGGCATGTTCATCAACACCCTGCCGCTGCGCATCAAGGTGGCCGACATGCCACTGGCTGCGGCATTGAAGACCACCCATGCCAACCTCAGCGAACTGCTGATTCACGAGCATGCACCACTGGCCCTGGCCCAGCGCTGTAGCGGCGTGGCCGCCCCGGCACCGTTGTTCAGCGCACTGCTCAACTATCGGCACAGCACCGACCACCTGGCCTTGGCGTCGGCCTGGCACGGCATCGAGGTATTGCAAGCGCACGAGCGCACGCATTACCCGCTGACCCTGTCGGTGGATGACCGGGGCGAGTCCTTCGAGCTGACCGTACAGGTCGAGCCACGCATCGACGCGCAAAGCGTGTTGGAACAGGTACTGACGGTACTGGAAGCGCTGGTCGAAGCATTGGAGCAGGGCACCCAGGTGCCTCTGCGGGCGCTGCCGGTGCTGCCGGCCGAGCAACGGCACCTGCTGTTCGAACAGTTCAATGCCACGGTCATGAGCTATCCCGAGCAGCAGACCCTGCCGGGGCTGTTCGAAGCCCAGGCGGCGCGGACGCCGAACGCGCCAGCGGTGGCGCATGGCGACACGGTACTCAGCTATGCCGAACTCAACAACCGCGCCAATGCCCTGGCCCAGCACCTGATTGCCCAGGGCGTGGTGCCGGATGCACGGGTGGGCATCTGCCTGCAGCGCGGTACTTCGATGCTGGTGGCGATGCTCGCCGTGCTCAAGGCCGGCGGCGCCTATGTGCCGCTGGACCCGAATTACCCGGCGGAACGTATCGCCTACATGCTGCAGGACAGCGAGCCAGCCGCGGTGATTGGCCAGGACGCGACCCTGGCGCTGCTCGGTGAGCGTGCCGTGGTCAATCTGGATGCCTTCGACTGGGCGGCAGGTGAAGGTCTGGGCAACCTGGTGGTGCCGGGCCTGACCTCGTCCAACTTGGCTTATCTGATCTACACCTCTGGCTCCACCGGCTTGCCGAAAGGGGTGATGATCGAGCACCGCAACGCGGTGAACTTCCTCACCTGGGCACAGCAGGCGTTTGAAGCCGAAGTGCTGAAGAACACGCTGTTCTCCACCTCGCTGAACTTCGACCTGGCGGTGTACGAGTGCTTTGCGCCGCTGACCAGCGGTGGTTGCGTGCATGTGGTGGAAAACGCCCTGGCGGCGCGGGAGGCCAATGTCAGCCTGATCAACACCGTGCCGTCGGCGCTGAAGGCGCTGCTGGAGTCCGGTGGGCTGAACGACGGGGTGCACACGGTGAACGTCGCCGGTGAAGCGCTGAAGGGCGCGCTGGTCGAGAAACTCTTCGCCGAGACTTCGGTGCAGCGCCTGTGCAACCTCTACGGTCCTTCGGAAACCACCACCTATTCCAGCTGGGTGGCCATGGATCGCGCCGATGGCTTTGCGCCGCACATTGGTAAGCCCGTAGGCAATACCCAGTTCTACCTGCTCGACGAACACCGCCAGCCGGTGCCGCTGGGTGTGGCCGGTGAGCTGTACATCGGTGGTGCCGGTGTGGCCCGCGGCTATTTGAATCGCGATGACCTCACCGCCGAACGCTTTATCGAAGATGCCGAGTTCGGTCGCCTGTATCGCACCGGCGACCTGGCGCGCTGGCTGCCGGACGGCAACCTGGAATACCTGGGCCGTAACGACGATCAGGTGAAGATCCGCGGCTTCCGCATCGAGCTGGGCGAAATCGAAGCGCGCCTGGCCGCTTGCCAAGGCGTTCAGGACGCGGTGGTCATGGCCCGTGAAGACGTGCCGGGCGACCTGCGCCTGGTGGCGTACTACAGCGGTGCCGAGCAACTGGATATCCAGAGCCTGCGTGAAAACCTGCAAGGGCAACTACCGGAATACATGGTCCCGGCGGCTTATGTATATCTGGACGCGCTGCCGCTCACGCCGAACGGCAAACTCGACCGCAAGGCGCTGCCAGTGCCGGGTGCCGATGCGCTGGTCAGCCGGGGCTATGAAGCGCCACAGACCGACACCGAACGCACCCTGGCGACGATCTGGCAGACCCTGCTGGGTGTCGAGCAGGTTGGCCGTCACGACAACTTCTTCGAACTGGGCGGTCACTCGCTGCTGGCGGTGAGCCTGGTGGAGCGTCTGCGTGAGCAGGGCCTGAGCGCCGATGTGCGTGTGCTGTTCAGCCAGCCAACCCTGGCGGCGCTGGCCGCTGCGGTGGGCGGCAGCCACGACGTGCAGGTGCCGGACAACCTGATTCCTGAAGGCTGCACGCGCATCACCCCGGACCTGCTGCCTTTGGTGAGCCTGCAACAGGCCGAGATCGACCGTATCGTGGCCGAGATTCCGGGCGGCGCAGCCAATGTCCAGGACATTTACCCCCTGGCGCCGCTGCAGGAAGGCATCCTTTACCACCACCTGAGCGCCGAGCAGGACGACCCCTATGCGCGTCAGGCGGCCTTCGAATTCGACAGCCACGAACGCCTGAATGCATTCGCCCAGGCCCTGCAACAGGTGATCGACCGCCACGACATGCTGCGCAGCAGCGTGCACTGGCAGGGCCTGGCCGTTCCTGTGCAAGTGGTTTGGCGCCAGGCAAGCTTGCAACTGCAAGCCGTGGCCACTGACGAACAAGGTCAGATCCCGTGTGCTGCTGCCAGCTTCGACCTCGGCCAGGCCCCGCAACTGCGCCTGTTGTGCGCACCGCTGGGCAGCGGCCAGCGCTGGCAGGCCCTGCTGCAATTCCATCACCTGGCACTGGACCATACGGCGCTGAAAACCATCACCCAGGAAATCCAGGCGCTGCTGCAAGGCCAGGGCGACACACTGGGCGCGCCGGTGCCGTACCGCAATTACGTGGTCCAGGCACGTCTGGGCGTGAGTGATCAAGCACATGAGGCATTCTTCCGGGCCCAGCTGGGCAGCGTCGATGAACCGACCCTGCCGTATGGCCTGGCGCAGCACGACGGCCAGGACCTCAGCGAGCATCGCCTGGCCCTGAGCCCGGCGCTGAGCCAGCGCCTGCGCACCCAGGCTCGGCGCCTGGGCGTGAGTGTGGCGAGCCTGCACCACCTGGCCTGGGCCAGGGTGCTGGGCGCGGCGAGCGGGCGTGATGACGTGGTGTTCGGCACCGTACTGCTTGGTCGTCTGAGCGGCGGGCAGGGCAGTGATCGAGCCTTGGGTATGTTCATCAATACCTTGCCATTGCGTGTCGCGGTCGGTGACAGGCCGTTGGCCGAAGCGGTGAAGCACACCCATGCCAACTTGAGCGAGCTGCTGGCCCATGAGCATGCGCCACTGGCCCTGGCCCAGCGCTGCAGCGGCGTGGCCGCTCCGACTCCGCTGTTCAGCGCGCTGCTCAACTACCGCCACAGCGCCGACGCCGCACAGGCGGGCGCCCATCCGGTCTGGGAAGGGATCGAAGCCGTGGCGGCGCAAGAGCGCACCCATTATCCGTTGACCCTGTCGGTCGACGACCTCGGCGACACCTTCGCCCTCAGCGTGCTGGCCGCGCCGGGCGTGGCGGCGCAGCGGGTTGCCGAACACATGCGCAACGCGCTGCAGGGCCTGGCCCAGGGGCTGGAGCACAACCTGAAGACCCCGCTGCACGGTGTATCGGTGCTGGCAAACGCTGAACGTGAACAGGTCCTGGGCTTCAACCCCGAAGCCAGCGACTACCCACGTGAGCAGAGCTTGCAGCGCCTGTTCGAGATTCAGGCGCAGAGCAACCCGGAAGCCCTTGCGGTCATCGACGGCATGGCCCAGCTGAGCTACGCGCAACTCAACAGCCGCGCCAACCGGTTGGCCCATCACTTGATCAGCCAAGGCGTCGTTCCAGGCAGCAAGGTTGCACTGCTGCTGCCGCGCTCGGCAGACCTGCTGGTCGCACAACTGGCGGTGCTCAAGTGCGCGGCGGCCTATGTGCCGCTGGACGTGCATGCACCGGTGGAGCGCCAGCTGTTCATGCTGGAAGACTGCGACGCCGCCTGCGTGCTGGGCTATGCCGACCAGCGACTGTCCCTGGCGCGTCAGTGGCTGGCCGTGGATGCGCTGGACCTTTCGGCGCAACCGACCCATAACCCCGGCCTGGGGCAGACCGCCGATATGGCGGCCTACGTGATGTACACCTCCGGTTCCACCGGCCAGCCCAAAGGCGTGGTGGTGCCGCATCGCGCCGTTGCCCGCTTGGTGCTGAACAACGGCTACGCCGAATTCAACGCTAATGACCGCGTGGCCTTCGCCGCCAACCCGGCCTTCGACGCCAGCACCCTGGAAGTCTGGGCGCCGCTGCTCAATGGCGGCGTCGTGGTAGTGGTGGAGCAGAATGTGCTGCTGGATCGCAGCCGCTTTGCGGCCTTGCTCAACGAGCAGGCGGTCAGCGTCCTGTGGATGACGGCGGGGCTGTTCCATCAATATGCGGCCAGCCTGTACGGCGCGTTCAGCCGCCTGCGCTATCTGATCGTCGGTGGTGACGTACTGGATCCGGCGGTGATCGCCGGGGTGCTCCAGCATGGCGCACCGCAGCACCTGCTCAACGGCTACGGTCCGACCGAAGCCACGACCTTCTCCAGCACTTATGAAATTCGCGAAGCCGGGCAGGGCAGCGTGCCGATTGGTCGGCCGCTGGCCAATACCCAGCTCTACGTCCTGGATGCCCAGCAGCAACTGGCACCGCTGGGCGTGGCGGGTGAGCTGTACATCGGTGGTGATGGTCTGGCTGTGGAATATCTCAACCAGCCGGAGCTGACCGCCGAGCGCTTCATCCAGCACGCCGAACTGGGTCGCCTGTACCGTACCGGCGACCTGGTACGCTGGCTGGCGGACGGCAACCTGGAATACCTGGGACGAAACGACAGCCAGGTCAAGCTGCGCGGTTTCCGTATCGAGCTGGGCGAGATCGAAGCGTCCCTGGCCAAGTTCGACGGCATCGAGGCCAATGCCGTGCTGCTGCGTGAAGACAGCCCAGGTGATAAACGCCTGGTGGCCTACTTCACAGCAGCCAGCCCGCTGGCCATCGAAGCTTTGCGCGATCATCTGCAGGGCGAGCTGCCGGAGTACATGGTGCCCAGTGCCTATGTGCAGCTGGACAGCCTGCCACTGACCGCCAACGGCAAGCTGGACCGCAAGGCCCTGCCAGCCCCGGATGCCAGCGCACTGCTGAGCCGCGTCTATGAAGCGCCGCAGACCGACACCGAACGCACCCTGGCGACGATCTGGCAGAACCTGCTGGGCGTGGAACAGGTGGGTCGGCATGACAACTTCTTCGAGCTGGGCGGTCATTCGCTGCTGGCGGTGAGCCTGGTCGAGCGCATGCGCGAGCAAGGCCTGAGTGCCGATGTGCGTGTGCTGTTCAGCCAGCCGAGCCTGGCCGCGTTGGCGGCCGCCGTAGGTGAGAACACCGACATCAAGGTGCCGGAGAACCTGATTCCCGCCGGCTGCACGCAGATCACCCCGGAACTGCTGCCGCTGGTGGAGCTGCAACAGGTCGAGATCGACCGCATCACCGCCCAGGTGCCGGGCGGCGCGGCGAACATTCAGGACATCTACCCGCTGGCACCGCTGCAGGAGGGCATTCTTTACCACCACCTCAGCGCCGAAGGCAGTGACCCCTACGTGCTGCAGGCCACTTTCCGCTTTGCCGAACAGGCGCGGCTGCAGGCCTTCGCCCAGGCACTGCAGGCGGTCATCGAGCGCCACGACATCCTGCGCACCAGTGTGCACTGGCAAGGGCTGTCGCAGCCGCTGCAAGTGGTCTGGCGGCAGGCGCCGCTGGCCTGGGAGACCCTTGAGCTGGATGTGCCTGCTGACGACCTGATTGCCGCCTTGCAGGCACGCTACAGCAACGAGCATCAGCGTCTTGATCTGGCTCGCGCACCGCTGCTGCACCTGGCGTGCAGCCAGGTTCCAGGCACGCAGGGCTGGGTCGCGCTGCTGCGCTTCCACCATCTGGTGCTGGACCACACCGCCCTTGAAGTGGTGAACCAGGAAATGCAGGCCGTGCTGCAAGGCCAGGGCGAAACCCTGGGTGCCCCGGTGCCGTACCGCAACTACGTGGCCCAGGCACGCCTGGGCGTGAGCGACGCAGCGCATGAGGCGTTCTTCCGTGAGCAACTGGGCAGCGTCGATGCGTCCACCCTGCCTTATTGCCTGGCGCACAGCGACGATCAGGCCTTAAGCGAGCATCGCTTGCCGTTGAGCCAAAACCTCAGCCAGCGTTTGCGCAGCCAGGCACGCCGCCTGGGCGTGAGTGCGGCGAGCCTGCACCACCTGGCCTGGGCCAGGGTGCTGGGCGCCGCCAGCGGGCGCGATGACGTGGTGTTCGGCACCGTACTGCTCGGCCGCCTGAGTGGCGGGCAGGGCAGTGACCGGGCCCTGGGCATGTTCATCAATACCCTGCCATTGCGCATCAAGCTCGGTGACCTGCCGCTGGTGGAGGCCGTAGCCAGTACCCACGCCAAGCTCAGCCAGCTGCTGGCCCACGAGCACGCACCGCTGGCGTTGGCCCAGCGTTGCAGCGGCGTGGCCGCGCCGGCACCGCTGTTCAGTGCGCTGCTCAACTACCGCCACAGCGCCGACGCCGAACAGGCCGCTGCCCACCCGGCCTGGGACGGCATCGAGGCCCTGGCAGCGCAGGAGCGTACGCATTACCCGCTGACCCTGTCGGTGGACGACCTTGGCGACACCTTCGCCCTCAGCGTGCTGGCCGCGCCGGGCGTAGCGGCGCAGCGGGTCGCCGAGCACATGCACAACGCGCTGCAGGGCCTGGCCCAGGCGCTTGAGCAGGACCTGCAGACCCCGTTGTGCGCCGTGCCGGTGCTGGCCGGGGATGAACGTGAACAGGTCCTGGGTTTCAACCCCGAAGCCAGCGACTACCCACGCGAGCAGAGTTTGCAGCGCCTGTTCGAAATCCAGGCGCAGACCCGCCCGGACGCCCTGGCGGTGATCGACGGCGAGGTTCAGTGGAGCTACGCCGAACTCAACACCCGTGCCAACCAGCTGGCTCACCAGTTGATCGGTCAGGGCGTGACAGCGGGTTCGAAGATCGCCGTGCTGCTGCCGCGCTCGGCAGACCTGCTGGTCGCGCAACTGGCGGTGCTCAAGTGTTCGGCGGCCTATGTGCCGCTGGACGTGCATGCCCCGGTGGAGCGCCAGGCGTTCATGCTGCAGGACTGCCAGGCGGTGTGCCTGCTCAGCCATAGCCACGAGCCTGCTGCCCACGACCTGCCACGCCTGGACCTGGACCGCTTCGACCTGAGCGGCCAGGCCGCCCACGACCCGGCCCTTGAACAGGCAGCGGATGCAGCGGCCTACGTGATGTACACCTCCGGCTCCACCGGCCAGCCGAAAGGCGTGGTGGTGCCGCATCGAGCGGTTGCCCGCCTGGTGCTGAACAACGGCTATGCCGAGTTCAACGCCCAGGACCGCGTGGCCTTCGCCGCCAACCCGGCCTTCGACGCCAGCACCCTGGAAGTCTGGGCGCCGCTGCTCAATGGCGGCGTCGTGGTAGTGGTGGAGCAGAATGTACTGCTGGACCGCGCCCGCTTTGCGGCACTGCTCGATGAGCAGGCGGTCAGCGTCCTGTGGATGACGGCGGGGCTGTTCCATCAATACGCGGCCAGCCTGTACGGCGCGTTCAGCCGCCTGCGCTACCTGATCGTCGGGGGTGACGTACTGGATCCGGCGGTGATCGCCGGGGTGCTCCAGCATGGCGCACCGCAGCATTTGCTCAATGGCTACGGCCCGACCGAAGCCACGACTTTCTCCAGCACCTACGAGATCCGCGAAGCCGGGCAGGGCAGCGTGCCGATTGGTCGGCCATTGGCCAATACCCAGCTGTATGTGCTCGATAACCAGCAGCAACTGACACCGCTGGGCGTGGCAGGTGAGCTGTACATCGGTGGTGATGGTCTGGCTGTGGAATATCTCAACCAGCCGGAGCTGACCGCCGAGCGCTTCATCCAGCACGCCGAACTGGGTCGCCTGTACCGTACCGGCGACCTGGTACGCTGGCTGGCGGACGGCAACCTGGAATACCTGGGGCGTAACGACAGCCAGATCAAGCTGCGTGGTTTCCGTATCGAGCTGGGCGAGATCGAAGCGTCCCTGGCCAAGTTCGACGGCATCGAGGCCAATGCCGTGCTGCTGCGCGAAGACAGCCCAGGTGATAAACGCCTGGTGGCCTACTTCACAGCAGCCAGCCCGCTGGCCATCGAAGCCTTACGCGATCATCTGCAGGGTGAGCTGCCGGAGTACATGGTGCCGAGCGCCTATGTGCAGCTGGACAGCCTGCCGCTCACCGCCAATGGCAAGCTGGACCGCAAGGCCCTTCCAGCGCCGGATGCCAGCGCGCTGCTGAGTCGCGCCTATGAAGCGCCGCAGACCGACACCGAACGCACCCTGGCCACGATCTGGCAGAACCTGCTGGGCGTGGCGCAAGTGGGGCGGCATGACAACTTCTTCGAGCTGGGCGGTCACTCGCTGCTGGCCGTAAGCCTTGTGGAACGCCTGCGTGAACAGGGCCTGAGTGCCGATGTACGTGTGCTGTTCAGCCAGCCGACGCTGGCAGCCCTGGCGGCCGCCGTCGGAGCAAGCACTGACATTAGCGTGCCTGAAAACTTGATTCCGCCAGGTTGCACACAGATCACCCCGGCGCTGCTGCCGCTGGTGGACCTGCAACAGGCCGAAATCGACCGCATCGTGGCGCAGATTCCGGGCGGCGCGGCGAATGTCCAGGACATCTACCCACTGGCACCGTTGCAGGAGGGCATCCTGTACCACCACCTCAGTGCCGAGCAGGGCGACCCCTATGTGCTGCAATCGCAGTACGCCTTCGCCAGCCAGGCTCACCTGCAGGCCTTCATCCAGGCCCTGCAGCAGGTGGTCGTGCGCCACGACATCCTGCGTACCAGCGTGCATTGGCAGGCGCTGAACAGTCCCGTGCAAGTGGTCTGCCGCGAAGCCCGGCTGGTACCGGAGTGGCTGACGCTGGATGCCGGTGCGGGTGATATCGCGGCCCAGTTGAGCCAGCGCTTCGACGCCGCTCATTACCGCCTTGACCTGACCCGCGCGCCACTGCTGCACCTGGCCTGCGCCGAAGATGCCGGCAACGGACGCTGGGTATTGAACCTGCTGTTCCACCACCTGGTGCTGGACCACACCGCCTTGGCGGTGGTGCAGGAAGAGATGCAGGCCCTACTGCTGGGCCAGGGCGACCGCCTGGCCACCGCGGCGCCGTACCGCAACTACGTGGCCCAGGCACGCCTGGGCGTGAGTGCCGAAGCCCACGAAGCGTTTTTCCGTGAGCAACTGGGGGACGTGAGCGAACCGACCCTGCCGTTCGGCGAGCACGACGTGCAGGGCGACGGCCAGGGTATCGAGGAAGTCAAGCAGCGGCTGCCCGAGGCGTTGAGCGCCGCCCTGCGTAATCAGGCACGCCAGTGCGGCGTCAGTGCCGCCAGCCTGCTGCACCTGGCCTGGGGCCGGGTGCTGGGCGTCACCAGCGGGCGCAGTGACGTGGTGTTCGGTACCGTGTTGCTGGGCCGCCTGCAAGGGGGTGCCGGCGCCGAGCGGGCACTGGGTATGTTCATCAACACCTTGCCGCTGCGCCTGAACCTCGAGGGGCTGAGCGTGGCGCAGGGTGTACGCCAGGCGCATGCCCAGCTCACCGCGCTGTTGGCCCACGAGCATGCCTCGCTGGCCCTGGCGCAGCGTTGCAGCGGTATCCAGGGCCAGGCGCCGCTGTTCAGCGCCTTGCTCAACTACCGCCACAGCGCGGCGGATGACAGCCTGCAAAGCGCCCAGGCCTGGGACGGCATGCAGGCCCTGAATGGACGCGAGCGCACCAACTATCCGCTGACCCTGAACGTCGATGATCTGGGCGAAGGCTTCGAAATCACTGCCCTGGCCACCAGCACAATCGGCGCACAGCGGGTCTGCGATTACCTGCAGACCGTGCTTGAAGCACTGGTCGCTGCGCTGCAGCAGGCTCCCGACAGCGCCCTTGAGCAGTTGAGCCCGCTGGCATCCGCCGAACGTCAGCGCCTGCTGGCCCTGGGCGGCGACACCCAACCCTGTGCCAAGACCCCGGCGGTACACCGCCAGTTCGAGGCTCAGGCGCTGGCCCGACCGCAGGCCATCGCGCTGCGCTACGAGGCGCAGTGCCTGACGTACGGCGAACTCAATGCTCAGGCCAACCAGGTTGCGCATTACCTGCTGGCCCAGGGCATCAGTGCCGACGACCGCGTGGCGCTGTGCCTGGGGCGCGGCCCGCAGCTGATCGTCGGCCTGCTGGGCGTGCTCAAGGCTGGTGCCGGCTACGTGCCGCTGGACCCGGATTACCCGGCTGAACGCCTGGCCTACCAGTTGCAGGATTGCGCGCCAAAAGCCGTACTGGTGCAGGGCGCGACGGTGGGTCTGCTCGACACTACGGCGCCACTGATCGATATGGATTCACTGGGCGATCAGCCGTTGAGTAACCCAGAGGTGCAAGTCGCGGCATCGAACCTGGCCTATGTGATCTACACCTCCGGCTCCACCGGTCTGCCGAAAGGCGTGCAGGTGGAACACGGCAATGTCAGCCGGCTGTTCAGCGCCACCCAGGTGCAGTTCAACTTCGACACCAGCGACGTGTGGACCTTGTTCCATTCGGTGGCCTTCGACTTCTCGGTGTGGGAAATCTGGGGCGCCCTGGCCCACGGTGGCGAGCTGGTCATCGTGCCGTACGCCGTCAGCCGCTCGCCACAGGACTTCTACGCACTGCTCTGCGCGCGGGGCGTCACAGTGCTGAACCAGACCCCGAGCGCCTTCCGTTCGTTGATCGCTGCACAAGCAAGCAGCGAGCAGTCGCATTCCTTGCGCCAGGTGATCTTCGGCGGCGAAGCGCTGGACACCACGCTGCTCAAGCCCTGGTACGTACAGGTACGTAACGCTGGTACGCAACTGGTGAACATGTACGGCATTACCGAGACCACGGTGCACGTGACCTACCGCGCCCTGACCCCGGCGGATGCCCAGCAACCAGGCGTCAGCCCGATCGGCCAGGCTTTGGCGGACCTGAGCATCTACGTGCTGGACGCCAATCGTGAGCCGCTACCGGAAGGGGTGATCGGCGAGCTGTATGTCGGTGGTGCCGGTGTGGCTCGGGGTTACCTGAACCGTCCCGAGCTGAACGCCGAGCGCTTCATTCAGCATCCGACCCTGGGCCGCCTGTACCGTACCGGTGACCTGGCGCGCTGGTCGCTGGACGGCGAGCTGCAGTACCTGGGCCGTAACGACGACCAGGTGAAGATCCGCGGTTTCCGGATCGAACTGGGCGAGATCGAAGCGCAGCTGCAAGCCTGCAGCGGTGTGAGCGAAGCGGTGGTCGTCGCCCGCGAGGACGTGCCTGGCAACAAGCGTCTGGTGGCCTATGTGATGGGCGAGGGCGTGTTGGACGCGGCCAGCCTGCGTGGCGAACTGCAAACCCGCCTGGCCGAGCACCTGCTGCCTGCCGCCTACGTGGTGATGCAGCAATGGCCGCTGACCGCCAACGGCAAGCTGGATCGCAAGGCGCTGCCAGCCCCGGATGCTTCGGCACTGGCCAGCCGCGCCTACGAGGCACCGCAAACCGACGCCGAACGTACCCTGGCACGGCTGTGGGCCGAGCTGCTGCAACTGGAGCAGGTGGGCCGTCACGATCACTTCTTCGAGCTGGGTGGTCACTCGCTGCTGGCGGTGAAACTCATCGAGCGCATGCGCCAGCAGGGCCTGAGCGCCGATGTACGGGTGTTGTTCAACCAGCCAACCCTCGCGGCCCTCGCGGCAGCGGTGGGCGGCGATCAGGCGCGGCAGGTGGAAGTGCCGCCCAACCTGATTCCTGCCGGCTGCACGCAGATCACCCCCGATCTGCTGCCGCTGATCGAGCTGGACCAGGCGAGCATCGACCACATCACCCAGGGCGTGCCGGGCGGCGCGGCCAACGTGCAGGACATCTACCCGCTGGCGCCGCTGCAGGAAGGCATTCTCTACCACCACCTGATTGCCGAGCAGGGCGACCCCTACCTGCAATATGCGTTGCTGGCCTTCGACAGCTTCGCGCGCCTGCAGCAGTTCGCCGGCGCCCTGCAACAGGTCATCGATCACCACGACATCCTGCGTACCGCCGTGCAGTGGGAGAACCTGGCGCAGCCGGTGCAAGTGGTCTGGCGCCAGGCACCGCTGCCCGTGGAGGCGGTGGAATTGCCCGACGCACCGGGTAGCGTCGCCGAACGCCTGTGCGCCGCGCTGGACCCGCGCCAGCATCGCCTGGACCTGCGTCAGGCACCGCTGATCCACATCGGCTATGCCGAAGATGCCGAAAACGGCCGCTGGCTGGGCGTGCTGCGCTTCCATCACCTGGTCGACGATGCCACTTCGCTGAGCCGCATGAGCGATGACATCCAGTCACTGCTGGCCGGCCAGGGGCGCCAGGCGCTGCCGAGTCAGGTGCCGTACCGCAACTACGTGGCCCAGGCACGCCTGGGGGTCAGCCACGCAGCGCACGAGGCGTTCTTCCGCGAGCAACTGGGCGACATCAGCGAGCCGACCCTGCCGTTCGGCCTGCACGATGTACAAGGCGACGGCAGCGATATCGAAGAAGTCCGCCAGCCGGTGCCTGCCGCCTTGGCCGAGGCGCTGCGTCAGCATGCCCGGCGTCTGGGCGTGAGCCTGGCGAGCCTGTATCACCTGGCCTGGGCACAGGTGCTGGGCGCGCTGACCGGGCAGAGCGAAGTGGTGTTCGGCACGGTACTCAGCGGTCGCCTGCAGGCCGGTGAAGGTTCCGACCGAGCCCTGGGCATGTTCATCAACACCTTGCCGCTGCGCGTCAGCCTGGGTGGCCACACGGCACTGCAAGGCGTGACCGCCACCCATGCACGACTCAGCGCCTTGCTGGCCCACGAACATGCTTCGCTGGTACTGGCCCAGCGCTGCAGCGGCGTGGCCGGCAACGTGCCGCTGTTCAGTGCCTTGATCAACTACCGTCACACGGATGGCAGCGCTGGCGAAACCGCCGGTTGGGAAGGCATCAGCCTGCTCGAAGGCCAGGAGCGCACCAACTATCCGCTGACCCTGTCGGTGGACGATGGCGGCAGCCAGTTCGCCTTCTCGGTCATGGCCCCGGCAGAAATCGGTGCGGCGCGCCTGTGCGGCTATGTCGAACAGACCCTGCGCGGCCTGGCCGAAGCACTGCATGCGGCGCCGAGCCCGGCGCTGAGCCAGCTGGGCATCGTGCCGGCCGCCGAGCGCGAGCGCCTGCTCTACGCGTTCAACGCCACCAGCGCCGACTATCCGCGCCAGGCCACCCTGCAGGACCTGTTCGAGGCCCAGGCGCAGCGCACGCCGAACCAGGTCGCGGTGAGCTTCGGCGAGCAGCAGTTGAGCTACGCCGAGCTGGAGCGCCAGGCCAACCGCCTGGCCCACCACCTGCAACCGCTGCTGGACGGGCGCAACGCCCCGGTGGCGCTGTGTGTGCCACGCGGGCTGCCGATGCTGGTCGGCCTGCTGGGCATCCTCAAGGCCGGCGGCTGCTACGTGCCGCTGGACCCGGCCTATCCGGCCGAGCGCCTGGACTACATGCTGCAGGACAGCGCGCCGGTGGCCTTGCTGACCCTTGACGGCACGGCCGGTCCGCTGGCCGCCGAGGGCATCCCGCTGATCGCCCTGGCCGACGACGCCACCTGGCAGCAGCAACCCGACACGCCGCCGGCCTGCGAACGCGCGCCGGAGCACCTGGCCTATGTGATCTACACCTCCGGCTCCACCGGCCAGCCCAAAGGGGTGATGGTCGAGCAGCGCGGCTTGGTCAACCTGCTCTGGGCCATGGCCGAGCTGACCGACCTGCAGGCCCACGACCGCCTGCTGGCGCTGACCACCCTGGGCTTCGACATCGCCGGCCTGGAGCTGTACCTGCCGCTGATCCGCGGTGCCTGCTGTGTGCTGCTGGCCCGTGAACAGGCGCAGGACGCCCAGCGCCTGGCCGAAGCCATCGAGCACAGCGCCGCGACGCTGATGCAGGCCACACCGGCGACCTGGCGCATGCTGTTGGACAGCGGCTGGGCCGGCGCGCCGGGGCTCAAGGCCTTGTGCGGTGGTGAAGCCCTGCCGAGCGAACTGGCGCGGCGCCTGCAACCGAAGGTGGCGGCGTTGTGGAACGTCTACGGGCCGACCGAAACGACCATCTGGTCGTCGGCCGGGGCGGTGCTCGACGGTGGGTTCGAGGGCGCCACGGTGAGCATCGGCCGCCCGCTGGCCAACACACGTTTCTATCTGCTCGACGAGCAGCAGCAACCGGTGCCGGAAGGCGGGGTGGGCGAGCTGTACATCGGTGGTGATGGCGTGGCGCGGGGTTACCTGAACCGCGCGGCGCTGAGTGCCGAACGCTTCCTGCACGACCCCTTCGTGCCGGGTGCACGGATGTACCGCACTGGCGACCTGGCGCGCTACCGCAGCGACGCCAGCCTGGAGTTCCTGGGGCGTAACGACTTCCAGGTGAAGATCCGTGGCCACCGTATCGAGCTGGGCGAGATCGAAGCCCGCCTGGCTGCCCTGGCCCAGGTGCGCCAGGCAGTGGTCGGCGCGCTGCCGGATGCCAGTGGCGAACTGCGCCTGGTGGCCTGGTTCACCACCGATGCCGGCATGCCGGAACCGGAAACCCTGCGTGCCCACCTGCTGGCCGAGTTGCCGGCCTGGATGGTGCCGAGCGCCTACGTGCATCTGCCGGCCTTGCCGCTGACGCCCAACGGCAAGCTCGACCGCAAGGCCTTGCCCGCACCGCAGGCCGGCGCCCTGGCGCAAAGCGAATATGAAGCGCCACAAGGTGAAGACGAATGCAGCATGGCCGCGCTGTGGGCCGCAGTGCTGAACGTGGAACGGGTAGGCCGCCACGACGACTTCTTTGCCCTGGGTGGCCATTCGCTGCTGGCGGTGAGCCTGATGGAAAAACTGCGCCAGGTCGGCCTTGAGGCCGACGTGAAGCTGCTGTTTGAACAACCGACGCTGGCGCAATACGTCGCGGCGCTGGAAAAGACGGAGATTGTGCTGTGAATGTGATCGACCTGATGGCTGTACTGGAAGACAAGGGCATCGAGCTGTCGGTGAACGAAGACCAACTGGTGGTGCGCGGGCGCAAGCAATCATTGGCCGAGCCCGCCACCCTGGCGTTGATCAAGGAGCACAAGCCGGCGCTGCTGCAGCACCTCAAGGGTGGCGACACCGGGTTGCAACCGGTGGGCATCCCGGAGGGCTGCGAGCGCCTCGCACCCGAGCATCTGCCGCATCTGGCGCTGACCCAGGAGCAGCTGGACCGCATTGCCGCCAGCGTGCCGGGCGGTGCCGCCAATGTGCAGGACATCTACCCACTGGCACCGTTGCAGGAAGGCATTCTGTACCACCACATCAGCGCTCGCCAGGGCGACCCCTACCTGTTGCAGTCGAGCTTCACCCTGGCCAGCCGGGCGCGCCTGGAGCAGTTCTGCGCAGCCCTGCAGGGGGTGATCGACCGCCACGACATCCTGCGTACCTCGCTGCACTGGCAGCAGCTCGAGGCGCCGTTGCAGGTGGTGTGGCGCCAGGCGCACCTGAAGATCACCGACATCAGCGCCGAACTCGACCCGCAACAGCCGCTGGCCAGCCAATGGCCCGCCAAGGTCGACCCGCGCCAGCACCGCCTGAACCTGAGCCAGGCCCCGTTGTTGCACCTGCTGGTCGGTGAAGACCGCACCGAACAGCGCTGGCAGGCCACGCTGCTGTTCCATCACCTGGCCATCGACCACGCCGCACTTGCGGTAGTGCAACAGGAGATGCAAGCCCTGCTGCTGGGCCAAGGGGCCAGCCTGCCACCGGCGTTGCCGTACCGCGCCTATGTAGAACAGGCACGGCGCGCCGGCTCGCAACAGGACCACGAAGCGTTCTTCACGCAAATGCTCGGCGAGGTCAGCGAGCCGACCCTGGCGTTCGGCCAATACGACGTGCTGGGCGATGGTCAGGATGTGCTGGAGGCGCATCACGACTTGCCGGCCGCCCTGTGCCAGCGCCTGCATCACCAGGCCCGCCAGCATGGCGTCAGCACCGCCAGCCTGTGCCACCTGGCCTGGGCGCGGCTGCTCGGTGCGCTGGCCGGGCGTGACGAGGCGGTGTTCGGCACCGTGCTGCTGGGCAGCCTGTCGCGCGCCCAGCGTGGCGGGCAACTGCTGGGCATGGTGATCAACACCCTGCCGATGCGCGTGGTGTTGCGCGAACAGAGCGTGGCCCAGGCGCTCAAGGCCACCCATGGCACCTTGATCGCGCTGATGAACCACGAGCAGGCGCCCCTGGCCCTGGCGCAACGCTGCAGCCAGGTCGCCGCTCCCACACCGCTGTTCAACAGCCTGTTCAATTACCGCCACTCCGCTGCCCCCGCCGTGGCCGAAGCGACTGCCGCGCAGGCCTGGCAGGGCATCACCACGTTGAGCGCCGAAGAGCGCACCAACTATCCGTTGCTGCTGTCGGTGGATGACTTCGGCCAATCGCTGCGCCTGACCGTGCAAGCGCTGCGCGGCATCGATGCCGCAGGCGTGGCAACTGCCATGGGCGGCGTGCTGGAACAGTTGGCCAAGACCCTGGAACTGGGCGGCCAGGCGGCATTGCTGGACCTTGAGGTGCTGCCCGCCGCGCAGCGTGCGCAACTGCTGGCACTCAACCCGGCAGCCAGCGACTACCCACGCGAGCAGAGCTTGCAGCGCCTGTTCGAAATTCAGGCGCAGACCCGCCCGGATGCCCGAGCCGTGATCGACGGCGAGGTTGAGCTGAACTACGCGCAGCTCAACAGCCGCGCCAACCAGTTGGCTCACCAGTTGCTCGGCCAGGGCGTGACAGCGGGGTCGAAGGTCGCCTTGCTGCTGCCGCGCTCGGCAGACCTGCTGGTCGCGCAACTGGCGGTGCTCAAGTGCGCTGCGGCCTATGTACCGCTGGACGTGCATGCGCCGGTGGAGCGCCAGGCGTTCATGCTGCAGGACTGCCAGGCGGTGTGCCTGCTCAGCCATAGCCGCGAGCCTGCTGCCCACGATCTGCCACGCCTGGACCTGGACCGCCTCGACCTGAGCGGCCAGGCCGCACACAACCCGGCCCTTGAACAGGCAGCGGATGCAGCGGCCTACGTGATGTACACCTCCGGCTCCACCGGTCAGCCGAAAGGCGTGGTGGTGCCGCATCGAGCGGTTGCCCGCCTGGTGCTGAACAACGGCTATGCCGAGTTCAACGCCCAGGACCGCGTGGCCTTCGCCGCCAACCCGGCCTTCGACGCCAGTACCCTGGAAGTCTGGGCACCGCTGCTCAATGGCGGCGCCGTGGTGGTGGTGGAGCAGAATGTGCTGCTGGACCGCGCCCGCTTTGCGGCCTTGCTCAACGAGCATGCGGTCAGCGTGCTGTGGATGACGGCGGGGCTGTTCCATCAATATGCGGCCAGCCTGTACGGCGCGTTCAGCCGCCTGCGCTACCTGATCGTCGGTGGTGACGTACTGGATCCGGCGGTGATCGCCGGGGTGCTCCAGCATGGCGCACCGCAGCATTTGCTCAACGGCTACGGTCCGACCGAAGCCACCACCTTCTCCAGCACTTATGAAATTCGCGAAGCCGGGCAGGGCAGCGTGCCGATTGGTCGGCCATTGGCCAATACCCAGCTGTACGTACTGGATGCCCAGCAGCAGCTGGCACCGCTGGGCGTGGCGGGTGAGCTGTACATCGGCGGTGATGGTCTGGCTGTGGGCTACCTGAACCAGCCGGAGCTGACCGCCGAACGTTTCATCCAGCACCCTGAGTTGGGCCGCCTGTATCGCACCGGCGACTTGGTGCGCTGGTTGCCGAACGGCAACCTGGAGTACCTGGGGCGTAACGACGACCAGGTGAAGATCCGTGGTTTCCGTATCGAGCTTGGCGAAATCGAAGCAGGTTTGACGGCATTCGACGGCATTCAGGATGCCGTGGTCCTGCTGCGTGAAGACACGCCCGGCGACAAGCGCCTGGTGGCCTATTTCAGCGCCATGCAGCCCGTGTCCATCGAGGCACTGCGTGAGCACCTTCAAGGCGAGCTGCCGGAATACATGGTGCCCAGTGCCTATGTGCAGCTGGACAGCCTGCCGCTGACCGCCAACGGCAAGCTGGACCGCAAGGCCCTGCCAGCCCCGGATGCCAGCGCGCTGCTGAGTCGCGCCTATGAAGCGCCGCAAACCGACACCGAACGCACCCTGGCGACGATCTGGCAGAACCTGCTGGGCGTGGAGCAGGTAGGGCGGCATGACAACTTCTTCGAGCTGGGCGGTCACTCGCTGCTGGCGGTGAGCCTGGTCGAGCGCATGCGTGAACAGGGCCTGAGCGCCGATGTGCGCGTGCTGTTCTGCCAGCCGAGCCTGGCCGCGCTGGCGGCTGCCGTAGGTGAGAGCACCGACATCAAGGTGCCGGACAACCTGATTCCCGCCGGCTGCACGCAGATCACCCCGGAACTGCTGCCGCTGGTGGACCTGCAACAGGCCGAGATCGACCGCATCACCGCGCAGGTGCCAGGCGGCGCGGCGAACATTCAGGACATCTACCCGCTGGCACCGCTGCAGGAGGGCATTCTTTACCACCACCTCAGCGCCGAAGGCCGTGACCCCTATGTGCTGCAGGCCACCTTCAAGGCCGCCGACGATCAGCGTTTCGGCGATTTCTGCCAGGCGCTGCAACGGGTGATCGACCGCCACGACATCCTGCGCACCGCCGTCTTCTGGAAGCAGCTGTCGCAGCCGCTGCAAGTGGTGTTGCGTCAGGCCACGCTGGTGGTCGAGCGCCGGGTGCTGGACGGTCCTGACGCCACCCTGGCCGAGCGACTGCAAGCGCAGGAGGGCGAGGGTGCCTATCGCTTCGACCTGAGCCAGCCGCCGTTGCTGCGCCTGTCCTGTGCACGCTGCCCGGGCAGTGGCGAGTGGGTGATGCTGTTGCTGTTCCATCACCTGATTCTCGACCACACGGCCCTTGAGGTGGTGCGCCAGGACATGCAGGCCGTACTGCTGGGCGAGGGCGAGCGTCTGCCACCCGCCATGCCGTACCGCAACTACGTGGCCCAGGCTCGGCTGGGCGCCGGGCAGGCCGCGCAGGAAGCCTTCTTCCGCGACATGCTCGGCGATATCGATGAGCCGACCCTGGCCTATGGGCACCCGGTGTCGAAGGTCGACGGCAGCGCCGAAGCGCGGCTGCCCCTCGACAGCGCCACCAGCCTGCGCTTGCGTGCCCAGGCCCGGCAACGCGGGGTCAGTGCCGCCAGCCTGATGCACCTGGCCTGGGGCCGGGTGCTGGCTGCACTGGCCGGTCGCGAGCAGGTGGTATTCGGCACGGTGCTAATGGGCCGCTTGCAGGCCGGCGAGGGCGCCGACCGTGCCCTGGGCATGTTCATCAATACCTTGCCACTGCGCCTGGCCATCGACGCCCGGCCACTGAGCGAGGCGCTGCGCGACACCCATGCCCGGCTGAGCGGGCTGCTGGCCCACGAGCACGCGTCACTGTCGCTGGCCCAGCGCTGCAGTGGTGTTGCCGCGCCGGCGCCGTTGTTCAACAGCCTGTTCAATTACCGCCATAGCGCTGTGGACCATTCGGCGAGCAGCGTCCAGGCCTGGCAAGGTATCGAGGCCCTGGCCAATCAGGAGCGCACCCACTATCCGCTGGCCGTTTCGGTGGATGACCTGGGCGAAGCCTTCAGTGTCACGGTACTGGCTGCGCAAGGTCTGGATGCAATAGCCATTGGCCAACGCCTGTGCGCCACGCTGGCGGCTCTGGCCGATGCGCTGGACCGCGAACCGCAGGCAGCGCTGTGCACGCTGCCGGTGGTCAATGCTGCCGAACGTCAGCAACTGCTGGAAGCGTTCAACGCCACTGCCCAGCCTTACCCCCGCGAAGCGACCCTGCAGGCGCTGTTCGAAAGCCAGGTGGCCGAACGGCCGCAGGCCACCGCAGCGAGCCATGGCGATGAGCGGCTCAGTTATGCCCAGCTCAACAGCCGGGCCAACCAGCTGGCGCACTGCCTGCGTGAACGGGGCGTGGTGGCCGGCAGCACGGTGGCGATCCTGCTGCCGCGCTCGCTCGACCTGCTGGTCGCGCAACTGGCCATCCTCAAGTGCGCAGCGGTGTACGTGCCGCTGGACATCCATGCGCCTGCCGAGCGCCAGAGCTTCATGCTCGGTGACAGCGGCGCGGCCTGGCTGCTCAGTTACAGCAGCCTGGAGGCGCCGGCTGCGCCGCGGCTGGATCTGGACACCCTGGAGCTGGCTGGCTACCCGCCGCACAACCCGCCTTGCACCAGCGCAGCGCTGGCACCGGCCTACATCATGTACACCTCCGGCTCCACCGGTACGCCCAAGGGCGTGATCGCGGTGCAGCGCGGTATCGTCAAGCTGGTGCGCAACAACGGCTACGCCGATTTCGACAGCCAGGACCGCATCGCCTTCGCCTCCAACCCGGCCTTCGACGCCAGCACCATGGAGGTCTGGGGCGCGCTGCTCAACGGCGGCCAGGTCGTGGTCATCGACCACCACCTGTTGCTCGACCCGCCGCGTCTGGCCGAGGCCCTGGCGCAGAATGAAGTGACGGTGCTGTTCGTCACCACGGCGGTGTTCAACCAGTACGTGGCGCTGATCGGCCCGGCCCTGGCCAAGCTGCGCGTGCTGCTGTGCGGCGGTGAGCGTGCCGACGCCCAGGTGTTCCGCGACCTGCTGGCGATTGCCCCGCAGCTGCGCCTGGTGCACTGCTACGGCCCCACCGAGACCACCACCTACGCGACCACCGAGTGGGTGACCGAAGTGCCCGCAGACCAGGACTTCGTGCCCATCGGCAAGCCGCTGGCCAACACGCAGGTGTACGTGCTCGACGAGCACCAGCAACTGCTGCCGCAGGGTTTGCCGGGGGAAATCTGCATCGGCGGCGACGGCATGGCCCAGGGTTACCTGAACCGCCCCGAGCTGGATGCGCGCAGTTTCATCCGTGACCCGTTCAGTGCCGAGCCGGGCGCACGGCTGTACCGTTCCGGCGATCTGGGCCGCTGGTCGGCCGACGGACGCCTGGAACACCTGGGGCGCAAGGATGGCCAGGTGAAAATCCGCGGTTTCCGCATCGAACCGGGTGAAATCGAGGCGCGCCTGCATGCCTGCCCCGGCTTGCACCAGGGCGCCGTGGTGGTGCGCGACGACGCGCCGGGCGGCAAGCTGCTGGTGGCCTATTACACCGCCGAGCAGGCGCTGGCCCCTGAAGCGGTGCGCAGCTGGTTGAGCGATGCACTGCCCGATTACATGGTGCCGGCGGTGTGCATGCGCCTGGAGCACTGGCCGCTCAATGGCAACGGCAAGCTTGACCGCAAGGTGCTGCCGGCGCCCGATCCCCAGGCTGTGGCCGGGCAGGCCTACCAGGCGCCGCAAGGTCCGCTGGAGGCGCAACTCGCCGAGCTGTGGCAGCAGGTGCTCAACGTGCCCAGGGTCGGTCGGCAAGACAACTTCTTCAGCCTGGGCGGCCATTCGCTGCTGGCCGTGACCCTCATTGAGCGTATGCGCCAGCAGGGTCTGAGTGCCGACGTCAAGGTGCTGTTCGGCCAGCCTACCGTGGCCGCGCTGGCCGCTGCGCTGGGCCAGGTACAGGAGCAGGCGATTCCGGCCAACCTGATTCCACCCGGCTGCACGCGGCTGACGCCGGCGATGCTGCCCATGGCGACCCTCGACCAGGCCAGCCTGGATGCCATCGTCGCGCAGGTGCCCGGCGGGGCCGCCAACGTGCAGGACATCTATGCACTGGCGCCGCTGCAAGAGGGCCTGCTCTACCACCACGCAGCCGCCACCGAGGGTGACCCGTTCATTCTGCAGTCGTTGTTCAGCGTCGACAGCCAGGCACGCCTGGAGCAGGTAACACGGGCCTTGCAGGCGGTAATCGAACGCCATGACGCGTTACGCACTGCGGTGTTCTGGCAAGGGCTGGAACGCCCGGTGCAGGTGGTGCTGCGCCAGGCGCGGCTGCGCTGCGAGGTGATCGAACTGCCGACCGGCGAGGGCGATGCCGTGGCGCGCATGCACCAGCGCCACGACGCCAGCCGCTACCGCATGGACCTGCGCCATGCGCCGCTGCTGGAACTGCACGCCGCCTGGGATAGCGCCATGCAGCGTTTCGTGGTGGCCCTGGTGTTCCATCACCTGATCCTCGACCACGTGGCCTTCGACGTGGTCATCGAGGAAATGCAGCGCCTGATGCTGGAGCCGACCGCCCAGCTGCCCATGCCGGTGCCGTACCGGCACTACATCGCCCAGGTGTGCCAGGGTGCTACGCCCGAGCAGGACGAGCGGTTCTTCAAGGACCTGCTGCAGGACGTCCGCGAACCGACCCTGCCGTTTGGCTTGGACACTGCCGTGGGCACGCCGCAAGAGGTGCAGCACGCCTGCGAACCGGCGCTGGCCGAACGGGCCCGGCAGTTGACCCAGTGCCTGGGCGTCAGCGCCGCCAGCCTCTGGCACCTGGCCTGGGGCGTGCTGGTCGGCCACCTGGCCGGGCGTCAGGATGTGGTGTTCGGCACCGTGCTGATGGGCCGCCTGCGTGGTGGCGAAGGCGCCGACCGCGCCGTGGGGATGTTCATCAACACCTTGCCCCTGCGCCTGGACACCGGCAGCGCCAGCGTTGCCGACGGCTTGCAGCAGGCGCATCGCCGACTCAGTGAATTGCTCGCCCACGAGCAGGCACCGCTGGCCCTGGCCCAGCGCTGCAGCGGCGTGGCCGCGCCGGCGCCGCTGTTCGGCGCCTTGCTCAACTATCGCCACAGCCCGGTGGACGACTCGGAGCAGGCGTATGTGGCCTGGCAGGGCATCACCGGCCTGCAGGCTCATGAACGCACCTCGTATCCGTTGTCGCTGGCGGTGGACGACCTGGGCAGCCGCGGCTTCAAGGTCACGGTACAGGCCACCGGCGGGGTGGATGCGCTACGCATCCAGCAGTACCTGATGTGCACCCTGCAAAGCCTGATCGACGCGTTGCAAGAGCAGCCGCAACTGGCCCTGCAGCAGGTTCAGGTACTGCCTGGCGCGGCGCGTCAGCGCCTGCTCTACGAATTCAACGCCACCGCCGCCGACTACCCGCGCCAGGCCACCCTGCAGGACCTGTTCGAGGCCCAGGCGCAGCGCACGCCGAACCAGGTCGCGGTGAGCTTCGGCGAGCAGCAGTTGAGCTACGCCGAGCTGGAGCGCCAGGCCAACCGCCTGGCCCACCACCTGCAACCGCTGCTGGACGGGCGCAACGCCCCGGTGGCGCTGTGCGTGTCGCGCGGGCTGCCGATGCTGGTCGGCCTGCTGGGCATCCTCAAGGCCGGCGGCTGCTACGTGCCACTGGACCCGGCCTATCCGGCCGAGCGCCTGGACTACATGCTGCAGGACAGCGCGCCGGTGGCGCTGCTGACCCTGGACGGCACGGCCGGTCCGCTGGCCGCCGAGGGCATCCCGCTGATCGCCCTGGCCGACGACGCCACCTGGCAGCAGCAACCCGACACGCCGCCGGCCTGCGAACGCGCGCCGGAGCACCTGGCCTATGTGATCTACACCTCCGGCTCCACCGGCCAGCCCAAAGGGGTGATGGTCGAGCAGCGCGGCTTGGTCAACCTGCTCTGGGCCATGGCCGAGCTGACCGACCTGCAGGCCCACGACCGCCTGCTGGCGCTGACCACCCTGGGCTTCGACATCGCCGGCCTGGAGCTGTACCTGCCGCTGATCCGCGGTGCCTGCTGTGTGCTGCTGGCCCGTGAACAGGCGCAGGACGCCCAGCGCCTGGCCGAAGCCATCGAGCACAGCGCCGCGACGCTGATGCAGGCCACACCGGCGACCTGGCGCATGCTGTTGGACAGCGGCTGGGCCGGCGCGCCGGGGCTCAAGGCCTTGTGCGGTGGTGAAGCCCTGCCGAGCGAACTGGCGCGGCGCCTGCAACCGAAGGTGGCGGCGTTGTGGAACGTCTACGGGCCGACCGAAACGACCATCTGGTCGTCGGCCGGGGCGGTGCTCGACGGTGGGTTCGAGGGCGCCACGGTGAGCATCGGCCGCCCGCTGGCCAACACACGTTTCTATCTGCTCGACGAGCAGCAGCAACCGGTGCCGGAAGGCGGGGTGGGCGAGCTGTACATCGGTGGTGATGGCGTGGCGCGGGGTTACCTGAACCGCGCGGCGCTGAGTGCCGAACGCTTCCTGAACGATCCGTTCGTAGCGGGCGCACGGATGTACCGCACCGGCGACCTGGCGCGCTACCGCAGCGACGCCAGCCTGGAGTTCCTGGGGCGTAACGACTTCCAGGTGAAGATCCGTGGCCACCGTATCGAGCTGGGTGAAGTGGAAGCCCAGCTGGCCGGCCTGCCAGACGTGCGCCAGGCGGTGACCGGTGCACGGCCCGATGCGGCCGGCGACTTGCAACTGGTGGCCTGGTACACCGGCCAGCCGCTGGCCGAGGCCAGCCTGCGCGATGCGCTGAGCCGGGTGCTGCCAGCCTTCATGCTGCCGACGCGCTTCATGCATCTGGACCGCCTGCCGCTGACGCCCAACGGCAAGCTCGACCGCAACGCCTTGCCGCTGCCCGAGGTGGACGCGGTGGCCGACTACGTGGCCCCGCAGGGTGAACTGGAAACCCGCCTGGCCGCCTTGTGGGCCTCATTGCTGCAAGTGCCGCAGGTCGGCCGCGAACATGACTTCTTCGCCCTGGGTGGCCACTCGCTGCTGGCCATGCGCTTGCTGGCCCGGGTGCGCGAGCAGCTGGGTCAGGAGCTGAGCCTGCGTGCGCTGTTCGAGCAGCCCACGCTCAAGGCCATGGCCCGCCAGCTGGCGCCGCTGCATGGCGTGGCGACGCCGGTGATCATGCCCAGCGGGCATCAGGGTGACGCACCACTCACCTTCGCCCAGCAGCGCCTGCTGTTCCTGGCGCGCCTGGAAGGGGCCAGTGCGGCTTACCACTTGCCGGTCGCGCTGCACCTGGAGGGCGTGCTGGACGTTCCGGCGCTGGAGCGTGCGCTGCAGCGCATCGTCGAGCGCCATGAAGTGTTGCGCACGGTGTTCAACGAACAGGGCCGGCAGCGCATCGTGCCGGCACCGGGCGGCTTTGCGCTGCAGCAGCTCGACTGGAGCGAGCGCACCGACAGCCAGGCGACGCTGGCCGCGCTGGGCGAGGAATACGCCTGCGCGCCCTTCGACCTGGCCCGCGGGCCGCTGCTGCGCGCCTGCCTGGTGCGCCTGCAAGCGCGTCAGCACGTGCTGCTGGTCACCTTGCACCACCTGATTGCCGACGGGGTGTCGTTGGGCATCCTGACCCAGGAGCTGAGCGCCCTGTACCAGGCGTTCATACAGGGCCAGGCCGATCCGCTGCCAGCGTTGCCGGTGCAGTATGCCGACTACGCCACCTGGCAACAGCGCCTGTTGGAAAGCGACGCCTGGCAGACCCAGGTGCAGTGGTGGGAAGAGACCCTGAGCCAGGCGCCCACGCTGCTCAGCCTGCCCACCGACCTGCCGCGCCCGGCCACCCAGTGCTACGCCGGGGCGCGTCTGCCGGTGTGCCTGGACGCCGCGCTGACCGCGCAGCTCAAAGCCTTCAGCCAGCGCCACGGCGCCACCCTGTACATGACCGTGCTGGCCGCCTGGGCCGTGGTGCTGGGGCGCCTGGCCGACCAGCGCCAGGTGGTGATCGGTTCACCGGTCGCCAACCGTGCCAGCGAACAGGTCGAGGGGCTGATAGGGTTGTTTGCCAACACCCTGGCGCTGCCCGTCACGCTGGAAGAGGGCGTCGACAGCGTGACCCTGCTGCACCAGGTGCGTGCCCTGAGCCTTGAGGCACAGGCGCGCCAGGCCGTGCCGTTCGAGCATGTGGTGGAACGCGTCAAACCGCTGCGCAGCCTGGCCTACAGCCCGCTGTTCCAAGTCATGCTGGCCTGGCAGAACCAGGTGTCTGGCGAACTGGCGCTGGGTGATTTGAGCCTGAGCAGCCTGCCGGCCCCCACCGGCACGGCCAAGTTCGACCTGACCCTTGAACTGGGCGAGTTCGACGGTTGCCTGCAGGGCAGCCTGGAATACGCCACGGCGTTGTTCCTGCCGGCCACTGCCGAGCGGCATCGGGATTACCTGGAGCGCGTCCTGCGCGCCATGGTCGCCGAACCGGAGCGCGCGCTGGACAGCGTGGCGCTGCCGGGCAATGCCGAGCTGCAGCGGCTGGCCAGTTTCAACGCCACGGCCATGCCCTGGCCGCAGGAGCAGACCATCCATGGCCTGTTCGAGGCACAGGCGGCGCGTACGCCAGCGGCCCAGGCCGTGGCGCATGGCGGTCTGGTGCTGACCTATGCGCAGCTCAACGACCGCGCCAACCGCCTGGCACGGCAACTGATCGCCCAGGGCGTGGTGGCGGATGCCCGGGTGGGCATCTGCCTGCAACGTGGCGCGCCGATGCTGGTGGCGATGCTCGCCGTGCTCAAGGCTGGCGGCGCCTATGTGCCGCTGGACCCGAATTACCCGAGCGAGCGCATTGCCTACATGCTGCAAGACAGCGCGCCAGCCGCAGTGATTGGTCAGGACGCGACCCTCGGGCTGCTCGGCGACCGATCGGTGGTAAACCTGGATGCCTTTGACTGGACGGCAGGTGATGATCAGGGCAACCCGCTGGTGCCGGGCCTGACCTCGTCGAACCTGGCCTACCTGATCTACACCTCCGGCTCCACCGGCTTACCGAAGGGGGTGATGATCGAGCACCGCAACACGGTCAACTTCCTCACCTGGGCGCAGCAAGCGTTCGAAGCCGAAGTGCTGCAGAACACGCTGTTCTCCACTTCGCTGAACTTCGACCTGGCGGTGTATGAGTGCTTTGCGCCTTTGACCACCGGTGGCTGTGTGCATGTGGTCGAGAACGCCTTGGCCGCTCGCGAAGCGAATGTCAGCCTGATCAACACCGTACCGTCGGCGCTGAAAGCCCTGCTGGAATCCGGCGGCCTGAACGAAGGCGTGCACACGGTGAACGTCGCCGGTGAAGCGCTGAAGGGCGCGCTGGTCGAGAAACTCTTCGCCGAGACCTCGGTGCAGCGGCTGTGCAACCTTTATGGCCCATCGGAAACCACCACCTATTCCAGCTGGGTGGCCATGGAGCGCGCCAATGGCTTTGCCGCGCACATCGGCAAGCCGGTGGGCAATACCCAGTTCTATCTGCTCGACGCGCATCGTCAGCCGGTGCCGCTGGGTGTGGCCGGTGAGCTGTACATTGGCGGTGCCGGTGTGGCGCGGGGTTATCTGAACCGCGACGAGCTGACCGCCGAGCGTTTCCTGGCGGATCCGTTCAGCAGCGAACCGGGTGCACGCCTGTACCGCACCGGCGACCTGGCGCGCTGGTTGCCGGACGGCAACCTGGAATACCTGGGGCGTAACGATGACCAGGTGAAGATCCGTGGTTTCCGTATCGAACTGGGCGAAATCGAGGCGCGGCTCGCACAGTACCCTGGCGTGTCGGATGTGGCGGTGATGGCTCGTGAGGATGCGCCAGGCGACCTGCGCCTGGTCGCCTATCTGCGCGCCGAGCAGCCGCTGCAGCCAGAAGCACTGCGTGCGTATCTGCACGGGCAGCTGCCGCAGTACATGCTGCCTGCGGCCTATGTACAGCTGGCCAGCCTGCCGTTGACGCCCAACGGCAAGCTCGACCGCAAGGCCTTGCCCGTCCCGGACGCCACGGCTTACCCAAGCCGCGACTACGAGGCGCCGCAACCGGGAACCGAGGCCCTGCTGGCGGAGCTGTGGAAAGAGCTGCTGAACCTGGAACAGGTCGGCCGCCATGACCACTTCTTCGAACTGGGCGGGCATTCGCTGCTGGCGGTGACGCTGGTCGAACGGCTTGAACGCCAGGGGCTGGAGGTGGATATCCAGGTGTTGTTCGGGCAGTCCACCCTGGCCGCACTGGCGGCGGCCACGCGGCCCAGCCAGGCCTTGCAGGTGCCACCGTCGCGGATCCCCAGCCTGCAACGCAAGCGCCGTATCTGATCCGTCCTGTTGCAGCGTTCGAAAAAAAGCCACGCCACCCCCGGCGTGGCTTTTTTGTCCCTGCTTATGGTGACAGACAGCCCCCTGGCACTTCCCTTAGTTTTTCGCCACTGATCGGGCATGCCGCCGATTTTCCAGGGACTTTTACAGCGCAGGTACTTCGATGCTCTTCAATGACTTGATGGCAGCCATTTCCGGCCACCCGATCCGCCTTCAGCACGAGGACGGCGACCTGGTGATCCTTGGCGATGACCAGGGGTTCGACGATGCCCTGGTGGCCGGCCTGCGCCTGCACAAGCCGCGCTTGCTGGAGTTGGTCGAAGAGCACGGTGGCGACTGGCTGAGCCCGGCCTTCCGCATCACCCCGGACATGCTGCCGCTGGCAGCGCTGACCCAGGAGCAGATCGATCTGATCGTGGCCCAGGTGCCCGGCGGTGCGGCCAACCTGCAAGACATCTACCCGCTGGCGCCGTTGCAGGAAGGCATGCTCTATCACCACCTGGCGGCTGCCCAGGGCGACCCCTATATCCTGCACACGCTGCTGGCCGCCGACAGCCTGGAGCGCCTGCAACAGTTCGCCCGCGCCTTGCAGGCGGTGACCGACCGGCATGACATTCTGCGCACCGCGCTGGTCTGGGAAGGCCTGGATGCACCGATGCAAGTGGTGTGGCAACGCGCGGAGCTGGCCGTCGAGGCCGTGACCCTGGATGCGGCGGATGGCCCGATCGAGGCGCAACTGCGCGAACGTTTCGATACCCGCCATTTCCGCATGAACCTGCAACAGGCACCGCTGATGCGCCTGGCCTATGCCCATGACCCGGCTGCCGGGCGCTGGGTGGCGCTGCTGGCGTTCCATCACATGGTGCTGGACCACGCGGCGCTGGAACGCGTTCAGGCCGAGGCCCAGGCGTTTCTGCTGGGCGCCGAGGCCAGCCTGCCGCCGGCGGTGCCTTATCGCAATTACGTGGCCCAGGTCGCGCACATGACACAACGCGGCGCACGCCAGGGTCACGAAGCGTTTTTCCACGAAATGCTCGGCGATGTCGATGAACCGACCTTGCCGTTCGGGCTGGCCGACGCCCAGGGCAGCGACGAGCCGATCGAAGAAGCCGTACTGCCGTTGCCGGCATCCCTGGTGCAGCGCCTGCGCGGGCTGGCCCGCGACCATGGGGTGAGCAGCGCCAGCCTGGTGCATCTGGCCTGGGCTCAGGTACTCGGGCGCCTGACCGGCCGCGACGACGTGGTATTCGGTACGGTGCTGATGGGCCGCCTGCAAGGCGGCGAGGGCGCCGCGCAGGCGCTGGGGGTGTTCATCAATACCTTGCCGCTGCGTATCCGCCTGGACGGCGAAGGCGTGGCCGGCAGTGTCAAGACCACGCACCGCCGCCTGACCGCGCTGCTCGGCCATGAACAGGCCTCGCTGGCCCTGGCCCAGCGTTGCAGCGGGGTGGCCGCGCCCACGCCGTTGTTCGGCTCATTGCTCAACTATCGCCACGGCAGCGCCGCACAAAGTGCCAGCGCCCAGGCCCGTGAAGCCTGGCAGGGCCTGCAGGTGCTCGGCGGTGAGGAGCGCAGCAACTACCCGATCACCGTGTCGGTGGATGACCTGGGCAGCGCGATGATCGTCAGCGTGCTGGCCCTGGCGCGCATCGGCAGCCAGCGCATCGGCCAGTACCTGCTCAATGCCCTGGAGCAACTGGCTGGCGCGCTGCAACAGCAGCCCGAGGCGCAGCTGGGCACACTGGACATCCTTGGCGAGCAGGAACGCCAGCAGCTGCTGCAGCGCTTCAACGACACCGCCCGGGCCTACCCACGCGACAGCAGCGTGCAGGCGCTGTTCGAAGGCTGGGCACGGCGCCAGCCCGAAGCGCCGGCTGCCGTACTCGACGGTGTGGTGCTGAGTTATCAGGCGCTCAACAGCCGGGCCAACCGCCTGGCGCGGCGCCTGCTGGCCGAAGGGGTACAGCCGGGCGAGCGGGTGGCGCTGGCGCTGGCGCGCAGTTTCGAACTGCTGGTGGCCCAGCTGGCGATCCTCAAGTGCGGTGCGGCCTACGTGCCGCTGGATGTCAATGCACCCACCGAACGTGTACAGGCGATGCTCGCTGACTGCCAGGCGCGCCTGCTGCTCAGCGTCGGCACCGCGCCCGTCTACGTGGGGCTGCGCTGCCTGGTGCTGGAAGCCGCCGTGCTGGAAGAGGGCGACGACAGCAACCTGGCGCCGCAGGGCGATGGCGCCAGCAGCGCCTACGTGATGTACACCTCCGGCTCCACCGGCACGCCCAAGGGGGTGGTGGTGGCGCACCGCGGCATCACCCGCCTGGTGCTCAACAACGGCTATGCGCAGTTCCACCGCAGCGACCGGGTGGCCTTCGCCTCCAACCCGGCGTTCGATGCCAGCACCCTGGAAACCTGGGCGGCGCTGCTCAACGGCGCGTGCCTGGTACTGGTGCCACAGCCGGTGTTGCTGGCCCGCGAGCGCTTCGCCGCCTTGTTGCAGGAGCAGGCGGTGAGCGTGCTGTGGCTGACCGCCGGGCTGTTTCATCAATACGCCGCCGGGCTGTACCCGGTGTTCGCCAAGCTGCGCTACCTGATCGTCGGCGGCGACGTGCTGGATCCGGCGGTGATCGCCGGCGTGCTGGCCAATGGCGCCCCTGAACACCTGCTCAACGGCTATGGCCCCACCGAAGCCACGACCTTTTCCACCACCTGGAAAATCGACAAGGCCGGTCCAGGCACCATTCCCATCGGCCGCCCGGTGGGCAACGGCCAGGTCTACGTGCTGGACCGTCACCAGCGCCTGGCGCCAGTGGGAGTGGTCGGCGAGCTGTACATCGGCGGTGACGGCGTTGCCCTGGGCTACCTGAACCGCCCCGATCTGACCGAGCAGGCATTTGTCGCCGACCCGTTCAGCAGTGAACCCGGTGCGCGCCTGTACCGCACCGGTGACCTGGGCTGCTGGCGTGCCGACGGAGTCCTGGAATACCACGGGCGCAACGACGAGCAGATCAAGCTGCGCGGTTTCCGCATTGAACTGGGTGAGATCGTCAGCCAGTTGCTCAAGTGCGACGGCGTGGCCGATGCCGTGGTGGTCGCGCGCCAGGGCGATGCCCCCGGCGAGCAGAAGCGCCTGGTGGCCTATGTCATCGCCCACCCGGGCGCCACGCCGACGCCGCAAGGGCTGCGCGAGGCACTGCTGGGCCGCCTGGCCGACTACATGGTGCCGGCCGCCTTCGTGTTGCTCGACGCCTTCCCGCTGAACGCCAACGGCAAGCTCGACCGCCGGGCCTTGCCAGCCCCGGCAGCCGAGGCCTTTGCCAGCCGCGCCTATGTGGCGCCACAAGGTCCGGTCGAGCAGACCCTGGCCGGGCTCTGGCAGGAACTGCTGGGCATCGAGGCGGTGGGCCGCTTCGATCATTTCTTCGAACTGGGCGGCCACTCGCTGCTCGCCGTAACGCTGGTGGAGCGCATGCGCCAGGCCGGCCTGCGCGCCGATGTGCGGGTGCTGTTCAGCCAGCCGACTCTGGCGGCGCTGGCCGCGGCGGTGGGCACGCCGCTGGACGAGGCGCAGGCCCTGAGTGTGCCGGCCAATGCCATTGCCGCCGGCTGCACGCACATCACCCCGGACATGCTGCCGCTGGCGCAACTGAGCCAGGCCAGCCTGGACCGGTTGTTGGCGCAGGTGCCCGGTGGCGTGGCCAATGTGCAGGACATCTACGCCCTGGCGCCGTTGCAGGAAGGTTTGCTGTACCACCACCTGGCCGCCAGCCAGGGCGACCCCTATGTGTTGCAGTCGCTGTTCAGCCTGGCCGACGAAGCCAGCCTGACGCGCTTCGCTCAGGCCTTGCAGGCGGTCATCGAGCGCCATGACATCCTGCGCAGCGCGGTGTTCTGGGAAGGCCTGGAGCACCCGGTGCAGGTGGTGCTGCGCCACGCAGTGCTGCAGGTCGAACAGGTTGAAACAGACCCGGCGGCGGGCGATGTGGCGGCACAGTTGCAGGCGCGGCTGAACCCGCAGACCCTGCGCCTCGACCTGCACACCGCGCCGCTGCTGCAGCTGAAGGTCGCGCACGACCCGCTGCAGCAACGCTGGGTGGGCATTCTGCTGTTCCATCACATGGTGCTGGACCATGCGGCGCTGGAGACCGTGCAGCACGAAATGCAGGCCTGGCTGCTCGGCCAGCAGGCGCAGTTGGCGCCTTCGGTGCCGTATCGCAACTACGTGGCCCAGGCGCGCCGCAGTGCCGGCGACGCCGAACATGAAGCGTTCTTTACCCGCATGCTGGGGCACATCAGTGAGCCGACGCTGCCGTTCGGGCTGATCAGCGCAGCCAGCGAGGCCGACCCGGTGCAACACGCGCGGCAGTTGCTGCCAGCAGCACTGGCCCGGCAACTGCGCAACCAGTCCCGCCAGCTGGGCGTGAGCCTGGCCAGCCTGTTGCACCTGGCCTGGGGCCTGGTACTGGGGCGGCTGGCCGGGCGCGACGAAGTGGTGTTCGGTACCGTGCTGATGGGCCGCCTGCAGGCAGGCGAAGGCGCCGACCGTGCCATCGGGCTGTTCATCAACACCTTGCCGCTGTGCCTGGATGCCGGCAGCGGCGGGGTCGCCGAACGGGCCCGGGCAACGCACAAGCTGCTGACCGAGTTGCTCGCCCACGAGCACGCCTCGCTGGCCCTGGCGCAGCGTTGCAGCGGTGTACCGGCCAGCCTGCCGCTGTTCAGCGCGCTGCTCAACTACCGCCACAGCGCGACGGCTCAGGCCAGCAGCGAAGCCCAGCAGGCCTGGGCCGGGATCGAAGGCGTAGCCGGTGAGGAGCGCACCCATTACCCCTTGACCCTGAACGTCGACGACCTGGGTGAAGGCGTGCTGCTGGGCATCCTGGCCCAGTCGGGCATCGATGCCCAGCAGGTGGTGAATTACCTGGAAACCGCCTTGTACAGCCTGGCCCAGGCCCTGGAGCAGCGCCCGCAAGCGCCGCTGCATACGCTGGCCATCGTGCCGCCGGCTGAGCGTCAACAGCTGCTGGAGCAGTTCAATGCCACGGCGATGAGCTACCCGGCGCAGCAGACCCTGCAGGGCCTGTTCGAAGTGCAGGCAGCGAGGACGCCAGAAGCGCCAGCAGTGGCGCATGGTGACACGGTGCTCAGCTATGCCGAACTCAACACCCGCGCCAATGCCCTGGCCCAGCACCTGATTGCCCAGGGCGTGGTGCCGGATGCAAGGGTGGGCATCTGCCTGCAACGCGGCGCACCGATGCTGGTGGCCATGCTCGCCGTGCTCAAGGCCGGTGGCGCCTATGTGCCGCTGGACCCGAATTACCCGGCGGAACGTATCGCCTACATGCTGCAGGACAGCGAGCCGGCGGCAGTTATTGGTCAGGACACCACCCTTGAGCTGCTCGGCGACCGATCGGTCGTAAACCTCGATGCCTTTGACTGGGCCCGTGAGGTGCCGGGCAACCCGGTGGTGCCGGGCCTGACCTCGTCGAACCTCGCTTATCTGATCTACACCTCCGGCTCCACCGGCTTGCCCAAGGGAGTGATGATCGAACACCGCAACGCGGTGAACTTCCTCACCTGGGCGCAGCAGGCGTTTGAAGCCGAGGTGCTGAAGAACACGTTGTTCTCCACCTCGCTGAACTTCGACCTGGCGGTCTACGAGTGCTTTGCGCCGTTGACCAGCGGTGGTTGCGTGCATGTGGTCGAGAATGCCCTGGCGGCACGCGAGGCCAATGTCAGCCTGATCAACACCGTACCGTCGGCGCTGAAGGCGCTGCTGGAATCCGGCGGCCTGAACGAAGGCGTGCATACCGTCAACGTCGCCGGTGAAGCGCTGAAAGGCGCGCTGGTGGAAAAACTCTTCGCCGAGACTTCGGTGCAGCGGCTGTGCAACCTCTATGGCCCGTCGGAAACCACCACCTATTCCAGCTGGGTGGCCATGGACCGCGCCAATGGCTTCGTGCCGCATATCGGCAAACCGGTGGGCAATACCCAGTTCTACCTGCTCGACGAACACCGCCAGCCGGTGCCGCTGGGCGTGCCGGGTGAGCTGTACATCGGCGGTGCCGGTGTGGCGCGGGGTTACCTGAACCGCGACGACCTGACCGCCGAGCGTTTCATCGAAGATGCCGAATTCGGTCGCCTATACCGCACCGGCGACCTGGCGCGCTGGTTGCCAGACGGCAACCTGGAATACCTGGGCCGTAACGACGACCAGGTGAAGATCCGCGGCTTCCGTATCGAGCTGGGCGAGATCGAAGCGCGCCTGGCCGCTTTCGACGGTGTTCAGGATGCCGTGGTCATGGCCCGTGAAGACGTGCCGGGCGATCTGCGCCTGGTGGCGTACTACACCGCTGCCGAACAGCTGGATATCCAGAGCCTGCGTGAACATCTGCAAGGCCAGTTGCCGGAGTACATGGTTCCGGCGGCCTATGTGTATCTGCAGGCGCTGCCGCTGACACCGAACGGCAAGCTGGATCGCAAGGCCCTGCCGGTGCCGGATGCCGATGCGCTGATCAGCCGGGGCTATGAAGCGCCACAGACTGACACCGAGCATAAGCTGGCCAGCCTCTGGCAGACCCTGCTGGGTGTCGAGCAGGTCGGTCGTCACGATAACTTCTTCGAGCTGGGCGGCCACTCGCTGCTGGCGGTGAGCCTGGTCGAGCGTATGCGCGAACAGGGCCTGAGCGCCGATGTGCGTGTGCTGTTCAGCCAGCCGACCCTGGCGGCGCTGGCCGCTGCGGTGGGCGGCAGCCACGACGTGCAGGTGCCGGACAACCTGATTCCCGCCGGTTGCACGCGCATCACCCCGGAGCTGCTGCCGCTGGTGAACCTGCAACAGGCCGAGATCGACCGTATCGTGGCCGAAATTCCGGGCGGTGCAGCCAATGTCCAGGACATCTACCCGCTGGCGCCGCTGCAGGAGGGCATCCTGTTCCATCACCTGAGCGCCGAGCAGGGCGACACCTATGTGTTGCAGGCGCTGTTCCAGGTCGACAGCCGCGCGCGCATCGATACGTTCGCCCAGGCCTTGCAGCAGGTCATCGACCGCCACGACATCCTGCGCACCAGCGTGCACTGGCAGGGCCTGCAGGCACCAGTGCAGGTGGTCTGGCGCCAGGCGCAACTGGTACTGGAAAGCTTCAGCGCAGTCGCCGGCCATGGACCGGCCAGCGAGCAATTGCGTGCGCAATTCGACAGCGCCCGGCAACGCCTGGACCTGGCCCAGGCGCCACTGATGCGCCTGGCCTTCGCGCATGACGCCGAGCAGGACCGCTGGGCCTTGCTGCTGCGGTTCCACCACCTGGCGCTGGACCACACCGCGCTGGAAATCGTGCGTGAAGAAATGCAGGCGTTTTTGCAGGGGCAGGGCGCGGCCTTGCCGGCACCCACGGCCTATCGCAATTACGTGGCGCAGGCCCGCGCCGGCCTGGGCCAAGAGGCCCATGAAGCGTTCTTCACTCAGATGCTGGGCGACATCGACCAGCCAAGCCTGGCGTACAGTGCCGCCGCCAGTGGCCAGGTCGAGGAAGCCAGCCTGGTGTTGGACAGCGACCTGGCGCTGCGCATACGCCAACAGGCACGCCAGCTGGGCGTGAGTGCCGCGAGCCTGCTGCACCTGGCCTGGGGCCTGGTGGCCCGCACCGCCAGCGGCCAGGACGCCGTGGTGTTCGGCACCGTGCTGATGGGCCGCCTGCAGGGCGGCGCCGGCGCCGACCGTGCGCTGGGCATGTTCATCAACACCTTGCCGCTGCGCCTGGACATCGACCAGCGCCCGCTGCGCCAGGCCGTCAAGGCCACGCACCAGCGCCTCAGCCAGCTGCTTGCCCACGAACACGCGCCACTGGCCGTTGCCCAGCGTTGCAGCGGCGTGGCGGCACCGGCGCCGCTGTTCAATACCCTGTTCAATTACCGCCACAGCGCCACGGCCCTGGCAGCAGATCCGGCACAGCTGCAGGCGGCCTGGGAGGGCGTCGAGCTGCTCAGTAACCAGGAGCGCAGCAACTACCCGCTGACCCTCTCGGTGGATGACCTGGGCGAAGGCTTTGCCTTCACTGCCCTGGCGTTGGAAAGCATCGGTGCACAGCGGGTCTGCGAGGCGCTGGACTGCGCGGTGCAGAATCTGGTGGAGGCGCTGGAACGCGCCCCCGGCACGCCGTTGCAAGACCTGGCGACACTGCCCCAGGCCGAACGCAGGCATCTGCTGGGTTTCAACCCGGCAGCCAGCGACTATCCGCGCGAGCAGACCTTGCAGCGTCTGTTCGAAACCCTGGCCCTGGCCAACCCGAGTGCCCTGGCCGTAATCGACGGGGCCGCGCGGCTGAGCTACGCGCAACTCAATGCCCTGGCCAATCAGCTGGCCCATGAGCTGATCGCTCAAGGTGTGACACCCGGTTCGAAGGTGGCACTGCTGCTGCCACGCTCGACTGACCTGCTGGTCGCGCAGCTGGCGGTGCTCAAGTGCGCCGCAGCCTATGTGCCGCTGGATGTGCATGCACCGGTCGAGCGCCAGCTGTTCATGCTGGAAGACTGCGACGCGGTTTGCGTACTGGGCTATGCCGACGAGCCACTGCCGCAGGCCCGTCAGTGGCTGGCGATCGATGCGCTGGATCTCGATAGTCAGCCGGCGCACAACCCCGACCTTGAACAGGCTGCGGATGCAGCGGCCTACGTGATGTACACCTCCGGCTCCACCGGCCAGCCCAAAGGCGTGGTGGTGCCGCATCGCGCCGTTGCCCGCCTGGTGCTGAACAACGGCTACGCCGAGTTCAACGCCCAGGACCGCGTGGCCTTCGCTGCCAACCCGGCGTTCGATGCCAGCACCCTGGAAGTCTGGGCACCGCTGCTCAATGGCGGCGCCGTGGTGGTGGTCGAGCAGAATGTGCTGCTGGATCGCAGCCGGTTTGCCGCGCTGCTCACTGAACAGGCGGTCACTGTGTTGTGGCTCACTGCTGGCCTGTTCCATCAATACGCGGCCAGCCTGTACGGCGCGTTCAGCCGCCTGCGTTACCTGATCGTTGGCGGCGATGTGCTGGACCCGGCGGTGATCGCCGGCGTACTTAAAAACGGTGCGCCGCAGCACCTGCTTAACGGCTACGGTCCGACCGAAGCCACCACCTTCTCCAGCACCAACGAGATCCGTGAAGCCGGGCAGGGCAGCGTGCCGATTGGTCGGCCGCTGGCCAATACCCAGCTGTACGTCCTGGATGTCCAGCAGCAGCTGGCACCATTGGGCGTGGCAGGTGAGCTGTACATCGGTGGCGACGGCCTGGCCATCGGCTACCTGAACCAGCCGGAGCTGACTGCCGAACGTTTCATCCAGCACGCCGAACTGGGCCGCCTGTACCGCACCGGCGACCTGGTGCGCTGGCTGGCGGACGGCAACCTGGAGTACCTGGGGCGTAACGACAGTCAGGTCAAGCTGCGTGGTTTCCGTATCGAAATCGGTGAAATCGAAGCGCGTCTGGCGCTGTTTGGCGGCATCGAAGCCAGTGCCGTACTGCTGCGCGAGGACAGCCCTGGCGACAAGCGTCTGGTGGCCTACTTCACGGCCACGCAGACGCTGGCTATCGAAGCCTTACGCGACCATCTGCAAGCCGAGCTGCCTGACTACATGGTGCCGAGCGCCTATGTGCAACTGGACAGCCTGCCGCTGACCGCCAACGGCAAGCTCGACCGTAAAGCGCTGCCAGTGCCTGGCGCCGATGCGGTGATCAGCCGTACTTATGAAGCGCCGCAGACCGACACCGAACGCACCCTGGCGGCCATCTGGCAAAACCTGCTGGGCGTGGAGCGGGTTGGCCGGCACGATAACTTCTTTGAACTGGGCGGCCATTCGCTGCTGGCGGTAAGCCTGGTCGAGCGCATGCGCGAGCAAGGCCTGAGTGCCGATGTGCGTGTGCTGTTCAGCCAGCCGACGCTGGCAGCCTTGGCGGCCGCCGTCGGAGCAAGCACTGACATTAGCGTGCCTGAAAACCTGATTCCGCCAGGTTGCACGCAGATCACCCCGGAACTGCTGCCGCTGGTGGACCTGCAACAGGCCGAGATCGACCGCATCGTCGCGGCAATTCCCGGCGGCGCGGCGAATGTCCAGGACATCTACCCCCTGGCACCGCTGCAGGAGGGCATTCTTTACCACCACCTCAGTGCCGAGCAGGGTGACCCCTATGTGCTGCAGTCGCAGTACGCCTTCGACAACCGTGCGCGCCTTGACTCCTTCATTCAGGCCTTGCAGCAGGTCGTGGCACGCCATGACATTCTGCGCACCAGTGTGCACTGGCAGGCCCTGGCCGAACCGGTACAGGTGGTGTGCCGCCAGGCACCGCTGGAGCCGGAGTGGGTCAGCCTGACCGCCACCGGCGGTAGCGCGGCCGAACAACTGGCGCAGCGTTTCGACGCCGGCCACTACCGCATGGACCTGACCCGCGCGCCATTGCTGCACCTGGCCTGCGCCGAGGAGGCCGATACCGGGCGTTGGGTACTGACGCTGCTGTTCCATCACCTGGTGCTGGATCACACCGCCCTGGCGGTGGTGCAGGAAGAGATGCAGGCCCTGCTGCTGGGCCAGGGCGACAGCCTGGGCGCCGCAGCACCGTATCGCAACTACGTGGCCCAGGCACGTCTGGGCGTGAGTGCCGAAGCCCACGAAGCGTTTTTCCGTGAGCAACTGGCGGACGTGAGCGAGCCGACCCTGCCATTCGGCGAGCACGACGTGCGGGGCGACGGCCTGGGTATCGAAGAAGCCAAACGCTCATTGCCTGCCAGCTTGAGTGCGGGCCTGCGCGAACAGGCGCGCAAGCTCGGGGTCAGTGCCGCCAGCCTGCTGCACCTGGGCTGGGCGGTGCTGCTGGGCCGTGTGTCCGGCACCCAACAGGTGGTGTTCGGCACGGTACTGCTCGGCCGCCTCAACGCCGGGCAGGGCAGTGACCGTGCGCTGGGCATGTTCATCAACACCTTGCCGTTGCGCCTGAACCTCAGCGCCCGCAGTGTCAGTGCGGCGGTGCAGGATGCGCATCGGTGCCTGACGCAATTGCTGGCCCATGAGCATGCACCACTGGCATTGGCTCAGCGCTGCAGCGCGATCCAGGGCCAGGCGCCGCTGTTCAGCGCCTTGCTCAACTACCGCCACAGCGCCGCAGCCAGCGGCCAGCACGCCGAACAGGCCTGGGCCGGCATGCAGGCCCTCAGCGGCCATGAACGCACCAACTACCCATTGACCCTGAACGTCGATGATCTGGGCGAAGGCTTTGAAATCACTGCCCTGGCCACCGAGACGATCGGTGCGCAGCGGGTCTGCGACTACTTGCAGAACGTGCTTGAGGTGCTGGTCGATGCCCTGGCAAACCGGCCTGAGCAGATGGTTGAGCAACTGAGCCTGCTGGCTCCCGCCGAACGTCAGCGCCTGCTGGCTCTGGGCGGCGACACCCAGCCCTGCGCCAATACCCCGGCGGTACACCGCCAGTTCGAAGCCCAGGCGCTGGCCCGACCGCAGGCCATTGCGCTGCGCTACGAGGCGCAGGCCCTGACGTATGGCGAACTCAACGCCCGCGCCAACCAGGTTGCGCATTACTTGCTGGCCCAGGGCATCGGCGCCGACGACCGCGTGGCGCTGTGCCTGGAACGGGGGCCGCAGCTGATCGTCGGCCTGCTGGGCGTGCTCAAGGCCGGTGCCGGCTACGTGCCGCTGGACCCGGATTACCCGGCTGAACGCCTGGCCTACCAGTTGCAGGACTGCGCGCCGAAAGCGGTGCTGGTGCAGGGCCGCACTGCGGGCCTGTTGCAGACGTCGGCGCCGTTGATCGACCTGGCGTCGCTGGGCGAGCAGCCCACGGACAATCCGCGCGTCGCCGCGCCCCATCCGCAGCATCTGGCCTACGTGATCTACACCTCCGGCTCCACCGGCCTGCCGAAAGGCGTGCAGGTCGAGCATGGCAACGTCAGCCGGCTGTTCAGCGCCACCCAGGCGCAGTTCAACTTCGACACCAGCGACGTGTGGACCTTGTTCCACTCCGTAGCCTTCGACTTCTCCGTATGGGAAATCTGGGGCGCCCTGGCCCACGGTGGCGAGCTGGTCATCGTGCCGTACGCCGTCAGCCGCTCGCCACAGGACTTCTACGCACTGCTCTGCGAGCGGGGCGTCACAGTGCTGAACCAGACGCCAAGCGCCTTCCGCTCGCTGATCGCTGCACAAGCCAGCAATGAACAGTCGCACTCGCTGCGCCAGGTGATCTTCGGTGGCGAGGCGCTGGATACCGCACTGCTTAAGCCCTGGTACGCACAGGTACGTAACGCCGGTACGCAACTGGTGAACATGTACGGCATCACCGAGACCACTGTGCACGTGACCTATCGCGCCCTGACTCCGGCCGATGCCCAGCAACCAGGCGTCAGCCCGATCGGTCAGGCCCTGGCCGACCTGAGCATCTACGTGCTGGATGCCAATCGTGAGCCGCTGCCGGAAGGGGTGATCGGCGAGCTGTACGTCGGTGGTGCCGGTGTGGCGCGCGGTTACCTGAACCGTCCTGAGCTGAACGCCGAGCGCTTCATTCAGCATCCGACCCTGGGCCGCCTGTACCGTACCGGTGACCTGGCGCGCTGGTCGCTGGACGGCGAGCTGCAGTACCTGGGTCGCAACGACGACCAGGTGAAGATCCGTGGCTTCCGAATCGAACTGGGCGAGATCGAAGCGCAGCTGCAAGCCTGCACTGGGGTGAGCGAAGCCGTAGTGATCGCCCGCGAGGATGTGCCCGGCGACAAGCGCCTGGTGGCCTACGTGATGGGCGAGGGTGACCTGGACGCGGCCAGCCTGCGTGGCGAACTGCAAACCCGCCTGGCCGAACACCTGCTGCCCGCCGCCTACGTGGTGATGCAGCATTGGCCGCTGACCGCCAACGGCAAGCTGGACCGCAAGGCGCTGCCGGCCCCAGACGCCGAGGCGCTGGCGCGGCGCAGCTATGAAGCGCCGCAAGGCGAGACCGAAGAGCAACTGGCGCAGATCTGGCAAGACTTGCTGGGTGTCGAGCAGGTCGGCCGTCACGATCACTTCTTCGAGCTGGGCGGCCACTCGCTGCTGGCGGTGAAGCTCATCGAACGCATGCGCCAGAAAGGCCTGAACGCCGATGTGCGGGTGCTGTTCAGCCAACCGACCCTGGCCGCGCTGGCCGCTGCCGTCGGCGAACAGCTGCAGGTCACGGTGCCGGCCAACCTGATTCCTGCCGGCTGCACGCAGATCACCCCGGATCTGCTGCCGCTGATCGAACTGGACCAGGCCAGTATCGACCGGATCACCCAGGCGGTACCGGGTGGCGCCGCCAACGTGCAGGACATCTACCCGCTGGCGCCGCTGCAGGAAGGCATCCTGTATCACTACCTGATTGCCGAGCAGGGCGACCCCTACCTGCAATACGCGCTGTTCGCCTTCGACAGCCGCGCACGCCTGCAGCAGTTCGCCGAGGCCCTGCAAGGGGTCATCGCACGGCATGACATCCTGCGCACGGCGGTGCTTTGGGAAGGGCTGGATGAGCCGGTGCAAGTGGTGTGGCGCGAGGCGCCGCTGCCCCTGGAGCCGGTGGACTTGCCCGACGCACCGGGCAGCGTCGCCGAGTGGCTGTGCGCCGCGCTGGACCCACGCCAGCACCGCCTGGACCTGACCCAGGCACCGCTGCTGCGTATCGACTACTGCGAAGACCGCGAGCAAGGCCGCTGGCTGGGCCTGCTGCGTTTCCACCACCTGGTCGACGACGCCACCTCGCTGGGGCTGCTCAGCGCCGAGATCGGTGCGCTGATGGCCGGCAACGGCGAGCGCCTGCCAGCCCAGGTGCCGTACCGCAACTACGTGGCCCAGGCGCGCCTGGGCGTCAGTCGTGAAGCCCACGAGGCGTTCTTCCGGGAACAACTGGGCGATATCGACGAGCCGACCCTGCCACTGGGTATCAGTGAAGTGCAGGGCAGCGGCCAGGGTATTCAGGAGGTCCGCGAGCCGGTTGCGCCTGCCCTCGGCCGGCGCCTGCGGGCCCAGGCCCGCTACCTGGGTGTCAGCGCCGCCAGCCTGTATCACCTGGCCTGGGCCCGTGTACTGGGCACTCTGGCCGGACGTGACGAGGTCGTCTTCGGCACCGTGCTGCTCGGCCGACTGCAGGCCGGCGAGGGGGCTGGCCGCGCACTGGGCATGTTCATCAATACCTTGCCGCTGCGCCTGGCAGTGACCGGGCAGGGTGTGCGTGACGGCGTGCGCCAGGCGCATGCGCGGCTCAGCGCCTTGCTGGCCCACGAACACGCCTCGCTGGTGCTGGCCCAGCGTTGCAGCGGGGTGGCCGCGCCGGCACCGCTGTTCAGCGCCTTGCTGAACTTCCGTCACCTGCAGGGTCAGCCAAGCGACGACCAGGCCGCCTGGGAGGGCATTCAGGCACTCAGTGGCGAAGAACGCACCAACTACCCGCTGAGCCTGTCGGTGGACGACCTGGGACAGGACTTCGCCCTGACCGTGATGGCCGATGCACGGATCGGTGCTGCCAGAGTCTGCGGCTATATGCAGCAAGTGCTCGCAGCACTGGTGGATGCGCTGGAACACGCTCCCGACACCACCCTTGAGCAACTGGGCCTGTTGGATGCCGGCGAACGTCAGCGCCTGCTGGCCCTGGGCGGTGATACCCAACCCTGTGCCAACACCCCGGCGGTGCACCGCCAGTTCGAGGCTCAGGCGCTGGCCCGACCGCAGGCCATCGCGCTGCGCTACGAGGCGCAGGCCCTGACGTATGGCGAACTCAATGCTCAGGCCAACCAAGTCGCGCATTACCTGCTGGCCCAGGGCATCGGCGCCGACGACCGCGTGGCGCTGTGCCTGGAACGGGGTCCGCAGTTGATCGTCGGCCTGCTGGGCGTTTTGAAAGCTGGCGCCGGCTACGTGCCGCTGGACCCGGACTACCCGGCTGAACGCCTGGCCTACCAGTTGCAGGATTGCGCGCCAAAAGCCGTACTGGTGCAGGGCGCGACGGTGGGTCTGCTCGACACTACGGCGCCACTGATCGATATGGATTCACTGGGCGATCAGCCGCTGAGTAACCCGGAGGTGCAAGTCGCTGCATCGAACCTGGCCTATGTGATCTACACCTCGGGCTCCACCGGCCTGCCCAAGGGCGTGCAGGTCGAGCACGGCAACGTCAGCCGCCTGTTCAGCGCCACCCAGACACAGTTCAACTTCGACACCAGCGACGTGTGGACGCTGTTCCACTCGGTGGCCTTCGACTTCTCCGTATGGGAAATCTGGGGCGCCCTGGCCCACGGTGGCGAGCTGGTCATCGTGCCGTACGCCGTCAGCCGCTCGCCACAGGACTTCTACGCACTGCTCTGCGAGCGGGGCGTGACGGTGCTGAACCAGACGCCAAGCGCCTTCCGCTCGCTGATCGCTGCCCAGGCCAGAAATGAACAGCCCAGCAATGAACAGTCGCACTCGCTGCGCCAGGTGATCTTCGGCGGCGAGGCGCTGGACACGGCGCTGCTCAAGCCCTGGTACGTACAGGTACGTAACGTCGGTACGCAACTGGTGAACATGTACGGCATCACCGAGACCACCGTGCACGTGACCTACCGGGCTTTGACGCCTGCAGACGCCCAGGCCGGCGTGAGCCCGATCGGTCAGCCGCTGGCCGACCTGAGCATCTACGTGCTGGACGCCAACCGCGAGCCACTGCCGGAAGGGGTAATCGGCGAGCTGTACGTCGGCGGTGCCGGCGTCGCACGCGGTTACCTGAACCGCCCTGAACTGAATGCCGAGCGCTTCATTCAGCACCCGACCCTGGGCCGCCTGTACCGCACCGGCGACCTGGCGCGCTGGTCGCTGGACGGCGAGCTGCAGTACCTGGGGCGTAACGACGACCAGGTGAAGATCCGTGGCTTCCGCATCGAACTGGGCGAGATCGAAGCGCAGCTGCAAGCCTGCACAGGTGTGAGCGAAGCGGTGGTCATCGCCCGCGAGGATGTGCCCGGCGACAAGCGCCTGGTCGCCTACGTGATGGGCGAGGGCGACCTGGATGCGGCCAGCCTGCGCAGCCAGTTGCAGACGCGTCTTGCCGAACACCTGCTGCCTGCCGCCTATGTGGTGATGCAGCAGTGGCCACTGACCGCCAACGGCAAGCTGGACCGCAAGGCGCTGCCGGCGCCAGACGCCGATGCCCTGGCGCGGCGCGCCTATGAGGCGCCGCAAGGCGAGATGGAAGAGAAACTGGCGCAGATCTGGCAAGACCTGCTGGGCGTCGAGCGGGTGAGCCGCCACGATCACTTCTTCGAACTGGGCGGCCACTCGCTGCTGGCGGTGAAGCTCATCGAACGCCTGCGCCAACAGGGGCTGAGTGCCGATGTGCGGGTGCTGTTCAACCAACCGACCCTGGCCGCGCTGGCGGCTGCCGTCGGCGAGCAAGAGCAGTTCAGCGTACCGGCCAACCTGATCCCCGAGGGTTGCACGCACATCACGCCCGACCTGCTGCCGCTGATCGACCTGGATCAGGCGAGCATCCAGCGTATCGTCGACAGCGTGCCGGGCGGTGCGGCCAACGTGCAGGATATCTACCCGCTGGCGCCGCTGCAGGAAGGCATTCTTTACCACCACCTGGCCGCCAGCGAAGGCGACCCCTACGTGCTGCAGGTGCTGTTCGCCTTCGACGGCGAACAGCAGGTCGAGCGTTTCGCCCAGGCCTTGCAGCAGGTGGTGCAACGCCATGACATCCTGCGCACCGCCGTGCTGTGGGAAGGGCTTGAACAACCGGTGCAGGTGGTCTGGCGCCAGGCCAGCCTGAGTGTCGAACGGGTCCAGCTGCAAGCGTCTGCAGGCGATGCCCTGCAAGCCCTGCGTGAGCGTTTCGATCCGCGCCAACTGCGCCTCGATCTGGCGCAGGCGCCGCTGATGCGCCTGGCCTGCACCGCCGACGCGGCCAATGGCCGCTGGCTGGGCGTGCTGCTTTTCCATCACCTGGTCCTGGACCACACCGCCGTGGAAGTGGTGGTGCAGGAAATGCAGGCCTGCCTGCAAGGCCAGGCCGAGCAACTGAGCGCGCCGGTGCCGTATCGCAACCATGTGGCCCAGGCTCAGGCGGGCCTCGGGCATGACGCCCATGAGGCGTTTTTCACCCAGATGCTGGGCGATATCGACGCGCCTACGCTGCCACTCGGCCTGGCTGATGTGCAGGGTGACGGGCGCGGTATCGAGGAAGCGCATCTGCCACTGGCGCCGGACTTGAGCCAGCGCTTGCGCGCCCAGGCACGGCAGGCGGGGGTCAGTGTCGCCAGCCTGGCGCACCTGGCCTGGGGTGCGGTGGTCGGCGCCTTGGCCGGGCGTGAAGAAGTGGTGTTCGGCACCGTGCTGATGGGCCGCCTGCATGGCGGCACCGGCAGTGAGCGGGCGCTGGGCATGTTCATCAACACCTTGCCGCTGCGCCTGAGTCTGGGCCAGCACAGCGCTGAGGCGGCTCTGCGTCAGGCCCACCAGCGGGTTTCGGCGCTGCTCAGGCACGAGCATGCTTCGTTGTCGCAAGCCCTGCGCTGCAGCGGCTTGCCCAGCGGCGCAACGCTGTTCAGCGCCTTGCTCAACTACCGTCACAGCGCCAGCGATGCGCCGACGGCGCAGGCCACCGAGGCCTGGCAGGGCATCCAGACCCTGGGCATGGAAGAGCGCACCAACTACCCGCTGGCGATGAACGTCGATGACCTGGGCGAGGACCTGGTGCTCAATGCCCAGGCCGTGCCGGCGATTGGCGCCGAACGGCTGTGCCAGTACCTGCAGACAGCCTTGCACAACCTGGTGCAGGCGCTGGAGCAGGCACCGCAGACACCGATGAACCGCCTGAACGTGCTGCCTGCGGGCGAGCGTACGCAGTTGCTGGAGCAGTTCAACGCCACGGCGATGAGCTACCCGGCGCAGCAGACCCTGCACGGTCTGTTCGAAGTGCAGGCAGCGAGGACGCCGGAAGCGCCAGCGGTTGCGCATGGCGACACGGTGCTCAGCTACGCCGAACTGAACAATCGGGCCAATGCCCTGGCCCAGCACCTGATTGCCCAGGGCGTGGTGCCGGATGCCCGCGTGGGCATCTGCCTGCAACGCGGTACTTCGATGCTGGTGGCGATGCTCGCCGTGCTCAAGGCCGGCGGTGCCTATGTGCCACTGGACCCGAATTACCCGGCCGAGCGCATTGCCTACATGCTGGCCGACAGCGAACCGGCGGCAGTGCTTGGCCAGGACGCCACTCTTGAACTGCTCGGCGACCGATCGGTCGTAAACCTCGATACCTTTGACTGGGCCCGTGAGGTGCAGGGCAACCCGGTGGTACCGGGCCTGACCTCGTCGAACCTGGCTTATCTGATCTACACCTCCGGCTCCACCGGCCTGCCGAAGGGGGTGATGATCGAGCACCGCAACGCGGTCAACTTCCTGACCTGGGCACAACAGGCCTTCGAGCCTGAGGTGCTGCAGAACACGCTGTTCTCCACTTCGCTGAACTTCGACCTGGCGGTGTACGAGTGCTTCGCGCCGTTGACCAGCGGTGGCTGCGTGCATGTGGTGGAAAACGCCCTGGCGGCGCGCGAGGCGAATGTCAGCCTGATCAACACCGTGCCTTCCGCCTTGAAGGCCCTCCTGGAATCCGGTGGCCTGAACGAAGGCGTGCATACCGTCAACGTCGCCGGTGAAGCGCTGAAAGGCGCGCTGGTCGACAAGCTGTTTGCCGAGACCTCGGTGCAGCGCCTGTGCAACCTCTATGGCCCGTCGGAAACCACCACCTATTCCAGCTGGGTGGCCATGGACCGCGCCGATGGCTTTGCCGCGCATATTGGCAAACCTGTAGGCAATACCCAGTTCTACCTGCTCGACGAACACCGCCAGCCGGTGCCGCTGGGCGTGCCGGGCGAGTTGTACATCGGCGGTGCCGGTGTCGCGCGCGGTTACCTGAACCGCGATGACCTGACCGCCGAACGCTTCCTCACTGATCCGTTCAGCCGCGAGCCGGGCGCGCGGATGTATCGCACTGGTGACCTGGCGCGCTGGCTGCCTGATGGCAACCTGGAATACCTGGGCCGTAACGACGACCAAGTGAAGATTCGTGGTTTCCGCATCGAACTGGGCGAGATCGAAGCGCGCCTGGCGGGCTTCGACGGTGTTCAGGATGCCGTGGTCATGGCCCGTGAAGACGTGCCGGGTGATCTGCGCCTGGTGGCGTACTACACCAGTGCCGAGCAACAGGACATTCAGAGCCTGCGTGAACACTTGCAAGGCCAGTTGCCGGAATACATGGTCCCGGCGGCTTATGTGTATCTGGACGCGCTGCCGCTCACGCCGAACGGCAAACTCGACCGCAAGGCCCTGCCGGCGCCGGATATGCAAGCCTTCGTCAACCAGGCTTACGAGGCTCCGCAAGGGCCGATCGAAACCGCCCTGGCGCAACTCTGGCAACAATTGCTGGGGGTCGAACAGGTCAGCCGTCACGATCACTTCTTTGCCTTGGGCGGCCACTCGCTGCTGGCGGTGCGGTTGATCTCGCAGGTGCGCTTGCTGCTGGGCGTCGAGCTGAGCCTGGCCGAGCTGTTCGCCCACAGCCAATTGAGTGCGTTGGCCAACCGGGTCAGCCAGGCAGGGCGCAGCCAGTTGCCGGCCATTGTGGCGACGCCGCGCGAAGGCGATCTGCCGCTGTCGTTCGCTCAACAACGGCTGTGGCTGCTGGCCCAGGTGGAAGGCGCCAGTGCCGCGTATAACATGCCGGCCGCCGTGCGCCTGCAGGGTGTGCTGGACATCACCGCGCTGCAGGCCGCCCTGGCACGCATCGTCGAGCGTCACGAGGCACTGCGCACCTGCTTTGCCACCCAAGGCGATGCGGCAGACGGCGATGCCCTGCCGGTGCAGCAGATCCTGCCTGTCGGGCAGGGCTTCGAGCTGGCTGTCACGGACCTCAGCCACTGTGCGGATGCCGAGCAGCAGGCCCTGGCCCTGGCCGGTGAAGAAGCGCTGGCGCCGTTCGACCTGGCCTGCGGCCCGCTGATGCGGGCGCGCTTGCTGCGTCTGGGCGCGCAGGACCACGTGCTGCTGCTGACCCTGCACCACATCGTCGCCGATGGCTGGTCGATGGGCCTGCTGACCGCCGAGCTGTCGGCGCTGTACAGTGCGCTGCGCGCCGGCCAACCCGATCCGTTGCCGGCGTTGGCGGTGCAATACGCCGACTACGCCCTGTGGCAGCGTCGCTGGCTGGCAGGCGACGGCCTGGCCGAGCAGAGCGCCTATTGGCAAGCGAACCTGAGCGATGCGCCAGCGCTGCTGACGCTGCCTAGCGACCGGCCACGCCCGGCCCGTCAGAGCAACGCCGGGGCGACCCTGGAGCTGCGCCTCGGCAAAACCTTGACCCAACGACTCAAGGTGCTGAGCCAACGCCATGGCACCACGCTGTTCATGACGGTACTGGCGGCCTGGGGCGCCTTGCTGGGCCGCCTGGCCGGACAGCAAACCGTGGTGATCGGCACGCCGGTGGCCAACCGTGGCCGTGCCGAGCTGGAGCCGCTGATCGGCATGTTCGTCAACACCCTGGCCGTGCGCCTGGATCTGGCCGACGCAACAGACACGCCAGCCTTGCTGGCGCATGCCAAGCAGCAGGTGCTGGCGGCCCAGGCGCATCAGGACTTGCCTTTCGAGCGGGTCGTGGAGGTGGTCAATCCACCACGCAGCCTGGCGCACAGCCCGGTGTTCCAGGCGATGCTCAGCTGGCAGGACTTCGCCGGCACGCAACTGACGATGGACGGCCTGGAACTGAGCCTGCTCGGGGTGCCGAGCCAGGTGGCCAAGTTCGACCTGACCCTGGACATCGGCGAACTCGACGGTGAGCTGGTGGGCAGCCTGGAGTACGCCACCGCACTGTTCGATGCCAGTACCGTGCAGCGCTACATCGGTTACCTGCAGCACCTGCTGCAGGGCATGGTCGATCAGCAACAGACGCAGGTCGCCAGCCTGCCATTGCTCACCGAGGCGGAACGCCAGCAACTGCTGGAGGGCTTCAACGACACTGCGGTCGCCTACCCGAGCCACGCCACCATTCATGCGCTGTTCGAGCAGCGCGCGGCCTCCCAGCCCGACGCCCTGGCCGTGCAGGCCGACGGCCAGCAACTGACTTATGCGGAACTCAACATTGCGGCCAACACGGTGGCGCAGCGCCTGATTGTCATGGGCGTCGGCGTGGATGACCGCGTGGGCTTGTACCTGCAACCCGGCATCGACGTGCTGGTCGGCATGCTCGGGGTGCTCAAGGCCGGTGCGGCCTACCTGCCGCTGGACCCGAGCTATCCGCCTGAGCGCCTCAACTACATGCTGCGCGACAGCGCCGCCAAGGTGCTGGTCAGCCAGCGCCAGCTGTATCAGCGCCTGCCGTTGGCCGAGCTGCCGCTGCTGGCGCTCGACGAGCCGCTGCCGGCGCAGCCGAACAACCCGGTGGTCGCGGGCCTGGGCAGCCGTAACCTGGCCTATGTGATCTACACCTCCGGCTCGACCGGCAACCCCAAGGGGGTGATGATCGAGCACCGCGGCCTGGTCAACTACAGCCTGGATGCCGCCCGCCTGTTCGGCCTGCAACCGGGTGACCGCGTGCTGCAACAGAACTCGCTGAACTTCGACCTGTCGGTGGAGGAAATCTTCCCGGCGCTGATGGCCGGTGCCTGTGTGTTGCCGGTGCGCGAGATCTTCGCCAGCGACGGCCTGCCCGGTGTCGGCGTGGCACGGCCGAGCATGGTGCATCTGACCGCCGCGCACTGGCACAGCCTGGTCGGCGAGTGGCAAGCACAGCCCGCGCTGGCGGCCCAGGCCCTGGCCGGCGTGCGCCTGCTGAACGTGACCGGCGACGCCCTGGCGGCGCAGAAACTCGAACAGTGGAACCGCTTGCGGCCGGCCCACACGCGGCTGGTCAACACCTACGGTCCTACCGAGGCCACGGTGTCCTGCACCGCCGCGATGCTCGACGACGTGGCGCAGGGCAGTGTGGTGAGCATCGGCCAGCCGATGGCCAACACGCGTATCTACCTGCTCGATGCCGATCGCCAGCCCGTGCCGTTGGGCGTGGCCGGTGAGCTGTACATCGGCGGTGACGGCGTGGCACGCGGTTACCTGAACCTGCCACAGGTGAATGCCGAGCGTTTTCTCGCCGACCCATTCAGCGCTGCGCCCGACGCGCGCATGTACCGCACTGGTGACCTGGCGCGCTACAACGCCGACGGCAGCCTGCAGTACCTGGGGCGCAATGACTTCCAGGTCAAGGTGCGGGGCTTCCGTATCGAACTGGGCGAGATCGAGAAATGCTTGGCCGATTGCCAAGGGGTGAAAGAAGCCGCCGTGCTGACCCGTGACGTGCAGGGCGAGAAACGCCTGGTCGCCTACGTGGTGGCCCAGCCAGGGCAGGTGCTGCAGGCAGCAACGTTGCGCCAGGCCCTGGCCGAGCAACTGGCCGAGTACATGCTGCCCAGCGCCTGGGTGATGCTCGATGCACTGCCGCTGACCGCCAACCGCAAGCTCGACCGCAGCGCGTTGCCGGCACCTGAGCAATGGCAGGCGCATGAAAGCTATGAAGCGCCGGCCGACGCCACCGAGCAGGCACTGGCCTCTATCTGGGCGAACCTGCTGGACCTGCCACGGGTAGGGCGTAACGACCACTTCTTCGAGCGTGGCGGCCACTCGCTGCTGGCCATGCGCCTGTTGGCGCGGGTGCGCCAACAACTGGGTGTGGAGCTGGACCTGGCCGAAGTCTTCGCCCACCCGGTACTGGCCGCGATGGCCCAGCGCCTGGCACAGGCGGCGCGGCGGGAACAGCCGGCCATCGTGCCAGTGTCGCGGCAGCAGCCCTTGCCGCTGTCGTTCGCCCAGCAGCGCCTGTGGTTCCTCGCCCAGCTGGAAGGTGACAGCGCCGCCTACCACATCCCCAGCGGGCTGCGCCTGCGTGGACCGTTGCAGGTGCCTGCGCTGCGTGCCGCGCTGGATGCGTTGGTGGCGCGCCATGAAGCACTGCGGACCACCTTCGTGCAACAGCCGGGGCAGGCCGTGGAGCAGCGCATCGGCGCCGTCGACAGCGGTTTCAGCCTGCGTGAACACAGCCTGCAGGGCCTGCCGGACGTCGATACCGCACTGGCGGTACTCGCTGCCGAAGAGGCGCGCGCAGCGTTCGACCTGGAAAACGGCCCGCTTGCGCGTGGCCAGCTGGTACGCCTGGGCGACGACGATCACGCGCTGTTGCTGACCCTGCACCACATCATCGCCGACGGCTGGTCCACCGACCTGCTCAACGAGGAACTGGCTGCGCTGTACCTGGCGCACAGCGGCCAGGGCCAACCTGCGCTGGCCGCATTGCCGGTGCAGTACGCCGACTACGCGGTGTGGCAACGCAACTGGCTTACTGCCCAGGTACTGCAACAGCAAAGCGGCTACTGGCAACAGGCCCTGGCCGGTGCACCGGCGTTGCTCAGCCTGCCGACCGACTACCCGCGTCCGGCGCAGCAGCGCTATGAAGGCGATGCCGTAGGCCTGGTACTGGACCGCGAGCTGACCCAGCGCCTCAAGGCGCTGAGCCAGCGCCAGGGTTGCACCCTGTTCATGACCGTGCTCACGGCCTGGGGCGTCGTGCTGGGCCGCCTGGCTGGCCAGGACGACGTGGTGATCGGCACGCCGGTGGCCAACCGCGGGCAGGTGGAACTCGAAGGGCTGATCGGCCTGTTTGTCAACACCCTGGCCCTGCGCCTGGACCTGAGCGGCGAACCCAAGGGCAGCGAGCTGCTGCAGCGGGTCAAGGCCTGCGTGCTGGAAGCCCAGGCCCATCAGGATCTGCCGTTCGAACAGGTGGTGGAGGTGGTCAAGCCACCGCGCAGCCTGGCGCACAGCCCGTTGTTCCAGGCCATGTTCAGCTGGCAGGCGGCAAGCCCTGCGGCCGCGCAGCAGGCGCCTGGCGAGCTGAGCCTGGAAGGCCTGAGCCTGGGCAATCGCAGCGCCAAGTTCGACGTGCTGCTGGACATGGCCGAGATCGACGGCTGCCTGCACGGCTCGCTGGAGTACGCCACCGCACTGTTCCAGCGCAGCACGGCCGAACGTCATCTGGGTTACCTGGAAAGCGTGCTGCGCGCCCTGGCTGGCGACGCCCAGCAGGTGCCGGCGCGCCTGCCCCTGGTCGACGCCGCCGAGCGCCAGTTGCTGCTGGAAGACTTCAACGCCACGGCCAAGGATTACCCGCCAGGATTGACCCTGCAGGCGGCGTTCGAGGCGCAGGTACTGCGCACGCCACAGGCCACGGCGGTGGTCTATGAAGAGCAGATCTGGAGCTACACCACGCTCAACGCACAGGCCAACCGCATTGCCCATGCCTTGATCGGCCAGGGCATCGGTGCCGATGACCGCGTGGCGATCTGCTGCGAGCGCAGCCTGGAGATGGTCGCCGGCCTGCTGGGGATCCTCAAGGCCGGGGCCGCCTACGTGCCGCTGGACCCGGACTACCCGCACGAGCGCCTGGCCTACATGCTGGAAAACGCCAGCCCGGTGGCGCTGCTGGTGCAGCCGGGTCTTGAGACCTGCCTGCCCGAGGGCGGCGTCACGCGCCTGCCGCTGGTACTGGAGGCGTTTGCCGAGCAGCCTGACAGCAACCCGCAACTGAGCGACCACGCGGCGACGCACCTGGCTTACGTGATCTACACCTCCGGCTCGACCGGGCAGCCCAAAGGCGTGATGAACGAACACGCGGCGGTGATGAACCGCCTGCTGTGGATGCAGGACGCCTATCAGCTGGGCGAGCAGGATGTGGTGCTGCAGAAGACCCCGTTCAGCTTCGACGTTTCGGTCTGGGAATTCTTCTGGCCGCTGTTCAATGGCGCGCGGCTGGTGATGGCGCGGCCTGGCGGGCATCGCGAACCGGACTACCTGTGCCAGCTGATCGAAGCCGAAGCAGTGACCACGCTGCACTTCGTGCCCTCGATGCTGGAGCTGTTCCTGGCCCACGAAGGGCTGGAGCGCCTGACCTCGATACGCCAGGTGATGTGCAGTGGCGAAGCCTTGCCCGGGCATTGCGTGCGGCGTCTGCAAGCACGCTTGCCGGCGGTGGCGCTGCACAACCTGTATGGGCCGACGGAAGCCGCGGTGGATGTCACCGCCTGGGCCTGCAACGGTGCCGACGCCCCGGACAACACGCCAATCGGTCGTCCGGTGGCCAACACCCGCCTGTACCTGCTCGACCCGGCCGGCCAGCCGGTGCCGCTGGGCTGTACCGGCGAGCTGTACATCGGTGGTGTGCAGGTCGCGCGTGGCTACCTGGGCCGCCCGGAGCTTACCGAAGAACGCTTCCTGGCCGACCCGTTCAACCCCGCGCCAGGTGCGCGCATGTACCGCACCGGTGACTTGGGCCGCTACCTGGCCGACGGCACGCTGCTGTACCTGGGGCGCAACGACGACCAGGTGAAGATTCGCGGTTTCCGTATCGAACTGGGTGAGGTGCAGGCCTGCCTGAATCGCCATCCGCAGATCCACGAAGCGATCGTCGTGGCGCGCGAGGAGGCGGGCGGCAAACGCCTGGTGGCGTACTACACCCTGGCCCAGGGTGCACAGGCGCCTGCCGGTGACACCTTGCGCGCCTTCCTGGGCGGGCAATTGCCCGAGTATATGGTGCCGGCTGCCTATGTAGCGCTGGCCGAGCTGCCACTGAGCGCCAACGGCAAGCTGGCCCGCAACGCGCTGCCGGCGCCGCAGGCCAGCCATTACAGCCAGCGCGACTACGTCGCACCGCAGGGCGAGCTGGAAACCACCCTGGCGCAGCTGTGGGCCGAGTTGCTGAATGTCGAGCAGGTAGGGCGGCATGACCACTTCTTCGAGCTGGGTGGCCATTCGCTGCTGGCGGTGAGCCTGATCGAGCGCATGCGCAAAGTGGGCCTCAATGCCGACGTACGCGTGCTGTTCGGCCAGCCGACCCTGGCCGCTCTGGCCAGCGCCGTGGGGCAGGGCCAGGAAGTGGCCGTACCGGCCAACCTGATTCCGGCACAGGGCTGCGAGCGCATCACCCCGGCGATGCTGCCGCTGGTGACGCTGGGCCAGGACGAGCTTGACCAGCTGCTGGCCAAGGTGCCCGGTGGCGCCGCCAACGTGCAGGACATTTACCCATTGGCGCCGCTGCAGGAAGGCATCCTGTACCACCACCTGGCGTCCGAGCAGGGTGATGCGTACCTGCAACAGGCGCTGTTCACCTTTGCCGATCATGACCGCCTGCAGGCCTTCTGCGATGCCCTGCGCGGCGTGATCGCGCGGCATGACATCCTGCGCACGGCCGTGCATTGGGAAGGACTCAGCGAGCCGGTGCAGGTGGTGCTGCGTGAAGCCGCGTTGCCCATGCAGGTGCTGGCCCTGGACCCGCGCCAGGGCGATCTGGGCACGCAACTGCGCGACCGCTTCGACCCGCGCGTGGCACGCCTTGATGCACGCCAGGCTCCCATGCTGCAGTGGGTGTGTGCCTATGACGACGAGCAGCAGCGCTGGATCGGCCTGCTGCTGTTCCATCACCTGGTGCTGGATCACGCGGCGCTGGACACCGTGCGCGAGGAAATGCAGGCCTGGTTGAGCGGTACCCAGGCGCAGCTGCCCGCGCCAGTGCCGTATCGCAATTACGTGGCCCAGGCACGCCTGGGGGCCAGCGCCGAGAGCCATCAGCAGTTCTTCGAGGCCATGCTCGGCGAAGTCAGCCAGGCCACGCTGGCATTCGGTATCGAAGACGTGGCCGTGGACGCCAGCACCCTCGAACAGGCGCGCCGTGTACTGCCTGAGGCACTGAACCTGCGTCTGCGAGCCTGTGCACGCAGTGCCGGGGTGAGCGTGGCCAGCCTGGTGCACCTGGCCTGGGCACGCGTGCTCAGTGTGCTCAGCGGGCAACAGTCGGTGGTGTTCGGTACGGTGCTGATGGGCCGTCTGCAAGGCGGCGAAGGGGCCGACCGGACGCTCGGGCTGCTGATCAACACCCTGCCTCTGCGCCTTGAAGCCGGCGCCACGGGCACCGAGCAGGCCCTGCGGGACGCACATGCGGCGCTGGCCGCGCTGCTGGGCCATGAGCATGCCTCGCTGGCCCAGGCCCTGCGTTGCAGTGCCGTGCAGGCGCCAGCGCCGCTGTTCAACACGCTGCTCAACTTCCGCCACACCGCGCTGGGCGGCGATGCGCAGGCCAATGATGCCTGGGCCGGTATCGAGGGCCTGGGCGGCGACGAGTGGAGCAACTACCCGATCGTGATGAGCGTCGACGATCTGGGGCAGGGACTGATGCTCAGTGCCCAGGCCTTGCCTCAGGCGGGTGCCGAGCGTCTGTGCCAGTACCTGGAGCACTGCCTCGAAGGCCTGGCCGAGGCGCTGCAGCACGCGCCGACGCAACCCGTGCACGATGTGCCGGTACTGCCGCTGGCCGAGCGTCATCAACTGCTGTTGGGCTTCAACCAGACCCAGGCCGACTACCCCGGCGAGCAACCGCTGCACCGGCTGTTCGCCGCCGTGGTGGCGCGCCAGCCGGAGGCCGTGGCCGTGGAGCACAATGGCCAGTGCACCGGCTACCGCGAGCTTGATCGGCAGGCCAACGCCCTGGCGGCGCGCCTGCGCAGCGAAGGCGTAAGCCCGGGCGACCGTGTGGCGCTGCTTCTGGACCGCTCGCTGCACTGGCTGGTCAGCGCCCTGGCAGTGCTCAAGTGTGGCGCGGCCTATGTTCCGCTCGACCGCCATGCACCGCAGGCCCGTCAGCAGGCCATTCTGCAGGACAGCGGCGCGGTGCTGACCTTGAGCATCGCCGGCCATGCACTGCCCGCAGACACCCGCTGGCTGGATGTGGCGCAAGACACCGGCGCGCCCCAGGATGACGTCGAGGCGCAAGGCGTCGACGGCGATTCAGCGGCCTACGTGCTGTACACCTCCGGCTCGACCGGCACGCCCAAGGGCGTGGTGGCGCCGCAGCGGGGTGTCAGCCGCCTGGTGCTGAACAATGGCTTCATGGTTTTCACCCCGGACGATCGCGTGGCGTTCGCCTCCAACCCGGCATTCGATGCCAGCACCCTGGAAGTCTGGGGCGCACTGCTCAACGGCGGCCGGGTGGTGGTGATCGACCACGACTGCCTGCTGGCGCCTGAGCAACTGGCGCAGGTCCTGACCGAGCAGCAGGTGTCGGTGATGTTCCTCACCACGGCGGTGTTCAACCAGTACGTGGGCCTGATCGGCCCGGCGCTGGCCGGCCTGCGCGTGCTGCTGAGCGGCGGCGAACGCGCCGATGTGGCGATGTTCCGCGCCATGCGCACGCTGGCACCCGGGCAGAGCCTGATCCACGCCTACGGTCCGACCGAAACCACTACCTTCGCCACCACCCATGCCGTCACCGAAGTGGCGCCGGATGCCGTGAGCCTGCCGATTGGCCGGCCGCTGTCGAACACCCAGGTGTATGTACTGGATGAACGCCAGCAGCCTGTGCCGGTGGGCGTGGCCGGGGAAATCTGCATTGGCGGTGATGGCGTAGCCCTGGGCTACCTGAACCGGCCGCAACTCAGTGCCGCAGCGTTCATCGCCGACCCGTTCAGCGAACAGCCCGGCGCACGCCTGTACCGCAGCGGCGACCTGGGCTGCTGGTTGGCCGACGGCACAGTGCACTACCTGGGGCGTGCCGACCAGCAGATCAAACTGCGCGGCTATCGCATCGAGCTGGGTGAAATCCATGCCCGTCTGGCCACCCATGGCGCCATCGAGCAGGCCACCGTGCAAGTGCTGCAACGTGAGGGGGGCGACAGGCAACTGGTGGCCTGGTTCACCAGCCAGCAGGCACCCACCCCGGCGCAACTGCGTGAGCACATGCGTGCCGCGCTGCCCGACTACATGGTGCCGGCGGCGTATGTGCAGGTGGCGGCCTTGCCGCACACCGCCAATGGCAAGCTCGACGTTGCGGCTTTGCCGGCACCGGCCGAGCCGGCCTTTACCGGCCAGGGCTACGAGGCACCGCTAGAAGGTCTGGAAACCACCCTGGCGAAACTGTGGGCGCAGGTCCTGGGGGCCGAGCGCATCGGTCGCCACGAAAGCTTCTTCGAAGCCGGCGGGCATTCGCTGCTCGCCGTGCGCCTGGTCGGTGCGCTGGCCCAGGCCGACCTGCAAGTGAGCCTGGCCGAGGTGTTCGAACATGACAGCGTGGCGGCCATGGCCAGCCACTTACGCCTGCGCGTGGTGCAGGCCCCCGCCATAGAGGAGGCGATCAAGGTGCGTAGCGGTGGTAACCAGGCGGCACTGTTCCTGGTGCACGAATTCAGCGGGCTGGACCTGTACTTCCCGGTCCTGGGCAAGCACATCGGTGCTGACGTGCCGGTCTATGGCCTGCCGGCACAGCCCTGGGGCGAGGCGCCGTTGCAAACCCTGGAGTGCATGGCCCGCCGTCTGATCGGGCTGATGCGCAAGGTGCAGCCGCAAGGGCCTTATCGCCTCGCCGGCTGGTCGTTCGGCGGCATCCTGGCCTACGAAATGGCCAACCAGCTGCTGGCGCAGAACCAGCAGGTGGCCTTCCTCGGCCTGCTCGACAGCTACTACCCGCGAATGGTCGACCAGGGCCGGGCGCGCTGGAGTGGCCCGGCAGCGCTGGGCATTCACCTGCTGGACCGCTGCGAGGTGTTCCTGGCGGCGACCACGCAGGACGCCACCGAGCAGGCACGTACCCGGCAGGCGCTGGAGGCTGGCAAGGCGCTGGCCCAGCAGACCAGTTTCGAGCAGACCCTGGCCTTCTGCACCGAGCAGCGCCTGCTGCCACCGGCGCTGGCCGAGCTGGACGAGCAGGCCCTGCGGCACTACCTGGCCCGCGAGGTTGCCCATGGCCACGGGTTGGCGCATTACCGGCCGTATGCATCGCCGCTGGCGGTGCATCTGTTCGTGGCCAACGAGCGCGCCGCCGATGCCCCGGCCCATGACGGCTGGCTCGGCTGGGACACCATCATGCCGCGCAACCAGTTGCATCGGGTCAACGTGCCGGGCGACCACCAGAGCATGATGCTGGCACCGCAGGTTCAGGCGCTGGGCGAGGCCATCGACGCGGCCATGGCGAGCGCGCCACAGCCGGCGCCGGCGTCGCCGTTCCAGCCACTGTTGACGATTCAGTCGGGCCAGCCAGGCCAGGTGCCGGTGTTCTGTGTACCAGGGGCCGGTGACAGTGTGACCGGGTTCATCGAACTGGCCGGCGCGCTGGGCGCGCAGTGGCCGTTGCACGGGCTGCAGCCACGGGGCCTGGACGGCGTCAGCGTGCCGTTCGGGACGGTGGAAACCGCTGCCACGGCCTACCTGGCAGCGATCGATTCCGTGCAGCCGAACGGCCCGGTGCATCTGCTTGGGCACTCGTTCGGCGGTTGGGTGGCCTACGAAATGGCCCTGCGCCTGCAGGCGCAAGGTCGTGAGGTGGCGTCGCTGACCCTGATCGACAGCGAAGCGCCCGGCGGCAATGGCGTGGTGGGGCGGCCTTATACCCAGACCCAGGCCCTGCGGCGCCTGATCGAGGCCATCCAGCTGGCCAGCGGCAAGCCACTGGGCATCGACCCGGCCCAGCTGGAAGCCGCCGATGACCCGCAGCAGATGCGCCTGTTGCACGCCGGCATGGTCAGGGCGGGGATTCTCCCGGCGCGCTCACCCGCAACCGCCATGGAAGGCCCGATGCGCGCCTTCGCCACGGCGCTGCGCACCCGCTACCAGCCGAGCCAGACCTATGAAGGTCCGGTGCGCCTGGTGCTGGCCGAAGACCCCACCCTCGACAGCGCCAATAACCGGCGTGAACAGCAGGCGATGCGCGACGGTTGGGCGGCGCGGGTACCGAGGCTGACCGTGTGGCATGGCCCGGGCAACCATTTCACGATGCTCAAGGGCGCCCATGTGCTGCGCCTGGCGCAGTGGTGGCGGGAGGGGCTTGAACAGTAAGGCGTTGTCACCTGAGCCCGGCCGCCGGCCGGGCAGGTTCTCACACAAGCATGGTTCGATATGGCTAAGTTCAAATACCGAAAGAGCATCATCCTCACGGCCTTGCTGGTCATTGGCGGCCTGGTCTACGCCAGCACGCGCTCGGAAGAGGCCGCGCCGCAATACCTGACCGCGCGTGCCGAGCGGGGCGACATCGAGAACTCGGTGCTGGCCACCGGCATCCTGCAGGGGGTCAAGCAGGTCGATGTCGGTGCCCAGGTGTCCGGGCAACTGAAAAGCCTCAAGGTCAAGCTGGGCGATGAGGTGAAAAAAGGCCAGTGGCTGGCCGAGATCGACCCGGTGGTACTGCGCAACTCGCTGCGCCAGGCGCAGGTCAACGCGCAGGAACTGGCGGCCAAGCGCGAGGCGACCCAGGCGCAACTGGCCAAGGCCAAGGCGGACTATGAGCGAGCACAGCGGCTGCTGCCCAGCGAAGCGGTGTCGCGGGAAAGCTTTGAGGCGGCCAAGTCCGAGTATCAGGTGCAGGGTGCCAACCTGCGGGTACTCGATGCGCAGTTGCTGGACGCGAAAATCCAGGTGGAAACCGCGCAGGTCAACCTCGACTACACCCGCATCAATGCGCCCATCGACGGCACGGTGGTGGGCATCGTGACTCAGGAAGGCCAGACCGTGATCGCCCAGCAACTGGCGCCGGTGCTGCTGAAACTGGCCGACCTGAGCACCATGACGGTCAAGGCCCAGGTCTCGGAAGCCGACGTGATTCATATCAAGCCCGGCCAGGAGGTGTACTTCACCATTCTCGGCGAAGCCGACAAGCGCTATCACGCCACGCTGCGCGGTATTGAACCGGCGCCGCAGAACTTCCTGGAAACCCAGGCCAACACCAGTTCACGGCAGAACACTGCGGTGTTCTACAACGCGCTGTTCGAGGTGCCCAACCCGGAGCATCGCCTGCGTATCTCGATGACCGCGCAGGTGCATATCGTGCTCGACAAGGCCAAGGGTGTGCTCAGCGTGCCGGTGGCGGCGCTGGGCGCCCAGGGGCAGGACGGCCTTTATGAAGTCCGGGTGCTGGATGCCCAGGGCAAGCCGCAGACCCGCCAGGTACGCACCGGTATCAACAACAATGTGCGTGTGCAGATCGACCAGGGCCTGGAGGAGGGTGACCAGGTGGTGATCGGCGAGGCGACGCCCGACACCGCGACCGCCACCGCCAGCACTGCAGGGGGTGGCGCATGAGCGAGCCATTGCTGGAACTGCGTGGCGTCACCCGGCGCTTCAGCGGTGGCGACAAGGACTTCATCGCGCTGGACAACATCGACCTGACGGTGCAGCCCGGGGAGCTGCTGGCCATCGTCGGCGCCTCAGGCTCGGGCAAGTCGACACTGATGAACGTGCTCGGCTGCCTGGACCGCGCCGACGAGGGCAGCTACAAGGTCGGCGGCCGTGAGGTGCACAGCCTGGCCAACGATGAGCTGGCGGCGTTGCGCCGTGAGCACTTCGGTTTCATCTTCCAGCGTTACCATCTGCTCAGCCACCTCAGTGCAGTCAGCAACGTCGAGATGCCGGCGATCTACGCCGGGGTGGGCGAGACCGCGCGTACCGACCGCGCCCAGGCATTGCTCAGCCGCCTGGGCCTGGGCGGGCACCTGGCCAACCGGCCCAACCAGTTGTCCGGTGGCCAGCAGCAGCGGGTGAGTATCGCCCGTGCGCTGATCAACGGCGGCGAGATCATCCTCGCCGATGAGCCGACCGGTGCGCTGGACACCGCCAGCGGACGCGAGGTGATGAACATTCTGCTGGAACTCAACGCCGCCGGGCGCACGGTCATCCTGGTCACCCACGACGAAAAGGTCGCCGCCCACGCCCGGCGCATCATCGAGATCAGCGACGGGCGTATCGTCGCCGACCGCATCAACCCCGATCCGGTCCAGGCCGAGGCGCCGCAGCCCCAGGCGCTGCCGGACAAGAACCGCCGTACCAGCCGGCTGACCGCGCGCCTGGAGCTGTTCCGCGAAGCCTTCACCATGGCCTGGATCGCGTTGGTCGCCCACCGCATGCGCACCTTGCTGACCATGTTGGGGATCATCATCGGGATTACTTCGGTGGTCTCCATCGTCGCCGTCGGTGAGGGGGCCAAGCGCTATGTGCTCAATGACATCGCGGCGATCGGCAGCACCACCATCGAGGTGTTTCCCGGCACCGACTGGGGCGACAGCCGCTCGGCGTCGATCGAGACCCTGTCGCTGGGCGACGTGACGGCGCTGTCGAACGAGTACTACATCGACAGTGCCACGCCTAACGTCGGCCGCAACCTGCTGCTGCGCTATCGCAATCAGGACCTGACGGCGACGGTGAACGGCGTGGGCGACAATTACTTCCGCGTGCGCGGCATCAAGCTGGGCGAGGGCGTGGGATTCAGCGCGCAGGACAGTCGGCGCCAGGCCCAGGTAGTAGTGATCGACCACAACACCCGGGACAGGCTGTTTCCCAAAGGCACCAACCCGCTGGGCCAGGTGATTCTGGTCGACAACCTGCCGTGCACGGTGATCGGGGTGACCGAAGACAAGAAGAGCGTGTTCGTCACCAGCAAGAACCTCAATGTGTGGATGCCTTACGAAACCGCCTCGGGCCGCCTGCTGGGCCAGCGTTACCTGGACAGCATTACCGTGCGGGTCAAGGACGGCCAGCCCAGCAAGCTGGTCGAGGAGAAGGTCACCAAGCTGCTGGAGCAGCGCCACGGCACCAAGGATTTCTTCACCTACAACCTGGATACCATCCTGCAGACGGTGCAGAAGACCAGCCAGTCGCTGGCGCTGCTGCTGTCGCTGATCGCGATCATCTCGCTGGTGGTGGGCGGCATTGGCGTGATGAACATCATGCTGGTGTCGGTGACCGAGCGGACCCGCGAAATCGGTATCCGCATGGCGGTGGGCGCGCGAGCCTCGGACATTCGCCAGCAGTTTCTGGTCGAGGCAGTGATGGTTTGCCTGCTGGGTGGGGTGATCGGCATCGGCCTGTCGTTCGCGATCGGCTATGTGTTCTCGCTGGTGGTGAAGGAATGGCAGATGGTCTTTTCGCTGGGTTCGATCATCACCGCCTTCGTGTGCTCGACCCTGATCGGCGTGGTGTTCGGCTTCGTGCCCGCACGCAATGCGGCGCGCCTGGACCCGATCAACGCCTTGGCGCGGGACTGACATCCCAAAGCCGACCGCCGCTCCGCGCACAGGGGCGGCTTCAGCCGCGAAGCGAGCGTCTGTTCACAGCAGATGCTGTGATTTCCCTGATGCTTTCGCGGCTAAAGCCGCTCCCACGGGCAAGCGCAGAGGGGTGTCGCGTCGGGGGGAAGGTTCAAGGTGGTGGCAGAACGGCTGATTGCAGCCGGCCTGCCACCACCTTGAGGGAGGGGGCTGGCAATGGGCCGATCAGGCGCCCTTGCGCAGCAATTGAAGGTTTTCAGTCGGTTCACTGGCGTGCAGCCAGCGCAACAGAGCACGGCGGCCGTTGATGCTCATCTTCACGGCAGCGCGCTTGAAATAGCTTTCCACGGTACTGACCTTCAGCGCCAGCCGCTCGGCCAACTCAGGCACCGTGTGGCCGGCCAGCAGGCCGATGCACACTTCGGTTTCGCGCTCGGAAAGGTTCAGTTCGCACGCGCAGAGACGTTCCTGGAAGCGTTCACGCAAGCCACTGAGGGCAGGAACCTTGTTGTCTACGCGGTGGGCGCGGCCATGCAGTGCGGTGACGTTGCTGGCGGAAGGCGTGGTGCTTGCGATGTGTTCTTCGATGATCGGCAGCAGCATCAGCGCCAGGTCTTTCAACTTTGCCCGCTCCTGGGGGGTGAAGGCTTCTTCAGATGCGGTACGAAATACCGAAATCACGCAGCGTTGGCCATTCTTCTGCTGGTAGGAAGCCAAATGCATCTGGCAATTGGCAGCGGCCTTTACCGGTTCGTTACCCACTTGACCGGCGATCACGCGGTAGGTATCGCCGGCATGTTCATAAAGTTGTGCCGCCTTGAGTTGCTCTGGGCTCAGTACGATAGGTTCCGGCGGGGGAGCGCTGTTGGGTGAGGTGCTGCCGATGCAATTTCTGGGTACCGGACCGGCCACAGGGATGCCGGAGCTGGCGCGGTATTGAGTAACGTGTGTAGCGTCTACCGGTAACGAGGCGTTGATCAGATCGTGAAGTAAGCGCGTGAAATGTCGGCTACCGGCGCCAGCGATCACTTTTCCCAAGTGCGGAAAGAGCTGTTGGATGTTCATCAAACTTCCCTTCTAAATTCAATAACCATGACTCAATAATCAAATTGAATGACGTCAATGCAATAAAAGGCATTAATGAGTTTAAGTATAAGTGTGTGGGCAACTGAAAGAAGGGAAGGCTAGGGCGATGAATGACTAGGCATAATCCTGATCTCCTGGATTCGACAGGCAGTTAACGGGCACAAAGCAGAAAGTTATTAGAATAGGGCTAAATGCTATCACTTACCGAAAAGACCAAGTCTGCGGTCGAGGTCAGTTGTTCAAGGTCTGTCTTCATGGGTCTACTCCAGTTGAGTCGCTCGGTCAGCCGGTAGATGCAGTGGGTGAGTGTAATGATATGTTTCCGTAGGAGTAACAATACCGATAACAACTAGGTGAGGCCAGCATTATCTAACACTCGCACTGATATTTTTTTCATCCCAGCTCATATTTTTTCATCGCACCCAGCATTGTAAGGAGTGACATCAATGTGCTACCTCTTAGAGGGGTTGAGCATCTACTTTAGCCTCTATTTTTACAGCGTTAAATACTTGTTTTTTCGCGAATTTTGCAATCGTGGCGGCAACGAACAGCCGTTTGATTATATCGAACGGTTGTTTGAATAAAGCCAACAAGCGTTTGAACTTACCAAACGTTTGTTTGAATGGATCGGTGCATGCCCACAGGCAACACGATCCTCGATAAAAATCGACTTAAGTAAGTGCGTAACGGGATCTATAACTCTTGAGACGGCTCCTGCTGCCAGTCGCCACCCAGTGCTTTGTAAAGATTGACCTCTGCCGTCAATTGCGAGAGGCGATCGTTAATCAGCGAGCTTTGAGCACTGTACAAAGAGCGTTGGGCATCGAGGAAGGTCAAGCTGCTGTCCAGCCCTTCTCGATAACGTGATTCGGCAAGCCGATAGTAATTCTCGCTGGCCTTGACCAGATTATGTTGAGCCATGACTTGCTGGCGGTAAGTCTGGCGCGCGGCCAACCCATCGGACACTTCCTGGAACGCGGTCTGAATACTTTTCTCGTACTGCGCGACGTCGATGTCTTTCTGGATCTTGGCGTAATCCAGGCTGGCGCGCAGGTTACCGGCATTGAACAGCGGGATATTGATCTGCGGCTGAAACGTCCAGGCCTTGGAGCCCGCCTTGAACAGACCGGACAACTCACTGCTGGCGGTGCCGCCGTTGGCAGTCAAGGTGATGCTGGGAAAAAACGCCGCCCGCGCTGCACCGATGTTGGCATTGGCCGCCTTGAGCTGGTGTTCGGCCTGCAGGATGTCAGGCCGGCGTTGCAGCAGTTGTGAAGGCAACCCGGCGGGCATCTGGGCGATCAGATCATCACTGATCGGTTCGCTGGGAACGCTGATCTGCACGGGAGCGCCTGTGAGCAGTTGCAGATTGTTCTGGCCCTGGTCCACTTGCCGCTGGTATTGCGCCACCCGCGCCCGGGCGCTCTCGACCTGAGTACTGGCCTGGCTCTGGGCCAGGGCCGTGGCGCCGCCGGCGCTGAGCTGCTGCGTGGTCAGCGACAGGCTCTTTTCGTAGGCTTCCAGAGTCTGTCGCGCCAGCGCCAGCTGTTCCTGGTCGGCGCGCCAGCTCAGGTAGGCCGTGGCGACGTTGCCGATCAGACTCAGCCGGGTGCTGCGCTGGGCCTGCTCCTGGGCCAGATACGCCTCGATCTTTTCCTGGCTCAGGCTGCGGTTGCGGCCGAACAGGTCCAGCTCATAGGCGCTGATGCCCAGCCCGACCGAGTAATTACCCGCCGTGCTGCGTACCCCCGAAGTGGACAGGTCCGCCGGTACGCTCTGGCGAGTGCCGGAGCCCTGTATCGATACGCTGGGAAACAACGCACTGCGCTGAATACGGTATTGCGCCTGAAACGCCTGAATGTTGAGCAGGGCCACGCGCAGATCACGATTGTGGGTCATTGCCGTATCCAGCAACTGCACCAGGGCCGGGTCGCGGAAGACCTGTTGCCAACCGTATTGCCTGGCTTCACCCGTGCTCAGCACGGCGCTGCCTTGTGCATAGGCTGCAGGCGCTGGCGGAGCAGGGCGCTGGTAATCGGAATCAGTGAACAGCCACTGAGTAAAGCGAGCGTCAGCCAACCGGGGGAGTAGCGAAACATGGACGCAACCTTATCTGAACATTCTGCAAGCTTCGGTCAAAGAGGGTGGCTTGGTTGCGGCGCTCAACCGCTCTGGCTCATCCCGATCATCCATTTGACCAGTCCGTGACGTCCTTTCACCCCTAGCTTGGCAGCCGCACGCTTCAAATAGGTTTCAATGGAGCTGTTTTTCACGTGCAGTTTTTCGGCCATTTCGGGCACCGTGGCGCCCGCAAGCAGGCCCAGGCAGATCTCTCGCTCCCGCGTGGACAGCTGGGTGTCAGTGAGCTTGAGTTTCTCATTGAAGTCGCGCTGCAGCTCCCGCCCACCGGAAGTGTCGGGCGTCATCTGAGGCAAGTCGCAGAGCTCCCGCGTCGCCTGGGCATGACGCTCGAGCAGCGGCAAAAGCGTTTCTGAAAAGTTCTTCAGAAACGAGAGTTCATGGATCGAGAAGTCTTTTTGCGGGGTGTGGCGGTGCAGTGAAATCAGCCAGTAGCGATTGGACTTTCTGGACGCGACGTTACAGCACCAGGCATCCAGGCAGGGAGTAGGTTCCTTGACCATGGCGCTGGGGTATTTGCTGTGTATGAGCGGGGCTTCTTCCGATTCGAGCAGGCGTTCCAATAACCAGTCATGGTCCTGGGCGCAAGTTCCAGAGGCTGCCGGAGCACTGCCGATAAGCCAGGTGTTGATCACCTTGCGCTCGTGTTCATCAATCGTCCACTCACTGAGTTCGGTCAGATCGATCGGCACTGAATCATTGATCAAGTCGTGCATTTGCGACACGAAGTCATTGCTGCCCACGCTTGATATCAACCGCCCCAGGGCCAAGAAGTAGGCGGAATGCTTACCTGTTTCCTGTAGCTTGGAATTCATCGTTCTCTCTCGTCACAGGCTCCGGTACACCGCTGTCCGTAGCGCTTCCATTGAACGTGTACAGGACCGGACAATGCAGTGATCCGGCCATCTGATACGTCGAAACTACAGAGTGAGCTGAAGAGTGTCTGTCGCCGAAAACAGGGACAAAGGATTGTAGTTAATGTGCCATTATCCGACTGGCACCACAACTTGTCCCGGTTTGCAGGGACAGACGCAAAACCGGCGGTCGGCCTAAAGTAAATGCCGCATTTGAATGATTTGAGCGCCTTTAGTTCCCGGTCAAAGTCCATGGTACGGCTGATTAAGTTGGTACATCCGTACGAACTAATAACTTGGTACAACCGTACAAACTAGAGTATTGGTACAACCGTACAAACTAGGAGCGAGGTGGTGAAGTTTAAATGGCCCTTTCGCGGCTGGAGCTGGCGCAAGATTCTGGTGCGCCTGGTGCTGGTCGACTCGCTGTTCTCGCTGGCAAGTTATGCGTTCTATCGCTATGCAACCGAACCTGAAGAGTCGGGTTACATCACTGCGCCGGTACGCGAAGGACGCCTTGAACAGGCAGTGATCGCCAGCGGCGTACTGCAAGGTAGCCGCCAGCTGGATGTAGGCGCTCAAGTTTCCGGGCAGGTCAAGCAAGTGCTGGTCGCGCCTAACGACCAGGTTCGCCAGGGCCAGTTGCTCGCCGAGATCGACCCCTTGCCGGCGCGCAATGCGTTGCGCCAGGCACAGGTGCAAGTGCAGCTGCTTGGTGCGCAGGCCGACGCCGCCCGCTTCAAGCTCGAGCGTGCCGAGCAGGCGCAACGGCGCTATCAGCGTCTCATCCAGCATGGAGCCGTCTCTGCGCAAGAAGCCGAGCAGGCACGTGCCGCCTATGCCCAGGCCAAAGGCGACTACGCCTCGCAGATGGAGCAGTCGCGCAAGGCACGCGTTCAACGCGACACCGCCCAGGTCAACCTGGACTACACCCGCATCCTGGCCCCGGCCGACGGCACCGTGTTGGCCATCGTCACCCAGCCAGGCCAGACGGTCATCGCTGAGCAGGCGCCGCCAGTCCTGTTGAAAATGGCCGACCTGAGCCGGATGACGATCAAGGCGCAGGTGGCCGAAGCGGATGTACTGCGTATTCACCCGGGCCTGCCGGTGTACTTCACCCTGATGGGCGACCCCGACACACGTTATGAGGCGACCCTGCGCGAAATCGAACCGGCGCCTCAATATCTGACCGGGCAGGGGAGCAATGCCGGCTCGGGCAAGGAGGCGGTGTTCTACACGGCGGTGTTCGACGTGCCCAACCCGCAGGGGCGCCTGCGCGTGAGCATGAGCGCCGATGTGCGCATCGTGCTGGGCGTGGCTGAAAACGCCCTGAGCATTCCCCTGGCAGCGCTTGGCGCCAAGGATGCGCAGGGGCGCTTCGAGGTCAGGGTGCTGGAGGAGGGTGACAAGGTGCGCACGACACAGGTCGAGACCGGTTTGCGTAATCAGAGCCAGGTGCAGGTGCGGTCGGGGCTGAAGGCTGGGGAGCGGGTGGTGTTGGCGGAAAGGGATAAAGGAACGTTGTAGGTGCACGCCTGATGACCAGGCCCATGATCAAACTGGACCCTTGTCGCGTAACCGTGTCGAAATGCTACTTTTGGCTTTAGGCTGGACGAGAGGCGCACCGTAGCGTCCGTTCGGTGACTCGGACCGGAAACGTCCGCATGTCCACATAGTAGGAAGGCAGATGGCCAGGCCGGCAACAGACGAACATTTAGCCCCCGATCTCGCACAGACCCGCAAGCAGTGGTGTGACCACTTCGCCGATGACCATGGGCGTGTGACTGCATGGATGTTCATCCCACACGAGATACTTGAGCCGCTCATGACCGGGCGCTTGCGGCATTGCTCGATCGAGTTTGCTGACGACGACCCGATGTTCCGCATGGCCTATCAGTGGATGATTGACGTCATGGAGGCTTCAGGCATCCCCTCAGCAAAAACCGGCGTGAGTCCCTGGTGGTGCTGGGTCAGAGCGGGTTATGGAGAAACCAAACCCACCGCTCGGTGCGGTACCGACGATCAGCTTCTGCTGGAGTTGAGTATTCCCCGTCACGAGCTGCTGCTTTCTGACTTTGATATGTGGCATGTCCCGCTGAACTATTGGATTAATGCGGAAGGCGAAGCTGAGGAACGATTCGAGCGCGAGATTAACGCAGCGGGTCTCTGTATCTATGACGATAAGCCGCTGCCGGAGCCATTTCATTCGGCAGTCCAAGCGACCTGGCTGGACATCTTTCGACTGGATGTCGTCAACGGCTTTACTGTGGATTTCCAGCAGAAATCGATCCAGGGTGTTTTTTGGACCTTGACGCCTGACATGGTCAAAGGGGTTGTGGAGCCTGCGCCGGATTTCGAGGTTGATGAGCACGAGGCGCCAGTCGCGTTCTGACTGGAACGCCCGACACCTCTGGATTTGCTGGGCTCAGCCAAGGTTGCTGGAAAACGTGTGGGAGTTGGAGTTAGGTACCAGAGCGGACTGACAGATTTTCAAGTACAGGGCCGTTAGGGGATATTTTGATCCCAGTGGCGCGAACGAGGGGATTCTAGGGGACATGTTGCTCAGGAGCTGTAATATGTAATACATAATTTAACATAATATACATTATGCGTAACAATGTATTACCAAATGTGAGCCTATCCCAGACGTATTTCACGCTGTCGTTCCCCACCAAAGGCACGGCACACTCACGACAGCGTTTCTCGATGAAGCCTCATCATGAGTGTGCCCGTTCACTTTGTTTCAGTCCGCTGCCCGGCTACCGGAAAAATAATTGGTCGTTCGCAACTGCAGGCTGTACACCCAGATGCCGAAAACCAGGGCGTACTCTTTGAACATCGGCATGCTCAGTAGATGCGCCGCAGACTCACCGCGCAGGTGGCTGAAGATGATCGCCAGGCCAGTCACCAGAGCCAGGACAAAGCACCACGAACAGCTTTTCTTCTTGCTCCAGAGCAACAAGCCGCCCAGGCCCATCAGCCCTGAAACCACACAATAAATCAGTAGCGAAAAGATCGAGATATCACCCAGCCTGGCTTGTATATAGCCTTCGGTGAATACCCAGAAACCGGTTTGGAACAGGACGATCAAGCAGTAAAAGACGGTCATGAACACCGGTACGGGACGTGAGTCATACCAGGGCTTTGACAGGTAGTGCTCCATGGTGGAATTGCTCCTTCAACACGAAATGAATGAATGTTTCTTCGGCGCCAAGGGCTGTGACGCCAGGCGTCAGATAGGCCGGAATCCGGCTCCGGCCACCCATCGATCACAAAGTTTTGAGTTCTTGTGCCACAGGGTGGTTTTTCAAAGGGTCACTTGGCGGAACTCGAAGACAGCAAAAACCGCATTTTGTGCCTCTAAAAGATGTACTCGGCCTGTCAGGGCTTGACTCTCCACCCGCCTCCGTATTCCATGGCAACCCATCATCATGCAGAAAACTGATAACTCAACTAAACGAACATTTAGTTGAGTTATTTAATGCTCGGCGTCGGCCACCTAATCGTCGCCCTGCCCTCCGTTATCTCAGAAGCCTCGTTTCGTAACGCCACAGAGCCTTAGAAGCCTCGCCGCAGAGCCTTTTCCTGCTGGAGCGTCGCCCCACTCTGGGTAGCCTCGCTTAAAGCACGGATTCTGCGCTGCTACGAATCCACGGCAAATTCCAGCAAAAAGTAACGAACGTCTTCCACTGACGCCTGTCACACCCTTTACGGACACCCTCTTTCTTGCACCGCTCGATCGTTTCAGCCACGCATCATGAGCACCATCTTGATTGGGTCCGGATTTTTTATTGATTGATTGTTCAATATAGATAAAGTAGGCTGATTTTTGTCATGCGGCCTCCTCCACGGACCGCTTCCTGGCGAAAAACATCGCTGGCAGCCGCTGCCGGCAAGCTCAAAACCGCACGCCCGAAGGATGCGGATCGCCGATAAACCATTGCACTTGCGAGAACTTTATGGCCCGTTTCGAAACTCAAAAACTCTATATCGATGGCGCATATGTCGATGCCAGCGGCTCGGAAACCTTTGATGCCATCAACCCTGCCACCGGTGAAGTGCTGGCCAAGGTTCAGCGCGCAACGGCCGCCGACGTAGAGCGCGCGGTAAAGAGCGCTGAGAAAGGCCAGAAAGTCTGGGCGGCGATGACCGCTACAGAACGTTCGCGCATCCTGCGCCGTGCCGTCGACCTGCTCCGCGAGCGCAACGACGAACTCGCCATGCTGGAAACCCTCGACACCGGCAAGGCCTACTCGGAAACCCGCTACGTCGACGTGGTCACCGGTGCCGATGTGCTGGAGTACTACGCCGGCCTTGCGGTGGCCATCGAAGGCGAGCAGATCCCGCTGCGTGACACCTCCTTTGTCTATACCCGCCGCGAGCCACTGGGTATCACCGCCGGTATCGGTGCGTGGAACTACCCGATCCAGATCGCCCTGTGGAAGTCCGCCCCGGCCCTGGCCGCGGGTAACGCGATGATCTTCAAGCCCAGCGAAGTCACCTCGCTGACCACCCTGAAGCTGGCGGAAATCTTCACTGAAGCCGGTCTGCCCGATGGCGTGTTCAACGTGCTGACCGGCAGTGGCCGCGACGTAGGCAGCCTGCTCACCGAACACCCGCAGATCGAGAAAGTCTCCTTCACCGGCGGCACCAGCACCGGCAAGAAGGTCATGGCCAGTGCTTCGGCCTCGACCCTCAAGGAAGTGACCATGGAGCTGGGCGGCAAGTCGCCGCTGATCATTTTCGAAGACGCCGACCTGGACAAGGCCGCTGACATCGCGATGATGGCCAACTTCTACAGCTCCGGGCAGGTTTGCACCAACGGTACCCGCGTGTTCATCCCTTCGAGCATGAAGGCGGCCTTCGAAGCCAAGGTGCTGGAGCGTGTCAAGCGCATTCGCATCGGCGACCCGACCGACGAGAACATCAACTTCGGCCCGCTGGTGAGCTTTGCGCACATGGAAAGCGTGCTGGGCTACATCGCCAAGGGCAAGGAGCAAGGCGCACGCCTGCTGTGTGGCGGTGAGCGCCTTACCGAAGGTGCTCTCGCCCAGGGCGCCTATGTGGCGCCGACCGTATTCACCGACTGCCGCGACGACATGACCATCGTCCAGGAAGAGATCTTCGGTCCGGTGATGAGCATCCTCAGCTACGACACCGAGGAAGAGGCCATCCGCCGTGCCAATGCCACTGACTATGGTTTGGCCGCCGGTATCGTGACCCGCGACCTGAACCGCGCCCACCGCGTCATCCACCAGCTGGAAGCCGGTATCTGCTGGATCAACGCCTGGGGCGAGTCGGCTGCACAGATGCCGGTCGGCGGCTACAAGCAGTCCGGTGTCGGGCGTGAAAACGGCATCTCGTCGCTGGCCCAGTACACCCGCATCAAGTCGATCCAGGTCGAACTGGGCGACTACGCCTCGGTGTTCTGACGCCAGGCCGCATCGGCACCTCGCCGCTGCGGCTTTTGCTCCTGCCGCGCACTTGCATGGGGTGCAAGTGCGCCAGTAACCGTTTTCGCGGCTCAAGCCGCTCCTACATGAGGACGTCTGTATGTCCCAAGAATTCGACTACATCATCATCGGTGCCGGCTCGGCCGGTAATACCCTCGCTGCGCGTCTGACCGAAGACGCGGGTGTCACCGTCCTGCTGCTGGAAGCCGGTGGCCCGGACTACCGTCTGGACTTCCGCACCCAGATGCCGGCCGCCCTCGCCTACCCGCTGCAAGGCCGCCGCTACAACTGGGCCTACGAGACCGACCCAGAACCGCACATGAACAACCGTCGCATGGAGTGCGGGCGCGGCAAGGGCCTGGGTGGCTCGTCGCTGATCAACGGCATGTGCTACATCCGCGGCAACGCCATGGACCTGGACAGCTGGGCCAAGCTGCCCGGCCTGGAAGACTGGACCTACCTGGACTGCCTGCCCTACTACCGCAAGGCCGAGACCCGCGACATCGGCCCCAACGACTGGCATGGTGGCGACGGACCGGTCAGCGTGGCCACGCCCAAGGCCGACAACAACCCACTGTTCGCCGCCATGGTCGAGGCCGGCGTACAGGCCGGTTATCCGCGCACTGACGACCTCAACGGTTACCAGCAGGAAGGCTTCGGCCCGATGGACCGCACCGTGACGCCGAATGGGCGCCGCGCCAGCACCGCCCGCGGTTACCTGGACACGGCCAAGCAGCGCAATACCCTGACCATCGTCACCCATGCCACCACTGACCGCATCCTCTTCGAAGGCAAGCGTGCCGTGGGCGTCAGCTACCTGGTGGGCAGTTCGACCAATGCCGTACAGGCCAAGGCCCGCAAGGAAGTGCTGCTGTGCGCCGGTGCCATTGCCTCGCCGCAGATCCTGCAGCGCTCCGGCGTCGGCCCGGCCGAGCTGCTGAACAAGCATCAGGTTCCGGTGGTGCACGAACTGCCAGGCGTGGGTGAGAACCTGCAAGATCACCTGGAAATGTACATCCAGTACGCCTGCACCCAGCCGGTGTCGCTTTACCCGTCGCTGCTGTGGTGGAATCAGCCAGCTATCGGTGCCGAGTGGCTGTTCAACGGTACCGGCATCGGCGCCAGCAACCAGTTCGAAGCCGGCGGTTTCATTCGGACCCGTCCGGAATTCGAATGGCCGAACATCCAGTACCACTTCCTGCCGGTCGCGATCAATTACAACGGTACCAAGGGCGTCAAGGAGCACGGCTTCCAGGCTCACGTGGGCTCGATGCGCTCACCGAGCCGTGGCCGCGTACAGATCAAGTCCAAGGACCCGCACGAACACCCGAGCATCCTGTTCAACTACATGTCTACCGAGCAGGACTGGCAGGAGTTCCGCGACGCGATCCGCATCACCCGTGAAATCATCGCCCAACCGGCGCTGGACCCCTATCGGGGTCGCGAGATCAGCCCCGGCCTGGACGTGCAGACCGATGAACAGCTCGATGCCTTCGTGCGTGAGCATGCAGAAACCGCCTATCACCCCTCCTGCACCTGCAAGATGGGCACCGACGAGATGGCCGTGGTGGATGCCGAGGGCCGGGTACATGGCCTGCAGAGCCTGCGCGTGGTGGATGCGTCGATCATGCCGGAGATCATCACCGGTAACCTCAATGCCACCACCATCATGATCGCCGAGAAGATCGCCGACCGCATTCGCGGTCGTCAGCCGCTGCCTCGCAGCACGGCGGCCTACTACAAGGCCGATGTCGCTCCGGTGCGTCGCCCGCCCATGCGCAAGACGCAGCACACCGACGGCATCCCGTCGCTGGATGCGCTGCAAGAAGGCGTGCCAGCGCGTGAGCCTGTGACCTCCTGATTCGGGGGGCATGAACGAACCAGAGCGGCCGGGTGCAAACCCGCGCCGCTCTTTTGCGTCATGAGGCGAGTAAAGGCCGCTCGCGTGCTTGCCCCGCCGGGTTCAGGCGTTGGAAATGCGATTGACGCTGGTGATGCGGCCGCTCCAGATCATTTCGAAATGCGCGCTCTGGATCACTGAGCGCACGTGCCGCGGCGTCATCAAGGCCCAGCACAGGCTGCCGGGCGCGCGTACCGAGCGGTAGCGCAGGCCGGGGCAGGCATGGTCATGGGCGTCGCGACCCAGGCGCCTGGCAGCGGTGTAGTCATCCGGATCATGGATGGGGTCGTCGAGACCGCGCACCGCCGCGTCACGGCAGCCCTGGTTGCTGAAGTGGCACACCAGGCTGCGGAACACGAAGCGCTCGTAGCTCAAGCCTGGCACATTCGACCAGTAGCGATCCTGGTGATAGCGCACTTCGGCGAGCGCGGTGTCTACGGTGTCGGCCAGGTACAGCACCCCGATGCTGCCGTCGCTGAACCGCGAACCGGCCGGGTTGACGTGGGTGAAAGGCGCTACAGCGTAGGAGCAACCGACGATGCCGAAGGGAATCTCCGGCAGCGCGATCAGTTCAAGACGGCCGATTTCATTCTGCAAGCGCGGGTTGGTCAGTGCCTGGATCTCATGCAGCGTTGCGAATTCCGCCGCGTCGGCGACGTCGTCGAACAGGTCGATGGGCGGAAAGCGGGAATTGACCAGCCGGTGGGCCTTGAGTGTTTGTCCCGGGAATTCGGTCAGCGCTTCAAGCTTCACCATTGGGCGCACCGCAAGGCATCGATGCGGCGGAAGGTCTCGTACAACGAGATGATGTCGCCCTGGGCCATGATCTCCAGCGGCGCACGGCCATTGAAAAATTCGTTGTGATTGGCCAGGGCTGGAAAGCCATAGACATTGGCGGGGTTGTCGAACATCGTGCGGAGCGCAGCATGAATGTTCAGCACGAAACTGACGCGCTGCATCTGGTCCAGGTCCAGGTTCACCGACCAGGCGTCATCCGCCTGCCGGGCACGGGTGCAGGTGCTGCGCGAAATGCGCAGGATGCGGCAGGCCTGCTCACCGGACGCCTGCCATTTGTCCAACACGCGCAGCGCCGCCCGCAGGCCAGTTACGCACTGGCTCTTGGTGAACGGCATGGTATGGAGTGCTGTAGTCATGGCCGGTCTCGCTGCTGATCTGGAGAGGCAGGTATAGCAATGATGTGTCCCCAGAGTCAAAGCGGATAATGCCAGGGTACGCCCGTCTGATACGGGTCGCGAACGCGAAAGCCTTGATCTTGAGCGGGCCGCAGCAGCATCCCGTGGCTATTTCTAAGCTAATTCCAATTAATTATTGGATGGCTATTTTTTATAACCTCAATATCTCTTCCCACCGTTGGTCCTCCTTCAAGGCCCCGGAGTAACGCGCGCGCTGTGCCGCCGCATGCCTGTCCATATCAAGAAGAATCGCCATGGCCCGTAAAGCATTCGTTCGTCCACTGCTCACTGCCCTCGCCGCCTCGTTGCTGGCCTTCAACCTGCAAGCCGCACCCTTGGTGGTCGCCTACCAGACCGGCATCGACCCCGGTAAAGTCCCGCAGGCCGACGGCACCTTCGAGAAAGCCATCGGCGAGAAGATCGACTGGCGACGTTTCAACAGCGGCTCGGAAGTGGTCACCGCCCTGGCTTCCGGTGACGTACAGATCGGCAACCTCGGCTCCAGCCCTCTGGCCGCGGCGGCCTCACGCAAGCTGCCCATCGTGGCGTTCATCGTTTCGGCGCAGATCAACGCCGCCGAGGCGCTGGTGGTACGCAATGGCAGCGGCATCGACAAGCCCCAGGACCTGGTGGGCAAGACCATCGCCACGCCGTTCGTGTCCACCTCGCATTACAGCCTGCTCGCGGCGCTGAAACAGTGGGGCCTGGAAGGCAAGGTCAAGGTGGTCAATCTGCAACCCCTGCAGATCGCCGCAGCCTGGAAGCGCGGCGACATCGACGGCGCCTTCGTCTGGTCGCCGGCGCTGGGCGAGATCCGCAAGACCGGCAAGGTGCTCACCGATGCCGCCGAAGTGGGCCGCTGGGGCGCGCCGACCTTCGAAGTCTGGGTGGCGCGCAAGGACTACGCCGACAAGCACCCGGAGGTGATTCGCCAGTTCGCCAAGGTCACCCTAGACGCCTACGCCGACTACAGCACGCACAAGGCGCAGTGGACCGTCGATTCGCCGCAAGTGCAGAAGATCGCACGGCTGACCGGCTCCAACGCCGAAGACGTGCCCGAGCTGCTGGCCGGCTCGAACTTCCCCGATGCCCAGGCTCAGCGCTCTGCCGCCCTGCTCGGCGGCGGTACCGCCGATGCGATCGCCAAGACGGCAGCCTTCCTCAAGGAACAAGGCAAGGTCGAGAGCGTACTGGGTGACTACAGGCCTTACATCAGCGCCGACTACATCGCCCCGTAACGCCCGCCTCACAAGGAGACCTCGAACCATGGCTCTGCTACAGCTGGAGCGCGTCAGCGCGCATTACCCCGGTGCCGCCGAAGCGGTGTTGAAGGACATATCCCTGAGCCTCGGCCCCGAGCAACTGATGGTGGTGCTGGGCCCATCCGGCAGTGGCAAGACATCGCTGCTCAACCTGATCGCCGGCTTCGTCAAGCCGGACGCCGGGCGCATCAGCCTGGATGGCGTGGCAGTCGACGGCCCATCTGCCGAGCGCGGCGTAGTGTTCCAGGACGATGCCTTGCTGCCCTGGCTGAACGTACTGGCCAACGTCGGCTTCGGTTTGCAGTTGGCCGGCGTGCCGCGTAGCCAGCGTGAGCACACCGCGCGGCAGATGCTGGCGCTGGTAGGCCTGGCCGGCTTCGAAGCGCGCAACATCTGGGAGTTGTCCGGCGGCCAGCGCCAACGCGTTGGCCTGGCTCGCGCCCTGGCCGCCGACCCGCGCGTGCTGCTGATGGACGAGCCGTTCGGCGCACTGGATGCCTTCACCCGCGAACAAGTACAGGAGCTGTTGCTGCAGGTCTGGCAACGCACCCGCAAGCCGGTGTTCCTGATCACCCACGACATCGAAGAAGCGGTGTTCCTGGCCACCGACCTGATTCTCCTGGCGCCATCGCCGGGGCGTATCGACGAGTACCTCAAGCTGGATTTCGCCCAGCGTTATGCCGCCGGCGAGCCGGCCCGGGCCATCAAGTCCGACCCGCACTTCATCGCCACCCGCGAGCACGTGCTCGAGCAGGTGTTCTCACAACGTCGCGCCGCTGGGCGCAAGGAGCCCGCATGAGCAACAGCAACGTCCATGCTGGCCAGCACAGGCTGGCCCCGACCCGCCCGGTGCACCACGCAGGCCGCAAGTGGCGGCTCGGCATTCGCAGCATCACGGCAATGACCTTCGTCACCCTGCTGGCACTGTGGTGGGCAGTGACTGCCGCGGCGCTGGTCGAGCCACTGTTCCTGCCCTCGCCCGCTGCCGTCCTGCACAAGGCTTGGCTGCTGGCTACCGAAGGCTACATGGAGTCGACCCTCTGGCAGCACCTGGGCGCCAGCCTGCAGCGTATCGGCCTGGCCCTGCTGGCGGCCGTGCTACTGGCCATTCCGGTGGGTATCGCCATCGGCTGCAACCGGGTGGCCCAGGGCATCTTCGACCCGCTGATCGAGTTCTACCGCCCGGTGCCGCCGCTGGCCTATCTGCCGCTGATCGTCATCTGGTTCGGCATCGGCGAGCTGTCCAAAGTGCTGCTCATCTACCTGGCGATCTTCGCGCCCATCGCCATCGCCACGGCCACCGGCGTACGCAACGTCGACCCGGCCAAGCTGCGGGCCGCGCAATCGCTGGGCGCCAGCCGCGCGCAGTTGATTCGCCACGTGATCCTGCCGGCGGCACTGCCGGACATTCTCATCGGCATTCGCATCGGCCTGGGCGTGGGCTGGTCGACCCTCGTGGCCGCTGAACTGATCGCCGCCACCAATGGCCTGGGCTTCATGGTCCAGTCGGCCGCACAGTTCCTGGTCACCGATGTGGTGGTGCTGGGGATCTTCGTCATCGCCCTGGTGGCCTTCGCCATGGAACTGGGACTGCGTGCCCTGCAACGTCGGCTGGTGCCCTGGCACGGCCGCAGCCACTGAACACTTCGACCGACACGGCAGATACCTCACCATGAGTCTGATCATCACCCCCATCAGCCCGGCATTGGGCGCCCGCGTCGAGGGCATCGACCTGCGCCAGCCGTTGAGCCGCGAGTCGCACCAGGCGCTGCACCAGGCCTTGCTCGACCACCAGGTGCTGTTCTTTCGCGACCAGCCCCTGGAGCCGACGCAGCAGGCACGCCTGGCGGCCTGTTTCGGCGACCTGCACATCCACCCGATCTACCCGAGCGTACCCGAGCAACCGGAGGTGTTGATCCTCGATACCGAGCGCAACGACCTGCGCGACAACGCGCTGTGGCACTCCGACGTGAGCTTCCTCAAGACCCCGGCGCTCGGCGCCGTGCTCAGCGCAAAGCAAGTTCCGCCCTACGGCGGCGACACGCTCTGGGCAAGCAGCAGTGCGGCCTACGAGGCGCTGTCCGAACCCCTCAAACGCCTGCTCGACGGCCTGACCGCCACCCATGATCTGAGCAAGTCCTTCCCGGAATCGCGCTTCGCCGTCAGTGAACAGGACCGCTTGCGTTTCGAAGAAGCCAAGCGTCGCAACCCGCCCAGCAGCCACCCGGTGGTGCGCACTCATCCCGTTACCGGGCGCAGGGGGCTGTTCGTCAACGAGGGCTTCACCACCCGTATCAACGAGCTGTCCGAGGCCGAGAGCGATGCGATTCTGCGCCTGTTGTTCAGCCACAGCGCGCAGCCGCAGTTCACCGTGCGCTGGCAATGGCAGCAGGACGACGTCGCGTTCTGGGACAATCGCATTACCCAGCACTTCGCCATCGACGACTACCGGCCCCAGCGTCGCGTCATGCATCGCGCCACCATCCTGGGTGACGCACCTTTCTGAAATAGACCGATCGGTTTCAACCGCTGATAGGACGGTCGGTAGGAGCGGCTTTAGCCGCGAAAGCGCCAGGAAATTCACTGCATATGTTGTGAACATGCGGTCGCTTCGCCGCCAAAGCCGTTCCTACTCCTAACATTGAAGCCCCCGCCCGCTGTGCCCCTCCCATCGACCCTGGCAGCTCCCTCCCCGACTTGAATCGTTTCAACGTTTTTCCTAACGCTTTCATACACCTATTCCGACCAACGGCAGTTCGGGTTGCCAATTGCCAGTATCGCGCCGTGTTTGCGGGGCCTCATGGGTGAACAAGGCCCGCTGCAAAGCGGGCCAATAGCCAGCTCATGACCGTTTGTCGCCAGAATAGGATCCATTCCTTTGCTATACCCAACTAAATCAGCAGGACTATTACGGGAATCTTCTGAATCCCTTCAAACGTATTGCCCGATTCCATGACGCTGAGCAGCCTGGAGCGGCAGGCAAAAGGAAAGGCAGGAGCTGTCATGGACAACATCGTGGTCGCCGATAAATCCTCATCCACCCTCTCCGCTCAACCCTGGGGCAACGTTCAGCTCAGCCAGCCCGGCGTTGTGCAGATGCCCATTCCTCCCGGCCAGGTTGCCTCAGTGGCCCGCAATGGCCAGGACCTGATCCTGACGCTCAAGTCGGGCGAACAGCTCACCATCAGTAACTTCTTCACGGTCAACGCCCAGGATATCGGCAGCGACCTGGTGTTCCAGGGCGACGACGGCGTGCTGTGGCAGGCCCAGTACGATGCGAATGCGTTCAATGGCTTCACCTTCAGCGAAGTCTCGTCCCTCGATACGCTCATCGCGAGTACCGGAGTGGTCAGCGGCGCGACACAGACCTTCGCCTTCGCCGGCCTCGGCGTGCTGGGTGCTGGCGGTGCGGCTGCCGCCGCTTCGAGTGCGGCCGGTGGTGGCGGCAGCAGCGGCAGTGGCAGCGCGGTCCCGTTCGCGCCGTCCAACCTGGCATTGTCCAGCGACGGCCAAACCCTTACCGGCACCGGCACACCGGGTTCGACGGTCAACGTGCGCGACCCATCCGGTAACCTGCTGGGCTCTGCTCCGGTCGGTGCGGATGGCAACTTCAGCATCGGCTTGAATCCGCCCCTGACCAATGGCGAGCAAGTGGTCGTCGACCAGACCGACCCGGCAGGCAACGCTTCCGAACAGGCACCGGTCAGCGCCCCCGACACCACCGCGCCCGATGCTCCTGCCGATCTGCAGGCCAGCGCCGATGGCCAGTCCGTTACGGGTACCGGCGAACCAGGCGCGACGGTCAGCGTACGCGATGCCAACGGCACCGCGCTTGGCTCCGCCGTGGTGGGTGACGACGGCACCTTCAGTGTTGCGCTGAACAGCGCACAACCTCCGGGCACACAACTGAGCGTCGAACAGACCGATCAGGCCGGCAACACTTCGGCCCCCGCCACAGTGCTCATCAGCGACCCGGCGGCCCCCGCGCAACCAGGCAGCTTGGCCCTGAGCGCCGATGGCCTGGTGCTCAGCGGCAGTGGCCAAGTCGGTGCTACGGTGAGCGTACGCGCGGCAGACGGCAGCCTGTTGGGGAGCGCCGTGGTCGGGGCCGATGGGCGTTTCAGCGTGCCGCTGGCCAACGCCCAGCTCGATGGCCAAACCCTCAGCGTGCAGCAGACCGATGCCGACGGCAGGGTGTCCCTGCCCGCTTCGCTAACCGCCGCCGATGTCACTGCCCCGGCAGCGCCCGGCAACCTGCAACTGGCCGCCGATGGCACGAGCCTGTCCGGCACCGGCGAGCCGGGCGCCACGGTGAATGTACGGGCCGCCAATGGCAGCCTGCTGGGCAGCGCGCTGGTGGCCAGTGACGGCACCTTCACCGTCACCTTCAGCACTTCGCAGTCGTCCACTGCCGGCCTGAGCGTCAGCCAGACCGATGCCGCCGGCAACACTTCACCGATTGCCAGCACACCGCCGTCCGGCCCCGCAATTGCCGCACCCACCGACCTGGCGGTCAGTCCGGACGGCCTGACCCTCACGGGGCGCGGGGTGCCCGGCGCGCAACTGACGGTACGCGGCGCCGGCGGCCAGGTGCTGGGCAACACCCTGGTGAACGCCGATGGCAGCTTCAGTGTGACGTTGAACAGCGCGCAGCTTGACGGCCAGGCGTTGAGTGTCAGCCAGAGCGATAGCCAAGGACGAACCTCGCCCTCGACCTCGCTGAGCGCACCCGATGTCACGCCCCCCCAGGCCGCTACCGGCCTGCAATTCGATGACACCCGCAGCAGCCTCAGCGGGCGTGCCGAGCCGGGGGCTACGGTCAAGGTTCTGGCGGCCGACGGCAGCCTGCTGGGCAGTGCCGTAGCCGCAGCGGATGGCCGCTTCACGATCAGTTTCGCAACCCCGCTGAGCACCGGCGAAGTACTTGGCATCAATGTCACGGATCAGGCGCAGAACAGCTCCGCCACTGATCCGTTGATCGTTCCGGACCCGGCAGATGTCACACCGCCCGCCGTACCGACGGGCTTGGCCATCAGCAGCGATGGCGGCCTGTTGACCGGGCGCGGCGAAGCCGGGGCGCAGGTGCGAGTGCTCGACGCCCAAGGCAATAGCGTCGGCACGGCGGTGGTCGGCCTGGACGGCCAGTTCAGTGTCGAACTGCGCCCTGCCCAGCTCGCCGGGCAGCAGTTGGAAGTGACCCTGACCGACAGCGCCGGCAACGTTTCCGCCAACAGCCCTATTCAGGCGCCCACGGCGCCGCAGCAGCCCCAGGCGTTGTCGGAAGTGAGCGTCGCCGCGGATGGGCTGTCAGTCACCGGTAAGGGGCTGGCCGGGCTGCGTGTGTTCGTGCGCAGTGCAGCCGGGCGCACCCTGGGCTCGTCGCTGATCGGGCCAGACGGCACCTTTACCGTGACCCTGGCTCCCGCGCAGCTCAGTGGCGAGTCGCTGAACGTCGTGGCGGTAGACAGCGCTGGCAACAGCACCGTCAACGAAGTGGTGCAGGCGCCGGACACCGATGCGCCGCCGGTCGTCAGCGACCTGGTGGTCAGCCCTGATGGCAGCGTGATCTCCGGGCGCGGCCAGCCCGGCGCCACGGTTACCGTTCGCGATGAACAAGGCAATGTCGTGGCCAGCGGCGTGGTCGCGGATAACGGCACCTTCATCCTCGACCTCGACTCACCGGTTGCCGAAGGCGTGGTGCTGTCGGTGACCCAGACCGACGCCTCCGGCCTGCCTTCAGCGCCAATCGAAGTACAGGTGCCCGACGCCAGTGGGCCGGTGGCCGTGCAGGATGTCAGCCTTGACGCTAGCGGTCGCGAAGTGTCCGGCAGCGGTGTGCCCGGCACCCGGGTTGAAGTGCGAGACGCCAACGGCAATGTCCTGGGCAGCGGACCGGTTGGCGCCGACGGCACCTTCCAGATCCCGTTGAGCGGCCCGCAGATCAACGGCGAACGCCTGGACGTGGTGGTCATCGACGCCTCCGGAGCCGAATCGATCCCCACGCCTTTGCAGGCCGACGACAGCACCGCCCCGGCGCAGCCCACCGACCTGGCGATCAATCCCAACGGCCTGTTGCTCAGCGGCAATGGCGAGCCCGGCGCGCAGGTCACGGTGCGTGATGCCCAGGGCGTGGTGCTGGGCACTGCCGTAGTGGGTGAAACCGGCAGTTTTTCGGTGCCCTTGAGCAGCGCGCAGACCCAAGGCCAGGCGTTGCAGGTCATCCTCACTGACGCCCAGGGCAATGCCTCCACGCCCCTGGGCGTCAATGCGCCGAACAGTCTGGGCGATCTGCAGCCTGCCAACCTGAGCCTGGACGGCAGCGGCCTGCAGCTCAGCGGCACCGGCCAGGCGGGCTCTACGGTCAGCGTACGCGACAGCGATGGCACACCACTGGGGACTGCGCAGGTCGGTGCGGACGGGCGCTTCACGGTGACGCTTGCCGCCGTACAAAACAATGGCCAGACCTTGCAGGTGGTCGCCAGCGCTGGCGGCCAGACCTCCGCTGCAACGGCTTTGCTGGTGCCCGACACCCAGCCGCCTGCCGCTGTCACCGGCCTTGACCTGAGTGCCGACCGTACTGAGGTCACGGGTAACGGTGAGGCGGGCGCCACCGTCATCGTGCGCGGCGCCAATGGCGTCGAACTTGGGCGTGACACCGTGCAACCGGGCGGCACTTTCAGCGTGGGCCTGTCGCCGGTCCCCGCTGCCGACCAGCCGCTGAGCGTGGTCCAGGTAGACCCGGCCGGCAATGCCTCGTTGCCTGCCGAGATCAGCCCAGTCGACACCACGCCGCCCGACCCGGTCAGCAATGTAGTGATCTCCGCCAACGGCAGCCAGGTCAGTGGTAACGGCGAAGTGGGCGCGCGCGTGCAGATCTTCGATGCGCAGGACAACCTGCTCGGCGCGGGGCTGGTCGGCAGCAACGGCCGCTTTGAAGTGAGCCTGAGTCCCGCCCAGGTCAATGGCCAGCTGTTGAGCATTGTCCAGACCGACGCGGCATCCAACGCGTCGCCGCCATTCGCCCTCAATGCTCCCGACATCCAGCCACCCGCACCGCCCGGCGATGTATCCCTGGCCAGCAACGGCCTGACCCTCAGCGGCAGTGGCGTAGCCAATGCCAGCATCAGCGTGCGCGATGCCACCGGCACGCTGATTGGCAGCGGCACGGTGGGTTCGGATGGCCGCTTCAGCTTCGACCTGAATACCGCCCAGCTCGATGGCGAGCGCTTGCAAGTGGTACAGAGCACCACCACCCTCAGCTCTGCGCCAACCTGGGTGACCGCAGCCGATGTCACCGCCCCCGACCCGGTCAGCAATCTGCTGATCAATGCCAGCGGCAACCAGCTGACCGGCCTCGGCGAGGCCGGCGCCACCGTCACCGTCCGTAGCCCAGGCAACCTGATTCTGGGCACTGCCCAGGTGGCAGCCGATGGCAGCTTCAGCGTCAGCCTGAACCCGCCGCAGGTCGGCGGTCAGTCACTCAGCGTGGTACAGACCGACGCCAGCGCCAATGCCTCGACCGGCGAGAGTATCAGCGCGCCCAACCTGACACCACCGGTCGCGCCTGGCGGGCTGGCGTTGGATGACACTGGCCAGATCCTCACTGGCCAGACCCAGGGCGGTGCCGTGGTGCAAGTGTTCGCCGCCGACGGCAGTCTCATCGTTGACGGTATCGCCAACGCGGACGGTAGCTTCAGCCTCGACCTGGGTACGCCTCGCACCAATGGCGAGCAGTTGCTCGTGCAGGCCAGCGTCGACGGACGCAGTTCACCCTTCGCACCCTACACCGCAGCGGATACCACCCCGCCCGAGGCCCTCGCCAACCTGCTGGTCAGCCCCGACGGGCTGCAAGTCTCCGGCACCGGTGAGGCCGGCACCCTGGTGGACATCAGCGTCGACGGCGTCGCCCGAGGCACGGCCAGCATCGGACCCGATGGCGTGTTCATCTTCACCCTGCCCGTGGCGGCCGGGCAAGGCAGTGAAATCAGCCTGGTGGCCCGCGACCTGGCCGGCAACACCCTGCCCGCCGTGACCCTCGCAGGGCCGGACGGGTCGGGCATCGCCACACCCACCGCGCTGGTGCTCTCGGCAGACGGTACGCAACTCAGTGGCCAGGCCACTGCAGGCACCACCATTACCGTCACCGACGACCGTGGCGGGGTACTGGGCAGCGTCGGCCCGGTGGGTGCCGACGGGCTGTTCAGCGTGACGCTCGATCCGCCGCAGACCAACGGCCAGATTCTGGAAGTGGTGGCCGCAGATGCCAACGGTCAGGTGTCGGTGCCTGGCACGCTGAGCGCAGCAGACACCAGCGCGCCCCTGGCCCCCGTCAGCCTGGTGCTGAGTGGTGACGGCACGCAGCTCAGCGGGCGCGGCGAGCCTGGCACCCGGCTATCTGTGAAGAATGCCGCGGGTGTCGAACTCGGCAGCCTGACCATCGGCGCCAGCGGCCTCTTCATGGCTGCCTTGGCGCCGGCGCAGATCGACGGCCAGGTGCTGTTGGTCACCCTCACCGATGCCGCGGGCAACGTCTCGCAGCCGGTGAGTCTCACCGCCCCCGATCTTCTGCCCCCCGCAGCGCCCACCGAGGTGACGATCAACCTGGCCGGCACCCTGGTCAGCGGCCAGGGCGAACCCGGCACCCAAGTGGAAGTGCTCGATGCACAAGGCACGTTGTTGGCCCGCAGCGTGGTGCTGCCCGCCGGCACTTTCGAGGTCACCCTGCCAGCCGCGCAGCTGACCGGCGCGCCGCTGCAGGTGCAGTTGCGCGATGGAGCCGACAATCTGTCACCGGTGGTGAACCTGGCCACCCTCGACCGCACGCCACCGGCGCCGGTCACGGCCACTGATATCAGCCTCGACGGCTCGCAACTGACCGGCCAGGGTGAAGCGGGCGCGCGGGTCGAAGTGCGCAGTGCCAACGGCACCCTGCTGGGCAGCGCTCTGGTGGCCGCCAATGGGGCGTTCGCGGTGAACCTGGTGCCGGCTCCGGCCAATGGCGAGACCCTGGCAGTGATTCAGGTGGATGCCGCCGGCAATGCCTCTGCCGCCGTGGCAGTGCTCGCCGACGACATCACAGCTCCGGAAGCCTTGTCGAATGTAGTCATTAATCGCGATGGCCTGACCGTGACCGGCAATGGCGAACCTGGCGCCACGGTATTCGTGCGGGCCGCCGATGGCAGTGAACTGGGCCGTGCCCTGGTGGCCGCCAATGGTTCGTTCAGCGTGACCCTGAGCAGCGCACAGATCAACGCGCAGGTGCTCACCGTCAATCAGGAAGATCCGCCCGGTAACGAAGGCCCTTCGCAGCAGGTCATCGCCCCGGATCTGGTCGCCCCCTTGGCACCTGCAGATCTGGCGCTCAACCCCAGCGGCCTGCAATTGAGCGGTACCGCCGAGGCTGGCAGCGCCATCACCGTTCGCGATGGCGCCGGCCAGGTGATCGGCAGTGGCGTGGTTGCCGCCGACGGGACGTTCCTGCTCAACCTCAACCAGGCGCAACTCAATGGCCAGGTACTGCGGGTGACCGCGCAGGACGCCGCAGGCAATGTTTCCCTCGCCGCCCTCTACACAGCCACCGACGTCACCGCGCCCCTAGCCGTGACCGCCCTGGCGGTGACGCCCGATGGCAGTGTGCTCTCCGGCCTTGGCGAACCCGGTGCCCAGGTACAGGTGCGCAGTGCGGACGGCAGCCTGCTCGGCTCGGCCAGCGTCGGCGCGGACGGGCGTTTCAACGTCAACCTGGCGCCAGCGGCCCAGGCCGGCAGTCTGCTGGAGGTGCTGCAAAGCGATGCCGCCGGCAACGTTTCGCCAGCGGCCAGCGTCACCACCCCAGGGAACCTGGCCCCGGCGGTACCCGCCGACCTGCAACTCAGCGGCGACGGCCTGGTACTCAGCGGTACCGGCAGTGCTGGCTCGACGGTGACCGTGCGCGGCAGCGGCGGCGTGATACTGGGCAGCGCGCTGGTGATCGGCGACGGCAGCTTCAGCGTGAGCCTGGCCAGCGCCCAGCTCAATGGTGAGCGCCTCGAGGTCAGCGCGCAGAGCAATGGCCTCAGCTCCCTGCCAGCGGAGCTGATTGCCACCGACAGCACCGCGCCCTTGCCGCTGGCCGAGTATCGCCTGGCCACTGATGGCGTAACCCTGGACGGAAGCGGTGAACCGCTGGCCACCGTGCAAGTGCTCGGTGCCGGTGGGCAAATCCTGGCAAGCGTTCAAGTGGGCGCTGATGGCCGCTTCAGCACCACGCTCAGCAGCGCGCAACAGGCCGGCCAGGTGCTGAGCCTGACCCAGACCGACCTGGCGGGCAATGTCTCCCCCGCGGTAAGCCTCACCGCCCCGGACTTGGTGGCGCCCCTGGCGGCGGCGAACCTGCAACTGGATGGCACCGGCCTGGTGCTGTCGGGCACTGGCGAAGTCGGCGCCACCGTCAGGGTGGTGGATGCCAATGGCGGCCTGCTCGGCAGTGGCGTGGTGCTCGCCGACGGCAGCTTCCAGGTCACGCTGTCGCAAGCCCCGGTGGACGGCCAGGCGCTGGCGGTGACCCTTACCGACGCGGCTGGCAATGTCTCGTTACCGGCCACCCTGACGCCGATGGACACCACCCCACCCCTGCCCCTCAGCAACCTGGAGATTTCCATCGACGGCCTGACCATCGTCGGTCGGGGCGAGCGCGGCGCCACCGTGGTAGTACGCGCGGCCGATGGCAGTGAGCTGGGTACCACCACGGTGGCCGACAACGGTGCGTTCAGTGTGACCCTCGACAGCGCGCAGACCAACGCGCAATTGCTGAGCCTCACCCAGAGCGACCGGGCCGGTAATCTGTCGCCGGCCGTGAGCCTCACCGCACCGGACACCACGCCTCCGGTGGCGCTGCAAGACCCTGTCATCAACCCGCTCGGCACCCTGGTGACCGGCAGCGGCGAACCCGGCGCCACGGTACGGGTGACCAACACCAACGGCGTGCTGCTGGGCAGCGCCGTGGTCCTGGCCGACGGCAGCTACAGCGTCACCCTGCAACCTGCACAGATCGACCTGCAGGTGTTGCGCGTCAACCAGGTCGATGCTGCTGGCAACCCTGGCCCGGTCAGCACCCTCACCGCCCCGGACCTGACCCCTCCGGCCGCCGCCCAGGAGTTGGCCCTGAATGCGGCCGGGACGCAGCTCAGCGGCCGCGGTGAAGTGAACGCCGACGTCATGGTGCTGCGTGCCGACGGCACCTCGGCAGGCAACGCGACGGTCGGAGCCGATGGACGTTTCAGTGTCAGCCTGGCCCCTGGCAGCGCCGATGGCGGGGTTCTGCAGGTGATTCTCATGGATGCCGCGCAGAACATGTCCGTGCCAGCCCCCTTCACCACGCCGGACCTGCTGCCCCCGGCGGCAGTGAGCGACCTGCAGTTCGATGTCGCCGGGCAGTTGCTGGTGGGCAATGGCGAGCCCAATGCCACGGTCGAGGTGTTCGATGGCAGCACACGGGTCGGCAGCGCGCCGGTGGGCGCGGACGGGCGCTTCAGTCTCGACCTCGGCACTCTGACCCTGCAGGGCCAGGCCCTGACCGTGGTGCAGCGCGATGCCGCCGGCAACCAGTCCAGCGCCACCGCCTTGCAAGTGCCAGACCTCAGTGTGCCAGCGGCGCCAACCGACCTGGCGTTGGACGGCGACGGCCTGACCCTGACCGGCACCGGCCTGCCCGGAGCCACGGTGCAAGTCTACGGCCCCGACGACGGCCTGCTCGGAACTGTCACGGTCGGCGGCGGCGGTGCTTTCAGCCTTACGCTCACTGAAGCGCAGCTCAATGGCGAGCTGCTGCAGGTCCGGCAGATCAGCGGCGCGGGCGTGACCTCGGCCGATGCGCCGCTGCAGGCGCTGGACGTGACACCGCCAGCACCGGTCACCGCGTTGTTGTTGAGTGCCGACGGCTTGACCCTCAGCGGCCGCGGCGAAGCCGGCGCGTCGGTGCGGGTCAGCGTCGGCGGCACTGTGCTGGGCAGCGTCGAGGTCGCCGCCGATGGCAGCTTCCAGGTGCCGTTGAACAGCCCGCAATTGAATGGCGAGGTGCTCAGCGTCATCCAGACCGATCAGTCCAATAACCCATCGAGTGCGGTGACCCTGAGCGCCCCGGACCTGACACCGCCCGTCGCGCCAACGCTCACGCCCATGACCGTCGAGTCGCTGTTGCAAGGCACTGCCGAGGTGGGCAGCACCGTTACCGTGCGTGCCCAGGACGGGACTTTGCTGGGCAGCGGGACGGCCACCGATGGCACATTCAGCATCACCCTGAAACCGCCACAGAACACCGGTGCCTTGCTGAGCGTGGTGGCCACCGACGCTGCCGGCAATGTCTCGCCCGTGGCCAGCATCCCCGCCTTGGACACCACGCCACCGGACGCCATTCTGGCCAGCAGCCTGGCCTTCAGCGACGACCTGAGCCAGGTGTCGGGTCTGGGTGAGGCCGGGGCCACGGTGCGCGTTACCCGCGCCGATGGCACTGGACTGGGCGAAAGCCTGGTGGCCGCGAATGGCACCTTCACCCTCACCTTCACCGGGGCCGTGGTGCAAGGCGAAGCCCTGCGCGTGATCCAGACCGACGCCGCCGGCAACGACTCGTCGCTCACCAGCTTTGCGGCGCCCACTGTGCTGCCGCCTTTCGCGCCGCTGAACCTGGTGCTCAATGCCGAAGGCACGCTCTTGAGCGGCCAGGCCAGCGTTGGCACCACCGTCACGGTGCGCGCCCAGGATGGCACCTCGCTGGGCAGCGCTACCACGCAACCCGACGGAACCTTCAGCGTCAGCCTGCAACCTGCGCAGACCAACGGCCAGTTGCTGTCGGTGTCCGCCAGCACCGCCAGTGCCGGGGAGTCGATCCCTGCCCTGCTCACCGCTGGCGACAGCACCCCGCCCGCACCGCTGGCCAACCTGCAACTGGAACCTGGCGGCACGCGGGTTACCGGTACCGGCGAGGCCGGTGCCAAGGTCACGATCAGCAATGCCCTCGGCACCGAGCTGGGCAGCGCTACGGTCAGTGCCAGCGGCACCTTCAGCGTGACCCTGAGCAGCCCGCAGCTCAACGGCCAGTTGCTCAGCGCCGTGCAAGCCGACGCGGCTGGCAACCTGTCCCCGGTACAACCCCTTCAGGCGCCGGATCTGACCGCACCGCTGGCAGCTGCCAGCCTGCAGCTCAACGCTACGGGCACCCTGTTGAGCGGCATCGGTGAAGCCGGGGCCAGCGTGCGCGTGGTCAACGCCAGCGGTGTCGAGCTGGGCACCGGCACGGTAGGCGCCGGCGGGACCTTCAGCATCAACCTCAACAGTGCGCAGACCAATGGCCAGACGCTCACCGTGACCCTGACCGACGCGGCCTCGAACACCTCGCTGCCAGCCACGCTCGTGGCGGCCGATACCACCGCGCCGCTGGCTCCGACCAACCTGGCGGTGAATGCCGCCGGGCTGCAACTGACCGGCAATGGCGAGCCCGGCGCACGGGTGTTCGTCACCAGCGCCAGTGGCGCGCCGCTGGGTAACGCACTGGTGGCCAGCGACGGCAGCTTCAGTGTGTTGCTGTCCAGCGCCCAGCTGAACTTCGAAAGCCTGCGGGTCAGCCAGACCGACCCGGCCGGCAACGTCTCTGTCGTGGCGACGGTCAATGCGCCCGATATCACGCCACCGGCCATTGCCACTGCGCTGAGCGTGTCTGGCGCGGGTACCAGCCTGAGCGGGCGCGGTGAAGTCGGCGCCAGCGTCACGGTGCGTGGCACTGCCAACCAAGTGCTGGGTACGGGCGTGGTCGGTGCCGACGGCCAGTTCAGCGTCAGCCTGTCCCCGGCGCAGAACGACGGCCAACTGCTGACCGTGCAGCTCAGCGATGCCCGCGCCAATCTTTCACCCATCGCCAGCGTGACCGCGCCCGACACCACCCCGCCTGTCGCACCGGCCACGGTGCAGATCAATGCCACCGGTACGCTGGTCACCGGCACCGGCATCGCCGGTGACCGTATCGTGGTACGTGATGCCAGCGGCACCCAGCTCGGCACCGCGCAAGTGGCCTTGAATGGCAGTTGGTCGGTGGTACTCAGCCCGGCCCAGGTCAGTGGCCAGGCTTTGCAGGTCACCCAGGTGGACCTGGCCGGTAACGTCTCCACGGCGCTGCCGCTCACTACACCGGACCTGACGCCGCCAGCCGCTGCCAGCGGCCTGCAACTCTCGGCCGACGGCCTGACCCTGAGCGGCAACGCCGAGGTCGGCGCCACGGTCACGGTCAAGAGCGCCACCGGCACCACGCTGGGCACCGCCACCGTGGGCGTAGGCGGCGGATTCAGCGTCAACCTCAACGCCGCGCAGATCAACGGCGAAGTGCTGAGCATCAGCGTGGCCGACCGGGCCGGTAACCTGTCGCCGGTGGTCACCCTCACCGCCCCGGACATCGACGCCGACCGCCCGGTGGTGGCCAACGACAACCTGGCCACCGCCACCGTCAATCTGGCGGCGGTGACTACCCGCACCAACAGCACCGAGAGCATTCCGGTGCTGCTGGGGGTGGGCCTCAACCACACGGTGAACTTCACCGTGGCCAATGGCACCACCGCCACCCCGACCCTGACCCTGCTCGATGGCGGCCTGCTGTCGCTGGGCACGCAGGCCACCTTCACCCTGCAGGTCAAGGACGCCAGCGGCGCCTGGGTCACCCTCGGCAACGCCGGCAACGGCGGCCTGCTCAACCTCAGCGTGCTGGCGGGTTCCGGGGTGCAGGTCAGGGCCGGGACGTTGCTGGCCGGTGAGTACCGGCTGACCCTGGCCACCAATAGCCTCAGCGTGGCGACCACGATCAACAGCAACCTGCAGCTGGATATCAACAGCCTGACCCAGTTCACCGGCAGTGCCGGGGCGGCCATCACCGGCAACGTGGTGACCGATCCTGGTCCGACCGGCAGTGTCGATATCACCGGCCCCGACAACGCCGCCGTGGTGCGTATCCAGAATGGCAATGCGGGCTATGTCAGTGCTGGCAGCGGCACCGTGGTGCAGGGCCTGTACGGTGCCCTGACCATCGACGCGCAGGGCAACTACAGCTACCGGCCCAGCGGTGCGGCCAGCAGCGTTGGCAAGGTCGACGTGTTCAACTACCAGCTGGTGCATCCCAATGGCCTGAGCGATCCGGCGGTGCTCTATGTACGCATCGACAGCCCGCAGGCCGCCGAGGTGTGGAGCGATACCAACCTGGCTGCTCCGGCACTGCTGCTCGATGCGGTGAACGACAGCGCCGCGACACGCATCAGCCTCGGCAACCTGGTGACCACCGAGACGTCGACTCTGGGCTCGGCTTCCACGCTACTGAGCGCGATCAATGGCGCCTACACCTTCAGCGTGGCCAACAACACCGTCAGCGACCTGAAGGTGCTGCTCAGTGCCAGCAACCTGCTGAGTTTGCTGGGTAACACCACCGTCGAGCTGTACAAGCTCAACGCCAGCAACCAGTACGTTCTGGTGAAAAGCGTTTCCGGTGCCACCCTGCTGAACCTTGGCAACGGCCAGTACGGGTTGAGCATCGACGACCAGACCGCCGGCACCTACCGGGTCAACCTGCGGGTCACCGGTGTCAGCCTGCTCAATACCGTGACGGTCAGCCTGGTCAACACCGCCACCTACACCAATCAGCAGGTGGTCACCGGCTATACCCCGGTGTCCGGCAACCTGCTCACCGACACCAGTGGCGGAGCCGCGGACACCCTGGGGTCGGCGTTGACGGTGCTCAGCGTGATGACCGCCGCCAACACCTTCACGACGCCTGGCTACAACGGCACCCTGCTGACCGGCACCTACGGCACCCTGCTGGTCAAGGCCGACGGCAGCTACATCTACACCCTCAAGCCCGGGCTGGGCAGCGCCGTGGTGGGCAACAGCGACACCTTTACCTACCAACTCACCCATCCCAACGGCAGCAGCGACACCGCGACCCTGACCGTCGCCCTCAACGCGCAAGGTAGCGCCAGTGCCCGTATGGCCTTGGCCAATGCGGACGACGACGGCAACCTGGCGCTGGCCGGCGGCGCAGAAGTGCTCAGTGGCACTGATGAGGCCGACGTATTGGACGGCTCGCAAGGCGGTGCAGTGACCCTGCTGGGCGGTGCCGGTGACGACACCCTGATCGTCAGCGACCTGGATTTCGCGCGGGTCGATGGCGGCAGCGGCACCGACACCCTGCTATGGGCCGGCGGCGATGCGGCCATCGACCTCAGCCTGCTGCAAGGCCGCTTGAGCAATATCGAGGTGATCGACCTCAATGACGCCAGCAGCGTGCAATTGACGCTGGGCCTGGCCGACCTGGTGGCCGTAACCGAACCTGGCCAGAGCACGCTGCTGATCAAGGGCGGCGAGCAGGACAGCGTGTTGATCGAGGGCCGTTGGCTGAGTGATGGCACACAGCTGGCCGATGGTCTTCAATTCATCCAGTACACCCCCGAAGAGGATCCGACCCGGCACCTGTGGGTACAAGCCGGCATACAAGTGGTTTGAAGGGCCAGCAATTGGGTTTGACCCCAATACTGTTCGGTTAGGCCGGGTAGGAGCGGCTTCAGCCGCGATGCGGCCGCAGTGAGTTTCCTGGGGCTTTCGCGGCTAAAGCCGCTCCTACCGAGCCCCATGACGCCTAACGGAACGCTATCGGCTTTAACCAGGAAGACGCCACAACAGTAAGGGAAGTCTGTGAAATCAGCCGATGCCTGTGTCATCCGGCTCGCCTCCGTCGCCTGGCTGGCGACGGCGGTGCTGCTGTTCAACCAGGCGGCCTGCGGCCAGGAACCGCCGAAGGACGCCAATCTGCTCGACATCAGCCCTGGCCAGTTGCGCCAGACCCAGCAGGCCGGCACGCCCATGCGCCCGGCCGGACAGAACGTCAGCGCCACACGCCTGGGCCTTGAGCAGGCCGTGCAGCAGGCGGTCAGTTGGCACCCGGCCATCGCCGAGGCGGTGGCCGTGCTGCAACAACAGGGTGAAGGCATTCAGGTGGCCGAGGCCGGCTATTACCCGCAAGTCACCGGCGGCATCCGTAACGGTTTCGAGACCGGCTACGGCGGCGATCGCAGCACCCGTGCGCTGAGCCTGTCGGTCAAGCAGATGCTTTATGACTTCGGCAAGGTCGACAACCGCGTGGCGGCGTCCAAGGCACGGGCCGCGCGCAGCCAGGCGCAGATTCTGCTGGCCATCGACCAGGTCGCCCGCGACACCGCCCAAGCCTGGATCGAGGTACAGCGCTACCGCCACCTGATGGACATCGCCCGCCAGCAGATCCAGGGCGTGGGCAGCATCGTCGAACTGGCCCGCCAGCGCAGCGAACTAGGCGCCAGCACCCGCTCGGACCTGATCCAGGCCCAGTCACGCGCCGAAGGCGCAGTGGCCACCCTGCAGGATTACAAGGCTCAGTACGCTCGCTGGCAGGCCGCGCTGGCGCACTTGATGGGCGTGGCCAGCACTCCAGACGTGGCAGAGCAATTCCCGGCCACTGCCAGCCGCGCCTGCGAGCACCCGGCCGACAGCGGGCAGCCATTGCCGGCGGTGCTGGTGGCCCTGGCACAGCGCAGCGAAGCCCAGGCCGAACTGGCCGTGGCGCGTGCCGAGGCCTGGCCCACGCTGTCACTGGAGCCCACCGTCAACCACTACCTGGACAGCAGCTACAACGGCAACAACCCCGCCATGGATCGCACCCAGGCCGGCATCTATCTGAACCTGGAGGTGCCGATCTACCAGGGCGGCGCCATCCGCGCCCGCAGCCGCGCTGCCGGCCATGCATTGAGCGCCGCCGATGCCGCCGAGCACAGCGCACAGCTGCAAGCCACCCAGGCGCTGGCCGAGTCACGGGTGCAGACCGGCAGCCTGGACCTGCGCCAGCGCGCCCTGCAGCAGCGCCAGCAAAGCATCAGTGAGGCCCGCGAACTCTATGGCCGGCAATACCTCGACCTCGGCACCCGACCGTTGCTCGACCTGCTCAACGCCGAGCAGGAAATCCACCAGTCGCGCTTCGAGCTGGCCGGCACCCGCGCCGACCTGCAGCGCCTGCAGATCGACTGCCTGTACAACAGCGGCAGCCTGCGTCAGGTCTTCGGCCTGCAGGAGCGCGACGTACAAGGCGTGAGGGTACTGCCATGAACGATGCCGTGATTCCGCCGCCGCCCGGAGCCGGGCGGCGCGACGTACCAGCGGACTACGGCCAGTGGCTGGAGGCCATTCTGTTGGTTGCCCGCCATTACCGCATGGACGTCTCTGAACACAGTGTGCGCCTGGCCGGCCAGGCACCGGAGCGCGATATCGACGATCTGGTGCGGCAGATGGCCCGCCAGGCTGGCCTGACCATCAAGTTCGAAAGCCCGGGCAGCGCCGGGTTGAGTCGCTGGCGCACTCCGGTGGTGATCGAACTGGACGACGGCCAGGTCGGTGTGCTGCAAAGCCTGGACGATCAACAGGCCGGGGTGGCGCTGGCGGGCGACCAGGGTCTGCAGCAACGCATTCCCCTGGCCGAGCTGCAGGCAAGAGTCATACGCCTGGCAATCCTGCGCCCGGCCCGGCCCTTGTCCGACGTGCGCACCGACGACTACGTGCAGCCGTATGACGAACATTGGTTCCGGCGCATCGTCCTGCGTGACCTGCGCCCCTACGGCCATGTGATGCTGGCGTCGCTGGTGGCCAACCTGTTGGCCATGGCCGGCGTGCTGTTCTCCATGCAGGTCTACGATCGGGTGATCCCGGCCGAGTCGCTGCCGACTCTGTACGTGCTGTTCGGCGGCGTGCTGCTGGCGGTGCTCTTCGACTTCACGATGCGCATCATGCGCCTGCGCATCACTGACCTGCTGGGCAAGCGCGCCGACTTGCGCGTTTCCGATCTGGTCTATGGCCACGCGCTGCGCCTGCGCAATTCGGTACGGCCCAAGTCCACCGGCTCGTTCATCGCCCAATTGCGCGAGCTTGAACAGGTCCGCGACCTGATCACGTCCAGCACCGCCACGGCGCTGGCCGACCTGCCGTTCTTTCTGCTGTTCCTGCTGGTGTTCTGGATGATCGGCGGCGCCCTGGTGGTGATTCCACTGGTGGCGCTGGTGCTGATGCTCGCCCCCGGCCTGCTCTATCAGCGCCGTCTGGCGCGCCTGGCCAACGCCAACATGCGTGAATCGGCGCTGCGCAACGCGATGCTGGTAGAGAGCATCCAGGGTCTGGACGACATCAAGGCGCTGCAGGCCGAGCTGCGCTTTCAAGAGCAGTGGAACCGCTACAACGCCAGCACGGCAGACACCAGCCTGCGCCTGCGTACGCTGACCAACGGCCTGGTGACCTGGACCCAGACCGTACAGAGCGCCGTGTTCGCGGTGGTGATCCTGTTCGGCGCGCCGATGGTCATTGCGGGTGACCTCACCACCGGTACGCTGGTCGCGGCCTCGATGCTGGCTTCGCGGATGATGGCGCCGATGGCGCAGCTTAACCAGGTGCTGACCCGCTGGCAGCAGGCCAAGGTCGCCCTCAAGGGCCTGAACAACCTGATGCAGCAGCCGGTGGATCACCCGCAGGGCAGCCAGCGTGTGCACCTGCCGGCCATTCGCGGCGACTACCACTTCAAGGGCGTGACCCTGCGCTACAGCCCGGAGGCCGCTGAGGCGCTGCTGATCGACGAGCTGCGCATCCGTCCCGGCGAACACATCGCCGTGCTGGGCCGCAACGGAGCCGGCAAGTCGACCCTGTTGCAGGCCCTGGGCGGCACCATGGACCTGGCCCGTGGCGACATGACCCTGGACGGCATCGCCCTGGGCCATATCGACCCGGCCGACCTGCGCCGCGACGTAGGCCTGCTGCAACAGCACGCACGGTTGTTCCATGGCACCTTGCGCGACAACCTGATGCTCGGTGCCGGACGCGCCAGCGACCAGGAGCTGTTGGCGGCACTGTCGATCAGTGGCGCGCTGGAATTCATCCGCCGTCTGCCGCGAGGCCTGGACCACCTGATTCTGGAAGGCGGCCTGGGGCTGTCCGGCGGCCAGCGCCAGAGCCTATTGCTGGCGCGCCTGCTGCTGCGCCAGCCGCAGGTGCTGCTGCTCGACGAACCGACGGCAGCGCTGGACGACGTGACGGAAAAGCGCCTGCTCGACGAACTGCTGCGCTGGAGCGATGGCCGCACCCTGGTCATGGCCACCCACCGCCTGAGTGTGCTGCAACGCATGAGCCGCATCATCGTGCTGGACAACGGGCGCGTGGTCATCGATGCCCCACGTGAAACCGCCCTGGCGCAGCTGCGCCAGGGCGCGGGAGACCCATCATGAGCCGCAGCCTACCCCACCTGGCTTCGTCGTACCTGGACGGCGCCGACGACGCCGACCTGCGCAGCGCGCGTGGCGTGGTGTGGGTCTGTGCCTTGATGCTGGCCGGTTTCCTGGCCTGGGCGGCGCTGTTCGAGGTGGTGGAGGTGTCCAGCGGCACAGGCAAGGTAGTGCCCAGCTCCCGAGAGCAGGTCATCCAGTCGCTGGAAGGCGGCATCATCACCCGGATGACGGTCAGCGAAGGTTCGCGGGTCGAGCGCGGCGACGTGCTGGCGCAGCTCGACCCGATCAAGACCCAGTCCAACGTCGGCGAAAGCGAAGCCAAGTACCGCGCTGCGCTGGCCAGCGTCAGCCGCCTGCAGGCCGAGGTCAGTGGCCAGCCGCTCAGCTTTCCCGAAGCCTTGAACGACTCGCCCGAGCTGGTCCGTGCCGAAACCGCGCTGTACCAGACTCGCCGTCAGGGGCTGGAAGATACCTTGGCCGGGCTGCAGCGCTCGCTGGACCTGGTGCGCAACGAGCTGGCGATCACCGAGAAGCTGGCACGTGCCGGTGCCTCCAGCCGGGTGGAAGTGATTCGCCTGAATCGCCAGCGCGCCGAGCTGGAGCTGAAGGCCACCGAGACGCGCTCGGATTACATGGTTCAGGCCCGTCAGGAACTGGCCAAGGCCAGCGCCGAGGCCGACTCGCTGGCCGAAGTGGTGCGTGGCCGAGCCGACTCGCTGTCACGCCTGACCCTGCGTTCCCCCGTGCGCGGCATCGTCAAGGACATCGAAACGAGCACCATCGGCGGGGTGATTCCGCCCAACGGACAACTGATGCAGATCGTACCGATGGACGAACAGCTGCTTATCGAGACGCGGATTTCACCCCGCGACATCGCCTTTATCCACCCCGAGCAGGCCGCCAAGGTGAAGATCACCGCCTATGACTATTCGGTGTACGGCAGCCTGAACGGCAAGGTGGTGGGCATTTCGCCCGACACCCTGCAGGACGAGGCCAAGCCGGAAGTGTTCTATTACCGGGTGTACATCCGCACCGAACACGATGCGCTGTACAACAAGGCCGGCACGGCCTTTCCCATCGTGCCGGGCATGGTCGCCACCGTGGATATCCGTACGGGCGAGAAGAGCGTGCTGGACTACCTGCTCAAGCCCCTGAATCGTGCCGGGGAAGCCTTGCGCGAGCGTTAGCCTTTACATCTTCACTGGCAGGCCCTGCACGGCCAGGCTGGCGCTGAGCCCGACGGGCGCTGGGGTTGGGTGACCGCCGGCCTGCAATTGAGTCTGGAAACGCTGCCACTCACGGTTGATTTCCGTATAGGGCAGGAAAATGCTCACCTGGGCCTGGGGTGGCAGGTCGGCGCGTTTGAGGCTTTCCAGGTCGCTGCGCTCCAGATAGGCCACGCTGATGCCTACCGCACGGCCATCGTCGGCGAATACCGGGCCACCTGACATGCCCTTGACCGTCGCGCCGTTATGGGTGGCATACAGCACCCCGCCATCGCTGGCATCCAGACGCACCATGGCGCCCAGCGCTTGACCACGCCCGGTACTGGGCATGTACATCGAGTTGAAACCGATCGCCGTGAGTTCCTCACCGGGGCGGTACTGCCGCCACAGCGGCGCCTGGGCGGCCTTGTGGCGGAAGAACTGCACGTCGCCACGCCCCTGGAACACGGCACCGGGTACGTACGGCAAGTGCTTCACCGTGACGGCGTAGTCTTCGTTCCATTGCACGGCGCTGCCCATCATCACCAGCGACAGCGGGCCGCCGGCGTGGACGAGAAAGGCTTGGTTCTGATCGGGATCCTTGACGAACGCGGTGGACATTCCATTGCAACCGCCGAGCAGCAAGCATGCTGCCAGGAGTGGTTTGCAGGAAAACATGATGCTCACGATGGGGTGGATGGCGACGTGGCAAATATGTCATTGCGCCATCACCGAATCAATATGCCATCACTGCCGCCGGTCGGCAGGCCCTGTTTCAGCGTCGCGCCTGTTGCAGCGCCTCGCCCAGCGCCATGAGCAGCCCTGCTACGTCCTGGCTCCAGTCCAGCGCGTAACTGATGCGCAGGTGCTGGCGATGCAAGCCACTGAGGCTGAACAACTCACCCGGCGCGATCACCAACCGACGTTGCAACAGGTGGTCGAAGACCTGGCGCATGTCTACGCACTGCTGGCTCTGCGCCCAGATGCCGCTGCCGCCCACCGGCAGTTCATAACGCAACCAACAGCCCAGATGGCGGTCGAGCAGTTCGCCCATCTGTTGCATGCGCGCCTCCAGCGTCCTGCGCAGTTCCGCCAGATGCTCATCCAGGCGCCCGCTGTTGCACAACCGGGCGATGGCCTTCTGGCGCACGGGCGGCAGGTCGAAGGCGCGCAGCAGAAAGTACGCCTGCCAGCGCTCGTCGAACTGCTTGCACAGCAGGTAGCCATAGGGCGCTTCCGGCCCCAGCACCTTGTCGAAACTGCCGAGAATCAACAGCCGCTGTGGGTCGATCAGCTCGCGCAGGCAGGGCCCCGCAGCGGCGAAGGCCAGCTCGCCATGGCTGTCGTTCTCCAGCACCCAGGTGCCGTAGCGGTTGAGCAACTGGGCCATGCCGCGGCGATTGTCCAGGCTCTGCCGTGTGCCGCGTACCGGGTTCAACGAGGACGGCAGGATGGCCAGGCTGATCGGGTACTCCAGCAGCAGGTGGTCGAGTTCGGTCAGGCGCACGTTGCCATCTTCGCCCAGCGGCAGCTCGACCACCTGGACGTTCAGCGCCTGCAACAGGCGCAGGACCGTCCAGGTGCAAGGCGACTCCACCAGCACCGTGGTGCCGACCAGATTGAGGGTCTGCACGACGATCTTGAGCATGCCCAGCAGATCCGGGCCGACGTATACCTGCTCGGCATGCCAGCAATCCTGTGCATTGCGGGTGTATCGCGCGGCCAGGGCGCTGCGCAGTTCCAGATCGCCAAACGGCTGGAAGCCGGTGGCCAGCGGCTGCGGGTACTGGCGCATCAGTTCGCGTTCGGTACTCTGCAAGGCGCCTTCCAGCGACAGCAGCAGGTGCGGTTCGTCGCCCGACAGCATGGTCACCCCTGGTCGGCGAACGTTGTGGTAAAGGCGGTCGAGCAGGCTGCCACCGGGGCAGGCAGCCTCGCCGTCGAAGCTGCCGGGCATGGCGTAGTAACCCGACTTGGGCACCGAGCAGATACGCCCTTCCTGCTCCAGCAGACCATAGGCGCTCTGAATGGTGGAGATCGATACCCGCAGGCGCCTTGCCAGCTGGCGCAGCGACGGCATCTTGAGGGTCGAGTCAGTCTGCATCTCGTCGATCAGGCGCACGAGGTAGCGATACACCGTCTGATAGGCGAAATCGTCTTTTTCTTTCATGGCATGGCCATCCGGAAAGGGAAATGAGTCAGGCAGTTGCCACCGAGCCCGGCGGCTCGGGCACGCCGGGTTCAGGCTACAGCGCGGCGCTGCAGCGAGCGTTCGGGGTCGGCGGCGCGGATACGCGCGATGATCGAGTCGCTGCTGGCCAGGTCGATGCGTCGCCTGGCGTACAACGCCTGCAGCTCGGCCAGGCTCATTGCGCTGCTTTCCATCAGCCATTGCAGGACCTGCTCCGGTACCTGCTGGCCGGACAACGCGCGGTGCAGGTCAGGCAGTGCCACCAGCATGCCGGGGTGGCAATCACGCAGGTAGCGCTCCATCCCCTGCCCCTGATCGACGAACGGTGAATACAGCATGCACACCAGTTGCGCTTCGTTGAGGCCATAGGCCTGCTGGGCGAAACCGGCGGCCAGCGCGCGCTGAGCCTGGATGCAGGCGTCGCCGTCGAAGGCGGCCAGCACCTGGGCGACCAGCCGCGCCGGCATACGCTTGCGACGCATCAGCCGGCGCGCGTCCTGCAGGTAGCTGGCAATGCCATCGGCATACCGGCCGCCGTCCAGGTATTGGCTGCGCAAGCCTTGCAGATGCGCCATCAGCAGCGGGTTGGCGCAGTCCGACTCGCTGAAGGCCAGGGCCAGGTCGTCGAAGCGAAAGCCGAGAAAGTCGGTCAGCAAGTCCCAGTGCTCATCGGCCCGCCCATTGAACAGCTCGCCCACCGCCACGTGTACCGGCATTACGGCTTTGCCGGCCGGCAGCCCAAGCGGCTTTGCGGCCTCGGCTTCGCCATACAGTTCCTGGCGCCAGGCCTGGGTCAGGCTGCCAAGGCTGCGCATCACCGCCTGAAAACTCTGGTGACGCCAGTGCCCGTTCTGTTGCCCGGTCGCCTGGGCCAGACGCATCAGCCAGGTGATGTACTGCTTCTGCTCCTTGCGTGAGTCGCCAGTGGCCACCGCCCCGACGCCCTCCCCCCAGGTCATCGCACGGTAGAACGCATCGGCCAGGTTCAGGTGGCAGCTGTCACAGAAGGTGCTGCGCCCGTCGCCCGCCGTCAGGTGTCCGGCACGCAGCATGTCGGCGCGGTTCTGGCGTCGGCCAGCGGCGGAGAACGGCAGGTCCGGCTCGAACGCATGGGTGCGCTGATCATCGAAAACCAGCATTTCGACCCGCGGATCGTCATACAGGAACAACGCCGAATACACCCGATGGATATTGCCCATCACCGCCGGGCTGAGGCCCGCATGACGCAGGGTCGCGACGCGCAGCTTGAAGGTGCCTGGCGCCCGGGTGCAGATGCTCAGTTGCGCAGCGCGCAACAGCGCCAGGGTGTAGGCACTGTCCTTGCCACCACCGAAGGGCACCAGCAGGACGAAGTCACTGATGCGTTCGGCGCCGCCCGCCGCCACCAGCAAGCGCTGGATCAACAGCTGCAACGCGGTGCGTTCGGCACGGCTCAGGTGCCCCAGCAAACGCTGCAGAACTTGCTGGTAGACATAGTTCATCGCCTGTTCATGGAGATCGCTCATCATGCGAACTCCGCAGGCCACGAAGTTGGAACGGCAGAGTGCTGGAAATCATTATTGTCGTTGAGCACGGCTCTTTCCCTGAGTAATAGATCACGGCTCATTATCGGGATCGACTTTTTGATTACAAGCGACGCGAAAAGGGTCAAAGATCACCCTTTTCGTCTCTTTAAACGCCATGTTCACGACATTTGAAGAACCATTACACGCGCTGTGCTTTGTGCTGCGTACCTGGCCCGGCATCGCCCCAGCCCTTGGCACGGCGCCCCGCAGCGCCTCTTCGTATCAGACTGAAGCAGACCGGACATACCGGGTCAGATAATGCTTGGCGCGTGCTGGAGTTTCATATGTTTATCGGCACGACAAAACGTCAGACATGCGCCTAATCGAGTAGCGAACACTCCTACAAATACACGCTATTACTTGTAGGAAGTTTGAAAAACAAAGAACCCGGTCGTTGTCAGCGACCGGGTTCCTGGTGAGCAGGGCGAATCGGTAGGGGTCAGGTGACCGGCAGCTCCAGTACGGCGCGGCCGCCGATCGGGCAACCGTCCATATAACGGTGCGCCTGGGCGACCTGCTCGAATGCGAATGGCTTGATCGCCAGGGGCTGCAGCACGCCGTCGCCGGTCAGCTGGTTGATATCACGCAGGGCACGCTGCAGTGCTTCGTTGTCCTGATCGATACCCAACTGCGGCTTGCCGGTGAAGTTGCCCAGGCAGTGCAGGTAGAACTGGATGTTCTTCTGGAACGCCGCGCAAGCCGGGAACGGGGTCTGGTTGCCGCCCTGCAGGCCGTAGAGGATCAGGCTGCCACGTGGCGCCAGCACGTCGCCCATCAGCGACATCTGTGGGCCACCCATGCCGTCGCAGACCACGTCCACACCGCGACTGTCGGTGTACTTGTTGATCGCCATGAGCAGGTCCTGCTCTTCGGTCACCACTACCTTGTCGGCGCCCAGGCCCAGCAGGTAGTCGCGGGCGTCCTCAGTCTTGGTCGCCGCGATCACCTTGGCCCCCAGGGCCTTGCCCAACTGCACGAAGCAGGGGCCGGCGCAATGACTGGCGTCGGTGATCAGGACGGTCTGGCCCGGCTTGATGCGCGCCAGGTCGACATAAGCGAAATAGGCAACCAGCAACGGGGTGTAGTGGACACTGGCCTGCGCCGGGGTCAGCACGTCGGGGTAACGCGTCAGCGCATTGCGCGGCATGACGATGACTTCGCCATACACCGGATGCTGATTGGGGTCAGCAGCGGGGAAGCTGGCCACCCGGTCACCCACGGCCAGATCATCGACGCCGTCGCCGACCGCCGTGACCACACCGGCCATCTCATGCCCGATGCCGGCAGGCAAGCGCGCCAGCGTGCTGGCCAGATTCTGCCGCCAGAGAACGTCATACCAGCTCACGCCGATGGCATGGACACGCACCTGCACCTCGCCGGGCGCAGGCAACGCATCCGGGTGCTCTTCGATCTTGAGCACCTCGGCCGGGCCGAACTGGTGGAAACGGATCATGCGGGACATTTAGAACCTCGCCTTTTGTATCAGGATGCCCTGCACTTTATCGGGGCTTTCCCGGCAGGACCAGTCAGTGGCCATTAATAGTCGACATGTCTGTCATTGATTCGTCAGGGTGTGGTGCGGTTCCGCCCTACCCTCGAAAGGAGGCCATTGTGGCATTCACATGCCACAATGCAACCGTCTGCTGCCAGGGTCCTTTGCGCCACGGGCAACAATCGACGGCTACACCCCGGACCGATTTGCCCGTACTATGCCCACCTGCCTCGCCCAAGCCCTGGCGAGCGCCTCGATACAAGGCCCGAGTCCTCACGTATGAACCGCAACGACCTGCGTCGCGTCGACCTCAACCTGCTGATCGTCTTCGAAACCCTGATGCATGAGCGCAGCGTGACCCGTGCCGCCGAGAAGCTGTTCCTCGGCCAGCCGGCGATCAGCGCCGCCCTGTCACGCTTGCGTGGCCTGTTCGACGACCCGCTGTTCGTGCGCACCGGGCGCAGCATGGAACCCACCGCCCGGGCCTCGGAAATCTTCGCCCTGCTCTCCCCGGCCCTGGACTCTATCTCCACGGCCGTGAGCCGCGCCGCCGAGTTCGACCCGGCGACCAGCAATGCGGTATTCCGTATAGGCCTGTCCGACGAGGTCGAATTCGCCCTGCTGCCCTCGCTGCTCAAGCGCCTGCGCTCCGAAGCACCAGGCATCGTGCTGGTGATCCGCCGAGTCAACTACATCCTCATGCCCGCCCTGCTGGCCTCGGGCGAAATCTCCGTGGGGGTCAGCTACACCAGCGACCTGCCCGCCAATGCCAAGCGCAAGGTGCTGCGCCGCAGCCGCCCACGACTGCTGCGCGCCGACACCGTGCCCGGCCCGCTGAGCCTCGACGACTTCTGCAACCGCCCGCACGCCTTGGTGTCCTTCGCCGGCGACCTGTCGGGATTCATCGACGAACACCTGGAAAAGATCGGTCGCAAACGCCACGTGGTGCTCGCCGTACCGCAGTTCAATGGCCTCTCGACCCTGCTGGCCGGCACCGACATCCTCGCCACCGTCCCCGACTACGCCGCCGAAGTGCTTACCGCCAGCGGCGGCGTACGCGCCGAAGACCTGCCACTGGAATCGCAGACCTTCGAACTGCACATGGCCTGGCGCGGCGCCCAGGACAACGACCCGGCGGAGCGCTGGTTGCGCTCGCGGATTCAGATGTTCTTCGGGGATCCCGATAGTCTCTGATCGGATTGGCGATAGGTGTTCAGTGAAACCTGAGTATTTGGACAGCAAGCGCATCGTGCCGCTGCCAAAGCGAGTGCTCAGCTACTGAGCCAGCCCCCTGAAGCAGCCCAATCACGGGAGGTTTCGCGATGCGAGCAGTGAGCTGCCTCACGACACCGGTACCTCGTCCCTTTCATCGTAGCGCAGCAGCCGACCGGCATTGCCGAGCACCAGCAAGGTACTGAGGTTGTGCAACAGCGCCGCGATCATCGCGCCGGCCGCACCCAACAGCCCGAATGCCGCCGCCAGCATGATTCCCACCGTCCAGCCGAGGCCGATCAGCACATTCCATTGCAGAGTCCGCCGACACAGGCGGCTGAGACGCACACCGGTGGCCAGGCGGCGCAGGTCACCATTGATCAGTACGATGTCCGCCGCAGCCATGGCGATGTCGGTTCCGCCCGCACCGATGGCGACACCCACGACGCCCGCCTTGAGCGCCAGCGAGTCGTTGATGCCGTCGCCCACCACCATCGGCCTGAAACCGGCCTGGATTTCCTGATTGACCTGCTTGAGCTTGTCTTCCGGCAACGCCTGGGCGACCACATGGGTGATGCCCACCTGGCTCGCCACCCACTGCGCCACGCTGCGTCGGTCGCCGGTCAGCAGCAACTGCCGGCGCAGCCCCAGCTCGCGCAGTTGCGCCAACGCTTCAGGCGCTTCCCGGCGTACATTGTCGGCCAGCAGCAGCCAGGCGAGAAAACGTCCGTGCAGTGCCAGGCCAACGATCGGGCCATCGTGCTCCGGCACCGCCGGCAAGGCGATATCCAGCTTCTCAAATAGCTCCGCACGCCCCAGCGCGGCCTGGCCTTGTTCGGTCGAAGCAACCACACCGAAACCTTGCATCTCGTGCAATTCGGCAAGCGCAAGGTGCTGGTCGCGGGGAACGGACTTGGCCAAGGCGCGACTGACCGGGTGGCTGCTCGCCGTGCCCAGGCTGGCAGCCAGGCGCAGCACCTGGTGCTCCGCCACCTCGGTCTGGCTGCTCACGATCTGTTGCAGGTGCAGTGCCCCTTGGGTCAGGGTGCCGGTTTTGTCGATCACCAGCGACGACAGGTCGGCCAGCTCTTCGAGAAACGCAGAGCCACGAATCAGAATGCCATGCCGCGCCGCAACGGCGACCCCGGCAATGGCTGTGGCCGGGGCTGAGAGCACCAGTGCGCACGGACAAGCCGCCACCAGCACGGCCAGCATGGCCTGGGCATCGCCGGTGATGAACCAGGTGGCCGCCGCGATCATCAGCACCAGCAGCAGGTAACGCCCGGCGTAGCGTTCGAGCAGCCGGGTGATGGGGGGCTTGGCCTGCTCTGCGCGGCGCATCAGGGCAATCACCTTGCCCAGCGCGGAGTCCTCGCCGGTGGCGGTCACCTCGATGCGCAGCAAGCCATCGAGGTTGATTGCGCCTGCATGCACAGGCGCACCCGGCGCGACCTCCTGCGGCAAGGACTCCCCGGTGATGGGCGCGGTATCGAGGCTGGCCTGGCCTTCGAGGACACGACCATCGGCCGGCACCCGGTCACCGGCTCGTACCTCTACCCGGTCCCCCGCCTTGAGGCTGGCGTTGTCGACCTCGCTCACCTCGCCGTTGGCACCGATCAGCCGCGCCTGGCTGCGTGTGAGGCGGCCTAGGGCGTCGATGGCTTCCTGCGAGCCCAGCATGCTGCGCTCTTCGAGCACGTGCCCGAAGATCATGATGATCGGCAACAAGGCGGCGGTGGTCAGGTCGCCAATGGCCCAGGCGCCGAGCATGGCCAGCGCGATCAACTGGTCGGTGACGCCATGCAGGCTCGGTTGCTTGAGGCTGTGCCACGCCGAGCCCAGCACCGGTACGGCCACCAGCAACGACGCAGCGCCCAACAGCAACTGCGCCACGCCTTCCTGGTCTGGGGCCAGGCTTTGCCAGGCCAAGCCCAGCGCCAGCAGCCCGAGGGCGACCATAGCCAAGGTCAACTGGCGTGCGGCCTGCCGGCGCTCGTCCCGAGACAGCAGACCCGAGGTGAGATGGACATGGCCATGATGGTGATGACCGTGGTGGTGATGACCGTGCTGATGGTGGGCGCTCATCGTCCGGGGTTCCAGGTGCAGGGGCCAGAATAGGCGTTCATGGTTTGGGGCCTTGCAGGATCAAATGCCCGCTGTCCTCGGGATTGACCGTGGTGACAGAGCCCGCACGGGACAGGATGGCGGGCACCCGTTCGCGATACAGCCGCAGCATCAGGCCAGGGTCCTGCTGCTGTGCCAGGCCGACGATGGTGCTGGTGGCGGCACTGGCTTGCGCCAGCCGTTCACGCGCCTGGGCCTGCGCGACCTGGACGGTGCGCTCGGCATTCTGGGTGGCCTGCTGCAGTCGTTGCGCGGCCTCGTTGCGGGCGCTCGCAACCGCTTGCTCGGCGCGCTGGCTGGCGGTGAGCACGGCATTGAAAGCGCTGACCGCCGAGGGCGGCAGCGAAGATTGCACATCGACCCGTACCACCGTGATGCCCAGGTCGGCGCCTGCCGCCTTGAGCGCCGCCAGGCTGCGGTTGATGCCCTGTTGCAAGTCGCCACGCAGACGCTCACGGCGCTCGGCAATCTGCGCATCGGCGCCTACCAGTTCAGGCCGCGCGACCAGAATCGCATCCATGTCTCGGGATGCGCAGACCTGAACGGCATTGCGCTCGACCAGGCGATCCAGCGCCGGATCCACATGGACGCCCTGACGGGCAAAGGCAAACGGCTCGACGACCTGGTAGAACACCCGCACCTCAAGCTGCACGATGCCTGCTTCGGCCGTGAGCAGGTAACCGGACCCGGCCGTCGCGTCGCTGGCCGGCACAAGCCCCAAGTCCGCCTTATGTGCGAAGTCCGAGCGCAACAACAGCTCCACCTTGCGCTCGGTCACCCGACCATCCGAAGGCAGCATCACCACCTGTTCGAACGGACGTGGCCAAGCCAGTAGCAGGCCAGCATTCTGGATACGCTGCTCGGCCCCCAGCCTGAGCACCACGGCCCGGCTTTCCGGCCCTACCGAACGGACATTGCCGAACAACCAGCCCAGCGCGGCGAGCACGGTCACCGCGTACAGGGCGATGAAACCGATCCGCGCCGACTGCAGCCAGGGGCCGGCAGGCTGGCGCGGGCTAGTCATGGCCTTGACCTGCTTCGCGGCTCAGCGACGCCGGCGGGTTGGGTCCGTCGACCAGCGCCCGGAACGGTGCCGCATCGGTGCGCAGCACCAGGCGAGTGTCGGGCGTCACGATGGTGCCCAGGGTGTCCAGCGAGCGCAGCAGCTTGTAAAGCTCAGGCGCGCTGGCGTAGGCCTTGCCGTAGATCTGCGCCGCCTCCACCTGGGACTGTGCCTGGATCTGCGCCGCCTTCACGGTGGCGTCGGCTTCGAGAATTCGCGCATCCCGTTCGGCCGCCGAACGGATCTCGGCCGCCTTGCGCTTGCCTTCGGCGGTGCGCTCGGTGGCGATCGTCTCGCGCTCGGCGCGCATGCGGTCGACGGTGGCTTCCAAGGTCACCTTGGGCAGGGTGAGGCGTTCGATCCCTACCTGAACCACCTTGATGCCATAGGTCTGGGCCAACTGATCGGCAATTTGCGCCTGCAACCGCTGTTCGAAGGCCTCGATGCGCACGCGTCCGGGGTCGACATTGACCAGGTCCGCCAATTCGAAGCCGCTGGTGGTGGTTTCCAGCGCCGAGCCCACCAGTGTGCGGATCTGCCGCGCCGCCTCGTCCGGCTGGTTCTGCACTGCGCGCATGAAGCGCTGGATATCTTGCGGGTCCGGCGACACCTGCCAGGCGATGTAGGCCTGCACGATGATGCGCAGGCCGTCGCGGGTGCCGACATCGTGCAATCCACTGGAGGTGGTGCGCAGGCGCAGGTCGACCGGCACCGCCACCTCGAACGGCTGCGGCCAGCGCCAGGCCAGGCCTGGTTCTAGCAACACCCGTGACGGGTTGCCGAAGCGGGTGATGACCATGGCCTCGCCCATACGCACTTGGACGAAACAGGCCACTGCCGCCAACAGCAGCATCAGCAGCACGGCCCCGAGGATCCGCGGCCAGGCCGGTCGCGCTGGCCCGTCGTGATCGCTGTCATGGTCATGGTCGTGATCATGGTCATGCACGCAGTCATGGGCCGCAGGGTCATCGTGAGCGTGAGAGGCGTGGGGGCTCAAGGGGTGCGCTCCTGGTTGTGTTTCGAGGTAGCCGGATCGACTGGCGCGGCGAAGGTGCGCAGGTCAAGGGTCGGGGCCTGTCCGGCACTGATGCGGTGGTCGATGATCAAAGCCTTGCTGTTGCTCAGGCCTTCGCGCAACCGCGCAAGGTACTGTTCCAGCACGAACGCCGCCCCGGCCTGTCGCCAGGCAGACCGCTCGGCGTTGAAGCCAAGTTCTGCGGCCTGGGCCTTGGCGAGGGCTTCGTGGGCGCTGCCAGCGGCCTGGTCGACCAGCAGCGCGGCATTCTGGCGGGCCTGGCCGGTCTGCTCGGCGGCCTGACCGCGATCACGGGCGATCAGTGCCTGCGCGGTGATCTGCGCCGCCTGCACGCCATGGTAGGCATTCGCCGCGCCAGCGGGTGGGTGAATGGCCTCCACGGAAGTGGCCAGGATCTGCACGCCGCTGTCCAGCCGGTCGAGGTCAGCCTGCACAGCCTTGCCGATGTCACGGCTGAGGGCCTCGCGCTCTGAGCCGAGCACGCCGTCCAATGTCCGGTTGGCGAAATCATGCAGCAGTACGCGGTTGGCCAGGCTGCGTACCAACTGCGCGACTTCAGCGCTGTGGTAGGTCGCCGCCAGGGCGGAGGCATCGTCCAGGCCAATGCGGTAAATGAAGCGCACATCCATGTTGACGATCTGGAAGCTCTGCCGGTCGTCATCGCTGCCGGCGATCACCTGGGCGTTGTCGCTGGCATGGGTTGCGTCCCACAAGCGGTTGGCCGACATCGGCGCCTCCCCTTCAGCACCGGCCATTGGGTCGGCCAGCATCTCGCGACCAGAGGTCGCCAGCTCGTGGATGACACCATTCTCCACCGCCAGCACCCGTCCGAACGGCCAGGGCAAGCCGACATGCAACCCCGGCGGATAAACCTGCACCGGCTTGCCGAATCGCTCATAGATACCGCGCCCCTCCAGCGGCACCTGCACCACCCCGCTCAGCAGCCAGCCGACCAGCGCCACCAGCGCGGCCACGGGTAGCAGCGCCCGGCGCATGAAACCGAAAGCCCAGACCTGCTGCAGGTCGATACCGAAGCGCTGCTGCAACTCGCCCTGCAGTGCGGCCAACGGCCTCGGCGGCCATTGCAACATGCCCCCCATCAGGCTACGCGCCACCAGGGCGGGCTCCTGCTCCGCCCGTTGCGGCCGGAATGCCGCGACCAGCGCACGCACCAGGAACTCCACCGCCAACAGGCCAGGCAGTATGCCGATCAGCACGGCCAGACGGGCCGGCCACAACCGCGCGCCATCGGCAAAAAACAGGCAGAGAATCGACAGCACCTGGACCAGAATCACCACGCGGACCACTGTCGCCAAGGCAACCGCCTCCGGCCAGTCCGCCTCGCTGGCCGAGGCCAGGTGCCTTTCGACGATCAGCAGCGCAAGTGCCAGTGCCAGCAAGACGCCCACTGCCACCCAGCTTGCCTGAGTGGCAGCGGCCGGTGCCGGCAGGTCGAAACGCCAACTGCCCATGACCAGTGCCAGCGCCAACACCGACCAGCCCGACAGCCACAACACGTCATGGCCGATCGACCGCGAGCACCTGGCCAGTGCATCACCGGTGCGCGCCAACCAACGGTCGAAGGCACTGAGGGGCTGGTCTTCGTCCTGCATCTGGCCGGTGTTTCGCCAGAAGGCCAGGCGCAGGGGCTGCTGCCCCTGTGCCTCGACCCGCCACTTGACAATGAACCAGGCTGAGTGCCCCGCGGCCGCCAGCAACAACAGTGCGGCGGCATTCACTCGTAACAGGGGGACCCAGTGGGCATCGGGTGAAAAGAGCTCAACCAGCAGCGCCAGCAGCCATAACCCGCCAGCACCAGCCAGTGCCAATCGACACAGACGGACCAAGTGCCTTGCCTGCTCGGGCGCTTGCAGAAAGCGAGGCTTGCTGTGTAGATCCGGGGTATCCAGGACTGTACTCACCATGACTCCAGGTACTCGGAATGCGAAGACGTATTGTTGTCGGGCCGCGGTGCGCCGACCCGTCAAGACTGGTTTATCTGGGAAAACTCCGAAGAAGTTGCCTTGAACGCGCAGTGAGCAGCGTTTCGACGCCGGCAGAGCGGTTTCCACCCCTCAATCTGACTCATGGGCAAGGCTTGTGAGATTGGTTGAGCGGGAGGCTATTTCAGCACAGCTCAGACGGCCTTAGCTGACGATTTCATGAACGACCATCAAATGATGTCACTTCGAAACCAAGGATCTGTTCAGTGAGTCTCCGGCAACACCACAAATGCCCACCTGCTCAAACATCCATAGCCCGTCCAAGGCAACTGGTTTAGCAGTCACCTAGCCCACCCACTCCCGGCACGCTGGTTCCATGCCCTTACCCCGTTGGGCACGTTCGAGCGGCATTTCGACCTTGCAAGGACTGGTTCGGGGGCGAGCCGAAATGTTTTCCCCGTTCTGGATACTCTCTGCGTCTTCGTGGTCATATCGCCTGGCATTCGATACACACAAGGAACGACCATGATCATCGGCATCGACCTGGGCACCACCAACAGCCTGGTGGCGGTATGGAGCGGCGAAACCGCCAAGCTGATTCCCAATGCGCTGGGCAAGGTACTCACCCCCAGCGTGGTCGGGCTCGACGACAACGGGCATCTGATCGTCGGCGACGTCGCCCGCGAGCGCCTGCAGACCCACCCGCAGGTCACTGCCTCGCTGTTCAAGCGGCACATGGGCAGTGCCCATGAAACCCTGCTGGGTCACCGCCCCTATCGGGCCGAAGAGCTGTCTGCCCTGTTGTTGCGCAGCCTCAAGGAAGACGCCGAACGCTACCTAGGTGAGCCGGTCACCGAAGCGGTGATCAGCGTGCCGGCCTATTTCAGCGATGCGCAGCGCAAGGCCACGCGAGTGGCCGGCGAACTGGCGGGGCTGAAGGTCGAGAAGCTGATCAACGAGCCGACTGCCGCAGCCCTGGCCTACGGTCTGCATCACAAGGAAGAAGCGACGTTCCTGGTCTTCGACCTGGGCGGCGGGACCTTCGACGTGTCGGTGCTAGAACTGTTCGAAGGCGTCATGGAAGTGCGCGCCAGTGCTGGCGACAACTTCCTGGGTGGCGAAGACTTCGATGACCTGCTGGCCGAGCATTTCCGCGCTTCGCCGCAGGCCCAGGGCCTGCCGAACGCCAGCGACGGCAGCATGGCGCAGCGCCTGCGTCGTGAAGCGCAGCGCGTACGCCATGCCTTGGGCCAGCAGCTACAGGCCACCTTTACGGTGCGCGAAGACGAGCGCGAATGGGCGCTGACCATCACGCAGAACGATCTGGCCCGCCTCGCGCAACCCCTCCTGGAGCGCCTGCGTGCGCCGATCGAACGTGCCTTGCGCGATGCGCGCATCAAGGCCGCCGACCTCGACGAAGTACTGCTCGTGGGTGGTACCACGCGTATGCCACTGGTGCGCCGGCTGGTCGCCAGCCTGTTCGGGCGCATTCCGGCCATGCAGCTCAACCCTGACGAGGTGGTGGCTCAGGGGGCGGCCATCCAGGCGGCCCTCAAGGCCCGCCATGCCTCGCTCGAAGAGGTGGTGCTCACCGATGTCTGCCCCTACACCCTGGGCATCGAAACCACTTCCGGTGATGACCTGCGCCGCGACTACGGGCTGTACCTGCCGATCATCGAACGCAACAGCGTGGTGCCGGTCAGCCGGGTGCAGACCGTATACACCGTCGACGACGGGCAAACGAAGGTGAAGGTGCGCATCTTCCAGGGCGAGAGCCGACTGGTGAAAAACAATATTTTCCTGGGCGAACTTGAAGTACCTGTGCCGCCCCGCCCTGCCGGTGAAGTCAGCCTCGAAGTGCGCTTCACCTACGACATCAACGGCCTGCTCGAAGCCCAGGTGCACATCCCGCTGACCGACGAGCGCCGCACGCTGGTGATCGAGAACAATCCCGGCGTGCTGAGCGCCGAGGAAATCGCCCAACGCCTGGAAAGCCTCGCCGCGCTGAAGGTGCACCCACGCGACCAGCAGGTCAACACGGTGCTGATGGCACGCATGGAGCGCTTGTATCAGGAAAGCCTGGGTGACACGCGCCAGTACGTTGCCGACCTGGCCCGGCAGTTCCAGCATGAGCTGGAGCGCCAGGATGAACGAGCGATCCGCGAGGCCCGTGTGCTGCTGACCGAGCGCCTCGACCGTCTTGAGCAGCGACTCTGAGGCCGGCCATGGATTGGGAAATACTGGGCGTTGCCGCAGACGCCGATGAACGCCAGATCAAGCGCGCCTATGCCCGCCTGCTGAAAACCCACCGCCCTGACGAAGACCCACAGGCCTTCCAGCGCCTGCGCGAAGCCTACGAGCGCGCCCTGGACCAGGCACGTTGGCGTGCCGAACACGGCGATTTCGAGGAGTCCGAGACGTTCTTCGACAAGGATGCCGGGTACGAGCAATCCTTCGTGCCCCCAGCCGCAGAAACCGCGCTTGGCGGCATGGATGGCGAGACGGACCCGGCCTGGCTGTACGAGGCACAAGGCGGCGACTCCGAAGCGCACCCTGCTGCCGGACTGCCGCTCACCCAGAGCGTGCCGTCGAGGCTGGAGGAACTCGACTCGCGCCCGCCACTGCGCATCGAGAGCCTGTTCAGCGGCGGCCTCGACGAAGGACTGGCACAAGCGCAGGCTGCCGGGCTCGAAGCGTCGTTCCAGAAACACCTGCTGCAGCGTCTGCTGCACCAGGCAGACGACGAAGCGCTGGACTGGGCGCATCGCTACCTGGGCTGGCTGACGGCAAGACAGCCCGAATACCTGCCGTATGCAGAGATGGAAATCCTCGCGCAGCGGCTGGCCAGCCGCGCCCTGCGCCACGCTCACCAGGCGCTGCATGCTCAGCAGGAAGAACAGGCCCTGTACAGCCTGCACCGCGCACTGAGCAGTGAATGGTTGCAACCACTGGACCGCCGTGATCGATTCAAGGCGCAGATGCTGGAGCTGCTGGAAAACCACGCGCACTGGACGCCGACATTCTTCGAACAGCTCTGCACGCTGGCCGGCTGGGACGAAATCCAGGGCTACCTGCCTTGCAGTGCAGAGCGATGGGCCGATGTCCAGCGCCGCTATGAAAGCGCTCGACTGGAGGCTGAGTTGCGCCAACTGCTGGCTCGCCCGCCCGAGGACGCCCGACACAACGCGGCGTGGTTCCTGCTGGCCGACCTAACGCCCGGCCAGCGCCGCCAGTGGGCGGATCGCTTCATCTCGGAAGACTGGGAGGCGTGCGCAGAACTCGCGCACCACATCCACGACGACCCGTCACTGCCCGAGCGCCTGCAACACCGCTATGTTGCCGACTGGCAGGCCTGGCGACCCAAGGGTCACTGGGGCTGGGCGCGCATCTACCTGTGGGGCATGCTCTGGCTGTGTCTGTACCTGGTCTTGAAGCTGGATGCGCACGGGAACGACGAGCGTTTCTGGATCATCTTGCCCGCGACGGCCGTAATGGCTTACGTGCTGGTCTGGATCATGACCTGGGTGGGTATCTTCTGGTCGAAGGTCGCCGAGGGGCTGGTACAGACCGACGTGATATTGAGCATGCGCCTGCTGCCAAGGGGGCTGGTACGCGACGGCAATGGCGTGCTTCTGCTGCGCCATCTGCTGCCCTGCCTGGCACCGGCGGCACTGGTGTTCGCCTGGGGCCAGACCCATGCGCCGCTCGGTGTGGTGATGGGGCTGCTCACCCTGGCTGGCGGCATCCGCTTCGTCGACGTGGTGACCCGTGGTGACTCCCCGGCAGCCTGGATTCAGCATGGCTGGGCGTGGGTGTTACGCCATGCCGGCAAGGCCAAGCGACCGCTGCTCTTCGCGGCCGGCTTTGCGCTGCTGGCGGCGATCCGCTGGCTGCTCCCATGACGGAGCTGCCACGCTCAAACGGAAAAGACGCAGGCTAGGAAAAGACGAACTGACCCAACATAGCCATCATGGCAACGACCAGCACCGCCAGCCCGATTGCCGTGACCCACTCGGTTGTCGGCGACTCGGAATGCCAAGTCCCTTTAGGGGGGTATTTCCCAAAGGTCACCAGCCTGAGCGTCAACCAACCGACAGGAAAGCAGACCGCGCGAAACAGCACTTCGCCCAGAAGTTCGATCATGTAGAACTCCTTCTTGATGTCAGCGGGCTCTGAACCGGCGAGAGCCGATTGGCCTCGATCCAAGCAGCTTCATCGGCCTGAGATGATGCCGGTCATGTAGCTGTTCAGGTCGCGAAAATCGTTCACCGTCCAGGCGTGTGGCGGAACCTTGACCCCGTTTTCCCGCAGCGTCCTGGGGATCAGGTCGCCATTGGGGCGCAGAATGACCGACGCGACAATCACGCCAGGATAATCGTGCAGACGCTTCTTGAAGGCCGCCGTGGTGAGGTCCGGTGTAGGGGGATCGCTCTTGTTGGCCAGCGGCCCGGAGCCTTTGAGGTCTGCGCCGTGACACAAGGCGCAGCGCTCGGTGAACAGCTTTTTCCCATTGGCCGAGTCGGCCAGCCCGGCCGAGGCCTGGGCGATCAGAGAGACCGCCAGGCAAACCGTGAAGATCCTTTTCATAGCAGACTTAGCACCCATTTGATGCCCGGCATGATGAGGGGAGCGAGTGTATCCTGGCCAATGGCCCCCATCCAGTGGCCGTTATGAATGCAGCCTGCTGCGCTCACTCCGCCCGCACTTCGAACACACTCACCGCCTGGGCGTCCACCGCCTTGGGCAACAGCCCTTCGCGGTAGAACGCATCGGCAATGCGTTGCTGCTCAGCCAATTCATCGAGCCGCACCGGCTGCACGTCGTAACTGCGTCGTGCGTTGGCCTGTTGCACCGTCTCGCTGTCCAGATTGCCCCACAGCGGGCCGAGAATCGCGGCAGCGGCGGCCGGTTCGGCCTTGGCCCAGCGGCCGGTTTCGCGCAGGGCGGTGTAGACCTGCTGCAGCACATCGGGGTGCGCCTTGGCGTAGTCACTGCCCGCCAGGTAGTAGCGCTGGTAACTGGCCAGGCCGCTGCCATCGACAAGAATGCGCGCCTGCTGCTGGCGCTGCGCGCTGGCGACGTAAGGATCCCAGGTCACCCAGGCATCGACCTTGCCGTTCTCGAACGCCGCCCGCCCATCGGCGGGGATCAGGTAGGCCGGGCTGATGTCCTTGAAGCTCAACCCGGCCTTGGCCAGTGCTTCGATCAACAGGTAATGGCTGCCGGCGGCCTTGGTCACTGCCACGCGCTTGCCCTTGAGGTCGGCCAGGCTGCGGACCGACGAGTCGGCAGGCAGCAGAATCGCCTGGGCCCTGGGCGAGGCGGTCTCCCGGGCGAAATAGGTCAGCTTGGCGCCGGCGGCCTGGGCGAACACCGGTACGGTATCGGCGACGTCTGCCGACAAGTCGACGTTGCCCAGATTGAGCGCTTCCAGCAGCGGCAGGCCGCTGGGAAACTCGTGCCAGCTGATGCGTATGCCTTGCGCCTGCAGGCGTTGCTCCAGAGTGCCGCGGGTCTTGAGCAGGGTCAGCAGGGTCGAGGATTTCTGGTAGCCGATGCGCAGGGTCTGCTCGGCCTGGACCAGGCCCGGCAGCAGCGTGCCGAGCACCAGCGTCAGCGCCAGACGGCGCCAGGATGGAAAGGTCATGACGGAACCTCCTGATCAAGGATTGGCGGCGACTTTGCCGGTGCCCGGTACGCTGAAGCCCTGGGCGAAGGTCGGTGCCACGTCGAGGCGTTCGTTCATCAGGCCATGGGCCTGGTAGAAATCGGCGGTGTCCTGTTGCTCGGCAACCGTCTTGGCATCGATGGCCTGCCAATGCAGTTGGCGGCGCTCGAACTGCAGCCGGGCAGCGTCTTGCGGAAAGCCGATGATGGTCGCCAGGGTCTTGGAATAGCTGTCCAGATGCTGGTAGGCCCAGATCTGCGCACCCGCCAGGCGATTGAGGTAGTCCTGCAAGGCGGCGCGGCGTGCCGGGTCTTCCAGCGCCTGGTCGGTGGCGGCCAGGAAGCTGTTGCCACTCGACAGGCCACGACCATTGACCAGTACTCGCCCCTGCCCGCTCAACTCGGCCAGCGCGGTATAAGGCTCCCAGGTCGACCAGGCATCCACTGCCCCATTGGCCAGGGCGATCTTGGCGTCGACCGGCCCCAGGAAACGAAATTCCACGTCCTTTTCACTCAACCCGGCCTGGTCCAGGGCCTTGAGCGCCAGATGATGGCCGATCGAGCCACGCCCGGTCGCAATACGCTTGCCCTTGAGGTCGGCAGCGGTTTGCAGCGGTGCATCCGGGCGCACCAGCAGTGCGGTGCCATAAGGGTCGGACTTGTCGACGGCGATGGCCTTGACCGGCGCACCGGACGCCAGCACGAACAACAACGGCGCATCGCCGATGATGCCCGCATCGATGGCCCCGGCGTTCAACGCCTCGGCCAGCGGCGCGGCGGCGGGAAACTCCGCCCAGCGAATGTCATAAGGCAGGTCTCGCAGGGCGTCGGCAGCTTCCAGCTGGGCGCGCATGTTGCCCTTCTGGTCGCCGATGCGCAGGGTCAGGCGCTCGGCAGCACTCGCCTGAGTGACCAGCAGCATGGCCGCGGCAAAGGGCAACAAGCGGTTCAGCAATCTTGAACGGATGGACATGGCGCTCCTCGAAGTCTATGGCGAGGCGCTTCTTGCGCCCCGGATGGCAGCGACTCTAAACGAGGAGCAATGAATAAATTAAATTGATTTTAGGAATAACCTAATATGCATTTAATCGCATGCATCGCAAGATCAGGGCTCCAGGCACGATTATCAGGGCGGCTTGGTAATTGATACAGGCAGCATTATTCTTCAGGCAGATTATGTGCATGCGTTATTTTTCCGTTCCTTTTGCCGAGCGCCGAACATGAAAATCGATGATATGGACGCCTTCGTGGCGGTCATTCGTTGCCAGTCGACCAACCTGGCCGCCGAAGCCCTGCAACTGACGCAACCGGCCATCACCCGGCGCGTACAGAACTTCGAGGAAGCCCTCGGGGCCACGCTGCTCGACCGCAATACCAAACCGCTCAAACCCACTCCCATGGGCCTGCGTGTCTACGAGCAGTGCAAGGCCATCCTGCGCGAGATCGACTCACTGCGCGAGCTGGTGGCCAATGACGGTGCGCCTTCCGGCACCCTGCGCCTGGGCATGCCGCAGACGCTCGGCGACGTGGTGCTGCTCGACGCCCTGGCACAGATCCGCGAAGCCTACCCGCCCCTGCGTACCCAGGTCAGCAGTGGCTGGGGCAGCAGCCTGATCACGCGCATGGAGAATGGCGAGCTGGATGCCGCTGCCGCCCTGTTCCCACCGGGCAAGATCTTCCCCGAGGGCATCGCCAGCCAGTCGATCGGGCGCATGGCGCTGAAGGTGGTGGCAGCCAAGGGCAGCGTCGGCAAGCGCAACTGCAAGCTCAAGGACTGCTACACCCGCGGTTGGGTGCTCAACCCCGACGGCTGCGGGTTCCGTGCCGGCCTGCAACGCGCCTTGAGCGAACAGGGCCTGAGCCTGGGGATCAACCTGGAAACCTTCGGCACCGAACTGCAACTGGGCCTGGTGGCCAGCGGCCAGGGCCTGGGGCTGGTGCCCGAGCCGCTGCTGCACACCAGCCGCCATCGCGATGCGCTGGAGGTGCTGAACATCAGCGACTTCAAACCGCAGGTCGACCTGTGGCTGTTCCATCCGCGCTACCTGGGCAATCTGCAGGAGCCGGTGGAGCTGTTCGGCCGGGTGACCGCGCAGCGCCTGCAGGGCTGACCCCCTATGTGCCGCGCGGGAACGCGGCACACGCACCATTTAATGCGAATTTTGCATATATAAAAATCTTAAAGATTCTTAAAACAAATAATTAGCATAGAACCAAAAAGACTTTTACAGCTTTGATCCATGCGAATACGGTCTTAAAAACCACCGTACTTCAGGGATGAAAGCCCCATGAGTCACCCTTCCCCGCGCGCCCTGGCCGAGCTGACCCAAGCCTTGGCCGCCAACGCCGAGCGCTATGACCGCAGCGCGCAGTTTCCCCATGACAACTTCGACCTGTTGCGCCGCCACGGGCTGCTGGCCTTCAGCGTGCCACGTGCGCTTGGCGGTGGTGGCGCCGACCTGCCTGCAGCACGCCGGGTGGTCGAAGCCGTCGGCAAAGGCGACCCGGCCAGCGCGCTGATTCTGGTCATGCAGTACCTGCAACATGCCCGCCTGCACGATGATCCGCGCTGGCCCGAGCACCTGCGCCGCCGCGTCGCCCAGGAGGCCGTGGCACACGGCGCACTGATCAACGCGCTGCGTGTCGAGCCCGATCTCGGCACGCCGGCCCGTGGTGGCCTGCCCGCCAGCGTGGCGCGGCGCACCCCGGAAGGCTGGCGGCTGTCGGGGCGCAAGATCTACTCCACCGGCAGCCATGGCCTGACCTGGTATCTGGTGTGGGGACGCAGCGACGACCACGATCCGCTGGTCGGCGGCTTCCTGGTCCACCGCGACACCCCAGGCATTCAGATCGTCGAGGACTGGGACCATCTGGGCATGCGCGCCACCTGCAGCCACGAAGTGCGCTTCGACGACGTGCTGATTCCCCTCGACCATGCGGTGAGCGTCAGCCCGGCCAGCGCACCCCGCGCCGAACTCGACCCCGAAGGACTGCTGTGGATGTCCGTGCTGCTGCCCTCGGTGTACGACGGCGTGGCCCAGGCGGCGCGAGACTGGCTGGCAACGTTCCTGCAGCAGCGGGCACCGTCCAACCTCGGGGCGCCACTGGCCAGCCTGCCACGCTTCCAGGAAGTGCTGGGGCGCATCGACACCCTGCTGTTCGCCAATCGCAGCCTGCTCGACTCCGCCGCCGCGGGGCAGATCGAGGCGCGGCACGCCGGGCAGATCAAGCATCTGGTGTGCAACAACGCCATCCAGGCCGTGGAACTGGCCATCGAAGCCGCCGGCAACCCTGGTCTGTCGCGTCGTAATCCGCTGGAGCGCCATTACCGCGACGTGCTGTGCAGCCGCATCCACACCCCGCAGGACGACGTGGTGTTCGGCCAGGCCGGCCGCGCCGCGTTCGCAGAGGTGTCGGCATGAGTGCCTCGCTGATCGCCAGCCAGCTGGATGCTGCCGCCAACCAATGGTTGCGCGAGCGCCTGGTCGACCACCAGGTCCTCGACCTGCCCCTGGGGCAGCCGAACCTCGATGTGCCCGCCGACGTGTTGATCCTGCGCCCGCTGAATGTGCGCGGTCAGCGGGTCGACGAGGTGCCCGTCGGTTGGCCATGGGGCCTGCGCTGGGTGCAGTTGGTCTCGTCGGGCATCGATTTCTACCCGGACTGGGTATTCCACGGCCCGCCGGTGACCAGCGGCCGCGGGGCCAACGCCGAACAGGTCGCCGAATTCGCCCTTGCCCTGATCTTCGCCGCGGCCAAGCAACTGCCCGGGCTGTGGGTCAAGGACGCCGCCTGGCAGCTAAGCCCCCTGTCACCCGTGCGCGGCCGCACCCTGGGGATTCTCGGTTTCGGCAGCATCGGCCAGAGCCTGGCGCACAAGGCGGTGGCTCTGGGCATGCAGGTTCTGGCCCTGAGCCGTCCCGGCCAGGCCATCGCCGAGCAACCTGGGGTGACGCGCGCCGAAACCCTGCAGCAGCTGTTCGCGGGTAGCGACCACCTGGTGCTGGCGGCGCCGTTGACACCGGCTACCCGTGGCCTGATCGATCGCCAGGTGCTGAGCCATGCGCGTCCCGGGTTGCACCTGATCAACATCGCCCGTGGCGGCCTGCTCGACCAGCAGGCGTTGCTCGAAGCGCTGGACAGCGGGCGCATCGGCCGCGCCAGCCTCGACGTCAGCGAGCCGGAACCCCTGCCCGACGGCCATCCGCTCTACCATCACCCGCGCGTGTTCCTGTCACCGCATACCTCGGCCATTTCCACCGACGGCTACCCGGCCTTCCTCGAAGCCTTCATCGACAACTTCCACCGCTACCGCGAACAGGCGCCCCTGGCCAACCTGGTCGACACCCGACGCGGCTACTGACCCGACCACCGGAGACCCGACATGAGTTCACTGACCGCCATCGACATCGGCACCCTCGACGTACGCAACCGCGTCAGCGCCGAGGAATGGGAGGTGCGCGTCAAGCTCGCCGCCGCCTACCGCCTGGCCGCGCTGTTGCGCTGGACCGACCACATCTACACGCACTTCTCTGCACGGGTGCCCGGCCCAGACGAGCACTTTCTGATCAACGCCTTCGGCCTGTTGTTCGACGAAATCACCGCGTCGAACCTGGTCAAGGTCGACGTCGACGGCACCCTCATCGACGACCCGCTGGGGCTGGGCATCAACCAGGCCGGCTATGTGATCCACAGTGCCATCCACCGCGCCCGTCCGGATCTCAAGGCGGTGCTGCACACCCATACGCGTGACGGTGCGGCGGTATCGGCGCAGCGCGACGGTCTGCTGCCAATCTCCCAGCATGCGCTGGCCTACTACAGCCGTGTGGCCTACCACGACTACGAAGGCGTGGCCCTCGATCTGGATGAACAGCAGCGGCTGGTGGCCAACCTGGGGGACAGCAACATTCTCATCTTGCGCAACCACGGGCTGCTCACCGGCGGCGTCAGTGTCGAGCATGCGTTCCGGGAACTGCACGGTCTGGAACGCGCCTGCAACATCCAGGTGGCTGCCCAGGCCGGCGGCAACGACCAGTTGCTGCACGCCGCGCCAGCGGCCATCGCCAAGGTTCACGAACAGTCCAAGCGCTTTTCCGACGGTCTGGGCGAAGGCATCCAGCGCCACTGGGACGCGTTGATCCGCCAGCTCGATCGCGAAGGCCGTGACTACCAGCACTGATCCATCGCACCCAATGCCTGCTGGGGGGTGCCCCCCGGCACCCTGCGCCCATGAGGAAAGATTCCATGCCCCCACTGCGTCTCGTCAGGCAGCTGTTCGCCGCCTGCGCCCTCGGCCTGGCCTTGGGCGGTTGCTCGCCCACGGCCGACAGCACGGCCAGCAAGACCCTGAACATCGCCTTCTGGGGCGACAACACCACCCTGGTCAGCGTCGACCCGTTCCAGGTGTATTGGCTGGAGCATCGCGTGCTGCTGCGCAACGTCGCCGAGTCGCTCACTGACCAGGACCCGGAAACGGGCCGCATCATTCCCTGGTTGGCCGAGCGCTGGGAGGTCAGCCCCGATGCGCTGAGCTACACCTTCCACCTGCGCCAGGACGTTACCTTCAGCAACGGCGAGCGTTTCGACGCCCAGGCGGTGAAGACCGCCTTCGACAGCAACAAGGCCTTTGCCACGCAGTTGCCCGCGACCTTCGGCGCCACCTACCTGGCCGGCTACGACCACGCCGAGGTGCTCGACACCTTCACCGTCCGCCTGGTGCTGTCACGCCCCAATGCCGGTTTCCTGCAGGCCACGTCCACCACCAACCTGGCGATCCTCGCCCCGGCCTCCTACCAGCTCACGGCCCAGGAACGCTCGCTGGGCAAGATCATCGGCACCGGCCCCTTCGTGCTGGAGCACTACACCCCGGAGGTCGGCGCCCGGCTGGTGAAGCGAGCCGACTACGCCTGGGCCTCGGCCAACGTGCGCAACCAGGGGGCCGCCCACCTGGACAGCGTCGAGATCCGCTACATTCCCGAGGAAAGCGTGCGCAATGGCCTGTTCCTGCAGGGCAAGGCCGACATCCTCTGGCCACGCAACCCCTTCTCGGAGGTCGACGCCACGCTGTTCCAGTCCAAGGGCGCGACCATCCAGAGCCGCTCCCTGCCCGGTCCGGCGCTCAACCTCTACCCCAACACCCGCAACGGTCGTCTGCTCGGCGACCGGCAACTGCGCCTGGCGCTGCAGAAAGCCATCGACCGCAGCAGCTACGCACACACCGTTTACAACGCCGCATTTCCGGTGGTGCGCGGCGTGTACGACGTGACCACGCCGTACTTCAAGGAGCAGAGCGCCAAGCTCGCCTACGACCCACAGGGCGCCGAGCGTCTGCTCGATGCCGCGGGCTGGAACAAGGCAGCCGACGGCTACCGCTACAAGAACGGCCAGCGCCTGACCCTGCGCTACAACCTCACGCCTGCCGAAAGCGCTGGCGATGTGCTGATCCAGGACCAGCTGCGCAAGGTCGGCATCGACTTGAAACTCAACGTGCTGACCCGCGCCGAGTGGGTGGCCGGCAACAGTTCGGGCAATTACGACCTGACCTCCACCTACATGACCCGAGCCGACCCGATCATCCTGCAGACCATCCTCGACCCGCGTGCCGCCAACAGCGCCACCCTGGCCACCAGCACCTATGAACCCGCTACCCTGGTGCGCGCCCAGGCGCTGTTCGACCAGGGCATCACCGCCACCGCCGATGCACAGCGCGCCGACGCCTACGGCCAGTTGCAGGACCTGCTGGTCGACGAAGCCTCGGCCTTTCCGATCTACGAGCGTGTCTGGCAGGCAGCCACCGCCCCGCGGGTGAAGAACTTCCACTGGACCGCCGAAGGCTTCGCCTTCCTCAGTGACATCCAGGTGGGCCAGCCATGAGGCGCTACCTGATCGGCCGCATCGGCCAGGCGCTGCTGGTGCTCTGGGGCGCCTACAGCATCAGCTATTTCATTCTCTACCTGCTGCCAGGCGACACCCTGGCGATCATGCTCAGCGCCTCGGGCATGGAGGCCGACGGCCTGTCGCCCGAAGCGCTGGCCAAGGCCCGCGCCTACTACGGCCTGGACAAGGGCCTGTTCGAGCAGTATTTCGACTTGCTGTGGCGCGCCGTGCAGGGCGACCTCGGCCAGTCGCTGTCGCTGGGCCGCCCGGTCAGCGAACTGCTCGCCGAGCGCCTGCCACAGACCCTGGCCCTGGCCGGCCTGGCCATCCTGCTCTCGCTGGTGGGAGGCATCGGCCTGGCCTACCTCACGGCTTACCTGCAATGGCAGCCGCTGAAGACCGCACTGGCGCGCCTGCCGTCGCTGGGCTTTTCCGTACCGGTGTTCTGGATGGGCCTGTTGCTGATCCAGGTCTTCGCCTTCGGCCTGGGCTGGTTTCCCGCCACCGGCAGCCAAGGCGTCGAAAGCCTGGTGCTGCCTGCAGTGACATTGGCGATTCCCAGTGCCGCCGTGTATGCCCAGGTGCTGCAGCGCGGTTTCCAGGGCGTGTGGCAGGAGCCCTATATCACCACCGCCTTTGCCAAAGGCCTCAGCCGCGCGCAGGTGCAGGCGTGCCATGGGCTGCGCAATGCCGCGTTGCCGGTGCTGACCCTGGTCGGCCTGCAGGTGGGCAACACGGTGTCCGGCGCGGTACTGGTGGAAACCATCTTCTCGCGCAACGGCGTCGGGCGCCTGGCCCAGGAAGCCGTGCTGCGCCAGGACATTCCGGTGGTGCTGGCGGTGGTCGCGGTCTCGGCGGCGGCCTTCGTGGTGGTCAACCTGATCGTCGACCTGCTCTACCCGTGCCTGGACCCACGTATCACCCATACTCCCAAGGTGACCTGACATGACCGCCGAAACTCGCTCCTACCCCGCCCCCCTGGCGCCACCCAGCGCAACCTGGAAACGCCGCACACGCCTGCGACGCCTGGTCCTGGCCGCCGCGCCACTGCTACGTCGTCCCGGCTTCAGCCTGGCCCTGCTGGTGGTGGCGTTTGCCCTGCTGGCAGCCGCCGCGCCGCAACTGCTGACCAGCTTCGACCCCTACGCGACATCGCCGGTGGACAAGCTCGCCGCCCCCAGTGCGACCCATTGGTTCGGCACCGATGAACTGGGCCGCGACCTGTATACCCGCGTCGTCTATGGCTCGCGGCTTTCGGTGCAGGCGGCGCTGCTGGCCGTGGCCATCGCCCTGGCCGGGGGCTTGAGCCTTGGCGTACTGGCCGGGTTTGCCGGCGGGCGTGTGGATGCCGCTCTGATGCGCCTGGTCGACGTGCTGCTGGCGCTGCCCGGCCTGCTTCTGGCCCTGGCCATCGTCACTGCCATCGGCTTCGGTACCGTGCCGGTGGCCGTAGCGGTCGGTGTCGGGATCATTCCTGGCTTCGCCCGTACCACTCGCGCCGAGGTGCTGCGCATCAAGACCCTGCCCTACGTGGAAGCCGCGCGCCTGGGCGGCGCCAGCTGGACCCGCACCCTGCTGCGCCATGTGCTGCCCAACGCCTGGGGGCCGGTGGCGGTGCTTGCCACGCTGGATTTCGGTGCGGCGATCCTGGCCGCTGCCGGGTTGAGCTTCCTCGGCTTCGGCGCCGCGCCGCCGGCAGCGGAATGGGGCACGCTGATCGCCAATGGCCGGCACTTCCTGATCACCGCACCCTGGGTGTCGCTGCTGCCGGGGCTGTTCGTGGTCGCCGTGGTGTTCAGCCTCAACCATCTGGCGCGCAGCGTCGAGGAGCAGGCCCGATGACCTCGCCAGCCTTGATCGAAGTACAGGACCTGAGTATCAGCTATGCCGTGGCCAGCCAGCGGCTGCAGGCCGTGCGCCGACTGTCGTTGAGCCTGGCCGCCGGGGAAACACTGGCCATCGTCGGTGAGTCTGGCTCGGGCAAATCGACCCTGGCCAATGCGCTGCTCGGTCTGTTGCCGGGCAACGCACAGATCGACGCGGGTCAGCTGCGCATCGCCGGCAGGGAAATGGCCCAGGCCAGCGAACGCGACTGGCGCCAGGTGCGCGGGCGGATGATCGGCCTGGTGCCGCAGGACCCGATGGTCAGCCTCAATCCCACCCTGCGCGTCGGCCAACAAATCGGCGAAGCCTTGCTGCTGGCGCGCGGGCGGCGCTATGCCGGCCTGGATGCCGACGTGCTGGAACTGCTCGCTCAGGTCGGCCTCGACGACCCGCTGCTACGCGCACGTCAGTATCCCCATGAACTGTCTGGCGGGATGCGCCAGCGCGTGCTGATCGCCATCGCTCTGGCGGGCGACCCGCAGCTGATCATCGCCGATGAGCCAACCAGCGCCCTGGATGTCACGGTACAGCGCAAGATCCTCGACCATTTGCAGCGCCTGGTGGCCGAGCGCGGCATTGCCCTGCTGATCATCACCCACGACCTGGGCATGGCCACCGACCGCGCCGACCGCCTGCTGGTCATGCAGCGCGGCGAAGGGGTCGAACAGGGTTCGCCAGCCCAGATTCTCGGCGACGCCCAGCACCCTTACACGCGAGCCTTGCTCGCTGCTGCACCGGCGTTCGCCATACCCCGCCAGCGACCCGTCTCAGTACCCAGCGAGGCACCGCCCATCCTGCGCCTGGTGGGCGTCGGCAAACGCTTTCGCTTGCCCGCAAGTCAGGGGCAGAACAGCCATTTCACGGCCCTGCACGACCTGAGCCTGGAGGTGCATCGTGGCCGTACCCTGGCGATCGTCGGCGAATCCGGGTCAGGCAAGAGCACGGCATTGCGTATCGCCCTGGGCCTTGAAACACCCAGCCATGGGCAGGTGCTGTTCGATCAGCAGGATGTCAGTGGTTATGGCTGGCGCGAGTTCCGCCCACTGCGCCGGCGCATCCAACTGGTGCAGCAGAACCCGTTCGCGGCACTGGACCCACGTTTCACGGTGTTCGACAGCATCGTCGAACCGCTCGTGTCATTTGGCCTGCTCAAGGGCGAGGCGCTGGAGCAGGCGGCGCGTGAGCTGATCAAGCGAGTGCATCTGCCCGTGGAATACCTCGACCGTCTGCCCCGCGAGCTGTCTGGCGGCCAGCGCCAGCGCGTGGCCATCGCCCGTGCGTTGGCGCTGCAACCTGAGCTGCTGCTGCTCGACGAACCGGTGAGTGCACTGGATGTGTCTGTCCAGGCGCAGATCCTCGCGTTGCTCGAACAATTGCAGCGCGAACTGGGTATCGCTTATGTGCTGGTGTCCCACGACCTGGCCGTGGTGGCAAACATGGCCGATCACGTCCTGGTGCTGCGTAAGGGCCATGTGGTGGAACAAGGCCCGGCCAACCAGGTGTTCGAGCAGCCAGCCAGTGACTACACCCGCGAGCTGATCGCGGCCATTCCGGGGCGTCGAGCCATAAATGCATAAAACGCATAATCTTAGTTAATTTAGATTCAGATCACTCATTATTAGCATAGAACCACAAAGCCTTTCACAAGCCTGACTTACACCGCTAAGTTCAATCCAGACCGACCCCTTTCCTGGCGGAGGCCGTTTTCCCGACCACGCCAGGAGCCTGCACCGCATGAACGCCCATTCTGACTCACGCCATGCTCGACGCGCCCTGCGGCGCGTTGGCGATGGCCTGCGCCAGCCCTTTCCCACCTCTTCACCACAGGTACTTCGATGAGCACACGACAAATCCGCCTTGGCGCCATGATTCATGGCGTCGGCCATGGCTGGGGCGAATGGCGCCACCCCGATGCGCTGGCCGACGCCAGCGTCAACTTCGGTTTCTACAAGCACCAGGCCCGGTTGGCCGAAGCCGCCCGCTTCGACTTCGCCTTCATCGCCGACAGCCTGCACATCCATGCCCGCTCCAGCCCCCACTACCTCAATCGCTTCGAACCGCTGACGATCCTTTCGGCGCTGGCGGCGATCACCGAGCGCATCGGCCTGGTGGCCACGGTCACGGTCAGCTACACCGAGCCGTTCCAGGTCGCCCGGCAGTTCGCCTCGCTGGATCTGATCAGCGGCGGCCGCGCCGGCTGGAACGTGGTGACGTCCTGGCTGTCGGGTACCGCCGACAACTTCGGCAAGGCCGAACACCCACCGCATGCGGTGCGCTACCGCATCGCCCGCGAACACCTGGAAGTGGTCAAGGGCCTGTGGGACTCCTGGGAAGACGACGCCTTCACCCGCGACAAGCACAGCGGGCAGTTCTTCGACCCGAACAAACTGCACACACTTGGCCACCAGGGCGAGTTCTTCAAGGTCAAGGGACCGCTGAACATCCAGCGTTCGCGCCAGGGCCAGCCGGTGATCTTCCAGGCCGGGGTGTCGGAAGACGGCCGCCATTTCGCGGCGCAGAACGCCGATGCGATCTTCGTCAGCCCCGAGTCGTTCAGCGATGCCCGCGACTACTACCAGGACCTCAAGCAAAGAGCCGCACGGCATGGCCGCGACCCGCAACAGTTGTCGATCCTGCCGGGTATCCGGCCGATCGTTGGTCGCGATGCCGCCGAGGTGGAAGATCGCTATCAGCAGGCCGTCGAGCTGGTCAGCATCGAAGATGCCCTGGTTGCACTGGGCCGGCCGTTCAATGACTACGACTTCAGCCGGCATGACCTCGATGCGCCGTTCCCGGACCTTGGCACCCTGGGCAATGACAGCCACAAGGGCACCTCTGACCAGCTCAAGCAACTGGCCCGCGACGAGGGCCTGACCTTGCGCCAGCTGGCGCTGCGTTTCTCGCAGCCACGTCGCGACTTCGTGGGCACTCCGGAACAGGTGGCCGATGCCCTGCAGTACTGGTTCGAAAACGGCGCTGCCGACGGTTTCATCATCAACTCGCTGCTGCCTGACGGCCTGCAAGCCTTTACCGAACAGGTGGTGCCGCTGCTGCAGGCCCGCGGGCTGCTGCGCCGCGAGTACCAGGGCCAGACCCTGCGCGAGCATTTCGGCCTGGCCGTACCGACCAATCGCAACACCCTGCGCCGCGCCCAGGGCGCGGTGGCCTGACATTTTTCATGCAAGGAGCGAGTCCATGAGTCTTGAGTTCATCGGCCTGATCGGCCCCCAGGAAGGCAGCGAATCCCAGGCCCCGCGTGGCCCGATAATCGACCTGCCGTTCATCCGTGCCTTTGCCCAGGCCCAGGAGTACGGTGGTTTCGACAAGGCGTTGCTGGCGGTCAACACCAGCGCCCCGGATTCGATGATCCTCGCCACCTATGTGGCTGCGTTGACCGAACGCATCGGCCTGCTGGTGGCACACCGGCCTGGTTTTCAGGCACCGACCTTCGCCGCGCGGCAATTCGCGACCCTCGATCACCTGAGCCGTGGCCGGGCCTCGATCAACGTGATCACCGGCGGCGACAGCGGCGACCTGCAACGCGACGGCGACTTCCTCGACAAGGATGCCCGCTATGCCCGTACCGACGAGTACCTGCAGGTGCTGCGCAACACCTGGACGCGCCACGAGCCGTTCGACCATCAAGGAGCGCATTACCGGGTGGAAGACAACCTGACCCTGGTCAAGCCACTGCAGCAGCCGCACTTGCCGATCTACTTCTCCGGTGCCTCCGACGCGGCGGTGGAAGTCGCCGCCAGGCACGCTGACGTGTACATGATGTGGGGCGAGCCCCTGGAGCAGGTACGCGAGCGCATTGCCCAGGTGCGCAAGGCGGCGGCACGTTACGGCCGCGAGGAACAGATCCGCTTCAGTCTGTCGCTGCGGCCGATCCTCGGCGCCACCGAGGAGCAGGCCTGGGAGCGCGCCGAGCGCATTCTTGCCGAGGCCCGTGAACGTATCGGCATTCGCCAGGGCAAGCGCCGTGAGAAGAACTTCGGCAAGAGCAACGTCGGCTCCGAACGACTGGTGCAGTTGGCCAGCCAGCGCAAGGTCCACGACACCCGGCTGTGGACCGAAATCGCCGCGCTGGGTGGCGGCGCCGGCAACTCCACCTCGCTGGTCGGCACCCCCGACCAGGTCGCCGAAGCGGCGCTGGCCTATTACGACCTGGGCGTGACCACCTTCCTGTTCCGCGGTTTCGATCAACTGGCCGACTCGGTGCAATACGGCCAGGAGCTGATCCCGCGCATCCGCGCCCTGGTGGCGCAGCGCGAGGCCGAGCGGCAACAGCGCAGGGCCTGAGAAGCGGCTTTGTGGCGCTCGGTGGGAACGGCTTTAGCCGCGAAAGCCCCAGGAAATTCACTGTTTCTGTTGTGAATAGGCGGCCACATATCGCGGCTGAAGCCGCTCCTACCCGGCGGTTTCAGCCGCGATATGTGGCCGATACCGGTAGGACCGGCTTCAGCCGGGAAGCTTTCGGCGGCCCCTTTCCTCGTTTCAGTTACGCCAGCGGGGAATTTGCAGGCCCAGGCTTTCGCGCAAGGTGGTGCCTTCATAGGCCTGGCGATACACCCCGCGCTCTTGCAGCAGCGGCACCACCTCATCGGTAAAACGGCGGAACTGCCCAGGGTGGCCGATGTAGATATTGAAGCCATCCAGCGCCCGCGCCTCGAACCACTCGGTCATTTTCGCCGCCACCGTCTGCGCCGACCCCACGAAGGCACCCGGACGCAACTGCCGCCCGAACTCCACCGCCTGGCGTAAGGTGAAGCCTTTTTCCCGCGCCTGATCGGCGATGCGTTTGGCGTTGGTGAAGAAACTGCTGCGCGCCGACTCCAGGCTCTGCTGCGGAAACGGCGCGTCCAGATCGTACTGGCTGAAGTCGTGCCAGCCGAAATTGCGCCCGAACTCCTTGAGCGCCAGCTCGAAACTGTGATCGGCCTGGTGGTAATGCCGCTCGATCTCGCGGGCATGCTCATCGCTGTCGCCCACGTAGATCTCTGCCCCCGGCAGCACCAACAATTGCTCCGGGTCGCGCCCCAGCCGCGCGGCACGCGCCTTGATATCGCGGTAAAACGCCTGGCCCTGTTCGATGCTCGCAGCGTGGGTGAACACCACGTCAGCGGTGGCTGCACCCAGGTCGCGACCCTGTTCGGAATCGCCGGCCTGGAAGATCACCGGTTGGCCCTGGGGGGAACGCTGGATGTTCAGCGGGCCGACCACCGAGAAATGCGCTCCCTGGTGGTTCAGCGCATGCAACTTGGCAGGGTCGAGAAACTGCCCGGTGCGGCGGTCGCGGGGAAAGGCGTCGTCTTCATAGGAGCGCCACAGGCCTTGGACCACCTGCACGTGCTCATGGGCACGGCTGTAGCGGGTGTCGTAGTCGTAGTGTTCATCCAGACCATAATTGCCCGCCGTACCGGCGTCGCCGCTGGTCACCACGTTCCAGCCGGCGCGGCCCTTGCTGATCAGGTCCAGCGATGCCAGGCGACGCGCGACGTTGTACGGCGCGTTATAAGAGGTGGTGAGCGTGCCGACCAGGCCGATGTGGCGGGTGCTGACCGCCAGGGCCGAAAGCAGGGTCAGCGGTTCCAGGCGGTTGAGGTAGTGCGACGGCGAGCCGGGGGTGATGAACTGGCTGTCGACGATGAACATCAGGTCGAACAGCGCGGCTTCGGCCTGCCGGGCGATGTCGATGTACCAATCGATATTGACGCTGGCGTCTGCCGGCAGCTCCGGGTCGAGCCACAGGTTGTGCCGACCAGGGCCGCCGCAGCCCATGGTCAGGGCGCCGAGTTTGATCTGTCGTTTGCTCATGGGCATGACTTCCTTGGAATTCGTGGTGGGGGGCGCCAGCCGATTCAGCGCGTGGCCTGGGCAGTGGCCGGTGCCTGCAGCGCGGCACTGAACGAGGTGTCGAACAGGCTCGCCGCCGGGTAAGCCTTGATCAGCTCCAGGCTGGCGAAGAAGTCCACGGTCTTTTGCGCATCGGTGATCACCTGCGGGTTCAGTGCCGCCAGGTCGGTGCGCGCGCGGGCGAACCAGGCACGGGCGATATCACCGTCGGCGCGGGTCCGTGCTGCCCAGGCATCGGCGTAGGCTTCAGTGTGTTGCGGGTCACTGAGCGCCCATTCACGGGCCTGTTTCAGGCGTTGCAGGAAGTCGGCGATCTGCGCTCGCTTGGTCTCCACCGCCTTGGCGTTGGCAACCACGAAACTCTGCGCCGGAATCAGCCCGTCGGCGGTGGCCAGTACCCGGGCGCCCTGACGCTGCTGTTGAGTGACGTAAGGCTCCCAGGTGGCGATGACGTCTACCGAACCACCGTCCAGGGCATGGGACGCATCCAGGGCGCTGAGGTAACGCAGTTCAACGGCGTCACGCGGCACGGCGGCGCGGTCCAGCGCGGTCAGCAGCAGTTGCTGGCTCCACGAGCCTTTCCAGATGGCTGCGCGCTTGCCGCGCAGGTCGGCCAGGCTGTGGATGTTCGAATCCTTGCGCACCAGGATGGCCACGCCTTCGAGGTTCTGCCGGCTCACCGCGATGATCTTGATCGGCGCGCCCAGGGCACCGAGGAACAGCGGCGGCGCATCGCCGAGTAAGCCGAGGTCCAGGCTGCCGACGTTCAACGCCTCGGCCACCGGCGAGCCGGCGGTGAACTGCTTCCAGTCCAGTTCGTAGGGCAAACCGTCCAGGACACCGGCGGCTTCCATCACCGCGCGGGTGTTGTAGCTCTGGTCGCCGACCACCAGGGTCTGCGCCGCCGCAGCCAGGCTGAAAGAGGCGGCCAGCATGCCAGCCGCCAGTTGCTTGAAGTAACGCACGTTCGTCTCCAGGTGCCCAATGGGCACGACCGTTGCGATCCGCGCGTGCGGTCTCGTGATTGCTAAGGGGGATGGAATACTTGCCAGGTCCGGCTAATGGCGCATATGAATTTCAAATCTAAACAAGCGCCCAGCCACAAACTAAACGCCATAAAAACGCTTGTGAAATTCGTTTTAGGCATAAGCTCATGCCCGCTCGGCAGCCCGGCGAAAGACGGCTTTAAATGCGCAGTATGCATATTTACTTATAATTATTTTGAATTTGTAGAATATTTATCCGCTTTGTTAGGGTGAGCGTAAATCGTCAGCGAGCCACCCCAATGAGCCCACCGCCGCGCCTCGAGCGCCTGCGTCATTTCATCGCCGCCTTGTCCGAACTGCTCGACCGCACAGCGGACGAAGCCGCCCTCCTCGATCAGGGCCAGGCCCTGCTGCGCAGCCTGGTCAGCCATGACGATTGGCTGCCGGATGAACTCGCCCGGCCCGACCCCGAGCGCTACCAGCAGTACCTGCTGCACGGCGATGGTCGGCAGCGCTTTTCAGTGGTCAGTTTCGTCTGGGGCCCCGGCCAACGCACACCGATCCACGACCATCGGGTCTGGGGACTGATCGGCATGCTGCGCGGCGCCGAACACTCCCAGGGCTACTCGCGCACCACCGAGGGCCTGCTGGTGCCGCAGGGCGACGCCGTGCGCCTGGAACCCGGCCAGGTGGAAGCCGTGTCGCCGCGCATCGGTGACATCCACCAGGTCAGCAACGCCTTCGACGACCGCGTGTCGATCAGCATTCATGTGTACGGCGCCAACATCGGCGCCGTGAGCCGTGCGGTGTACCTGCCCGACGGCAGCGAGAAGCCGTTCATTTCCGGTTATTCCAACCGTCATCTGCCCAATATCTGGGACCTGTCCAAAGAGAATCCTGCCCCATGACCCGTCGTTTCCAAGATATTCGCCAGGCTCTGCTGGCCCATGAAGAACTGGCCCTGATCGATGTGCGCGAAGAAGACCCCTTCGCCCAGGAACATCCGCTGTTCGCCGCCAACATTCCGCTGTCGCGCCTGGAGCTGGAGATCTACGCGCGGGTGCCGCGCCGCGATACCGCCATCACCCTGTACGACGACGGCGAAGGTCTGGCCGAGCTGGCAGCGCAGCGCCTGCAGGCGCTGGGCTACAGCGACGTGGCCTTGCTCGAAGGTGGCCTGGCCGGCTGGCGCGCCGCAGGCGGTGAGCTGTTCCGCGACGTCAACGTGCCCAGCAAGGCGTTCGGCGAACTGGTCGAAAGCGCCTGCCATACCCCGTCACTGGCCGCCGAGCAGGTGCAGGCACTGCTCGATGAGCAGGCCGACGTGGTGGTGCTCGATGCGCGGCGCTTCGACGAATACCAGACCATGAGCATCCCCGGTGGCATCAGCGTGCCGGGCGCCGAGCTGGTACTGCGCGTCGCCGAGCTGGCGCCGAATCCGAAGACCCAGGTGATCGTCAACTGCGCCGGGCGTACGCGCAGCATCATCGGCACCCAGTCGCTGGTCAACGCGGGTATTCCCAACCCGGTCGCTGCCCTGCGCAACGGCACCATCGGCTGGACCCTCGCCGGTCAGCAACTGGCCCATGGGCAGGAACGCCGCTTCGGTGAAGTGGCTGAACATACCCGCGAGAACGCCGCCCGACGCGCCAGAACGGTGGCCGACCAGGCCGGCGTGAAACGCCTGGACCGCACGACGCTGAGCGCCTGGCAGGCCGAAGCGCGGCGCACCACCTACCTGTTCGATGTGCGCACGCCAGAGGAATACGCCAACGGCCACCTGCCGGGCAGCCGCTCGGTGCCAGGCGGCCAGTTGGTCCAGGAGACCGATCACGTCGCCAGCGTACGTGGGGCACGCATCGTGCTGCTCGACGACGACGGCGTACGGGCCAACATGAGCGCGTCATGGCTGGCGCAGATGGGCTGGGAGGTGGCGGTACTGGACGGGCTCTCGGCGGTCGACTTCAGCGAGCGCGGCGACTGGCAAGCCCCCTTGCCGGCCTTGCCATCGGTCACCGAGATCGGCACCGGGCAACTGGAAACCTGGTTGCAGGAACCCGGCACCGTGCTGCTGGACTTCACCACCAGCGCCAACTACGTCAAGCGCCATATCCCTGGCGCACATTGGGCGATTCGTGCGCAGTTGCCCCAGGCGCTGGAACGCTTGCCAGTGGCCGAGCGCTATGTGGTGACCTGTGGCAGCAGCCTGCTGGCGCGTTTTGCCGCCATCGACCTGCAGGCGCTGACCCAGGTGCCGGTGTACGTGCTGGCCGGCGGCACGGCGGCGTGGATCGCCGCAGGCAAGGCACTGGAAAGTGGTGAAAGCCACCTGGCCGTACCACGTACCGATCGCTACCGGCGCCCCTACGAGGGCACCGACAACCCACGCGAAGCCATGCAGGGCTACCTGGACTGGGAGTTCGGCCTGATCGCCCAGCTGGACCGCGATGGCACCCACGGTTTCAAGGTGCTGCGCAAGGCCGACCGGGCAGCCTGAACCTTCCTGCCTCCCCGGCACCGTGGCCGCTTCTGAGCAGAGCGGCCACCGCTACGCAAGGCCCCTCCCCCGACTGCAGGCGCCCTCGCACCTTGCTGGAGCTTGCTCGCGAAAGGGCCGGCAAGGTCACTGCATTTGTCACGAGCATGACGCCGCCATCACGAGCAAGCTCGTTCCCACGAAGGCCAAAGCGCTGACGCCGGTGCTGCCAGGCCAATGCGCCCTGGCAGCGCAACCCCGGCGCCGTAGAGCGGTCGAAGCTGCCATGGCGCTATCCGGACAGGACGCTCTCAGGCATGACGAGCGCGGTCGGATCACGTATGGTTTGCGCCCCTCGGCGCCGATATGCGCCTTTGCCCGTTCTTCACCGATGAGGTCAATTCGTGTCAATCAGCAATGACAACCCACCCAGCGCCGGCCTGCGGCTGCTGATTCTGCTGGCGCTGTCGATGGGCAGTTTCGCCATCGGCACCAGCGAATTCGTGATCATGGGCCTGTTGCCCGAGGTCGCCCATGGTCTGGCGGTCAACGAGCAGCAGGTGGGCCATCTGATCAGCGCCTATGCCCTCGGCGTCGTCGTCGGCGCCCCCGTGCTGGCGATGCTCGGCAGCCGCCTGACACGCAAGGCGCTGCTGGTTTCACTGATGCTGTTCTATGCCCTGGCCAACCTGGCCAGCGCCATGGTCAGCGACTACCACGGCGCCATGCTCGCGCGTTTCGTCAGCGGCCTGCCCCACGGCGCCTATTTCGGTGTCGCGGCGCTGGCAGCCGCGTCGATCAGCCCGCTGCACAAGCGCGGCGCAGCCGTCAGTGCGGTCATGATGGGCCTGACCCTGGCAATGCTGATCGGCAACCCGCTGGCCACCTGGCTGGGGCAGATCCTCGACTGGCGCTACGCCTTCGTGCTGGTGGCGATGATCGCCGCGGTGACCAGCGTGCTGGTCTACCTGCTGTTGCCCGGCGGCCCCAAACCCGAAGCCACCAGTGTTCGTCACGAACTCAAGGCCTTCTGCAAGCCGCAGATCGGCCTGCTGTTGCTGATCGCTTCGGTAGGCTTCGCCGGCATGTTCTGCGTGTTCAGCTACCTGGCACCGACCCTGTTGGAGGTGACGGGGGCGTCTCAGGCCTGGATTCCTGCTGCCCTGGCCAGCTTCGGCGGCGGCGCGGTATTGGGCAACATCGTCGGCGGCCGGTTGTTCGACCGCTTTGGCGTGCGGGCCATCGGCATCGTGCTGGTCTGGTCGATCATCGTGCTGCTGGCCTTCCCGCTCGCCGCCCAGTCGATCGGCTCGCTGCTGGTCGGCATCGCTTGCGTCGGCTCGATGATCGCCCTGGGTCCGGTGCTGCAGACTCGGCTGATGGACATCGCCAAGGGCGCGCAGACCCTGGCGGCGGCGTCCAACCATGCGGCCTTCAACCTGGCCAATGCCCTGGGTCCGTGGCTGGGTGGCATGGCCATTGCTGCTGGCTGGGGCTGGACCGCCACCGGTTATGTCGGTGCGGCCACCGCGCTACTGGGCCTGCTGGTGTACATGGCAGCGCTACGCGGCACGGCGATGAACCAGGCTGAAGCCGTGCGCTGAGCCTCTGCTCGACCCTGCCGGTCACGTTCTTCGTGGCCTAGGATGAAGCGGCACCCTCAGGGTGCCGCTTGCATCATTCAGATCGATAATAACCTTCGTCCCATTCGATTCGTTAATAGTGGGGCCCACCAACAGAATCCGCCCATCAATAAACCTAATCTGCGGCGGATTCTCCATGGCTCAGTCCCTCCAACACTTACGTTACCCCCTCACCGCCTTGGCCCTGGTGGTGCTCACCGCCTGCGGTCGTGCACCGGAAGCCACGGTCGCGCCTGCTGCCCCCAAGGTCAGCGTGGCCAAGGTGCTGGAACAGCCGATCAACGAATGGGACGAGTTCACCGGCCGCCTGGAAGCCCCGGAGACTGTCGAAGTTCGCCCACGCGTGTCGGGGCAGATCGACCAGGTGGCCTTCACCGACGGCGCGCTGGTGAAGAAAGGCGACCTGTTGTTCCAGATCGACCCACGCCCGTTCCAGGCCGAGGTCCGTCGCCTCGAAGCCCAGTTGCAACAAGCCCGCGCCGTCGCCAATCGCAGCGAAAACGAAGCCCAGCGCGGTGACCGCCTGCGTGCCAACAACGCCATTTCCGCCGAGCTGGCCGACTCGCGCACCACGGCGGCCCAGGAAGCCCGTGCCGGCGTCGCCGCCATTCAGGCGCAACTGGACCTGGCGCGTCTGAATCTCAGCTTCACCCGCGTCACTGCACCGATCAGTGGTCGGGTCAGCCGCGCCGAGATCACCACCGGCAACATCGTCACCGCCGACGTCACGCCGCTGACCAGCGTGGTGTCCACCGACAAGGTGTACGCCTATTTCGATGCCGATGAGCGCGTGTTCCTCAAGTACAACGAATTGGCGCGCCAGGGGCAGCGCGGCCAGAGCACCCCGGTCTACCTGGGCCTGACCAATGAGCCGGACAACCCGCACCAGGGGCAGATGAACTTTGTCGATAACCAGGTCAACCCGCGCACCGGCACCATCCGTGGCCGTGCCGTGTTCGACAATCGCGACGGTTTCTTCACCCCGGGCCTGTATGCCCGCCTGAAGCTGGTCGGCAGCGCCACTTACTCGGCGGTGCTGATCCAGGACGACGCGGTCGGCACCGACCTGGGCAAGAAGTACGTGCTGGTGATGGACAAGAACAACACCCCGGCCTATCGCCCGGTGGAGCTGGGTCCGAAGCTTGAAGGCCTGCGTATCGTGCGCAGCGGCCTGGCCAAGGACGACACCATCGTGGTCAAGGGGCTGCAGCGTGTACGTCCAGGCCAGCCCGTTGACCCGGAAGTCATGCCGATGGCCAGCGAAAAGACCCTCGCCGCCCTGCGTCAGCAGCGTGAAGCCCTCGAAGCCAGCAACAGCACGCCTGCCAAGAACCAGGCCAACGTCAAGCTCGCCAGCGCCAATGCGCCGCGCGGCTAAGGGACCCGACCGATGAATTTTTCGACCTTTTTCATTTCACGGCCGATCTTCGCCGCCGTGCTATCGCTGCTGATCCTCATTGCCGGGTCGATCTCGCTGTTCAAGCTGCCGATCAGCGAATACCCGGAAGTGGTGCCGCCCACCGTGGTGGTGCGTGCCAATTTCCCCGGCGCCAACCCCAAGGTGATCGGCGAAACCGTCGCCTCGCCGCTGGAACAGGCGATCACCGGCGTAGAGAACATGCTGTACATGTCGTCTCAGGCCACCGCCGACGGCAAGATGACCCTGACCATCACCTTCGCCCTGGGTACCGACCTGGACAACGCCCAGGTGCAGGTGCAGAACCGCGTGACGCGCACCGAGCCCAAGCTGCCCGAGGAAGTCACCCGTATCGGTATCACGGTGGACAAGGCCTCGCCCGACCTGACCATGGTCGTGCACCTGACCTCGCCGGATGACCGCTACGACATGCTCTACCTGTCGAACTACGCGGTGCTCAACATCAAGGATGAACTGGCCCGCCTGAACGGTGTGGGCGACGTGCAGTTGTTCGGCATGGGCGACTACTCGCTGCGCGTGTGGCTGGACCCGAACAAGACCGCCTCGCGCAACCTGACCGCCACCGACGTGGTCAACGCCATTCGCGAACAGAACCGCCAGGTCGCCGCCGGCCAGCTGGGCGCGCCGCCCTCGCCCAACGCCACCAGCTTCCAGATGTCGATCAACACCCAGGGTCGCCTGGTGACAGAGGAAGAATTCGAGAACATCGTCATTCGTGCCGGCGCCAACGGCGAGATCACGCGCCTGAAAGACGTCGCGCGGGTCGAGCTGGGTTCCAATCAATACGCCCTGCGCTCGCTGCTCGACAACAAGCCGGCAGTGGCCCTGCCGATCTTCCAGCGCCCCGGCTCCAACGCCATCGACATCTCCAACGAAGTCAGGGCGCGCATGGCCGAGCTGAAGAAGGAATTCCCCCAGGGCATGGACTACTCGATCGTCTATGACCCGACCATCTTCGTACGCGGCTCCATCGAGGCGGTGATCCACACCCTGTTCGAAGCGCTGATTCTGGTCGTGCTGGTGGTGATCCTGTTCCTGCAGACCTGGCGCGCCTCGATCATTCCGCTGGCCGCCGTACCGGTCTCGTTGATCGGCACCTTTGCCGTCATGCACCTGTTCGGCTTCTCGTTCAACGCCCTGTCGCTGTTCGGCCTGGTACTGGCCATCGGTATCGTGGTGGACGATGCCATCGTGGTGGTGGAGAACGTCGAGCGAAACATCGAGCTGGGTCTGGAGCCGGTGGCGGCAACGCACAAGGCCATGGGCGAAGTGACCGGACCGATCATCGCCACCGCCCTGGTGCTGTGCGCGGTGTTCGTACCCGCGGCGTTCATTTCCGGCCTTACCGGGCAGTTCTACAAGCAGTTCGCCCTGACCATCGCCATTTCCACGGTGATCTCCGCCTTCAACTCGCTGACCCTGTCGCCGGCGCTGGCTGCGGTACTGCTGAAGGGGCACGATGCGCCCAAGGACCGCTTCTCGCGCCTGCTCGACAGGCTGCTGGGCGGCTGGCTGTTCCGACCCTTCAACCGGATGTTCGTCAAGGCCAGCCACACTTACGTCGGCACCGTGGGACGGGTGATCCGCCGCAGCGGCATTGCCATGCTGGTCTACGCCGGGTTGATGGCGCTGACCTGGGTGGGCTTCTCCAGCACCCCGACCGGCTTCGTTCCCAGCCAGGACAAACAGTACCTGGTGGCCTTCGCCCAGTTGCCGGACGCCGCGAGCCTGGATCGCACCGAAGACGTGATCAAGCGCATGTCGGACATCGCCCTCAAGCAACCCGGCGTGGAAAGCGCGGTGGCCTTCCCCGGCCTGTCGATCAACGGCTTCACCAACAGCCCGAACAACGGCATCGTCTTCGTCACGCTCAAGCCCTTCGATGAGCGCAAGGACCCGAGCCTGTCGGCCAACGCCATTGCCGGTGCACTGAATGGCAAGTTCGCGTCGATCCAGGACGCCTACATGGCGATCTTCCCGCCACCACCGGTCATGGGGCTGGGCACCATCGGCGGTTTCCGTCTGCAGGTGCAGGACCGTGGCAACCTCGGCTACGAAGCGCTGTACAAGGAAACCCAGAACGTTATCGCCAAAAGCCGCAGCGTGCCGGAACTGGCCGGCCTGTTCACCAGCTACACGGTGAACGTCCCGCAGGTCGACGCCGCCATCGACCGCGAAAAGGCCAAGACCCATGGCGTGGCGATCAGCGACATCTTCGACACCCTGCAGGTCTACCTGGGCTCGTTGTACGCCAACGACTTCAACCGCTTTGGCCGCACGTATCAGGTCAACGTCCAGGCCGAACAGCAGTTCCGCCAGGAAGCCGACCAGATCGGCCAGCTCAAGGTGCGTAACAACCTGGGCGAGATGATCCCACTGGCGACCTTCGTCAAGGTCAGCGACACCGCCGGCCCTGACCGGGTCATGCACTACAACGGCTTCATCACCGCCGAGATCAACGGCGCCGCCGCACCGGGCTACAGCTCCGGCCAGGCCGAAGCGGCGATGGCCAAGCTGCTCAAGGAAGAACTGCCCAACGGCATGACCTACGAATGGACGGACCTGACCTACCAGCAGATCCTCGCCGGCAACACCGCGCTGTTCGTCTTCCCGCTCTGCGTCCTGCTGGCCTTCCTGGTGCTGGCCGCGCAGTACGAAAGCTGGAGCCTGCCCCTGGCCGTGATCCTCATCGTACCGATGACCCTGCTCTCGGCGATTGCCGGGGTGATCATCGCCGGCAGCGACAACAACATCTTCACCCAGATCGGCCTGATCGTACTGGTCGGCCTGGCATGCAAGAACGCGATCCTGATCGTCGAGTTCGCCAAGGACAAGCAGGCCGAGGGCCTGGATCCGCTGGCTGCGGTGCTGGAAGCCTGCCGCCTGCGTCTGCGGCCGATCCTGATGACCTCCTTCGCGTTCATCATGGGTGTGGTGCCCCTGGTGCTGTCCAGCGGCGCGGGCGCGGAAATGCGTCATGCCATGGGTGTGGCGGTGTTCTCCGGCATGCTCGGGGTGACCTTCTTCGGCCTGCTGCTGACCCCGGTGTTCTATGTCCTGATCCGTAACTTCGTCGAGCGCCGTGAAGCCCGCAAGGCCGCGCGCATCGCGCAACAACCGACCCAGCCCGTGGAGGCGCATTGATGAGTGCCGTGAAACTCTTCGCCCCGAGCCTGCTGGTCCTGGCGCTGGCGGCCTGTGCCGTCGGCCCGGACTACAAGACCCCGGACACCCCGGCGGCCAAGCCCCTGGCACTGGAACAGGCCCAGGCCGCAAAAACCGCCTATGACCGCAGCCGCAGCGCGGCCAACTGGTGGCAGCAGTTCGACGACCCCACGCTGAACCGCCTGGTCGAGCAGTCGCTGACCGGCAACCGCGACTTGCGCGTAGCCTTTGCCCGCCTCAAGGCGGCCCGGGCGATCCGTGACGACGTGGCCAACGACGCGATGCCGGTGATCACCAGCCGCGCCAGCGGCCAGGTTGGCAAGGGCCAGGTGCCTGGCCAGACCGAACAGCGGGTTAACAGCGAGCGCTACGACCTGGGCCTGGACATGGCCTGGGAAGTTGATCTGTTCGGGCGCATCCAGCGCCAGCTGGAGGCCAGCGACGCCGACCAGCAGGCCGCCGAGGCGGACCTCTACCAACTGCAGGTGACGCTGGTCGCCGACGTGGTGGACGCCTACGGCAAACTGCGCGGTGCCCAGCTGCGCGAAGCCATTGCCCGTGACAACCTGAAGAACCAGCAGGACTCGCGCGCCGTGACCACCCAACTGCGTGACGCGGGCGTCGGCAACGAATTGGACGTGGTGCGGGCCGATGCGCGTCTGGCAGCGGTGGAAGCCAGCGTGCCGCAGCTGCAGGCCGAACAGGTGCGCCAGCGCAACCGCATCGCCACCCTGCTGGGTGAGCGCCCCGAGGCCTTGAGCGTCGACTTGAGCCCGGCCGGGCTGCCGGCCATCGCCAAGACCCTGGCGGTGGGTGACCCGACTCAGGTGCTGCGCCAGCGTCCGGATGTCTGGGCGGCCGAGCGGCAACTGGCTTCGGCCACTGCCCGCATTGGCGTGGCCACCGCCGACCTGTTCCCACGCGTCAGCCTCAGCGGCTTCCTGGGCTTCACCGCAGGCCGTGGTTCGCAGATTGGCTCACAGGCGGCCAAGGCCTGGAGCCTGGGTCCGAGCATCACTTGGGCGGCCTTTGACCTGGGCAGCGTGCGGGCGCGGATTCGCGGCGCCGATGCCGACGCCGAGGGCGCGCTGGCCAACTATGAGCAGCACGTGTTGCTGGCCCTGGAAGAGTCGGAAAACGCCTTCAGCGACTACGACAAGCGCCAGCAACGCCTACTCGCCCTGTTGCGTCAGAGCGAGGCCAGCCGCGAGGCGGCACGCCTGGCTTCGGTGCAATACCGCGAAGGCACGGCGGATTTCCTGGTGCTGCTGGATGCCGAGCGCGAGCGCCTGGCCGCCGAGGATGCCCAGGCCCAAGCGCAGATTGATCTGTACCAGGGCATCGTGGCGATCTACAAGGCGCTGGGCGGCGGCTGGCAGAAAGCCTGACCGTCTGTCTTTGGCCACAGCGAGGGGCTTTTGCCCCTTGCTTGCGGCACGCCCCCAGGCTGTGTCATGCCACTGGCTGATGCTGCGTTGACAGTCGGCCCGGTCAGGTAGCGACCCGATCCAGAATTTGACAGCCGTCTTCGTCTCTTCGAAGCTGCATGGCGTCACGCATTGGATATCGGTATGCGCAAAGATTCTTCCTCCAGTCCCCAGCGGCCGCGTCGCTGGATGAGCGCCCTGCTGTCAGCTTCGTTGATCTGCCTGTTGGCGCTGGTCTTGCTGATCTGGCGCAGCGAACCCAATGGCCAGACCAAGGCCAGCCATCCCAGCCAGAGCTACGCCCAGGCCCTGGAGCAGGCCCGCCTCGGCAAGCCGGGTGCCGCACGCATGCTTTACCAGCAACTGGTCCGCGACGACATGCCCGATGAGCGGCTGATCGCCTTGCTCGCCGAACTGCCCCACTACCCCAGCCCGCAGGCGCTGAAATTGCTCGACACGCTCCTGGACCACGAGTCCGTGGCGGTCCGCGAAGCGGCGATTCAGAGCGCAGTGCGACTGCTGCCGGATAATCACCTGGCCGTGCTGCTGGGCCCCTTGCTCACCGACAGCGACATGCAGGTACGCCTGGCCGCGACGCTGGCTCTTGTGCCGTTGTCGCCGGACGACCTTGGTCTGTATTTCGCGGCACTGCAGCACAGCGCCGAATCCTTGCAACCCTTCCTGGCCCGGCAACCGCCCAGTGCCTCGAACCTGGTGCAACTCGCTCGCCTGTACCAGCAGACAGGCAAAAGCGCACAGGCGCTGGCCAGCATGGAGCAGGCGGTGAAGTTACAGCCTGACGACCTGGCCACCGGCATGGCGCGGGTCGAACTGCTCGATGACCTGGGCCAGGCCGACAAGGCCCGACAAGCGTTCCGCACCCTGCTGGAGAAGCATCCGAATGCGCCAGAGTTACAACACGCCCTGGGTAAGTGGCTGCGCGAACATGGACAGGCTGAATTCGCGGTACTCAGCCTGGCCCGGGCGTCGGAACTGGCGCCGGACAATGACGATTATCACTATGACCTGGCACTGGCCCTGCACGATCTTGAACAACTGGAAGCCGCGCAGAAGCAATTGCAACAGATTGTGCAGAATCATCCGGCCAACCGAAAAGCACGGGTATTGTTGATTCAGTATGCCCGCGAGGCCGGGCAGTTACAGAATGTTCAGGTATTGTTGGCCGAACTTGAACAACAGAATCCTGATGATCCGGCGCTGCAACAGGGCCTCTGATACAGACGCCGGGTCGTACTGATTGCAACCCGGTCAAGGCTGTCAAGACTCACTGGCGCACGCCGTTATTATCAGAAATAACTTACACCCCGCCCTCGCCGTTAACACATTCCGAGCAAGCTGAAAGTGTCTATACAATTAAGGTATGCACAAGACAGTTTGCTAAATTCGAAAAAACGGGCATTATTACTGCGTAGCCGATTAACGGCTGCGCTGTCATCGGTTAGTGATAGCTGAAACGTTTAGTTTCAGCATCGATCCACCGGCCAGCAAATGAGATGAGCGAATCGGTCAAAGTTTTTTGTCTTGTCGCTTTGTTCGGCTGATCACAGCCAATACACTGTCGGAGTATGTTTTTTGTCCAGACTTGCCGAGTTTCGAGCCGCAGAGAAAGCCCTTCAAGAACAGCTGGCCCAGCTGGAAGCCTTGAAGAAAGATGCCGGCCTTCAGAAAGAAATCGAATTCGAGCAGAAGCTCAAGGAGCTGATGGCGAGCTATGGCAAAAGCCTGCGCGATGTCATCGCTATCCTCGATCCTGCCAGCGCCACCAGCCTGGCTGCCGCACCGGCAGGCCCTAAGCGCCGTCGCGCCCGCGTGGTCAAGGTGTATCAGAACCCACACACCGGCGAACTGATCGAAACCAAAGGCGGTAATCACCGCGGCCTGAAGGCCTGGAAAGAACAGTACGGTGCAGACACTGTCGACTCCTGGGTCCGTGCTTGACCGCATCGATCTGCCAAAGCCCTGCCTAGCAGGGCTTTTTTATTGCTGATACGTTATTGAACTGCATCACAACTTGCGCCCTCTCGCCTGGTAAAGTTATCCGCCGAACAGAAGAAAACGTCCTTCCAAAGGTCACATCCGTACCATTTCACTGTTGCCTGAACACCGCACGAAAGGTAAGGACAAGTAGCAGGCCCGCCGCTAACAGCCGTTGCCGGGATCGGTCGATACATCACCCACGCTCAGAGCAGGCAGCGGCGCTGCGCGCTAATGTGAAAGTGTCGACAGCGTCACATCTCCGTCATCGCAAGATTTATGACGTCAATAAACCTTCATTGCAGCCTGCAAAATAGTGCGTTGCGAAACTTCAAACAATTCGCCGCTACAGATTATTGGCAATCAGACAATTACGGAAACCCTGTAGGCTATTTCCGGATATGTCGATGGACGGCACCTGCATCCCTCGATCTGCAGGCGCTGGCTTCACGTTTTTTTCACGCGAGGTAATCCAAGATACAACCAGCTAAAGGACTAGCACCCCATGCCCGCACACGCGGGCTTTATTTTGCCTGTTGAAAAGCTCAGCGGGCGTCGCCCAGGCGCAAGCTGTCACGAATTCGCTGCACCTCGTCCTTGTTCTGCGCGTAGCCCTGCGCCGACCCTGCATAAGACAACGACCACGCCTGTTGGGCATCGGCTGCCGCCACCAGGGTCTGGGTCATCACGTGCACGCCGTTCTGCGTCACGGTGCAGGTACTTTCCATGCCCGGCACGCCACCCAGGGAGACTTCTCGTACGTGAGTACAGGCGCTTTGCAGGCCGCTTCGGGCAAAGTCGACCTGTACCGCCTTGCGCATCTCCAGCAGCACGCCCTGGACATTCACCGCGTGCCCCGGCACCAGGCGCGATCGGGTCAGCTCCACCACCATGCTCGGCTCACCGCGCTGATCATTCTTGATCGCCCGTTGTCTGAGCTGGACGGTGGGCTGCTCCGTGCCCGACTCGCTTACCGGCAGCGACTGAACGTCCCAACCGGCGGGCCAGAGAATCATCGCATCCTCGGCATGCGCCAAGCCGGCACCGGCCAGAAGAAAGGAAGCGATGCAGATCGAACGCAAGCGAAAACTGGGCATGGGGCAAGGCACCGAAAGGAGATGCGGAAATTCTGAGCCTGTCGCACCGCGACAACAAGAGGCAGAGCGGTTTGCATGAGCCCCCCTGCCCCGTATCATTGCGCACTTTGTACACCTCAAGCCGGAGACATCCATGAGCCTGCACGATCTCAACACCTTCCCAGGCGTGACCGCCCAGCCCGAAGCGGCCACACAGGGTTTCGTGTTCAACCACACCATGCTGCGTGTCAAGGACATCACCGCCTCGCTGGACTTTTACACCCGCGTACTGGGCTTCAGCCTGGTCGACAAACGCGACTTCCCGGAGGCTGAATTCAGCCTTTACTTCCTGGCCCTGGTAGACAAGCAACAGATTCCGGAAGACGACGAGGCACGCCACCAGTGGATGAAATCCATCCCCGGCGTGCTGGAGCTGACCCATAACCACGGCACCGAGAAAGACGCAGGCTTCGCTTACCACAATGGCAACAGCGACCCACGCGGCTTCGGTCACATCTGCGTATCGGTGCCAGACGTGGTCGCGGCCTGCGAGCGCTTCGAGCAACTTGGCGTGCCCTTCCAGAAGCGCCTGGCCGACGGCCGCATGAATCACCTGGCGTTCATCAAGGATCCGGACGGCTACTGGGTGGAAGTCATCCAGCCTGCGCCGCTGTAAGTGCCGCAACGTCAACGCGTGGCCTGTGCCGGTCAAGGTTCGCAGGCTGCGCGCCCGACATGAAAAAGCCCCGGCTGCTTTCGCAACCGGGGCTTTTTGTTTACCGCTGGGTCGATCAGGCCGGAGCGCTGGTGCGGATCAAGTGATCGAAGGCGCTCAGCGAGGCCTTGGCGCCCTCGCCCAGGGCGATGATGATCTGCTTGTAGGGCGCAACCGTCACATCACCGGCAGCGAATACACCTGGCACCGAAGTCTCGCCACGCGGGTCGACGACGATCTCGCCCCGCGGCGACAGCTCGATGACGCCCTTCAGCCATTCGCTGTTGGGCAGCAAGCCGATCTGTACGAAGATACCTTCCAGCTCGATGAGCTGCTCTTCGCCGCTGACGCGATCCTTGTAGCGCAGGCCGTTGACCTTCTCGCTGTCCCCCGTCACTTCGGTGGTCTGCGCACTGGTCAACACCGTGACGTTCGGCAGGCTGTTGAGCTTGCGCTGCAACACCGCATCGGCGCGCAGCTTGCTGTCGAATTCCAGCAGCGTCACATGTGAAACGATACCGGCCAGGTCGATGGCCGCCTCGACACCCGAGTTGCCGCCGCCGATCACCGCCACGCGCTTGCCCTTGAACAGCGGGCCATCGCAGTGCGGGCAGTAGGCCACGCCACGGTTACGGTATTCCTTCTCGCCTGGCACGTTCATTTCACGCCAGCGCGCACCGGTGGCCAGGATCAGGGTCTTGGCCTTGAGGCTCGCGCCACTGGCGAACTTCACTTCATGCAGCTCGCCGTCCTTGCCAGGAATCAACTGGTCGGCGCGCTGCAGGTTCATGATGTCGACTTCATACTGCTTGACGTGCTCTTCGAGCGCCACGGCCAGCTTCGGCCCCTCGGTATGCTGCACGGAGATGAAGTTCTCGATGGCCATGGTGTCCAGCACCTGCCCGCCGAAACGCTCGGCTGCAACACCGGTACGGATGCCCTTGCGCGCCGAGTACACCGCCGCTGCCGCACCGGCAGGGCCGCCGCCGATCACCAGCACATCGAAGGCCTGCTTGGCGTTGAGCTTGTCGGCCTGGCGAGCACTGGCACCGGTGTCGATCTTGGCGAGGATTTCTTCCAGGCCCATGCGGCCCTGGCCGAACACTTCGCCGTTGAGGTAGATGCTGGGCACCGACATGATCTTGCGATCGGTGACTTCGTCCTGGAACAGCGCGCCGTCGATGGCGACATGCTTGATGCCAGGGTTCAGTACTGCCATCAGGTTGAGTGCCTGGACGACGTCCGGGCAGTTCTGGCAGGACTGCGAGAAATAGGTTTCGAAGCGGAACTCGCCCTGCAAGGCGCGCACCTGCTCGATGGTTTCTTCACTGATTTTCGGTGGGTAACCACCGACCTGCAGCAGGGCCAGGACCAGCGAAGTGAATTCATGCCCCATCGGGATACCGGCGAAACGCAGGCTGATGTTCTGCCCGGGGCTGTTCAGGGTAAAGGATGGCGTGCGCGCATCGGTGCCCTCGGTGGACAGGCTGATGTCCTTGCCGGCACTGACAACGTCTTGCAGCAGCGAGAGCATTTCCTGGGACTTGGCGCCGTCATCGAGGGAGGCCTGGATCTCGATGGGGCGAGTAGTCCGCTCCAGGTAGGATTTCAACTGGGCTTTAAGATTGGCGTCCAACATGTTTCGGCTTCCTGTCTTCAGGCTGACGGCTCGAACGAGCAGGCGGCGATGGCGCTGCCATGTTCTTTCGATGCCTATAAATGAAAACGCCCAGGCGATGACCGCCCGGGCGTTTGACGGGGCGATTAGGGTTTACGGATTAGCGTACGGCGCCCCGATCGACTTCATGCGGATCAGATCTTGCCGACCAGGTCCAGGGAAGGAGCCAGGGTAGCCTCGCCTTCTTTCCACTTGGCTGGGCAGACTTCGCCCGGGTGAGCGGCAACGTACTGAGCAGCCTTGATCTTGCGCAGCAGCTCGGAAGCGTCACGGCCTACACCGCCGTCGTTGATTTCGACGATCTTGATCTGGCCTTCAGGGTTGATCACGAAAGTACCGCGGTCAGCCAGACCGGCTTCTTCGATCAGCACGTCGAAGTTGCGCGAAATGGCCAGGGTTGGGTCGCCGATCATGGTGTACTTGATCTTGCCGATGGCTGGCGAGGTGTTGTGCCAGGCAGCGTGGGCGAAGTGGGTGTCGGTGGAAACGCTGTAGATCTCGACGCCCAGTTTCTGGAACTCGGCGTAGTTGTCAGCCAGGTCTTCCAGTTCGGTCGGGCAGACGAAGGTGAAGTCGGCTGGGTAGAAGAACACCACAGACCACTTGCCTTTCAGGTCGGCATCCGAGACGTCAACGAACTTGCCGTCTTTGAAAGCGGTAGCTTTGAACGGTTTGACTTGGCTGTTGATGATAGGCATCTGTGAATCTCCATGGGTGTGTGAGTTGAAGGGTTGCGATTCGATGGAAAGAAGCTTACTCACAATCGCCGGGCATGGCTCATTGGGAAAGTCGATGCCAACGATTGCTTTTCACTATGAAGGCTCCTTATCAATAGAAGAAATCTTGCTGCCCGCTTCCAGCCTGGCCATGGCACCGAACGGGGAAATCTCAATGTAGCGCATGGCTGACTTCATGTCTTTCCAGCCTACATAGGCCATCAACGACTTGAGGTCCCAGCCGTTCTGATGCGCCCAGGTCGCAAAACCTCGCCGCAGTGAGTGGCTGCTGTAGGCCTGTCCGCGCAGACCGGCGCGCGCGAAGGCTTGGCGCAACAGGGTAATCACACTGTTGGGATGCAAGCCTGCCTCGCCCAGGTTGCCCCAGCGATCGATACTGCGAAATACCGGCCCATCCTCCAGGGCGGCGCAGTCGAGCCACACCAGGTAGGCCTGCACCGGACACAGCCGCTGCAGTGCCGGCGTCTGGAAACTGCGCCCGGCGTAGTCACGGTCGCTCTTGCTGCGCGGCAGATACAGGGTAATCCCCGTTCCCGCCACCGCCTTGACGTGCTCGACCTGCAAGCGGCACAGCTCATCGCTGCGAAAGCCACGCCAGAAACCCAGCAGAATCAATGCAGCATCGCGGCGACAGCGCAAGACCTCTGCATGTCGATGCTGGCGCTGCGCTTGCGCGGCAGTCTCCTCCAGCCAGTGGATCACCCGTTCCAGGTGTGCCAGTTGCAAAGGTTCGGCCTGTCTTTCCTGCGCCGGATGCAAGGCACGAATGCCCTTGAGCACCTTGCGCACCACCGGTGCCCGGGTCGGGTCAACGAAACCCTGGCTGGCATGCCACTGGGCCAGCGCGGAAAGACGCAACTTCAAGGTATTCACTGACAACTCCCCGGCATAGCAAGCCAGATAACGCGCCACGCTCTCGCTGGTGGCCGGCAGGAAGCCGCCGAACACCACTTCGAAGTGCTCGATAGCGGCCTGATAGCTGCGCCGGGTGTTGTCCCGGGTGGCCGCGGCGATGTAGCGATCTACGTCACTCATAGGGGAATTCCGTACTGGCGAACGCCCTTGAATACGCTCAAAAGGCAATGACACGGGATAATACGCCAATACCCCGTGTGAAATAACCGGCAATATTCACTACCTCAAAAGCAATATTTAGTATGTAATTACAGGGTACATACCACAGTACGTAATCGTAGGAGCAGGCATGGCGCGCGGCGGAATCAACAAGGCACTTGTGCAAAAGGCCCGACAGGCCCTGATCGCACGTGGCGAGCATCCGAGCATCGACGCTGTACGGGTGGAAATGGGCAATACCGGTTCGAAAACCACCATTCACCGCTATCTGAAGGAACTGGAAAGCCACGACACCCCTGCCCCGTCGATCAACGATGAGTTGGCCGAACTGGTGGCACACTTGGCCGCACGCCTGCAGGGCCAGGCCCAGGAGCGCATCGATCAGGCGCAGCAGCGGATGGATGAAGATCGCGCCGAACAGCGCGAAGAACTGGCGCAGCTCACCCGCCAATTGCGGGCATTGCAAGAACGCTGCGATACACAAGCGCAGGCGCTGCAAGCCAGCGACCAGGCTTTGGAACAGACTCGCGAAACCCTGCGTCAGGCGATGCTGGACAATGCACGGTTGAACCAGGCCAGTCAGGATCTGCACGGCCGCCTGGAAGACCGCGACCGCCAGATCGCCTCACTGGAAGACAAGCACCAGCATGCTCGCGAGGCCCTGGAGCATTACCGCAATGCCGTAAAGGAGCAGCGCGAACAGGACCAGCAACGCCATGAAGGGCAGCTCCAGCAATTGCAGATGGAATTGCGTCAGGCACGCCAGACCCTGGCACTGCATCAGGAATCCATCACCCTGCTCAATCGCGACAACGAACGCCTGCTGGCCGAACAGCGCAGTACCGGTCGCGACCTGCAGCAGTGCCAGCTACAGCTGGACAAGGCCTTGAAACAGGCCGAAAAGGCCAGCAGCGAACAGCACAAAGCGATAACCCGCAGTGCCCAGCTGGAGGTGCGCTTGCAGGCCGCACAGCAGGATGGCGCCGCGGCTCGGCAGCAATTGAGCGAGGCGCAGCAGCAAGGTCGCATGCTGGAGTTGCTGCTGAGCCGCAAGGAAGCAGCCCTGGAAAATCTCCAGGCCCGCGTCGATGCACAGCAAGCGCCTAGCGCAGCGACTCAGCCTCCAGCATCTGCCTGACCCGCGCCGCCAGCTCATCGACATTGAAGGGTTTGGCCAACATGTCCATACCCAAAGCTTGCAGCTCTTCGCGGGCCTGCGCATTACGCGCATAACCGGTCATGAACAGCACCCGCAGCTCGGGGCGGAACTGCCGGGCGATCTCGGCCAGTTGCCGACCGTTGAGCCCTGGCAGGCCGACATCACTGATCAGCAGGTCGATACGCTCCGCTCGCTGCAAATGAGTGATGGCGCCCGCCCCGTCACCTGCCTGCAGCGCGGTATAGCCCAGTTCGCGCAAGGCATCGACCACCATCATGCGCACCGCTTCTTCATCCTCGACCACCAGCACGCACTCACCCTCGCTGGCGCGTGGCGCCTGAGGCTGGTCGCCGGCAACCGCCTGACCGCCGGTCGTTCGCCACTCACAAGGCAGAAACAGCGAAATACACGCGCCCCGCCCCTCGGCACTGTCAATTCGCACGTGCCCGCCGGTCTGCTTCATGAAGCCATAGACCATCGACAAGCCCAGCCCGGTGCCCTGACCGATGGCCTTGGTGGTGAAGAACGGGTCGAAGACCCGTTCGAGCACATCCGCCGGAATGCCGCAACCGGAGTCTTCGACGCTCAGCTGTACATACTCGCCAGGCGCCAGGTCGCCCTGACGCGCGTCAACCTGCACCACCTGGCTGCGCACCCACAGGCGGCCGCCGTCCGGCATCGCGTCACGGGCGTTGATCACCAGGTTGAGCAAGGCGTTTTCCAGTTGGTGCTCGTCGGTACGAATGACTCGCTGCTGATCCTGCAGGTCGATGCACAACTCGATGCTCTCGCCGATGGTACGCCGCAGCAGCTCTTCCATCGACGCGACCAGCTCGTTCAACTGCACGGGCCGGGTAGTCAACGACTGGCGCCGGGCGAAGGCCAGCAGACGTTGGGTCAGCGCTGCCGCACGGTTGGCCGAGGTGACTGCCGCCTCGATGTACTTGCCCACTTCCTGCACACGACCCGCTGCCAGGCGCCGACGGATCAGATCCAGGGCACCGAGCACACCGGTGAGCATGTTATTGAAGTCATGAGCGATGCCCCCGGTCAGTTGCCCGATGGCGTCCATCTTCTGCGCGTGGCGCAGCGCTTCTTCGGCCTGCGCTCGCTCGGCGATCTCCACCTGCAGGCGCTGATTGGCTTCGGCCAGCTCACGGGTGCGCTCGGCGACACGCAGCTCCAGGCTCTCGTTGAGTTCGCGCAGGGCCTCCTCCGCGTTGACCTGGGCGGTGATATCGGTGTGGGTACCCAGCCAATGGGTGATGTGCCCCTGGCAATCGCGGATCGGCAAGGCTCGCGACAGAAACCAGTGAAACACGCCGTCCTTGCTGCGCAGCGGGAAGGTGTCTTCCCACACCGAGCCGGTGGCGAAGCAATGCCTGAGCCGCGCCGTGACCCGCTGGTGGTGGTCCGGATGATGAAGCGCGCGCCAGCCCAGCGCCTGCATCGCCTCCAGCGAAGCCCCGGTATAGGCGTACCAGCGCTCGTTGTACCAATGGATATGCCCGGCGGGATCCGCCGTCCAGGCCAATTGGCTCATGTTGTCGGCCAGACTCCTGAACTGCCGCTCGCTTTCGCGCAGAGTATCGAGCTGTCGTCGCTCGTCATCATCCGGATGTGCTGGGTTCACGGGTATGGCCGCCGTCGGCGTAGGGGTTCTCAACTGTGGAATCCATCCTTGAAGAAGGGGTCAGCCCGGTCATCATCCTGAATCCCGGGCATGGCAGGTACTGCTCAGCGCGATACCGGGCTGCGCATCGTGACGAACTCTTCGGCAGCGGTCGGATGCACCCCGAGCGTGTCGTCGAAGACGCGCTTGGTCGCACCGGCCTTGAGCGCCACGGCGAGGCTCTGCACGATCTCTCCGGCGTCCGGGCCGACCATATGGCAACCCAGCACACGGTCGCTCTTGGCATCGACGACCAGCTTCATGAAAGTGCGTTCCTGGTCATCGGTGAGGGTCAGCTTCATGGGCCGGAAACGACTTTCGAACGCCTGCACCGAATAGCCCTGTTCGAGCGCCTGCTCTTCGGTAAGCCCCACGGTGCCGATATTCGGCAGGCTGAAAACCGCCGTCGGGATGTGATTGTAGTCCACCGGGCGATATTGCTCGGGTTTGTACAGACGGCGCGCGATGGCCATGCCTTCGGCCAGCGCCACCGGTGTCAGCTGCACACCACCGATGATGTCGCCCAGCGCCAGAATCGACGGCTCACTGGTCTGATAGTGCTCGTCCACCTTGATGTAACCCTGCTCGTCGAGCTGCACGTCGACATTTTCCATGCCGAGGTTATCGAGCATCGGTCGGCGCCCCGTCGCGTAGAACACGCAATCGGTATCCAGAATGCCACCGTCCTTCAGGCTCACCTTGAGGCTACCATCGGCCTGCTTGTCGATACGACTGATGTCGCAGTTGAAACGCACGTCCAGGCCATGCTTGACCAGTTCTTCGTGCAGATGCGTGCGCACGCCGCCGTCGAAACCACGCAGGAACAGTTCACCACGATAGGCCAGGGTGGTTTGCGCGCCCAGGCCATTGAAGATCGAGGCGAACTCCACGGCGATGTAGCCACCGCCAACCACGATGATCCGCTTGGGCAGGTTGTCCAGGTGGAAGGCTTCGTTGGAGGTAATGGCGTGCTCACGACCTGGAACGTCGGGCACCTGCGGCCAGCCGCCGGTGGCGATCAGAATGCGCTCGGCGCTATAGGTCTTGCCGTCGACTTCCACCCCATGCGGGCCGGTGAGCCGGGCATGCCCTTCGACCAGGGTCACGCCGCTGTCGGCCAGCAACTTGCGGTAGATACCGTTCAGGCGCTGGATTTCCTTGTCCTTGTTGGCGATCAGGGTTGACCAGTCGAAAGTCGGCTCGTCAAGGCTCCAGCCAAACCCCTTGGCGTTGGCGAAATCGTCGGCGAAGTGCGCGCCATAGACCAGCAGCTTCTTGGGCACGCAGCCGACGTTGACGCAGGTGCCGCCCAGGTAACGGCTTTCCGCCACCGCGACCCTGGCCCCGAATCCGGCGGCGAAACGCGCAGCGCGCACACCGCCGGAGCCGGCACCGATGACGAACAGATCGAAGTCGTAAGCCACTGTCTTCTCCTTCAGTTGGCAGAAATGTTCCAGAGCATAACCGCCCGGCGCATTACACAGAAACTAAAAAGCCATCCCGCACGGCCTGTGCGGGATGGCTTTAGGGGCGACGCAGGCGGAATCAGAACGCCTTGCCGGTCTTGTAGAAATTCTCGAAGCAGAAGTTGGTGGCCTCGATGTAGCCTTCGGCGCCACCACAGTCAAAACGCTGACCTTTGAACTTGTAAGCCAGCACGTTGCCCTGGGCAGCCTGCTTCATCAGGGCGTCGGTGATCTGGATCTCACCGCCCTTGCCCGGCTCGGTCTGCTCGATCAGCTCGAAGATGTCCGGGGTCAGGATGTAACGACCGATGATCGCCAGGTTGGACGGTGCATCTTCCGGCTTCGGCTTCTCGACCATGTCGTTGACGCGGTACAGGCCCGGTTTGATTTCTTCACCGGCGATCACGCCGTACTTGTTGGTTTCCGCTGGATCGACTTCCTGGATGGCAACGATCGAGCAACGATAGTGGTTGTACAGCTTGACCATCTGCTGCAGCACGCCGTCACCGTCGAGGTTGACGCACAGGTCGTCCGCCAGCACCACGGCGAACGGCTCGTTGCCGATCAGCGGGCGACCACTGAGGATCGCATGGCCCAGGCCTTTCATTTCGGTCTGACGGGTGTACGAGAAGCTGCACTCGTCGATCAGGCGACGGATGCCGACCAGGTATTTTTCCTTGTCGGTGCCTTTGATCTGGTGCTCGAGTTCGTAGCTGATGTCGAAATGGTCTTCCAGCGCGCGCTTGCCGCGGCCAGTCACGATGGAGATTTCCCGCAGACCTGCTTGAAGTGCCTCTTCAACGCCGTATTGAATCAGTGGCTTGTTGACCACTGGCAGCATCTCTTTGGGCATGGCTTTGGTCGCTGGCAAAAAGCGAGTGCCGTAACCGGCTGCAGGGAACAAGCATTTCTTGATCATATAAGTCCTTAGTCAAGGGCTGTGGGCATTGTCGGCGCAGTCTAATCAGGCGGCGGTCACCTTACAATGCCCCGCCACTGGCCGTCCTATCCCGTGATAGAGGAATCCATGGCCGGATAGTTCCGCCCGGTCATAGATATTGCGACCATCGAAGAGCATCGGCATGCGCATGGCGCCGCGAATCCGCAAGAAGTCGGGCTGGCGAAACTGCTTCCATTCGGTCACCAGCACCACGGCGTCGGCGCCTTGCGCACAGCCGTACAAGGTCTCGCACAAGACTAGCTGAGCATTGCCGATCGCGTCCGGATAACGCCGCGCCACTGCGGCCATGGCCGCCGGATCAGTGGCCTGTACCCGCGCCCCGGCGGCCAGCAGGGCGTCGATCAGCACCAGGCTCGGGGCTTCGCGGATATCGTCGGTACCCGGCTTGAACGCCAGCCCCCAGACCGCGACCACCCGTCCCTGCAGGTAGCCGCCGAAATGCTGGTGCAGCGCCTCGAACAGCAGGGTCTTCTGCAACGTGTTGCGAGCCTGTACCGCACGCAGGATCTGCGGGTCGAAGCCTTGCTGCCGGGCCGTACTGATCAGCGCACGCACGTCCTTGGGAAAGCACGACCCCCCATAACCGCACCCGGCATAGATGAAGTGGGTGCCGATACGCCGGTCACTGCCGATGCCATGACGCACCTGCTCGATGTCCACGTCCAGAAGCGAGCACAGCGCCGCCATTTCATTGATGAAGGAAATCTTCGTCGCCAGAAAGGCGTTGGCCGCATACTTGGTGAACTCCGCCGCACGCAGGCCCATGACCAGCACCCGGTCACGATTGCGCAGGAACGGGCTGTAAAGACGCTGTAACAGCTCGGCACTGTGCGGCTCGTCGCAGCCGATGATGACCCGGTCCGGGCGCATGAAATCCTCGATGGCCGCGCCTTCCTTGAGAAACTCCGGATTGCTCGCCACGCTGATGCGCCAGTCGAGGCTGCGGCTGGCCAGCTGGCGATTGATGCGCTGGGCCACTGCCTCGCAGGTCCCGACCGGCACGGTGGACTTGTTCACTACCAGGCAGGCGCGGCTCAGGTGGCGCCCCAGCTGATCGGCGACTTCCAGCACGTGGCTGAGGTCCGCCGAACCGTCCTCCTGGGCCGGCGTACCGACGGCGATGAACACGATGTCGACCTGACGCAATCCTTCGAGCAACTGCCCGGTGAACACCAGCTGGCCACTGAGCCGCTGCTGCGCGAGCATCGTGTCCAGCCCCGGCTCATGAATCGGGCACTCACCGCGACGCAGCGCCGCCAGGCGGTCGGGGTCGCGCTCGACACACACCACCTGGTTGCCCATTTCCGCGAAGCAGGCGGCGGTGACCAACCCGACATAACCGGCGCCAATGATGCAAAGTCGCATGACCGTGTCTCCTGACAGGATTTGCAACAATTGCACCTGTAGCGGATTGCAGCATCGTGACCATCGAAAGACAGCCGCATGACCATCTCGATGCGGTAACTTATGGCGGAACGATGGCATGCGCGCCCTGTCCAACACCTCGATCAGGACGCCCACTGCGCCGCCAGCCCGCCAGGGCCGGCAGATTACGCAGCGGTATGCCTGAAACGCCTACCCTAGAGCCTATTTTCCGAAGCGAACACCATGATCAGACTGCTGCCCCTGATTGCCGTACTGGGCCTCACCGCGTGCGCCACCGCCTCCCCGACCTATATGAAGAACGGCCAACAGGGCTTGAGCATCGACTGTTCGGGCGAAGCCAATTCCTGGGCGAAATGCTATGAGAAGGCGGACGACTCCTGTGCCGGTACCGGCTACGAGATCATCGGTACCGATGGCACGCCGCAACCGGAAGCCGAAGACAAGACCCTGGGCCTGGATGTCGGCAACTACAAGCACCGCAGCGTCCTGGTGGTGTGCAAATAAGCGATCACAACCCCATACGGGCCATTCAGGCTCGGTGGGAACGGCCTTGGCCGAATACCGATCAGGCGCTTCCCGGCTTTTGTTGGAGCGAGCTGACCAGTATTGGCTTTAGTCGCAATACTGCTCGGTTAAGCGGCATGTGGCCCGGTGGGAGCGGCTTTAGCCGCGAAAGCGTCAGGAAACTCACTGCATCTGTTGCGAACATGCGGTCGCTTCGCGGCTGAAGCCGCTCCTACCCGGCCTAACTGACCGGTATTGGCTTTAGCCGCGAAAGCGCCTACAGGCCCTGACAGCCCGGATTGCGATCAGCCGGAAATGCACGCCTCGGCAGCGCGCTTCACGTCACCACGGATCGGCAGGTTGTTCATACGCTCATGCACCTTGATCGAGCTGCCACTGGAGCGCTCGTCGATGTCGATCACCGCCGCAGGGCTGTCGGTCAGTTTCTGCGCCACGATCAGCCGCACGCCGTCATTGCGCGCCGTCATCATTGGCGGCTCACGGTCGCTACCCAGCTTGCCGATGACGCAATCGGCGTATTCGTTGGGCTTCTTGCCGGAAATGACGCTCAGCGTCGCCGGCGAATGCTCGATGTCCTCGACAGTCGCGCACCCGGCCAAGGTCGCCAGGGCCAGGATTACCACGGCCAGTTTCATGTCGTTGCTCCAATATGAAAGCCGGTAGGACCAGCGGCAGGTGAATAAGATCCCCAGCCGCTTAACTTTTTGCCATCACGGGCAAATAACTGTGCGCCATTGCACAAAACCCCGATTGCCTCGTGTTATCGTTTCGCTTTTGCGCGACAGCCTGTTTCCGGAGACACCCATGAAGTTCGTACACCAGCGTGAGCACCTCAACGAAGACGACCTGGTCGTCATCGAATGCTCGCGTACCTGCAATATCCGCCTGATGAACGACGCGAATTTCCGCAGCTTCAAGAACGGCGGCCGGCATACGTACCATGGCGGCGCCTTCGACCGGTTCCCGGCCAAGATCACCGTACCCAGCTCCGGATTCTGGAACATCACCATCGACACCACCGGCCGCAAGCCGGACAAGAACCCCAGCCACAAGCCGACCTTCACCCACTCGATCAAGATCGTGCGCCGCTCGCCTTCGCGGCTCGGCTGAAGCCGTAAAAATCCAGGAGTGACCGTGACCAGCCCTACCCCGACCACCAAGTTCGCCGTCAGCTACAAACTCAACGGTGAGCGCCGCTTCGAATTCGCCTACCTGCAATCGGCCAGCGTCGAAGAGGCCCGTGCCGCACTGGAAAAGATGCATGGCCAGGGCGACGACGTGATCAGCGACGTCAAGGTCAGCAAGGCCTTGTAAGACGCCACGCCCGCCAGATCAGTCTGGCGGGTTACCGGCCAAGCGCGACCTGCCGCGGATGGGCGGAACCACCGCCCGGCGCCTTTAGAGAGCCGCCCCCCATGACCTTCGACCTGTTTGCCGACGACACGCCCCAAGGCCGCGAAACCCTAGGGCCTTCGGCTGTGCTGCTGCGTGGCCATGCCTTGCCGCAAGCAGAAAGCTGGCTGGCACTACTGGAACAGATCGAGGCGCGCTCGCCCTTTCGCCATATGTACACGCCAGGTGGCTACCGGATGTCGGCCGCCATGACCTGCTGCGGCGAGCTTGGCTGGATCACTGACAGGCGTGGCTACCGCTACAGCGCCACCGACCCGTTGACCGGCCAGCCCTGGCCGCCGATGCCCGACGCCTGGCGGGCCTTGGCGGGCGAGGCTGCGCAACAGGCCGGTTTCCAGGGATTCGAACCGGACGCCTGCCTGATCAACCGCTACGTACCGGGCGCGAAAATGTCGCTGCATCAGGACAAAGACGAACGCGACCATTCATGGCCGGTGGTCTCGGTCTCCCTCGGCCTGCCGGCGGTGTTCCAGTTCGGTGGGCTGCAGCGCACTGACAAGACCCAGCGCGTGCCGCTGTTCCACGGCGACGTGCTGGTATGGGGCGGCGCCGACCGACTGCGGTTCCACGGCATCCTGCCGCTGGCCGAGGGCGAACACCCCCGCTTCGGCGCCCAGCGCATCAACCTGACCTTTCGCAAGGCCGGCTGAATACCCCTCTTCGGGCATGATTCGGGGCCGAGCGGCCTTAGCCGCGATACGGGTCAGTCAGGCCGGGTAGGAGCGACTTCAGCCGCGAAACGACCGCATGTTCACGACAGATGCTGTGAAATTCCCGGCGCTTTCGCGGCTAAAGCCGCTCCCACCGAGCCCATTACGCCGCAAAGCGCTTAATCGACCAGTGCTGACCAACCCGGCGGGTCAATCGTAGATGTGATGCAGGTAGCTGATCTGCTCCGCCACCGGCAGGCGGTGCAGTTTGGGGCACGACTCGCAGAGCACCGGGGGTTCGCCTTCCACCGGCGCGTGCAGCTGGTAATGCAGGCAGCAGTGGCGGCGCAACGGCAGTTGGGCACACAGGTCGGGCGCCGGTGACTCGACCATGCGTTGCAGGCCGCGCAGCTTGAGGCGTCCGTCATTAACCGCCACCGGCTCCAGCCAGGCATGCGCCTCGGCGAAGCCGGCATGGCTCAGGTCAGGGTCCATGCGCATGAAAGCGCCGTCCCAGATCGCCACCATATTGCCCCAGAGAATCTTCGGTGCCAGGCCTCCGGCAGCAGCCAGGGTGGTGAACAGCGGAGCCAGATGCTCGTGGACCAGTCGTGACCAGTAGGCGGCACGCTCGGCTTCAGCCAGGGGCTGTGGCGGATTGTCCAGGGCCAGGGCGCGGGGCTGGCCGTCCTCGTGAACCAGCGCATGCTGGCCGCTCCAGAAGTCCACCGCCACGCCACGGGTCAGCACACAGGCCAGGGTGGCGGGCAAGGTGATGCTCATGTAGTTCATCGACCACTGCGACACCACGGCAGCGCGGTTCACCCCCGGATAGAGCAGCGCGAAACGTTCGAGCTGCGGCTTGAGTCGAGCCGGGTCGGCCAGCCGGTTCAGGGGAATGGAAGGCTCGCCATCGGCGTTACTCCGCACCACCCGCTGGATGGGCGGCCAGGCCTGGTTGAGCCACGCTGGAAATTCGATGACAGGTCCCCCGTTACTTTCCCTAATGAATGCAAACAATTAGCATTGTCCGATCCTATCTTTCCTCCCTTGCAAACTCAACGTCGCACGCGACCGGACCTACCAGGATTTCATGCACACTCTTCGCAATTTCTGGCGCATCGCAAAGCCTTTCTGGACCTCGGAAGAGAAATACCCGGCCTTGCTGTTGCTGGTGGCCACGGTGGCGATGACCCTGGGGCTGGTCGGCGTCAACATCCTCAACAACTTCTGGAACCTGCACTTCTACAATGCGCTGCAAGAGAAGGACTACCACGGTTTCCTGATCGGTGGCCTGCAGTTCATCCTGCTACAGATCGGCACCGCGACCTTCACCGTGGCGGCCTTCCACTTCCAACAGAAGCTGACCCTGCGCTGGCGCCGCTGGGCCACGCACAACATGCTCGAACAGTGGCTGGGCCAGCAGCGTTACCAGAAGCTCAAGCTGACGGAAAACGAAGTCGACAACCCCGACCAGCGCATCGCCGAGGACATCGACCTGTTCATCGTCAAGTCGCTGAAGCTGTCGCTGGGCGTGCTGACCTCGGTGGTGTCGCTGTTTTCCTTCCTGCACATCCTCTGGCAAGCCTCCAGCCTGGTCAGCGTGCCGTTCGCCGGAGATTCGTTTGTCATACCAGGGCTGCTGGTGTGGATCGCCCTGCTCTATGCCCTGGCCGGCACCGGCCTGGCATTCTGGCTGGGCCGTGCCCTGCCGCGCCTGAACTTCGTGCAACAGCGCCGCGAGGCTGACTTTCGCTTCGCGCTGATGCGCCTGCGGGAAAACGCCGACTCGGTGGCGCTGTACCAGGGCGAAGCAGTGGAGAACCAGCGTTTCCACCAACGCCTTGAAGCGGCCCTGGAGAACTTCTGGGCCTTGGTGAAGAAGCAGAAACTGATCATGGGCTACTCGACCTTCTACCTGCGCAGTGCCACGGTCATCCCCATGTTCATCATGGCCCCGCAGTTCTTCGCCGGCGCCTTCCCCCTTGGCCGCCTGACGCAGATCAGCGCCGCTTTTGGCGAAGTGCATGCGGCCATCGCCTACCTGGTCGAGGTGTTCCCGGAGCTGGCGGCGTGGAAATCGGTGGTCGACCGGCTTATCGGCTTCCAGGAGCGCCTGGACAACGTCGAAGTCAAGTCGGGTGTCGAAGCCCGGCAACAGCGTGACGGCCTCGCCATCCACGACCTGGACATCTGGCTGCCCGGCGGCCGGCGCCTGCTCGAAGGCTTCAACCTGTCGCTGGCACCCGGCGACAGCCTGTTGATCAGCGCACCGTCCGGGTCTGGCAAGTCCACGCTCATCCGCGCCATCACCGGCCTGTGGCCACACGCCCAAGGTACGGCCAGCTACGACCGTGAGCAGGCACTGACCCTTTCGCAGAAGCCCTACCTGCCCCTGGGCAGCCTGCGCGAAGCCCTGTGGTATCCCAAGCCGCCGCAAGCTGACGCCGATGGGGCGGTTCGCCAGGCCATGCAGCAGGTCGGCCTGCAGCACCTGACCGAGCAACTGGACCAGCAGCACGACTGGGCGCAGACCCTGAGCGTCGGTGAACAACAGCGCTGCGCCTTCGTCCGCGCCCTGCTGACCCGCCCTGCCGTGCTGTTTCTCGACGAAAGCAGCTCGGCCCTGGACGCCGCCAACGAGGCGCGCTGCTACCAGCTGCTCAAGCAGCACCTGCCCGACAGCATTCTGATCAGCGTCGGCCACAATGCCTCGCTGGAGCGTTTCCACTGGCAGGTGCTGGAGCTGCACGACCCGGCGAACTGGTCGCAGCGGCAGGTCGCGCCGGTGGTGTGAGCGGCTTGGTTTTTGCCTGCAAGCACGGCACCATCGGCCAGGTTGTCCCGCCTCCAGCAGGTCCACAGCATGCTCCACACCCACCTCACCACCCTCAATGCGGTCTCGCTGATTCTCGAAACCCTGCGTGAAGACGGCGTGCCGGCCCGCGAGCTGCTGGTCGGCAGCGGTATCGACGAGGCCGACCTGGCGCGGCCCGACCCGCGCATCACCACTGCCCAGGAAGCCCGGGTGTGCGCCAATGCGCTGGCCCTGCGTGAGACCTTCGGCCTGGAGCTGGGCCAGCGCATGCACGTGTCGTCCTATGGCGTGCTGGGCTACGCGATGCTGCTCAGCGACACCCTGGGCAGCGCCCTGGAGCTGGCGCTGCGCTACCCGGCCCTGCTCGGCACGCTGTTCGAGCTGCACCTTGAGGTGCGCGGCGAGCAGGCCTGGCTGCTGGCCACGCACTATCGTTCGGAGCCTGAACTGGCGGTGTTCAATGCCGAACTGTGCCTGGGCTCGCTGAAAGTGATCTGCGACGACCTGCTGGGCCGCCCCCTGCCCTTGCAGCAGGCCCGCTTCGCCCACCCGGCGCCCGTCTACAGCAAGCGCTACCGACGCAACTTTCCCTGCCCGGTAAGCTTCGACGCCGTGGAGCACGGCTTTGCCTTTCCTGCCGAGTGGCTGCGCCGACCGCTGCCGCTGGCCGACCGGCTGACCCATCGCGCCATGGCCGAACGTTGCCGACAACAGAATGCCGAGTTCACCGGGCGCCAGGCCTGGCTGGGGAGGATTCGCCAGCACCTGGCCGAGCAGTTGGCCAGTCCGCCGGGCCTGGAAGGCCTGGCGCGGCAGATGAACTGCTCGTCGCGCAGCCTGCGCCGCCACCTGCACGACATGGGCAGCAGCTACCAGGCCCTGCTCGACAGCCTGCGTTTCGAGCGCGCCAAGATGCTGTTGGCCGAACAGCAGTGGCCGGTGCAGCGCGTCGCCGAAGCCCTGGGCTACAGCGAAACCGCGAGTTTTCGCCATGCCTTCGTACGCTGGAGCGGCATCGCGCCCAGTCACTACCGCACCTGAAGCGTGCGCGCGCGCCCTGAAAAAGGGCGAAATACGGTCAAACAGATTGGCCATATCTATCCCCTTATGGCCGTTCGCACCGTTCTCCAATCGGCCCGCCTGGCGAAACAATGCCAGGCAACCCGCCACACGGAGCACGACCATGCTGACCATCTACTCGGATGACCATCATCTGCACCACGGACGCTGCGAGCTGATCAACGGGCAACTGATGCCCTGTTTCGAGATGCCGTCACGCGCCGATCACGTTCTCGCCCGGGTCAAGGCCCGTGAGCTGGGGCCGGTGCAAGCGCCGCGCGACCATGGCCTGGCACCCATCGCCCGTGTGCACAGCGCTGATTACCTGGCGTTCTTCGAAGGCGCCTGGGCACGCTGGGAGGCGCTGGGCCAGGACGGCGACCTGCTGCCCTTCACCTGGCCGGCGCGCACCTTGCGCCGGGTCAAGCCCAAGGGCCTGCATGGCGAGCTGGGCTATTACAGTTTCGATGCTGGCGCCCCCATCACCGCCGGCACCTGGCAGGCCGCCTACAGTGCCGCGCAGGTGGCACTGACCGCCCAGGCCCACGTGCAGGCCGGGGCCGACAGTGCCTTCGCGCTGTGCCGGCCGCCGGGGCACCACGCGGCCAGCGACCTGATGGGCGGCTACTGCTATCTGAACAACGCCGCCATCGCCGCCCAGGCGTTCCTCGACCAGGGTCGCCAGCGTGTGGCCATCCTCGACGTGGACTATCACCACGGTAACGGCACCCAGTCGATCTTCTACGCTCGCAGCGATGTGTTCTTCACCTCCATTCACGGCGACCCGAACAACGAATTCCCGTTTTTCCTCGGTTATGCCGACGAAACCGGCGAAGGCGACGGCGAGGGCTGCAATCTCAACCTGCCCCTGCCCCATGGCAGCAACTGGGCGCAATGGAGCAAGGCACTGGAAACCGCCTGTTCGGCCATCGACGACTACCAGGCCGAGGTGCTGGTGGTGTCATTGGGCGTGGACACGTTCAAGGAAGACCCGATCTCGCAGTTCACCCTCGACAGCCCCGACTACCTGGCCATGGGCAGGCGCATCGCGGCACTGGGCCTGCCGGTGCTGTTCGTGATGGAAGGCGGTTACGCCGTGGAAGAAATCGGCATCAATGCCGTGAACGTGCTCGAAGGCTATGAAACCGCCCACAAGGAGGGCCAATGATGGTCAAGCTGCTCAAGAATACCCTGGCCGCCGCCCTCTGTGCGGGCCTGGCCAGCAGCCTGGTGCAGGCCGACGAACCCCGCACCCTGAAGGTCTACAACTGGTTCGACTACATCACGCCGAAGACCCTTACCGACTTCAAGGAACAGACCCGAATCAACCTGGTGTACGACATCTTCGACACCAACGAGGCCCTGGAAGCCAAGCTGCTCACCGGACACTCCGGCTACGACGTGGTGGTGCCGTCGAACATGTTCCTGGCCAAGCAGATCGATGCCGGGGTGCTCCAGCCGCTGGACCGCAGCAAGCTGCCGAACTGGCAGCACCTGGACCCGAAACTGATGAAGCTGCTGGAAGCCAACGACCCCGGCAACAAGTACGCGGTGCCCTACATGTACGGCACCATCCTGATCGGCTTCAACCCGGCCAAGGTCAAGGCCGTGCTGGGTGACAACGCACCGGTGAACAGCTGGGACCTGATCTTCAAGCCCGAGAACATCAGCAAGCTCAAGCAATGCGGCGTGGCGATGCTCGACTCGCCTTCGGAAATCATGCCGCTGGCCCTGCAGTATCTGGGCCTGGCCCCCAACTCCAGCAAACCGGCCGACTACCAGAAGGCCGAACAATTGATGCTGAAGATCCGCCCAGACGTGACCTACTTCCACTCGTCCAAATACATGGCCGACATCGCCAATGGCGACATCTGCGTGGCCGTCGGCTACTCGGGTAGTTTTTCGCAGGCCGCCAATCGCGCCAGAGATGCCAAGAACGGCGTAGTGGTCGACATGCGCCTGCCCAAGGAAGGCGCGCCGATCTGGTTCGACATGCTGGCGATTCCGAAGAGCGCGGCCAACCCGGAGGATGCGCATGCCTTCATCAACTACTTGCTGCGCCCGGAAGTGATCGCGCCGATCAGTGATTTCGTGGGCTATCCCAACCCGAACAAGGACGCCACCGACAAGGTCGACCCGGCGATTCGCAACATCCCGGACCTGTACCCGACCGAAGCGGCGATGGCCACGCTCTATACCCTCAAACCGCTGAACCGCGACGGCGAACGCGCCCGGACCCGGGCCTGGACACGGATCAAGTCAGGGACCTGAGCGGCCTGCAGCGGCTTCAGTTGCGAAGCGGCCCCATCCCATGGCTTGGCCAGCCTGGTTCGCAGCTAAAGCCAATACTGGTCAGCTAGACCGGGTAGGCGCGGCTTCAGCCGCGAAGCGACCGCCTGTTTCACAACAGATGCACCGAGTTGCCTGGCGCTTTCGCGGCTAAAGCCGCTCCCACCGGCCACATGCCGCTTAAGCGAATGGCATTGCAACTAAAGCCGCATCTACAGGGTTCAGCTTGCTCAATGACTGGCCAGCCAGGCATGCAGGCGCTGTGCGGCCGCGCTCAGCGGTCGCTGCTTCGAGGTCACGAGGTAGTAATGCTTGCCCGTGACCAACCCGGTGGCGAACAGCCGGATCAGGCGCCCTTGCTGCACGTCGTCCTCCACCAGCCAGGGGCTGGTCAGCACCACGCCCTGGCCACGGCGCGCGGCGTCGATGGCCAGTTCCGGCTGGTCGAAGCGCATGCGCCGCGAAGGTTCCTGCAGCCCGGCATCGGCCTCGGCAAGCCAGCGGGCCCAATGCGGGTGAGTGGTGGTGTCCAGCAAGGTGACATCGGCCAACCCTTGAGGCTGGTCAAGCGTGTGTTGCGCCTGGTAGTCGGGGCTGCAATACACGCGCAGTTCATCCTTGAGCAGCAACGTGACGTTCAGGTGCGCAGCCTGCCCGTCGAAGTGCCGCACGGCCATGTCATAGCCCTCGACGTCCAGATCTACCGGGCTGGCCATAGCGTTCAAATGCAGGTCGAGGTCAGGAAAGGCGCGGGTCAGTTCTGGCATGCGCCTGGCGAACCAGGAGCCCGCCAACGCTGGCGGCAGGCTCAGCCTGACCCTCGAAGAAGGTGTTTCGAGGAAAACCGCATTGGCGGCGTCGATCTGTTGCAGCGCAGGCTGGATCTGCGCCCAGTAGCGCAGTGCCTGGTCGGTCGGCTGCAGCCTCCTGACCTGCCGAGCGAACAGCGTCACCCCCAGCCAGCGTTCGAGCTTGCGCAGTTGCTGACCCACCGCGCCGGGGGTGACAAACAGTTGCTCTGCGGCGAGGGTGGCGCTGCCGGTGCGCATGACCGCATCGAAACAAGCGATGGCCTTCAACGGGGTGTCAGCGCGCATGATGCAGTTTTTCTCTTCCATGGATGCAGAACACATGATTTGTAACCTGCCGCTCTGGACAACACAATCGACGCATTGAAATCACACGGCAGGACCTATCGTGGCGCAAAGAAAGCAAGTGGACGGGTTGGCAAGCCTGCTGATGGTCGGGCTGTGCCTGATCTGGGGGGCCCAGCAGGTGGCGATCAAGGCCGTGGCCGAGGACGTCTCACCGGCCGCGCAGATCGTCATTCGCTCCGGTGTGGCGGCGCTGCTGGTCTGGCTGGTGTCACGGCTGTGGGGGCGCGAGCCCTGGCTGCGCGGGGTCTGGACGCGTGCCGGCGTGGTGGTCGGCGTGCTGTTTGCCGCCGAGTTCCTGTTCATCGCCGAAGGCCTGCGGCATACCACGGCGGCGCACATGGCGGTGTTCCTTTACACCGCGCCGCTGTTCGCCGCCATGGGCCTGCACTTTCGCCTGCCCGAAGAGCGCTTGAACACCTGGCAATGGCTGGGCATGGCCCTGGCGTTCGCCGGGGTGGCGGCAATCTTCCTGGCCCCGCGTGATACCACCGCCGGGCTGACGGGGTCCGGCACCAGCCTGTTGGGCGATGCGCTGGCGCTGTGTGCCGGTGCGGCCTGGGGCTTCACCACCGTGGCCGTGCGCACCAGTCGGTTGAGCGAGGCGCCGGCGACCCAGACGCTGTTCTATCAACTCAGCGGAGCCTTCGTGCTGCTGTTGCCGCTGGCCCTCGCGACCACTGGCAGTGCCCTGCACTTCACCCCTCAGGCCATGACCAGCCTGGCCTTCCAGGCGCTTGTGGTGTCGTTCGCCAGCTACCTCATCTGGTTCCGCATGCTGCGCCATTACCTGGCCGGCCGGCTGGGGGTGATGGGCCTGATGACGCCGATATTCGGCGTGCTCATGGGCGCCCTGTGGCTGGGCGAAAGCCTGAGCCTGGGCTTTCTCGGCGGCGCGGGCCTGGCGCTGGGGGGCATGCTGCTGGTCAACCTCAGCAAGGGCCGCAGCCCCGCGATGCCGCCATCAGCGGCCAAGCCCTGAGCCTCTTCAAGCCATACCACCCGGTCGCCAGCCACAGGCTTGCAGTGCCTTCAACAAGCGCTCACCGCTCAGGCCGGGTACTTGCCGACCGTCTGCGCTGCGCATGCTGCGGCCCGCCAGCAGGGCATTGACGATGGCCTCCTCCACCGCTTCGGCGGCGGCGGCGAACAGTGGCGAGATGTGGTCGTTGTTGACCATCGCCACCTGCGCCGTGCGTGGCAGGTCGCGGCGGTTGTAGTCCGCCGGGGCCAGGCCGGTATTACCGGTGGAGAACGCCAGGAAGATATCCCCGCTGGAGTCATCGGTGCCGCCGCCGGTACGCGCGATGCCCAGCGAGGCGCGTTGCGCCAGACGCTGGCACTGGTGTGGCAGCAACGGCGCGTCGGTGGCCAGCACCACCACGATGGAACCCATGCCTGCGGTGTCCTGCGCGGCATAGGGTGAAGGCAGGTCCAGCAGCGTGCGCCCCACCGGGTAGCCGTCGACCCGCAATTCGCGGCGCTGGCCATGGTTGGCCTGCACGAAGGCGCCTACCGTCCAGCCACCCTGTTCGCCCGGCAGGCAGCGTGAGGCGGTGCCGATACCGCCCTTGAACTCATGGCAGATCATCCCGGTGCCACCGCCTACCGCACCTTCGGCCACCGGGCCGTCACTCACCGCACCCAGCGCCTGCTGCACCAGGTCGGCATTCACGTGCTGGCCCCAGATGTCGTTGAGCACCCCGTCGTAGGTTTCCATCACCACCGGCATGCACCAGTAGGTGGAAGGGTCGGCCAGGGTCGCATGTTCATGGGCGATCAGCGCATCGCGGACCACGCCGACACTGTGCGTGTTGGTGGTGGCTATGGCGGTGGTCAGCAGCCCGGCTTCGCGGATCCACTCCAGCCCGGTGGCGTCGCCATTGCCGTTGAGTACGTGGCAGCCGGCGAAACACGGCTGGTAGCGGGCCGCTCCCGGACGCGGCTCGATGACACTGACACCGGTGCGCACCGGCTTGCCCTCGTGAACGCCGTCGAGCGTGGCGTGGCCGACCCGTACGCCGGGTACGTCGGTGATGGCATTGTGTGGGCCAGGCTGCCCAAGCCCCAGGGTGATACCGAAGTCGCGTGCTCGCATGAAGTGTCTCGCTCAGAGTTTCTGAAAGGCCGGGCTCAGTTTGCCGTAGGTGCCATAGAGCACCACCGAGGTGAGCAGAATGCCCAGGAGGATGAACAGATCGCGGGTCGAGGCGCTGCCCAGCAGGGTGGTCAGCAGGTAACCGGCGCCGGTGACGGCCAGCAGCGCCGGCAGCGGCCACAGCGGCATGCGGTACGGATGCTCGCGGTCACGGCGCAGCACCCGGCTGAACAGCGCACACAGGCCCACCACCAGATAGACGCAGAGGATCAGCAGCACGGTGAAGGACGTCAGTTCCGAGAGGTTGGAGCTGAAGGTCAGCGCCGCCGAAGGCACTGCCAGGAACAGCGTGGCCAACCAGGGCGACTCCCACTTGGGGTGAATGCGGGTGAAGGCGCGGTTCATGCCCGGCATCCACAGCTCGTCACGGCCACTGCTGTAGATCACCCGGCCAATCTGGATCACCAGGGCGATGATGGCATTGAACACCGAGAGAAAGATGCCTGCGCTGACCAGGCGCGACAGGGTCTGGTTGCCATGTGCGGTAAGCAGGTAGCCGATCGGGTCCGGGCTGGCCAGCATCGCTTCCAGCGACGGCGCACCCGCCAGCAACGCGACCAGGGGAATCAGCTCGATGGCCACCACCAGGACCAGCGACCACAGCACCGCCTTGGGAATTCCGCGCCCGGCGCATTTCATGTCTTCGGCCAGCAGCACCGCGCCGCCATAGCCATTGAAAGAGAACAGCGCCGTGCCTACCGCGCCGATCACCAGCGCCCAGGGCGCCGCGTGCAGCACGCCGTTGTCGAGCGTCATCGGGCTCAGCAAACTGGCCACCGGCTGCTGGGCATGGCCGAAGCCCAGCACCACGATGACCATCAGCGCCGCCACCTCCAGCAACAGGCAACTGCCGGTCACCCAGGCGTTGAGCTTGATATTGAGGATGCCGAGCAGGTAGCTCAGAGCCACGATCACCAGGGCCACGGTCTGCCCGTCGAACTGCGTGCCGAGGGCGGCGTTGAGGTAAGTGGCTGCGCCGGTGGCCAGCACCGGCGGAATGAACAGCAGCATGGCCAGCACGGTAAGAAAGGTCGCGTAGCCGGCCATGCCGCCGAACACCCGCTTGGCGAACACGTATTCGCCACCGGCGGCAGTGTGCGCACGGCCCAGCTCGGCGTAGCAGAGCGCGAACATCAGCGCCAACAGCCCGCCGAGGATGAACGCCCAGATCACCCCGGTGCCGGCCTGGGCGATGGCAAAGGGTGCGATGACGAAGACGGAACTGGCAGGCGTCACCGAAGAAACGGTAATGGCCACCACATCGGCGACGCTGAGCGTCGGTTTCAGATCAGGGGATGCAGCATTGCGGGACGTCATGGTTCACCCTCACGTTGTTGTAAGTGTCAGAAGGCAGAACTAAGCGGTGAAACGGCGCAGGCTCGACGGCCCGCTTGATGCATCCGAAAGTAGGCAGGTTGGCGATGCCGGGCAATTCCCCCCAAGGGGTACCCCCGTTGACAGGCACAGCAAATCGGGCGCCAATGCCCTCCCCCTTACCAGGAGCTGCCGTGGACATTCTCTTCCAGGAAGTTGCCGCTCACACCGCCCTGGCGCGGAGCATCGAGCAGCTGGGTACGGCGCGCTTCTGGCGCCAACTGGTGCTGGTGCTGCGCCATTGGGTGCCCTTCGACAACGCGCTGATCATCCACTTCCCGGCCCAGGGCGCGCCCCAGGTGCTGGAGGAATACGACGCTGCACCCGCTCCGGCGGCTGGCGAGCTGTATCTGGACGGCCTGTACCTGCTCGACCCTTTCTACCAGGCCGCACGCGAAGGTCTGGCCAGCGGGCTGTATCACCTGGAGGAAGTCGCTCCGGACTCGTTCTGGCAGGCCGATTACTACCTCAATTACTTCCAGGCCCATGTACTGCAGGACGAAGTGCAGTTTCTCCTGCAGTTGCCCGAAGGTGTGCTGTCGGTATCGCTGGGCATGCGCCGCAGCTTTTCAGCGGTCGAGCTGGGCAAGCTGCGCCTGGTCAGTGGCTGGGTCCTGGCATTGCTCGGCCAGCATTGGGCACGCAGCGACATTGCCCTGCCGGCCCCGGCGCCTATGGGCGATGCCCTGGCCAGGTTCGGCCAGGGCGTATTGTCCGAGCGCGAGCTGGAAATCGCCCGGCTGATCCTGCGTGGCTACTCCTCCAAGGCCATGGCACAGCGCCTGGGCATTTCTCCGGAGACCATCAAGGCGCACCGCCGGCACCTCTACGCCAAGCTGAACATCTCTTCGCAGCCCGAACTGTTCTCGGTGTTCATTCGCGAACTGGGCTTCAGCGACGAGCGACCGATGGCCTGAGTCAACCCAGCTGCGCCTGCAGGAACAGTGCAAACAGCTCGGATTGCGACTTGATGCCCAGCTTGCTGTACATGTGCTTGCGGTGCACCTTCACGGTTTCCACGGAGATTTCCAGCTTGCGGGCGATCTCTTTGCTGGAACAGCCGCTGAGCATCAGGCGCCCCACCTCCAGTTCACGACCGGTCAACGGTGATTCCATCTGCTCGACCCGGGCCTCCAGAGCGCTCTGCCAGTGCGGCGCCGGGCGGCTGGCGGCATCCAGCAGCTCCGGCTCGAAGGCCATGCGCTGGCGCATCAAAGCCGTGACCCAGGGGCGCACCAGGTCGAGGAGTGCCACCTGTTCGACGCTGAAACGCCGCTCGCTGCCCAGTGACAGGCACAGGGTTCGTTGCCCATCCAGTGCCACATTGAACTGGATCTCGTCGGCCACCACGTTGAGTCGGAAATAACGCTGGTAGTAATCGGTCTGTTCGAAACACTCCGGCGCTACATCGGCCAGGCGCACCAGGCCGGTGAAGCGCGATTCGCGGCTGGCGACGTAGAACGGGTCCAGCAGGTACAGACCGTTGAGGTAATCCTGGAACAGCGGGTCAGGGTTGCCATCTTCGCTGGGGCACTCGGCACAGACCTGCGGGCGGCCGGCGCTGAACAGCAAGGCCACCCAACTGTCACACGCCACATAATCGTTGAGCAGGCGCACCAGGCGGGTCCAGAAGCGATCCTGGTCCAGCGTTTCGATCAATTGGCCCACCGAGCGGTGCCAGGCCATGTCATGAAGCGTGAAAGTCATCCCCTACCCCTGTTGGGTTACCACGTGGGCGTAATACCCCGGCCATGATGGCCACCGACATAATCGGCGCAAGCTTACGCTCAGCGAGGCGTCACCAGAGCGTTTTTTTCCGGCGCCTGCCCAAGGGGCAGGCGCTGCCAGTCGAGGAATGCATATGAAGGTCGAGCTTGTCCAATTGGCCGGTCGCGATGGCGATACCGCGTATAACCTGCAGCGCACGCTGGAGGCCATCCGCCGCTGCGCGGTGGGCACCGATCTGGTGGTGTTTCCGGAAACCCAACTGATGGGCTTTCCGACCCAGGACACCATTCGCCGGGTGGCCGAACCCCTGGATGGCCCCAGTGTGCAGGCGATCCGCCAGGCGGCCGACGAACGCAACGTCGCAGTGGTGGTCGGCCTGGCCGAAGCGGCCGACGATGGGCGCTTCTACAACACCACGGTGCTGGTCACGTCTGAGGGTGTCGCCCTCAAGTACCGCAAAACCCATCTGTGGGCCTCGGACTGCGGGGTCTTCAGCCCCGGCGACCGCTATGCCACCACCGTGTTCAAGGGCTGGCGGGTCGGCCTGCTGATCTGCTTCGACATCGAGTTTCCGGAAAGCGCCCGGGCGCTGGGGCAACTGGGTGCCGACCTGATCATCGTCACCAACGGCAACATGGACCCCTACGGCCCGACACACAGGACCGCGATCATGGCCCGCGCCATGGAAAACCAGGCCTTCGCGGTGATGGTCAACCGAGTGGGCGAAGGCGACGGCGGCCTGGTGTTCGCCGGGGGCAGCGCGGTGGTCGACCCGTTCGGCCAACTGCTGTGCGAAGCCGGCCGTGGCGAGTGCCGTCTGGCCGTGGAGTTGGACCCTGCGCAATTGCTCCAGGCCCGGCGCGACTACAGCTACCTGGCCCAGCGCCGCTTGCAACTGCCCGGCCAGCCGACCGAGCAGACCGATGGCCGGCGCGAACTGATCATCCCTTCCTGAGCCTTGCCGCGGCGGCGTCAGGCAGCCCCTCGCCGCCACGGGCGCAGTGCGAAATAACAATCACAAACGGGAGCACACTCTGATGGCCACACTCAAACGAACCCTGTCATTGGGCTCGGTGGTGCTGTTCGGTATCGCCTACATGACGCCGATCATCGTCCTTGGCACCTTCGGCATCCTCGCCGACGCCACCGGCGGGCTGGTGCCCGCTGCCTACCTGGCCGCCGCCGTGGCGATGCTGTTCACCGCCCTGAGCTACGGCAACATGGCGCGGGCCTTTCCCGTGGCCGGCTCAGCCTACACCTACGTGCGCAAGTCGATCAGTCCGCAACTGGGCTTCATCACCGGCTGGGCGGTGCTGCTCGACTACCTGTTCCTGCCCATGGCCATCTGGCTGATCGGCGCGGCCTACCTGCACTCGGCCTTTCCCGACGTGCCGCAGGCTCTGTGGGTGCTGGCCTTCATCGGCGTCACCACCGGCATCAACGTCATCGGCCTGCGCCTGGCGAAAACCGTCAACGGCCTGCTGATGTTCATTCAGTTGCTGGTGCTGGCGGCCTTCGTCGGCCTGGCTATCCGTTACGTATGGGGCGATGCCAGTACCCCGCTGTGGAGCCTGGCGCCGTTTTACAAAGAAGGCGCGCAGTTGCCGCTGATCATGGGCGGCGCGGCGATTGCCTGCTATTCCTTCCTGGGCTTCGATGCGGTGAGCACCCTGACCGAAGAAACCCGCGAGCCGCGCAAGAACATTCCCAAGGCCATTCTGCTGATCACCCTGATCGGCGGTGCGCTGTTCATCGCCTGCAGCTACTTCGTGCAACTGGCCCACCCCTCGACGGACTTCGCCAATATCGACGCCGCCGCCTACGAGATCGCCCGCAACATCGGCGGCGACCTGTTCGTCAGCCTGTTCCTGCTGGGGCTGATCGTCGGCCAGTTCACCTCGGGGCTGTCGGCGCAGGCCAGCGCTTCGCGGCTGCTGTTCGCCATGGGGCGTGACGGCGTGTTGCCCAAGGCGTTCTTCGGCAGGCTCAGCGAGCGCTTCAGCACCCCGGTGCCGAGCATCATCCTCTGTGGCCTGGTGGCGCTGCTGGCCCTGCGCATGGACGTGACCACCTCCACCTCGTTCATCAACTTCGGGGCTTTCCTGGCCTTCAGCCTGGTGAACCTGGCGGTGATCTTCCATTACTGGCTGGCCAAGAAACAGCGCGGCAGCCGAGCGCTGCTGCTGTACCTGGTGTTCCCGCTGTTCGGCCTGGCCTCCAATCTGTGGTTGATGGCCAGCCTCGACCACCTGGCCTTGTACCTCGGGGCCGGCTGGTTGTGCCTGGGGCTGCTGTACCTGGCGGTGCTCACCCAGGGTTTCCGTCGGCCGCCACCGGAGATGAGTTTCGAAGAGGCTTGATGCAAGGCAACCCTGCCAGCTGTTGGGGCTGGCAGGGTTGATTTCAGAAGATTCCTACACCGCAATCTACCGACCTGGTAAGACGATTCCGAATTTCCGCGTTATCCTCCCGGCCCGCTTGTGACGGTACTTCAAGGCCGCTAAGGTCCTGCGCGTCGCTCATGCAGCGACCGGGTTTAGTCGCCCGAGGTACTAGAAACAGCCAGCCCCAAAAGCATCATCGTGCCTTTGCCGTGACGATGTCGTTATGGTGGCTGTGCACGGGGCGCCTCCTCGGGGCGCACCGGGTTCCTAGTACCCGGCGACTAACCCGCGCATGGCCACCACCCTTTGTTTAGTCGCGAAGCGTGATGGTCTCCAACTCGATACTAGGGATAGCCATCATGATCCTTTCCACACCCCATCCCCCAACTTCATCACCCCTGCCTGCAGGCGAATCCGGCCTGTTCAGCGTACGCCCCGGCATCAAGGCCGAAGACGCCCTGGTGGCCGCTGCTGAACACCTGCAATGCGCAGTCGCCACGGCCTACGAGGTCGCGGATAACCAGAACGCCGAGTTCCGCCCGCTGGCGCGGGCGGTGGTGCATCAGCTGGAATCGGCGCAGTTGCTGGTCGAGGCGTCGCTGGCCGCCGTAGCGCGTGAAGCCCTGAGCTGACACTGGATCGCCGCTTGCCTCAAGCAGTAGGCCATGCCAGTCTGCTCGGCTGTTTTCGGGATAAGAAGCATGACCGTCACCCTGCTCGCCGCCTTCTGCGGCTGGAAAGCCATTCCCTGGTTCGCCTGGGCGCACAACAACCTCAACCCGGTGCTGGTTCTGCACGCCGATGAGGTCGAATACCGGGTGTTGCGGCGCCGTCGCAAACCGTATGCGGCGATTCAGCAGGTGGATTACCGCGAGATGCGTGGCACCCGTAACGTGGTGCTGGAATTCCACGATTCGGTGGTGACCTTCATCGGCAACACCGGTCGTACCGAATCGGCACGGCAGGTAGTGCAACGGCTCAAGGACCAGGGCTGCCCCCTGAGCGAACGCGCCGAGGCCCTGCTGGTTTCGGGCTGAGCCTCGTTCACGAGCAAAAGCGACGCCAGATCGGTAAAAGATCAGTAGTGCGGCTAAAGCCAATACTGTTCGGTTAAGCGCTTTGCGGCTCTGTGGGAGCAAGCTTGCTCGCGAAGAGGCCGGCAAGGTCACCCCATTTGTTGTGAGCATGACGCCGCCTTCGCGAGCAAGCTCGCTCCCACAAGCAGAGCGCGCCTGACCGCCCCGTATCGCGGCCGAGGTCGCTCTCTGCAAGCCGCCTGATGCCTCAGAACAGCCGCTCGACCTGCGCCGGCGTACGGCGCATCAGCACCTTGCCGTGGCGCACCGAGACCAGCGCATGGCCCTGGGTGCGGACCATTTCGTAGTCATCCGGTGCCGAGAGCAACAACAGGTTGGCCGGACGCCCGGCTTCCAGACCGTAGCCCTCGCCCAGATTCAAGGCGCGTGCACTGTTGTCGGTAATCAGGTCCAGGCCGCGTTGCAGGTCTTCGTAGCCGAGCATGTGGCAGATGTGCAGGCCGGCTTCGAGGATGCGCAGGATGTTGCCGTTACCCAGCGGGTACCAGGGGTCAACGATGGAGTCCTGACCGAAGCACACGTTCATGCCGGCCCGATCCAGCTCGGCCACACGAGTCACGCCGCGACGCTTGGGATAGGTGTCGAAGCGGCCCTGCAGGTGAATGCTCTCGGTCGGGCAGGAAATGAAGTTGATCCCGGAGCGCTTGAGCAGGCGGAACAGCTTGGAGCAATAGGCGTTGTCGTAGGAGCCCATGGCTACGGTGTGGCTGGCGCTCACCAGAGCGCCCATGTCGCGCACCCGTGCCTCTTCGGCAAGCACTTCCAGGAACCGCGACTGCGGGTCGTCGGTCTCGTCGCAATGCACGTCCACCAGGCAGCCGGTACGCTCGGCCAGGTCCATGAGGAACTTCACCGAGGAAACGCCCTGGTCGCGGGTGTTCTCGAAGTGCGGGATGCCCCCCACCACATCGGCGCCCATGGCCACGGCCTCGGCCATCAGGGCACGACCGTTGGGGTACGACTCGATGCCTTCCTGAGGGAAAGCGACGATCTGCAAGTCGACCAGGTGGCGGGTTTGCTCACGTACTTCGACCATGGCCTTGAGCGCGGTGAGCTTGGGGTCGGTGACATCGACATGGGTGCGCACATGCTGGATGCCGTGGTCGACCAGCATGCCGATGGTCTTGGTCGCACGCTGCTTGATGTCGTCGTGAGTGGTCAGCGTCTTGCGCTCGGCCCAGCGCTCGATGCCTTCGAACAGCGTGCCGCTCATGTTCCACTTCGGCTCGCCGGCGGTCAGGGTGGCGTCGAGGTGAATGTGGGGTTCGACGAAAGGGGCGATCACCAGGTTCTGTCCGGCATCCAGGTCGCCCGGCGCCGCCGGGGCCACGGTCGGCTGCGCGACGATGGCGGCAATGCGTTCGCCGGCCAGTTCGATGCGGTGCAGGCCGGGCTTGCCGCGCAGGCGGGCGTTGATGATGTTCATCGGGTGTACTCCTGTTCATGCACTTCGGTCATGCGCCATATCAGTAAGGCGACCGAAGCATTCATACGAAAAAGCGGGTCGTCGAGCGATTGTCCGCTCAGTTGTTCGATGCGTTGCAAGCGCTGATTGAGGGTGTTGCGGTGCAGGCCCAGCTGCTGGGCGGCTTTCAGGGCGTTGCCGTTGGCCTTGAGCAGCACGTCGAGGGTATGCACCAGGGCATGCGGATGCTTGCGCCGTGGCTCGATCAGCGCGCCCAGGGTCTGGGTGACGAAGGTGTCGATCAGGCTGCGGTCAGTGATGCCTTGCAGCAGGCGCAGCACACCCAGTTCGCTGAAATCGCACAGGCCACTGGCCGGGCGCAGCTGCTGGGCCACGTCCAGTGCCTGGCGCGCCTCGTTGAGGGCGCGGCGGTACTGGGTGCAGTCTTCGACATGGCTGGACAGCCCCATGAACAGCTCCATTTCCTCGGCCAGGGTGTGCAACGACCGGTGCAATTGAGCCAGGGTGGCGGGCCAGCCTGGCGCCTCGACCAGCAGCAGCACGAAAAGATCGCCCGGCAACTGTACCAGCAGTGCGCCGGGGTGTTCGCGGCACCAGCTTTCCAGGCGTTCCTCCAGGACCTGGCGCAGGGCCTGCCAGCGTCGCTCGCCCTGCTCCGCGCCATGGCGTTCGAACCAGCCCGGCGCTGCCGCCAGACGCAACGCGGCCAGGCGCCGCGGCTTGTCCAGCCCCAGTTGCAGGTGTGCGGCGCGCTGCCGGGCAATGGCCAGGCTGGGATAATCGCCAGTCAGCAACTGGCCCAGTACGTCGTCCCGCGAGCGACGCACTTGCGCCATCTCGATCAGCGCCGTGCCGATCACATGGGTGACCACGACCATCTTCAACAGATACGGCTGTTCGATCAGTGGCAGACCGAGTTGTTCGGCGCGGGCGATGACCGCTGCCGGAATGGCGGCCAGGAAGCTGCCGCCGGTGAGAATCACCAGCCCGGCGATACCCACCGCGTGGCCGTCCTCTACCAGGCTCAGCAGGTTGGCCTCGCCACGCGGGTGGTTGATGCCGGTGATGAACACCAGCTCACCGCCCATTACCCATTCGGCGATGCCTTCGTTCTCGGCCACGTACAGCCAGCGCACCCGGCGTTGCAGGCCACTGGCACCGGCGCGCAGGGTCATCTCCTGCAGGCCGGGCAAGGCGAGAATCTCGGCCAGGCTCAGGCTCACTGCGCCGCCTCGGTGGCCAGGGCCTGACGGCGGCCACTGAGTTGCAGCAGCACGATGTAGCACAGTGCCGAAGTGGCGATGCCCACCAGCGGGGCGACCCACGGCGACAGGCAGGCCAGCAGTGCTCCGGCGGCATAGGCCAACAGCCCCAGCAGGTTATAGCGCGGCAGGCGCACGCTGGCCAGGGTCGGGTACTGACCACGATGGCGGTACCAGAAGTCGGCCATGATCACCCCGCCCACCGGCGGAATGATCGACCCCAGCAGCACCAGGAACGGAATGAGCATTTCATACATGCCACCAATGGCCAGCACGATACCCACCGCTGCGGCCACCAGCGTCGCGGTGCGCCGGCGTTCGCTGCGCAGCAGGTGGCAGCTGGCGGCGGCGACGTTGTAGATGGTCGGGCCCTGGATGGTCCACAGGTTCAGGCACAGCATCACCACGGCGGCGAACGACAGGCCCTGGAGGATCATCACTTCGACGATATCGGCCTGCTGGTAGACCATCGCGCACCAGGCGCCGGCCACCACCATCAGGCCGTTGCCGACCAGAAAGCTGACCACGCTGGCTGCCACGGCCACCCGACCGCTGCGCGACAGGCGTGTCCAGTTGGTGGCTTGGGTGGCGCCGCTGGCGAAGGTGCCGAAGACCATGGTCACCGCCGCCGAAAAGGTCATGCTTTCATGCGGAACCACGGCAAGCAGGCCACTCAGGCCACCGGCCTGACGGGTGGCGATGACCATCGACACCACCAGCAGCACGAACATCAGCGGCACCGAGACCCGCGACAGCAGGTCCAGGCCCTTGAAGCCGACGATCGCCGTGAGGCTGAAGCCCAGGCCGAACAGCACCATCAGCGGCACCGTGAAGTCTGACGCCAGGCCGAGGATCTTTACCAACACGATGGCCACCGTAGCGGTGCCCCAGGCGTACCAGCCCAGCTCGGCGAAACCGAGCAGGAAGTCAGAGAGGCGGCTGCCGGACTCGCCGAAGCAGAAACGCCCCATCAGTACCGTGTTCAGCCCACTGCGCGACGCGATCAGCGCCAGGGCAGCCGCATACAAGGCCAGCAGGCTGTTGCCGATGGCTGCGATCCACAGCATGTCGGTGAAATCGAAGGCCATGCCCAGCTTGCCACCGGCGAACATGGTGCCGGTGAAGAAGGTGAAGCTGAACAGCACCATGGCGATGGGCATGAAGCCCTTGCGCGCATGCTGGGGCGCTTCAGAGAGAGGAAACTCGTCGTGTGTACTCATGGGCCAGGCTCCAGGATGGGGATACCCAGCCCTTGAGCAATCGCCAGGCCAGTTTTGAGCAGACGCGAACGCGGCCTGAAAGCAGGCGAAACGACCATTCAAAGCTGTACAGACTGCACATTTTTACCTGCCGACAGAGCGGTTTTTATGTGCGCGCTGCCTCGTATCGAGGCAGCCGCGCACCATCGCGGCACACCGAATCAGACCGCCCTGGCCTGGACAAGATCGAAGAGTTTCATCCCGGCCAGCAGCGCAGCCATGAACAGCCAGGCCTGCCAGTGGCCGCCCGGCAGCAGGACCAGGGCCGGGCCGGGACACAGCCCGGCCAGCCCCCAGCCGACACCGAACAGCAGGCTGCCACCCATCAGGCGCCGGTCCAGGCCACGGCGCTCTGGCAGGTGCAAGGGACCGTCGAGCAAGGGTCGACCACGGCGGCGGATCCAGGTCATCGGACCGATCAGTGCGGCGAGTGCCCCCGCCATGACCAGCGCCAGCGAAGGGTCCCAGGCCCCGGCCAGGTCGAGAAACGCCAGGACCTTGGCCGGGTCGGCCATGCCCGCCAGCAACAGGCCGGTGCCGAACAGCAGCCCGGCGATGAAACCGGTGAGTGCACGCATGTCAGAACCCACCCAGCACGTGGCGCAGGATGAACACCGTGGCGAAGCCGCTGGTCATGAAGCACAGCGTGGCCACCAGCGAGCGCCCGGACAACCGCGACAGGCCACACACACCATGGCCGCTGGTGCAGCCGCTGCCATAGCGGGTGCCCAGGCCGACCAGCAGGCCGGCCACCACCAGGACCAGGGGACCTGCCGTCACATGGGGCTGGGGTGGCAGCGCCACCCAGCCCCAGAGCAGCGGCGCGGCCAACAGGCCCAGCAGGAAGGCCAACTTCTCGCCCCAGCCAGGCTCGCCGCGCTTGAAGACCGCCGCCAGCAGGCCGCTGATACCGGCAACACGCCCATTGGCGACCACGAACAGCGCCGCGCCCAGGCCGATCAGCACCCCACCGGCCAGCGCCGGGCCGGGGGTGAATGCCAGTGCATCGAAAGTCATGAAGTCGTCTCCAGTGAGGAAATACCAGCGCCGCAGTGTACGGCCACGCCACGCTGGCTGATATCCCGTGGCCATACAATTGGTCGGCGCGGGGTTGACCGATCTCGACGATGAGACAAATACTGTATGTAGATACAGTGTTTTTCTGGCCTACCCTCATGTCCGCAGTCGTTTCTCTCAACAGCCTCCTCGACACCCGCCGTATCTGGCGCGGCCAGTCCATGCCAGTGAACGCCCCCAGCAACCCTGCCACCGGCCACGCGGCCCTGGACCGGGCCCTGCCCGGCGGCGGTTGGCCGGCAGCAGCGCTCAGCGAGATTCTCGTGGCGGCCCAGGGCATCGGCGAGCTGGGCCTGTTGTGGCCGACCCTGGCACGTCTCACGGCACGCGCCGAGCGGGTGCTGCTGGTCGGCCCGCCGCACCTGCCCTACCCCCGTGCCTGGGCGGCAGCGCAGGTCGACCTGCGCTACCTGAGCATCATCCAGGCCGAGGGCCGCGATGCCTTGTGGGCCGCCGAGCAGAGCCTGCGCTCGGGCAGTTGCGGCGCGGTGCTGTGCTGGTTGCAACAGGCCGACGACCGTGCCCTGCGACGCCTGCAAGTGGCAGCGGAAAGCGGCCAGACTTTGGCGTTCGCCTACCGCCCCCTGCATGAATCACGCAACCCTTCGCCGGCCGCGCTGCGTCTGGCCCTGGAGAGCAACCCGGCGCAGTTGCGAGTGCTCAAGTGCCGGGGCGGGCTGGCCGCGCAGCAGCCCATCGCCATGGGCTGGCAGTGACATGGCGATGCTCTGGGCCTGCATCCTGCTGCCCCAGTTGGCCATGGACGCCGTGTTGCGCCAGCGTGACGACCCCGCTCAGCCTCTGGTGTTGCTGAGCGGGCCGGCGCAACGCCGGGTGTTGCAAGCGGTGAATCCGGCGGCCCGCGCCCTGGGCTTGCGGCCGGGGCAGTCGCTGACCGCCGCGCAGACCCTGGCCAGCGGTTTCGCGACGGCCGATTACGACAACGCGCAGCTCGAGCGCTGCCAGCAGTTCCTGGCAGCCTGGGCCTATGGTTTCAGTGCCCAGGTCAGCCTGCATTACCCACGTTGCCTGCTGTTGGAGGTGCAATCCAGCCTGGGGCTGTTCGGCCCCTGGCCACGCCTCGAAGCGCGGTTGCGTAGCGAGTTGCGCGAACTGGGTTTTGCCCATCGCATCACCGCTGCCCCCAACCCGGCCGCTGCACGGGTGCTGGCCAATGCCCGCGACGGCCTGGCGGTGTTCGATACCGCGCAGTTGCGACCGCTGTTGCGCAGCTTGCCGGTGGAGCGCGCCGGCCTGCCGGCAGAAACCGCCAATGCCCTGGCGCGCATGGGGCTGCGCCAGTTGCAGCAGGTCATGGACCTGCCGCGCAGCAGCCTGGCGCGGCGCTTTCCCGAACAGCTGCTGGTGCAACTCGACCGCCTGCTTGGCCAGCGGGCCATGGCCCTGGACTTCTACACGCCACCGGATGTCTTCGATGTACGCCTCGAGCTGAACTTCGAGGTGGAATCGCACCAGGCGCTGCTGTTTCCACTGCGTCGCCTGACCGCTGACCTGGCCGCCTGGCTGGCCGGGCGCGACTGTGGCGTGCAGCGCTTCGTGCTGTACCTGCAACACCGTGCCTTGCCCGACAGCCAGGTGCCGGTCGGTCTGCTCAGTGCCGAGCGTGACGCTGGCATGCTCTTCGAACTGAGCCGCGGCCGCCTGGAGAACCTGCAACTCGCGGCACCGGTGCTGGCGGTCCGACTGCTGGCCGACCAGGTGCCGGCCTTCACCCCTCAGCATCAGCCGCTGTTCAACGAGCGCCCGCAGCAATCGCAGCCTTGGGAACAGCTGCGCGAACGCCTGCGTGCCCGCCTGGGCGATGCGGCGGTGTACGAACTGCAGCATCGCGCCGACCACCGCCCGGAGCGGTCCTGGAGCCAGGCCCCCGTGGCCGCCCCCTCACCGGCCAGCGCGCCACGCCCCGGTTGGCTGCTGGCGGTTCCCGAGCCTTGGCCGCAGGCCGCCCTTGAGGTGCTGGCAGGGCCGGAACGCATCGAGTCCGGCTGGTGGGACGGTGACGATGTGCGTCGCGACTACTACGTGGTGCGTACCCCGGCCGGGCAGCGTGGCTGGGCCTATCGCGAGGCTGGCCGCGACGGCCCCTGGCAGGTGCAGGGCTGGTTCGCATGAGCGGCTACGCCGAACTGCACTGCCTGTCGAACTTCAGCTTCCAGCGCGGTGCGTCGAATGCCCAGGAGTTGTTCGAACGCGCCGCGCAACTGGGCTATACCGCCCTGGCGATCACCGACGAGTGCTCGCTGGCCGGCATCGTGCGCGCCTGGCAGGCCGCCAAGGCCGCCGGGGTGCGGCTGCTCACCGGCATCGAGGTCAACCTCGCCGGAGGTCTCAAGCTGGTGCTGCTGGCCGAACACCTGGCGGGCTACCAACGCCTCTGCGCCCTGGTGACCCTGGCCCGGCGGCGCAGCCGCAAGGGCTGCTACGCCTTGGCCCAGGCCGATCTGCAAGGCCCGCATGACGGTGTACTGGCCTTGTGGGTGCCGGAAGCCGACGCGGCCGGCGAGGTCCATGACGCCCAGGGTGCCTGGGTCGCCGAGCAGTTCGCCGGGCGCTGCTGGCTGGCCGTGGAGCTGCACCAGGGCGCGGACGATGCGCAACGCCTCGCTCGCCTGCAGGCCCTCGGCCGGCGCCTGGGCATGCCGCTGGTAGCGGCCGGCGACGTGCACATGCATGTACGGGGCCGTCGCGCCCTGCAGGACACCCTCACCGCCATCCGCCACCACTGCACGGTCGACGAAGCCGGTTATCACCTGTTTGCCAATGGCGAACGGCATCTGCGGCCCCTCCCGGTGTTGCAGGGCCTTTACCCGCCTGAACTGCTGGCAGAATCGCTGAACATCGCCGCCCGCTGCCATTTCGAGCTGGACCAGTTGCGCTACCAGTACCCCCATGAAGTGGTGCCCAGCGGCCATACCCCGAGTGGCTGGCTGCGTGAGCTGACCGAGCGCGGCTGCCGCTGGCGCTGGCCACAGGGCATGCCGGACAAGGTGCGCACGCAGATCGAGGCGGAACTGAGCCTGATTGCCGAGCTGGGCTACGAGAGCTATTTCCTCACCGTGCGCGACATCGTGCAGTTCGCTCGTGACCAGAAAATCCTCTGCCAGGGCCGTGGCTCGGCGGCCAACTCGGCGGTGTGCTTCGCCCTGGGCATCACCGAACTGGACCCCACGCGCATGGACATGCTGTTCGAGCGCTTCATCTCCCGCGAGCGCAACGAACCGCCGGACATCGACGTCGACTTCGAGCACGAACGGCGCGAAGAGGTGATCCAGTACGTGTTCAGGCGCTACGGCCGGGAGCGGGCCGCCCTGACCGCTGTGGCCAGTACCTATCACGTCACCGGCGCGATTCGCGATGTCGCCAAGGCCCTGGGCTGGCCGCCCGATCAGATCAACACCCTGGCCGGCTGTTGCAGCCGCTGGAGCGACCGCCTGCCCGCGGTGGAGCGCCTGATCGAGGCCGGCTTCGATCCGCAGAACCGCCAGGTGCGCATGGTCCTGGCGCTGACCGAGCAACTGATCGGCTTTCCCCGCCACCTGTCGCAGCACCCCGGCGGTTTCGTGATTTCCGAGCACCCGCTGAGCACCCTGGTGCCGGTGGAAAACGCCGCCATGCCCGACCGCACCATCATCCAGTGGGACAAGGACGATATCGATGCCGTGGGCCTGATGAAGGTCGATGTGCTGGCCCTGGGCATGCTCAGCGCGGTGCGCCGCTGCCTGGCGCTGTTGCAGGGGCAGGGTCGTGGCGAACTGAGCATCGCCAGCATTCCAGCCGACGATGAAGCGACCTACGACATGATCTGCCGTGCCGACACCATCGGGGTGTTCCAGATCGAGTCACGGGCGCAGATGGCCATGCTGCCACGCCTGAAGCCGCGCAGGTTCTATGACCTGGTCGTGCAGGTGGCCATCGTTCGCCCCGGTCCTATCCAGGGCAACATGGTGCACCCTTACCTGCAACGCCGTGCCAACCCGAGGCTCGTCACTTACCCCAGCGATGAACTCAGAGAAGTGTTCGCGCGCACCCTGGGCGTGCCGCTGTTTCAGGAACAGGTGATGAAAGTCGCCATCGTCGCCGCCGGCTACAGCCCAGGCGAAGCCGACCAACTGCGGCGCTGCATGGCCGCCTGGAAACGCCATGGCGGTCTGGAGCCGCATCGCGAACGGCTGCGTACCGGCATGCTTGCCAAGGGCTATAGCGAAGAGTTCGCCGCGCAGATCTTCGAACAGATCAAGGGCTTCGGCAGCTATGGCTTTCCCGAATCCCATGCTGCCAGCTTCGCCCTGCTCACCTATGCCAGCTGCTGGCTCAAATGCCATGAACCAGCGGCCTTCGCCTGTGCGCTGATCAACAGCTGGCCGATGGGTTTCTATTCCCCCGACCAGGTGCTGCAGGACGTGCGCCGGCACAGCATCGAAGTGCGCCCGGTGGACGTCACCGCCAGCGACTGGGATTGCTCCCTGGAAGCCACCCAGGGGCCGCAACCGGCGCTGCGCCTGGGCTTGCGCATGGTCCGTGGGCTGGCCGAAGCGGTGGGCCGGCAGATTCCCGTTGCGCGGGCTGCGCAACATTTCCACAACATCGAGGATCTGTGTCGGCGCGCCGGGCTGGACGCCAAGGCCCGCGATTGCCTGGCCCAGGCCAATGCCCTGCAGGCCCTGGCCGGCCACCGCCATCGTGCCTTATGGGACATCGCGGCGGTGCAGCCCAGCCTGCCGCTGTTCGATACCGCGCCGGTCGAGGAACCGCTGCCGATCCCGGCCCCCAGCGTGGTGGAGAACCTGCGTGCCGACTACGCGCTGACCGGCACCACCCTCGGCCCGCACCCCCTGGCACTGCTGCGTCCGACACTCGATGCCCTGCGCGCCCGCAGTTCCAGGGAGCTGGCGTGCATCGGCAACAGCAGCCATGTCACGGTGATCGGTATCGTCACCGGCCGCCAGCGCCCCGGCACAGCCTCGGGTGTGACCTTCGTCACCCTGGAGGACGAATTCGGCATGGTCAACGTGCTGGTCTGGCGCGACCTGGCAGAGCGCTACCGAACCGCCCTGGTGCATGCCAGGCTGTTGCAGATCAAGGGGCGGCTGGAGGATCAGTCAGGTGTCCGGCATCTGATCGCCGGGCACCTGCTGGACAGGAGCGATTTGCTCGAAGGGCTGGATGTGCGCAGCCGCGACTTTCAGTGAAGGCTGCGCAGCGGGCGTTCAGGCCATGGGCACACGGGGCAGCTCGCGCTTGTGGGCGGTCTGCCGGTAGGCCTTCTCGATGATCGAACGGGCCTGATCGGACACCGCCTCGCCCATCAGGTAGGCATCGATCTCGGCATAGCTGCAACCGTAGGCGGCTTCATCCGGCTTGCCAGGGTCGAGGTCTTCCAGGTCAGCGGTGGGCGCTTTATAGACCAATCGGTCGGGAGCACCGAGGGCCTTGGCCAACTGGCGTACCTGGCCCTTGGTCAGGCCTGACAGCGGGGCCAGGTCGCAGGCACCGTCACCGAACTTGGTGAAGAAGCCCATCACGGCCTCGGCGGCGTGGTCGGTGCCGACCACCAGGCCATTACTGAAGTTGGCGATGGCGTACTGCGCGACCATGCGCGTGCGGGCCTTGACGTTGCCCTTGACGAAGTCGGTCTGCGCGGCGCTGGGCTGCAGGCCGTCAAGCCGGATCGAGTCCATCAGGCCGTCGACCGCTGCGGTGATGTTGCTGCTGGCGATCTGGTCTGGGGCGATGAAGTCCAGGCTGGCCTGGGCATCGCTTTCATCGGCCTGGCTGCGATACGGCAGGCGCACGGCGATGAAGCGTGCCTGGCCGCCCTGTTCGCGGATCTGCTGCACCGCCAACTGGCACAGGCGCCCGGCGGTCAGCGAGTCCACCCCGCCGCTGATACCCAGCACCAGGGTCTGGCAGCCGGAGTCCTGCAGCACCTGGCGGATGAAGGCGACGCGGCGTTCGATCTGGGCGTGCTCGCTGCCGGCCTGCCACTGGCGGTCGACACCCAGTTCACGGGCGATAGCGGTCTGGCATTGAGTGCTCATCTTTGCTTCCTCCTGCAGTTCTAACGATCTGGCACGCCGTGCGGCGCGGCCGTCATTGCAATGCGACGTTGAAGACCTGGGCGGCGTACTGCAGGAACGAGGCGTCCTCGCAGACATTCTTCACCGGGTCGTCGGAAAACTTCACCACCGGCTCGCCATGTACACGAACCAGTTTCATGACGATGCTCAGCGGCTCTACGCCGTCCACATCGCAGGCCAGGCTGGTGCCCATGCCGAAACCGACCTTGGCCTTGCCGCGCACGTGGCGCAGGATCGGCAGGCATTTCTCGAAATTCAGCCCGTCGGAGAACATCAGGTCCTTGCTGCGTGGGTCGATGCCCAGCTCGGCGTAGCGCGCCAGCACCTTGTCGGCCCAGACGATGGGGTCACCGGAGTCCTGGCGCAGGCCGTCGTAGAGCTTGGCGAAGTACAGGTCGAAGTCCTTGAGGAAAAAATCGGTGCTGATGCAGTCGGTCAGGGCAATGCCCAACCGGCCGCGGTACTCGCGCACCCAGTTCTCCAAGGCCGCACTCTGGCTCTCGCGCAGGCGCCCCAATTGCTGGTGGACCATCAGCCACTGGTGAGCCATGGTGCCGATCAGCGGCAGGTCGAACTCATAAGCCAGGTGCGCGTTGCTGGTGCCGACGAACACCCCGGGGAAATCACGGCGCATGATGTCCACCACCTCGCGCTGGGCACGGAACGACAGGCGTCGGCGGGTAGAGAAGTCCGACACCCGCAGCTCGGCCAGTTCTTCCCGGCTGGCATTCTGTTCCAGCCATTCGAATTTCTGGTACAAGCGGCGAGTCACGTCGGCCAGTTCGACATCCGGGTATTTGTCGCGGTTGCGCAGCTCGCTGACCATGGCCAGCACGGGTTGCTCGAACATGATGCAGTGCAGCATCGGGCCTCGGACGCGAATCTGCAGTTGGCCCTCTACCTCCGCAACATGGATGTAGCGCAGGTTGAAGCGGAACAGGCCGAGAAACTGTTCGAAATCCGGAGTCAGGTATTCGCGAAAGCGCCGGTTGAACAGAAAACGCTGCTCGCCTTCACGCAGTTGCAGGTCGGCCAGGCGTTCCAGTTCCTGGCGGATCTCGGGAATCAGGTGGCCGAGCTTTTCCCGCGAGCGGACGATGAACAGGTACTCCACATCGACGTTGGGGTGCTGGTGCAGCACCGCCTGCATCATGGTGAAGGTGTAGTAGTCGGTGTCCAGCAGGCTCTGGATCACCCCGGTGTCACGATCGAATGCACTGTCCATGTTCATGCTCCTCATTGGCCGGCCAGTTGGCGGGTCTGTTCACGGTCGGCGGCAACCTGGATGCCTGCCTGGCGCATTTCGGCAATTGCCGCGTGTGCGCCCTCTTCGCTGATCGCCCGGCAGGCTGGCAGGTGCACGATGACCCGAAAGCCCGCTGCCGCCAGTTGCAGGGCGGTGGTCTTGACGCAGAAGTCCAGGGCCAGGCCGCCGACGATCACTTGGGTCACGCTGCGGCTGGCCAGGTATTCGGCCACGCCGGTGGACAGCTTGCCGTCCAGGTCGTGGTACAGCGCGCCATAGGGGTGCAGGTCCGGCTCCACGCCCTTCCACACGAAGTAGTCGTAGTCACAGGGTGCTGGCAGCTCGTCCAGCAGGGTGAACCCTTCGGTGCCCGGTACGCAGTGGCTGACCCAGGTCAGGTCGGCTTGCGGCAGGCCGGTGGGCTTGAGCATCTGCTCATGCCCGGCCACCACCCAGGGAGCCTCGGGGCTGTGCGCGTCCTTGCTGCCCACCCGCACGCCGGCCAGGCTGGCGATGAAGTTGAGTTCGGCGCCGATCTGCTCACCGCCGGCCACCGGCAGTTCATCCGGGCAGAGCGGGGTGAAGCCTTTCTGTGCATCGACGTCGAAGGATGCGGTATTGCCAAGCGATGAGTTCATGTCGTGTACCTCCGTTGCGTGAGACGAAAGGTACATGTCGTGTACTTACGATGCAAGCTTTTTCTCGGCCCGCTGAAAAATCCCTAATTTATTAGCCATGAATGCAGCTGCGAGCTCGTTGAGAGGCCGCCCTTCCCTGCGCGAAGCTTATGCTATAAGGTACACGACATGTACTTTATGGAGGTGCGTGATGATCGAAGTGGCTGTATACGGCGGAGCCTTCGACCCGCCACATGCCGGGCATGCCCGCGTGATGATCGAAGCGTCGCGCCAGGCGCGGCAGGTGTGGGTGGTGCCCAGCTTCCGGCATGCCGATGGCAAGCGCATGGCTGACTTCGATCTGCGCCTGGGCTGGTTGCATGACGTGGTCGCGAGCATTCGCCCGCTGTGTGCGGCGCCGGTACGGGTCAGTGGCATCGAACGGGAGCTGGCGCAGTTGCAGCCTGGTCCTGTGTACAGCTACACCCTGCTCGAACGCCTAGCGACGCGTCTGGGTATCGCCGATCGGCAGCTGGCCCTGGTCACCGGGCCGGATGTGCTGGAACGCCTGCCGCAGTTTCATCGCGGCGCGGCGTTGCTGGAGCGCTTCGCGGTGATCGCCATCGACGAACAACTGGACGTGCGCAGCAGCAGCCTGCGCCAGCGCCTGCAGCAGGGCCTGGCGCTGCCAAAGCAGTGGCTGGCCCCCGGGCTGGATCCGCTAAACTACCGCCACTACGCCGTTCACGGAACCTGACATGCAAGACCGCACCACCCCACGCGCCGCCTACCTGCACACCATCGACCTCTGCGTGCTGCATTACTGCCGCCAGACCCAGAGCCTGCAGATTCTGCTCAACCAGCGTGACAACGAGCCGTTCGCCAGGCACTGGGCGCTGCCCGGTATCGTGGTCAACGGCGACGTCGAAGACCGTACCCTGGAAGACGCCGTCGAGCGCCTGCGCCGTTCGCCCAAGGTCGACATGCCTCTGGCCTGGCTCGAACAGGTCGGCACGGTGGGCGATGCCTTTCGCGACCCGCGTTGCTGGTCCTCCTCGACCTTCTACCTGGCGATTCTCAGCGAGCCCTGCGAGCTGGCGGCGCACCAGCGTTTCGTGCCGCTACTGGAGGTCGCCAGCGGCGCCTACAAGCTGCCGTTCGACCACAACCTCCTGGCGGCCCGCGCCCAGGAACGGTTGCTGTCCAAGTCGCTGTACAGCAGCCTGCCGCTGATGTTCCTCGGCACCGAGTTCAGCGCCCCGGAAGCCGTGACGATCTTCTCCCTGGTGCTGCAACGCCCAGTGCTCAAGACCAGTATCCGCCAGCGCCTGCTGAAGATGAGCGAGGCTGGCTATCTGCGCGAGTCGGGGCGCAAGAAACAGGGCGACGGCGGCCGCCCGCAAGCGACCCTGGAAAGCCTCAGGCCAGGCAGCCTCTACCTGTTCGACCGCAGCTTCCTGGATTAGCCGCAATACGGGTCCGTTAGGCCGGGCAGGAGCGGCTTCAGCCCCGAAGCGACCGCATGTTCACAACAGATGCAGTGAATTTCCTGGCGCTTTCGCGGCTGAAGCCGCTCCTACAGGGTGAAGCCGATCAGTTCATGCACCCGCGCTGCCAGGGCCTCGGTGCTGAAGGGTTTGGCCAGCACCAGGCGGTCCGGCCCCAGGTCGCCCTTGCCGATCACCGTGGTTTCAGCGTAACCGGTCACGAACAGGGTCTTCAGGCCCGGACGGACCTCCCGCCCGGCATCGGCCAGTTGCCGGCCATTCATGCCGCCGGGCAGGCCGACGTCGGTGATCAGCAGGTCGATGCGCATGTCCGAGCGCAACAGCCTGATGCCGGCCACGCTGTCGCCCGCCTCGATGATGGTGTAACCCAGCTCGCCGAGGCTGTCGGCCAGCAGCATGCGCACCGTGGGCTCGTCGTCGACGACGAGAATGGTGTCGCCAGACTGCGCCTGGGAAGTGACCGCCTGCTGTGTCGTGGACTCTTCCTTGGCCACGATGTCGCCCATGTACCGCGGCAGGTAGATGCGTACCGTGGTGCCACTGCCGACCGCAGAATAGATGCGCGCCTGACCGCCGGACTGCTTGGCGAAACCGTAGATCATCGACAGCCCCAGGCCCGTGCCCTGCCCCAGGGGCTTGGTGGTGAAGAACGGGTCGAACGCCTTGGCGATCACATCCGGCGGCATGCCGCAGCCGGTGTCGGTGACGCTCAGGGCCACATAGTCACCAGAAGGAATCTCGTAGGCCATCGCCGACGAAGGGTCCATGCGCCGGTTGGCGGTCTCGATGCTGATGCGCCCGCCGCCGGGCATGGCGTCGCGAGCGTTGATGCACAGGTTGAGCAAGGCGTTTTCCAGCTGGCTGACATCCACCAGGGTCGGCCACAGCGGTTCGCAACAGCGGGTCCCCACGTCGATACCCGGACCGACGGTGCGCTGCACCATTTCCGCCAGCCCGGCGACCAGCATGTTGACGTCCGTGGGCCGCGGGTCGAGGGTCTGACGCCGCGAGAAGGCCAGCAGGCGATGGGTCAGCGACGCCGCCCGACGCGCGGCACCCTGGGCCGCCGACATGTATTTGCCGATGTCCTTCAAGCGCCCCTGGGCAATGCGTTTGTCGATCAATTCCAGCGCGCCGGAGATACCGGCCAGCAGGTTGTTGAAGTCGTGGGCCAAGCCGCCAGTCAACTGCCCTACCGCTTCCATCTTCTGCGACTGGCGCAGTTTTTCTTCGGCCTGCATCAGCTCGGCGGTACGCTCGGCGACGCGCGCCTCCAAGGTATCGTTCATCGCCCACAAGGCCGCCGTGGCTCGGTCGCGTTCGGCCTCCACGGCACGGCGCTCCTGCACATCGATCAGTACCCCGGGAAAGGTCAGTGGCCGACCTTCGTCGTCGTGATTGACCCGGCCGTTGGCCTCGATCCAGTAGTACTTGCCGTCCAGGCGTCTTACCCGGTACTGGTGCGCATAGGCGCCGCCACGCGCCACGACTTCGTCGATGGCGTCGATCAGCCCCTGTTTGTCATCGGGGTGTACGGTCTGGATCACCTGCTCCAGGCTCAGCCCGACGCGCCCCAGCGCCGGGTCCAGGCCAAACGCGCGGGCGAAGCCCTCGTCGACGCTGAAGGCGTCCAGCGGCAGGTTCCAGTGCCAGGTGCCGATGATGGCTCCAGCCGACAGCGCCAGCTGCACGCGCTCGACGCTTTCGATGGCCAGCGCCTCGCTGACCCGCAGGCGTTCTTCGGCGTTGCGCCGCTCGGTGACATCGCTGAAGAAAATGCCGATCTGCCGATCCGCCGGGTCGCCGACCCGCACCGCCCGCACATCGAACCAGCGACCAAAGGCCTCGGCATAGCTTTCGAAACTCGCCGGCTCGCCAGTCAGCGCCACCCGCCCGTAGTTCTCGAACCACACGGCTTCGAGGTTCGGCGCAAACTCGGTGACCCACTTGCCCTGCAGGTCGACACCGGCCTGGCGGGCGAAGGCCGCGTTGACCTCGACGAAGCGGTAGTCCACCGGCAGCTCGTCGGCATCGAACCTGACCTGCACGATGGCAAACGCGGTGGCGATGGTTTCCAGAATGGTGCGGTAGCGCTCCTGGCTGTCGAGCAGGGCCTTTTCCGTGCGGCGCATCTCGCTCAGGTCGAGCATCGCGCCGATCATCCGCGTGGCCTGCCCTTCGGCGTTGCGAATCACGTGGCCACGATCGAACACTTCGGCATAGGAATCGTCGGCGCGGCGGAAGCGGTATTCGTCGGTCCAGGCGGTGCCGCTGCCGTCGATCACCGCGTGGATGGAATCATGGATGCGCTGGCGGTCATCGGGGTGGATCTGCGCGATCCACCAGTCACCGGTCATGTCCGAGGCTTTCAGGCAATGGCCATAGGCGTCCTGCAAGGCATCGTTCCACTGCACATGGTTGGCCTTCAGGTCCCAGTCCCAGATCGCGTCGTTGGTGGCCTTGGCGACCAGGCGATAACGCTCCTGGGTTTCGAGGATCTCCTGGTGCGCCTGGCAGGCATGGACAGCCGCATTGGCCGGGGCCGGCCCGGCTGCCGCAGGATCCAGGCCGACGGCCGCCACCACCCCCTGCAGCCGTGCGATCTCGGCCAGCAGTTGTTCACGGGTCAGGTTTTCCAGGATGGCCACCACTGAGAGAAATGAAGTAGGCCCGGACATGACACGGGCTGAATGGGAGGAGCGGTGAACAGGTACGCGTATCAGAGCACATTTATCGTCCAGCGCCCATGACAATCATGGCCATTTGACCTCAGGCAGCAGACGTGGTCGCAGCGCCCACGCTATGTATAATCCGCCGCCCTTCATAACAAACGATTGTCCATGACCAGATTGTTACTTTCCTTTGCCCTCGCCTTTTCATTCATCAGCCCTGCCCTGGCGGCGCCTCCGGCCAGCTTCGACGACGCCAAGGTGGTGGCCCGGGAAAAGATCTACAACGACCAGACCCACAGTGCCCTTGGCGAGCTGTACTGCGGCTGCCAATGGGAGTGGGTCGGGCGTTCCGGTGGGCGGCTCGACAAACGCTCGTGCGGCTACCAGACCCGCAAGCAGGAAGAGCGTGCGCAGCGCACTGAGTGGGAGCACATCGTGCCGGCCTGGACCTTCGGCCATCAGCGCCAGTGCTGGCAGAAAGGGGGACGCTCGTTCTGCGAAAAGGACGATCCGGTGTTCAACGCCATGGAAGCCAACCTGTTCAACCTCTACCCGGCGGTGGGCGAAGTGAACGGCGACCGCAGCAACTTCAGCTACGGCATGGTCGCCAGTAACGCGCCGCAGTACGGCCAGTGCAAGACCAAGGTGGATTTCAGCGAAGAAGTCGCCGAACCGCGTGACGAGGTAAAAGGTATGGTCGCCCGCACCACCTTCTACATGTTCGATCGCTACGGCTTGAACATGTCGCGCCAACAGCAGCAACTGCTCATGGCCTGGAACAAGCAGTACCCGGTGAGCGCCTGGGAGAAACAGCGTGACCAACGCATCGCCGCGATCATGGGTCACCACAACCCCTTCGTCACCGGCCAGCGTACCTGGACCCTGGACTACAAGCCGGTGGGTGACGGACTGGTCAGCCCCGTGCCGACCAAGACGGCCAAGGCCGCACCGGCGGCCAGTGCGCAAGTCGCGGCCAGTGGCGCGATCATCGGCAACCGCAACAGCCAGCTGTATCACCTGCCCAGTGGCTGCCCCGGCTACAGCCAGGTGTCAGCGAAGAACCAGGTGAGCTTCGCCAGCGAAGCCGAAGCCCAGGCGGCGGGCTACAAGAAGGCCGGCAACTGCCGCTGAGCCGTGGTTCATGACCGAGCGCTGCGTGCCCCACGGCGGCAGCGCTCGGAGCAGTAACGCACCTCATCCCAACAGCGCGCCCAGCGCTTGCGCCAGGTGAACGGCAGGCCGCAGACCACGCAGGTTTTCTGCGGCAGGTCGGCTTTCTTCGGGCGCTTTTCCTTCACAGAGCCTCGCCGGCATCCAGCCGGGCCAGTAAGTCCTCCCCACGCTGCCACAGCGCCGCTCGGCGCTCTTCGCTCATGCCTTGCAGGTTGCGATAGGTCAGGCTCATGCGCGGGTTGCCGGACAACGGTTCGCGGTGGCGCATCAGGAAGTGCCAGTACAGGGCATTGAACGGGCAGGCATCTTCTTCCACTGCACGGTCCACCCGGTATTCGCAGTGCCGGCAGTGGTCGGACATGCGCTGGATGTACTTGCCACTGGCGCAATACGGCTTGGAACCCAGGTAGCCGCCATCGGCGTGCATGACCATGCCCAGGGTGTTGGGCAGCTCCACCCAGTCGAAGGCATCCATGTACACCGCCAGGTACCACTCGCAGATCGCCGGCGGCGCGATGCCGGCCAGCAAGGCGAAATTGCCGGTGACCATCAGCCGTTGGATGTGGTGCGCGTAGCCCAGCTCCAGCGTCTGAACGATGGCTTGGGCCATGCAGCGCATGCGGGTGTGCCCGGTCCAGTAAAAGCCTGGCAGCGCGCGCTGGTTACCGAAGGCATTGAGCCCGGCGTAATCGGGCATGCACAACCAGTAGATGCCCCGCACGTATTCGCGCCAGCCGATCAACTGGCGAATGAAGCCCTCGGCGGCATTGAGTGGAACATGACCTTGACGATAGGCACTGTCGACATCGGCGCACAGCTCGCGCAGGTCCAGCAGGCCGATGTTCAGCGCGGCGCTGATCCGCGCATGGAACAGGTAGGGCTCGCCCTCGGCCATGGCGTCCTGGTAGTCACCGAACGCCGCCAGCGAGAACTGCAGAAAGTGCGCCCACAGCGCCTGCGCTTCGGCGTGGGTGACGGGATAGTCGAACCCTTCCAGGCGGCCGTAGTGGTCGGTGAAGCGCTCCCCCACCAGCGCGATTACCTGGCGGGTGATGGGGTCCTGGGCAAAACGCGCCGGAAACGGCCCACGCACGCCACGTGGCAGCGCCTTGCGGTTGTCGCTGTTGAAGTTCCAGGCGCCGCCCACCGGGCTGCCGTCCGGCTCCAGCAACAGCCCGCTGCGCTTGCGCATCTGCCGGTAGAACAGCTCCATGCGCAACTGCGTGCGCCCCTTGGCCCAGGCGGCAAATTCGGCGCGCGAGCATAGAAAACGCCGGTCGGCATGCCAGTGCAGGTCCAGGCCGCTGTCGCGCAGGGCCTGCTCCAGGCGCCATTCACCGCATTCGGTAACGTGCACCTGCTGCGCCTCCAGAGCGGCCTGCCAACGGTGCAGCTCACCGGCGATACTGCCGCGGTTGTGCGGGTCGTCGAGGGTCACGTAGATCACTTGCCAGCCGCGCTCACGCAACGCCTCGGCAAAATGACGCATGGCGCTGAAGATCAGCACGATTTTCTGCGGATGATGGGGGACGTAGCGCGCCTCCTCCTGCACTTCAGCGAGCAACAGAGCGTCCTGCTGCGGGTCCAGGACCTGCAGCATGTCCAGGTTGAAAGACAGTTGGTCGCCGAGCAGCAGGCCCAGTCGGCGTGCCCTCACCACTGGCGCTCCAGGTTCACCGGCAGGCGCAACGGCTCGATGGGGCCGTCACGGCGGCCACACATCTCGTCGTGTACCACGTGCTGCACCAGCACGCAGGGCAGCGGCGGCAGTTGCAGGTCATGCAGCAGGTCGCGCAGGTGGGTGGTCGAACGCAGGTGCATGACCTTGCCCTGCTCACCGTGCAAAAGCTCGCTGCCTTCGGCAGTGTGCACACGCAACAGGTAGAAACCGCCCTCCATGGAGAACAGCTCCAGCTCATTCACCTGCCCCGCCCTGGCACGCCGGGCCAATGTGGCGAGGTTCATCGGGCAGCCTGCCAAAACAGGTTATACAAGGCTTTTACTGTGAACAGGTTTTCATGTGTCATGGAAAGACCTCCAAGCGTTCAGGCAAGCCGTTTGGCCGAGTAAGACGCAATGTGCGGGTATAGACCGGGAGACAATAATTGTACAAACAAGTTTCTGCGTACAGGATTTATTGCAGATGCCGGTGCATTTTCTTCAACTTTTACGCGGCACCGACCTCCAATGCCTGAACGCGCTGAGCGCTGCGACTCTCCAGGAGGTTGAGATGAAGATGCGTACCACCCTGTTGTGTTCCTGCCTGCTGCTGACCCTGGCGGGTTGTGCCGGGTCTGGCGACGACAGCAACCAGCCGACGACCATGCAGGTCGACCTGCAGCGCTACCAGGGCACCTGGTACGAGCTGGCGCGCCTGCCGATGTTCTTCCAGCGCAAGTGCGTGCAGTCCGAGGCCCATTACGGCCTGCGTGCCGACGGCAAGATCGACGTGACCAACCGCTGCCGCGAAGAAGACGGCCAGACCAACGAGGTCCAGGGCGTCGCCGAACCGCAACAGGCCGGACGTACCGACAAGCTGTGGGTGCGCTTCGATAACTGGTTCAGCCGCCTGTTTCCCGGCCTGACCAAAGGCCAGTACTGGGTGCTGTACCACGACCAGGATTACCGCGTGGCGCTGGTCGGCCATCCGAACCGCAAGTACCTGTGGCTGCTGTCACGCACTGAAGCGGTCACCGACGAAACCCGCAACCACCTGCTGCAGATCGCCCGCGACCAGGGGTACGACACCCGCGACCTGGTGTGGCGCAAGACTGATTGAGTCCACTCCAGCTGGACCGTACCGGCCAGGAAAACCTCAGGGCGCGGCAGGCGCCCTTGCCCGACTGGCTGAGGGAGCCGCCGGTCTTCAGGCGGACTCCCCAGCGAGCATGCGACGATGAAACGCCGGCAGTTGCTCCAGGGCATACAGGGCCGCCTGAGTCTGCAAGGCGTGGCGATCACCGAAGAAACGCCGCCGGCGGGTGAACACCGCCTGACGACCGCCATGCAGGAAGCCCCAGGCGAAACAGACCGTGCCGGCGGGTATACCGTCGACATCCTCACCGCCGCACAAGCCGGTGGTGGCGATGACCACGTTGGCCGGGCTGTCGCGTAACGCGCCAACGGCCATTTCCCGGGCCACTTCGACGCTGGTCAGGTTGAATTGCTCTACGGTATGCATGCTGACCCCAAGCAAGCGTTGCTTGGCGTGTGGCGAATAGACCACATAGCCGCTCTCCAGTATTTCTCCGCACTGCGGGACTTCGGCAAGCATGGCCACGATACGCCCGGCGGTACACGACTCGGCTGTGGTCAGGTAGAGATCATGATCCTTGAGGTAAGTAACGATCTTTTCGGGGGACATGCTGGGCTCTCTGGCGGGATACAGGCCACGCCGCCGACGAAAGAAAAATGAAACTCAGGGTCCCGGTGGCTCTCCATAGCAAAAGCTCACCGGGGTCTCCTTCATGTTAGCCAACAGTCAGCAAGGCCAGGGTTCGCCCGCGTTCGTGCTCATGCATTTCCTCGGCGGTTCGCACCGAACCTGGTCGGCCGCCGTACCCTTTCTCGACCGGCGGCATCACTGCCTGGCCCTCGATACGCCCGGTTTCGGCGACTCTGCCGAAGTGCCCGGCTACAGCGTCACGGAGATGGCCGACCGGGTCGATGAAAGTATCCGCGCCGCCGGCCTGAAGCGCTGCATCCTGGTCGGCCACTCGATGACCGGTAAGGTGGCGGTGGTGCTGGCGGCGCGTCGGCCGGATTATCTGGCCGGGTTGATTCTGGTTGCGCCCTCGCCGCCTGGCCCGCAGCCGATGAGCGAGGCCGACCGCGACCGCCAGCGCGCCTACGACCGCTCCCGGGAACAGGCCGAAGCCTTCGTCGATGAGTCGAGCTTCCATCCGTTGCCGCAAGCGCTGCGTGAAGTGGCCATCGGCGATGCGCGGCAGGTCAATCTGCAGGCCTGGAAAGCCTGGGTCGACCAGGGCAGCCGGGAAGACTGGAGCGCACGGATCGGCAGCCTGCCCTATCCCGTGCTGCTAGTGTGTGGCGCTGACGACCAACAGGTGCCCGGCCCGGACGAACAGGCCAGGACCACCCTGGCGCATTTCCCCGAAGGGCGTATCGAGCTGATCCAGGGTGCCGGCCACTTGATGCCGCTGCAGACGCCACAGGCGCTGGCTGCCCTGATGCTGGCGTTCGCCGCCGGACTGTGAGGCGCGGCCCTGCTCAGGTGCTCAGGTGCTCAGGTGCTCAGGTGCTCAGGCGGGGTAGCGGCGGTCCCTTCGATATAGACGATCATCTTGGCATTGCCGTCCATGATGTCGGCGCAGATTGCCTGGCGGGCCGCCGGCCCGTCGTGGTGTTGCAAGGCATGCAGCACTTCCCAGTGATGGTCCACGGCGATGTGTTCGCCGAAATTGCCGTAGGCGCGGGCAATCAACGGCCCGGTGCGCATCCACAGGCTGTCGAGGAAACCGGCCAGCAACGGCATGCAGGCGATCTCGGCCAGGGAAAAATGAAAGGCCTGGTTAAGCTTCAGCGCGGCGCCCAGGTCGTTGCTGCGGATGGCGGCGAGGTTGTCGAGGATATTGCGCTCCAGCGCCTGCAGCTGTGCATCGCCGACCCTTGCGGCGGCGGTCTCCGCTGCCAGGCCTTCGAGGGCCAGGCGGATGCTGCGGATTTCCAGGTATTGCTCCAGCGACAGCACCGGCACACGGATATCACGTGGGGTCTTGAGCACCAGGGCCTGTTCCTTGGCCAGCTTGAGAATCGCATCGCGCACGGGGGTGACGCTGGTGCCCAGTTGCTCGGCCAGGTCACGGATGCGCAGCCGGTCATCCGGCTGGAAGCGCCCGGTGATCAGCGCCTCGCGCAGCAGGCCGTAGATGCCGTTGCCCAGGTAGGCGTGGTTCAGGTCCTGAATGGGGTAATTCATCGACAGCTCGTGTAGCGGAGGGATGCCCGCCATGATCGGGGTTTCCTGCCGGGAATGCCATAGAGGATTGGCGGGGGGCGACACATGACTGAAGGTGGATTCATCAGTTTTTCTGACGACAATCAACTTTTTTCATCAGGTTAAGCGGAAATAGAGTGCGCTCCATCAACTGCACGACAGATCGGTGGAGCCCATGCCCCTTCAACAAGAAAGTCCAGATTCCCTCATTTCCAGCGCCCATTCAGCGCAGGTACTCGATGCCTTGCGCGAGCGCGCTTCGCTGCCATCGCCGCAACTCGATGAGAGCCAGGCCTGCGACCTGCTGCGCACGCACTATTGCATCGAGGCGCAACTGACCCCGCTGGGCAGCCAGCAGGACCTGAACTTCCGTGTCGACACCGCCCAGGGGCGCCATGTGCTCAAGGTCTGCCACGCCAGCTACGCGCAAGTCGAGATCGAGGCGCAGCATGCGGCACTGGCGTACCTGCGTGAACAGGGCTTGCCGGTGGCGGCGGTGCGCAACGCGAACGACGGGCAGACCCTGCTGAGCGTCGAATACGGCGGGCAGAGCCTGCGCGCACGACTGCTGGAGTTCCTCGAAGGCCAGCCAGTGACCCGTATCAAACACCTGGAACCGCGCCTGATGGCCGAACTCGGCAGCCTGTGCGCGCGCCTCGATGTCGCCCTGGCCGGTTTCCAGCACCCTGGGCTGGAGCGAACCCTGCAGTGGGACCCCCGACACGCCAGTGCCGTGATCGCCGATCTGTTGCCAGTGGTTCAGGACCCCGAGCGACGCCAGCACGTCGAAAGCGCCGCACAGCTGGCCGCCAGCAAGCTGCAACCGCTGCTCGCACACCTGCCGGTGCAGGCGGTACATCTGGATGTGACCGATGACAACGTGGTCTGGCAGCGCGATGCCGAGTACCAATGGCAACTGAGCGGTGTCATCGACTTCGGTGATCTGTGCCACAGCTGGCGCATCGCCGACCTGTCGGTCACCTGCGCCGCGCTGCTGCACCATGTGGGCGGCGACCCGCTGCGTATCCTGCCGGCCGTCGAGGCCTACCAGGCCATCAACCCGCTCAAGGAACAAGAGCTGCGCGCACTGTGGCCGATGATCATCAACCGTGCGGTGATCCTGGTGCTCAGCAGCGAGCAACAACTGGCGGTCGACCCCGGCAACCAATACACGCAGACCAACATCGTGCATGAATGGGAAATCCTGCGCACGGCCATGGCGGTGCCTTTCTCCCTCATGGAAAACGCCATCCTCATGGCCGCCGGACAGCGCCCTGAAAGCGTCGAGTTGACCGGCGCTGCGCTGCTGCCCGCGCTGGCCGGCCAGGCCGTCAACCGCCTGGACCTCGGCGTGCTCAGCCGCCACTACGAGGCCGGCAACTGGGAGCGTCCCGGTTTCGACCAGGACCTGCTGCTGGCCCAACCCGCGCCGAGCTGCACGCTGCACGGTGAGTATCGCCTGTCGCAGACCCACATCGACCGTACTGACGAGCCGGCCACCTGCGCTTTGGGCGTGGAGCTGCACATTGCCCCCGGCAATGCCGTAGTGGCGCCGCAGGCCGGGCATTGGGTACAGGGCGAAAACGGCCGCAGCGCGCTGCGTACCGCGCACTGGAGCCTGTGGTTCGGTGGCCTGGAGCAGCAACCGGAACACGGCCAGCCCATCGCCGCCGGGCAACCGCTGGGCACCACCGGTCCCCTGCTGAGTGTGCAACTGTGCCTGGACACCGAACTGCAACCGCCGTTCTTTGCCGTGCCATCGCATGCGCCGGTGTGGCTGACCCTGTGCCCTTCGCCCCAGGCGCTGCTGGGCTTCGACTGCGACGCCGCGCCGCTGCCCGACCCGCAGGCGCTGCTGGCTCGTCGTGACGCCAGCTTCGCCCGTTCGCAGAAGCACTATTACGCCCAGCCGCCGCACATCGAGCGCGGCTGGCGCAACTACCTGATCGACATGCAGGGCCGCTCGTACCTGGACATGCTCAACAACGTCGCCGTGCTCGGCCACGGCCATCCGCGCATGGTCGCCGAGTCGGCACGCCAGTGGTCGCTGCTCAATACCAACTCGCGCTTCCACTACGCAGCCATCGCCGAGTTCTCCGAGCGCCTGCTGGAACTGGCCCCACCAGGCTTCGACCGAGTGTTCCTGGTCAACAGCGGCACCGAGGCCGATGACCTGGCTATCCGCCTGGCCTGGGCGTTCAGCGGCGGGCGCGACATGCTCAGCGTGCTGGAGGCCTATCACGGCTGGTCGGTGGCGACCGATGCGATTTCCACCTCCATCGCCGACAACCCGCAGGCCCTGGAAACCCGGCCGGAATGGGTGCACCCGGTAGAAGCGCCGAACACCTTCCGTGGCCGCTACCGCGGCGCCGACAGTGCCGCCGGCTACCTGCGCGACGTGCATGCCAAGCTGGACGCCATCGACAGCGCCGGCCGCCAGTTGGCCGGGTTCATCTGCGAGCCGGTTTACGGCAATGCCGGCGGCATCGCCCTGCCCGACGGTTACCTGCAGGAGGTCTATGCCCAGGTGCGGAGCCGTGGCGGCGTGTGCATCGCCGACGAGGTGCAGGTCGGCTACGGCCGCCTCGGCGAACATTTCTGGGGTTTCGAACAACAGGGCGTGGTGCCGGACATCATCACCATGGCCAAGGGCATGGGCAACGGCCAGCCGCTGGGGGTGGTGATCACCCGCCGCGAGATCGCCGAAGCGCTGGAAGCGGAGGGCTATTTCTTCTCCTCTGCCGGCGGCAGCCCGGTGAGCTGCCGTATCGGCATCGCGGTGCTGGATGTGATGCGCGACGAAGGCCTGTGGGACAACGCCCGCGACGTAGGCCGCTACTTCAAGTCGCGCCTCGAAGGCCTGGTCGACAAACACCCCATCTGCGGCGCAGCGCATGGCTCGGGCTTCTACCTGGGCCTGGAGCTGGTGCGCGACCGCCAGACCCTGGAGCCGGCCACCGAGGAAACCACCCTGCTGTGCAACCGCCTGCGCGACCTGGGGATCTTCATGCAGCCGACCGGCGACTACCTGAACATCCTCAAGATCAAGCCGCCGATGTGCACCACACGGGAAAGCGTGGACTACTTCGTCGACAGCATCGACCAGGTCCTGTCCCACGACCTGTATGCCTGAGCGAGGGCGCCTCGCCGTAGGGCGGGGCGAAACCTCGGACCACCAAGCCAGTACCTCATCGAGGTGAACCCGAAAACACAAAGCCCGGGACAGATGCCCGGGCTTTGTGCGTTAACGCGCTAGCGACTCAGTGCTTGAACATCACATGACGGATCGCGGTGTAGTCTTCCAGGCCGTACATGGACATGTCCTTGCCATAGCCCGAATACTTCTGGCCGCCATGCGGCATTTCGCTGACCAGCATGAAATGCGTATTCACCCAGGTGCAGCCGTACTGCAGCTGCGCACTCAGGCGGTGTGCCCGGCCCACGTCGCGGGTCCACACCGACGACGCCAGGCCGTAGTTCGAATCGTTGGCCCAGGCCAGTGCCTGCGCCTCGTCGCTGAAGCGGGTGACCGAAACCACCGGGCCGAACACTTCGTGCTGAACGATCTCGTCGCCCTGCCGGGCATCGGCGATCACCGTCGGTTCGAAGAAAAAGCCCGGGCGGTCGGCCACCTTGCCACCGGTGACCAGGCGAGTGTGCGGCAATGCCAGCGCCCGCTCGACGAAGCCGGCCACGCGCTCCCGGTGCTGCTCGGTGATCAGCGGCCCCAGCTCGGTCTGCGGGTCATCCTGCAGACCCAGCTGCAGGCTGCTGACTGCCTCGCCCAGTTTGTTGACGAACTCATCGTAGATCGCATCCTGCACGTAGATACGGCAGGCCGCGGTGCAGTCCTGGCCGGCATTGTAGAAACCGAAGGCACGGATCGCCGCCACGGTTTCGTCGACATCGGCGTCGTCGAACACCAGCACCGGTGCCTTGCCGCCCAATTCCATGTGCATGCGCTTCACCGCGTCCGAGGTGCTGGCGATGATGCGGCTGCCGGTGGCGATGGAACCGGTCAGCGAAACCATGCGTACCTTGGGGTGCTGGGTCAGCGGCACGCCGACGCTGGGGCCACGCCCGAAGACCAGGTTCAGCACCCCGGCCGGCAGCACGTCGGCGAGCAACTCGCCCAGGCGCAGGGCGGTCAGCGGGGTCTGCTCCGAAGGCTTGAGCACCACCGTGTTGCCGGCGGCCAGCGCGGGAGCGATCTTCCAGGCCAGCATCATCAGCGGGTAGTTCCATGGCGCAATGGACGCGATGACGCCGATGGCGTCGCGGCGGATCATCGACGTATGACCCGGCAGGTACTCACCGGCCGCCATGCCGCTCATGCAGCGGCAGGCACCGGCGAAGTAACGGAATACATCGGCGACGGCGGGCAGTTCGTCGTTCAACGCAGCGCTGTAGGGTTTGCCGCAGTTGTTCGATTCCAGGCGCGCCAGTTCCGCAGCATGCTGGTCGATCACCTCGGCGATGCGCAGCAGGACTTCGGAACGTTCCTTGGGAGCGCTCTGTGACCAGCCGGGAAACGCCGCCGCAGCCGCTTCCACGGCCTGATTGACCTGTTCGCTGCTGGCCTCGGCAATCTGGACCAGCACCTCGGCGGTCGACGGGTTGAAAACCGGTTGAGGGCCGGCGGCCCCTTCGTGCAATTCGCCGTTGATGAGCATCCTGGTTTGCATGGAATCACCTTTGCTTGGACGTGCGTTGTCGTTTTTAGGCAAGCCTTCGCTGGCAGCGACCTGACGGCCTTCCACCTCGGGCAGCGTGTTGTAGCGCAGGCCCAATCTATGCTCGTATTTACTGTCAATAACAGTCGATCATCATCAGGAATTCTGACAATGGCGTTCTCCAGTGACTCACTGGCCATCTTCCTTGCGGTGCTGGAAAAGGGCTCTTTCTCGGCGGCGGCGCGCAAACTCGGCCGGGTCCCTTCGGCAGTGAGCATGGCGATTGCCCAGCTCGAAGCCGAACTGGATCTGGTGCTGTTCGACCGCTCCACGCGCAAGGCGCTGCCCACCAGCGCCGCCCTGGCCCTGGAGCCGCAGGCGCGCCAGGTGATCTGCCAGCTCAACCTGCTGGACGCTCAGGCCCTGCAAATCCACCAGGGGCTGGAAAAGCGCCTGAGCATCGCCATGGCCCCGGAGCTGCAGACCGGGCGCTGGAGCCAGCCATTGCAAGTACTGGCCCAGGAGTTTCCGACCCTGGAAGTGGAAGTGCGCTCGGCGACCCAAGCCGAAGCCGTGCAGTTGCTGTATGACGGCGAAGTGCAACTGGCGCTGGTGTTCGAACGCCCGGGCATCGACGAGCGCGAATCGTTCCTCGAAGCCGGCAGCCAACTGCTGATCGCCGTGGTGGCGCCGAACCACCCCGCCGCCCAGGCCAATGGCGTTCCACTGGCGGAAGAGCAGTTCGCCGAGCAGCGCCAGATCATAGTGGCCTCTGGCGAGCCCACCGGCTCCGAGCCGCGCATGGTGCTGTCGCGGCGCATCTGGTTGACCGACAGCTATCTGGCGACTCTGGACCTGGTGCAGAACGGCCTGGGCTGGGCCTACCTGCCGCAGCCGCTGGTGCAGCCACTGATCGACGCCGGCACCCTGGCCGAAGTGCGTTTCGACAACATGACCAGCCGCCTGCGGCTGTGGATCGACCTGATCTGGATCAAGTCCCGCCCCCTGGGCCTGGGTGCCCAGCGCTACCTGCAGGTGCTGCGCCAGGTGTTCGAAAAGGACCCGATGCGCTCCTGAGGTTTGCGCAACGCGGCAACGGGCCTGCAGGACCGGCATGAATCGCCATACCGTTCAGTTGGTCGCGATATGGTCCGACGGGAGCGGCTTTAGCCGCGAAAGCGCCGAGAAATTTACTGCATCTGCTGTGAACATTCAGTCGCTTCGCGGCTGAAGCCGCTACTACCCGGTTACTGTTCGATTAAGTGGCATGTGGCTCGGTGGGAGCGGCTTCAGCCGCGAAAGCGCCAGGAAATTCACTGCAGGCACGACGCTAGACGTGCTGGCCACCGTTCACATGAATCTCCGCGCCATTCACATAGGACGCCCCGCGCGTACACAGGAAGTGGATCAATGCCGCCACCTCTTCCGGCTTGCCGAGACGGTGCATCGGGATGTCACGCTCGACGATCACATCGGTGCCGGCAGAGAGGATCGAGGTTTCGATCTCCCCCGGCGCAATGGCGTTGACGCGGATGCCATGCGGGCCGAAACCATGCGCCATCTCCCGGGTCAGCGCCGACAGCGCGGCCTTGGAGCAGGCGTAGGCGGTGCCGGCGAACGGATGCACCCGTGAACCGGCAATCGAAGTGACATTGATGACGCTGCCCTGCGCGGCCTTGAGTTCGTCGAACAGCCCCCGGGCCAGCAGCGAGGTGGCGAACAGGTTGACGTTGAATACCTTCAGCCACACGGCGTAGTCCGACTCCAGCACGCCAAGGCGCTCACCTTCCGGCCCCTTGGGCGAAATACCGGCGTTGTTGACCAGCGCATCGAGCCGCCCACCGAGCTTCTCGCGAATCGTCGGCAGGCTGTCGACCACGCTGTCGATGTCTTCAAGGTCCAGGTGAATGTGGTTGAGCTGCCCTTCGGCCCAGGGGCACTCGGCGACCCAGTCATGCCGGCTGGCAGTGAACACCCGCCAGCCGGCGGCATTGAAGTGCTTGACGGTGGCATGCCCGATACCACGGCTGGCGCCGGTCAACAGCAGGGTTTTCTGTTCAGCCATCTGTGCACTCTCCAGAATGATCCGCAAGAATCAGTAAAATTTATGATGCATCATATTTCGAATATGCTCTAATGCCTGAGCCGTGTCACTCACTCCAATCAAAAAGTCGGCCCACCCGGCAAGCCCCACGACCGGCGTTGTACATGCTGCCAAAAGAAGACAACAAGAACTCCTTCCCATTACGTACCCGCTGCCAGCCAAGCCAGGACCTGTGAGGAAAGCACGCATGAGCAAGATCGTCGCCGCATTGTTAGCCCTTGGTATCGGAGCCAACCAGGCCATGGCTGCCGAGCCCCTGACCGTCGTGTCATTCGGCGGAACCAACCGAGACGCGCAGGACAGCGCCTTCTACAAACCCTTCACGGAAAAGACCGGGATCCCGGTGCTGGCCGCCGACTACAACGGCGAGATGGCCAAGATCAAGGTCATGGCCGACACCGGGAACACCACCTGGGACGTGGTCGAAGTGGAGTCGCCCGAGCTGATGCGCGGGTGCAGCGAAGGCCTGTTCGAGCAGTTGAACTGGCCGGCCATCGGTCGCCGCGAGGCCTTCCTGCCTGAAGCGGTCAGCCCGTGCGGCGTAGGCATTTTCATCTGGTCCACGGTGCTGACCTACAACAGCAGCAAGTTGGCCAGCGCACCGCGCAGCTGGGCCGACTTCTGGGACACCAAACGCTTTCCCGGCAAGCGCGGCCTGCGTCGCGGCGCCAAGTTCACCCTGGAATTCGCCCTGCTGGCCGACGGCGTGAAGAAGGAAGACCTGTACAAGGTGCTCGCCACCCGCGAAGGCGTCGACCGGGCGTTCCGCAAGCTCGATCAGATCAAGCCGGACATCCAATGGTGGGAGTCCGGCGCCCAGCCCTTGCAGTGGCTGGCCGCAGGCGACGTAGTCATGACTTCGGCCTACAACGGGCGGGTGAACGGTGCACAACAGGAGGGCCAGCCGTTTGCCATTCAGTGGAATGGCAGCCTCTACGACCTGGACCACTGGGCGATCGTCAAGGGCAGCAAACACAAGGCCGCTGCCGAGCAGTTCATTGCCTTCGCCAGCCAGGCGCAGCAACAGAAAGGCTTCGTGCAGCGCATTCCCTACGGGCCAAGCAATATCGCCACCTTGGACCTGCTTGATCGCACCACGGCCAACAACCTGCCCACCGCTCGCCAGAACCTGGCCAACGCCCGCGCCACCGACACCGAATTCTGGCTCGACAACGGCGAAGAACTCGAAGAGCGCTTCAATGCCTGGGCCAGCAAGTGACAGGGTAAACCGCTCCCCCGAGGGGGAGCTTCACCACGCTTCGGACATCGCCATGCCAACAGCCCCCAGCGAGCCGCCCATGATCCATGACCCCATCCTGCAATCACCGGTGCCGCAGGTGAGCAACGCCCAGGTACAGCAGGTGCTCCACGTGCACTTCGCGTTTTCCGGCACGCTGCAGCGCCTGGGGGGCGAGCGCGACCTCAACTACCGCGTATTGCGCAGCGATGGCCAGGCGCGCCTGCTCAAGCTGTCCAACCCCCTGGAGGATCCGCAGGTCACCGACTTTCACAACCAGGCCATGCAATGGATCGCCAAACGTGACCCGACGCTGCCGGTGCAGCGTATCCACCCGACTACCTGTGGCCGCCTGCAGGTCGAGGCGAGGGTCGGTGAGCAACACCTGCTGGCCAGGCTGCTGTCGTTCGTCGAAGGCCAGCCTCTCAGCCAAGTGGCGCAACCCGGTCCCGCCCTGCGGCGAGCAATGGGCCAAGCCCTGGCGCGCTTCGACCGGGCGCTGGAGGGCTTCGAGCACCCGGCGGCCAATCACTTGCTGCTCTGGGACATGCAACGCGCCGCGCGCCTGCGGCCATTGCTCGAACACCTGCCCGAAGGCGACATGCAGCGCCTGGTCGGCCAGGCCCTGGAGGCCTTCGAGCAGCAGGCCCTGCCACGCCTAGCGGGGCTGCGTCGGCAGGTGATCCATAACGACCTCAACCCGCACAACGTCATCGTCGACCAGCATGACCCCGAGCAATTGCGCAACATCCTCGACTTCGGCGACATGGTCTGCGCCCCGCTGGTCAACGAGCTGGCGGTGGCGGCGTCCTACCAGTTGGGCGCGGACGACGACGCCCTGGCACCGGCGCTGCAACTGATCGGCGCCTACCATGCCCACAACCCGTTGCAGGAACAGGAACTGGCGCTGCTGCCGACGCTGATCGCCACGCGCCAGGCCCTGGCCTTGTGCATCAACTACTGGCGGGCCGCGCTGTACCCGGACAACCGCGCGTACATCATGCGCAACGCCCAGAGCGCCTGGATCGGCCTGCAAGGCCTGGCGCGCCACGGCCATACCGAAACCCTTGAACGTATCCATGCCGCCTGCCGGCCGGAGAGCTTCGCATGACCATGCCCAACGGCTTCACCCGCGACGACCGTGCCCAGTTGAGCGGTGCCGAGCAGCAACTGATCCAGCGCCGCGAGCGGGTACTGGGCGCCGCCTACCGGCTGTTCTACGAGCGCCCCCTGCACCTGGTGCGCGGCGAGGGCGTGTGGCTCTACGACGCCCACGGGCGCCGCTACCTGGACGCTTACAACAATGTGGCCTCGGTCGGGCATTGCCACCCCCGTGTGGTGCAGGCCATCGCCGCCCAGGCGGCGCAGCTCAATACCCATACCCGCTACCTGCACGACGGTATCCTGGATTACGCCGAAAACCTGCTGGACACCTTCCCTGCCCACCTGCGGCGGGTGATGTTCACCTGCACCGGCAGCGAGGCCAACGACCTGGCGCTGCGCATCGCCCGCCAGCACACCGGCGGCACCGGGATCATCGTCACCCGCTTCGCCTACCACGGCGTGACCCACGAGGTGGCGCAGCTGTCACCGGCTCTGGGGCCGGCGCTGGTCTTGCCGCCCCATGTGCGCACGGTACGAGCGCCAGACGCCTACCGCCTTGGCGAACCCGTCGCCGAAGCCTTTGCCGCTGACGTGCGCACCGCCATCGCCGACCTGCGCGCCGCCGGTATCCGCCCTGCCGCGTTGCTGGTCGACGGTCTGTTCGCCAGCGACGGCGTGCTCACCGGCCCGCCCGGTTTCATGGCCGAGGCCGTGGCCCTGGCCCAGGCCGAGGGGCTGCTGTACATCGCCGACGAAGTGCAGGCCGGCTTCGCCCGCACGGGCAGCCACATGTGGGGGTTCCAGCGCCACGGCGTGCAACCGGACCTGGTGACGCTCGGCAAGCCCATGGGCAACGGCCACCCATTGGCCGGCCTGGTCGGGCGTGCAGAGATCGTCGACGGTTTCGGTCGGCAGATGCGCTACTTCAACACCTTCGGCGGTAACCCGGTGGCCTGTGCAGCGGGCCAGGCGGTGCTCGACGTGATTGCCGACGAGCAATTGCAGAGCCGCTGCCAGGCGCTCGGCGAACACCTGCTGGCCGGCGTACAGCGCCTCGCCGCACGCTACCCGGTGATCGGCGATGTACGTGGTGCAGGGCTGTTCCTCGGAGTCGAACTGGTCAGCGACCGCCAGGCCAGAACCCCCGCCGCCGCCCTCACTCGCCAGTTGGTCAACCGCATACGCGAACTCGGCGTGCTGATCAGCGCGGCGGGACCGCTGGAAAACGTCCTGAAGATACGCCCGCTGCTGGCCTTCGAGCGCGAGCATGCCGACCACCTGCTGGAGGCGCTGGAACAGGCCCTCGCGGAGCTGCCAGCGTCGGGTTGAAGGTCGGGCGGCGCACCTTGGCGCTTAGGAGCGGCTTCAGCCGCGAAGCCACCCCATGTTCACCACAGATGCAGTGAATTCAATGGCTCTTTCGCAGCTAAAGCTGCTCCTACCCAGCCACAGGACGCCTGATCGAACTGTATTGCACCTTGGCGGCAAACGCTTGTCTGTCTCGGCAGCCGGACTTTACAGTGCCGGCACTTAGTGACACTCGTGATCTGCCCGGAGGGAAACGAATGAAAGCACCCTGGTTTTGTGCAACCGCCCTGTTGCTGGCCTGTGCACCGGTCCTGGCTTGCCAGGTCGACACCGCCGCCGCCGTGCGCGACGAAAGCCACGGCAACTACGTGATTCCGGTCAAGGTCAAGCCCGGCGAGCGCTGCGTGATCATCGACCAGATCAGCGCCGAAGGCATCAAGACCCGCAACGAGCTGTGGCGGCCGGTCGAAAAGATCGGCCCGAGCCAGACCCGGCTGGGCCGCCTGAAGCGCGAATACAAGGTGCAGGGCGATGTTGCCAGCGTCGACCGCTACCTCTACATCGCCGGCCAGCAGCGCGGCGAAGATTCACTGAGGTTCGCGTCGTTCCCCAACCAGACCGAACGACGCGCCGTCGAATATCGCATCACCATCGAGTGATGCGGCGCTTCAGTCGCGCAACGCCTGGGTCAAGGTATCGATGTTGGAACGGTACATGCCCAGGTAGGTCGACGCCGGTCCTTCAGCGGCCAGCGCATCGGAATACAGGGTGCCACCGATGCGCGCCCCGCTCTCTTCGGCGATCTGCTTGAGCAGCCGCCCATCCTTGATGTTTTCCACGAATACCGCCTTGATGTGCTCCTCGCGGATCTGACGGATCAGCGCGGCGACTTCGGCGGCCGAAGGCTCGCGCTCGGTGGACAGCCCCTGCGGCGCGGAGAAGCGAATGCCGTAGGCCTGGCCCAGGTAAGCGAAAGCATCATGCGAGGTGACGATGTGGCGGTTGCCGGCCGGTAACTGTCCGAGGGTACTCTGCGCGTAGGCCAGCAGCTTCTCGATGGCCGCCAGATAAGTCTGGTAATTGCGTTCGTAAGCGTCGCTGTGGGCCGGGTCGGCCTGGATCAGGGCACGCTTGATGTTCACCGCGTAGATCTTGGCGTTGGCCAGGTTGTTCCAGGCATGCGGGTCGGCGATGGTCTGGCCGTCTTCTTCCATGGTGCGTGGAATGACGCCGTCGCTGGCGCGGATCACCAGAGCCTTGGTCTGCGTACCGCTGACCAGACGGTCGAGCCAGGATTCGAAGTGCAGACCGTTGGTGACCACCAGCCCGGCCTGCTGGATGTGCCGGGCATCATCCGGCGACGGTTCGAAGGTATGCGCGTCGGCATCCGGGCCGACGATGTTGTAGATGTCGATATGATCGCCGCCGATCTGCCGGGTCATGTCGGCAAGGATGCTGAAGCTGGTGACCACCTGCAGGCGTTCGGCAGCGTTGAGGGACAAGGGCAGCAACAGGCACAACCAGAGCAGCACACGCATGGGTCTCTCCTTATTGAGGAATGGGTGAGGTAGAACGGCGCAACAGGCCGTGGACCGGACCGGCCACGACGGAAAACAGAAAGGCGCCGCCAGCAGCGACCACGATGGCCGGGCCGCTGGGCAGGCCGGCGTGGAACGACACCAGCAGACCGACGTACACCGCTGCCATGCCGATACCTGCCGCGCACAGCAGTTGCACCGGCAGGCGGCGACTCCAGAAGCGGGCGGCGGCCGCTGGCAGCATCATCAGCCCCACCATCATCAGCGCCCCGATGGCCTGGAAGCCCACCACCAGGTTGAGCACCACCAGGCCGAGGAACAGCCCGTGAGCCAGCGGCCCGACGCGGCTGACGCTGCGCAGGAACGACGCATCCAGGCTGTCTAGCCACAGCGCGCGGTACAGCACGGCGAGCAGCACCACGCTGGTCAGCGCTACGCCGAGCATGGCGTCCAGGGTGGTGCGGTCTACCGCCAAGGCCGAGCCGAACAGCAAGCCGAGAAGGTCGAGACGCTTGCCGGCCAGGCCCAGCAACAGCACGCCCGAAGCCAGGGAAATGGGGTACAGCGCGGCCAGGCTGGCGTCTTCGCGCAGACCGGTATGCCGGGTGATCCACGCCGCCAGTCCCGCTACCGTGAGGCCCGCTGCCAGACCACCCAGGGTCAGCGCCGGCAGCGACAGGCCGGCGATCCAGAACCCGACGGCGGCACCCGGCAGGATTCCGTGGGCTATGGCATCGCCGATCAGGCTCATGCGCCGCAGAATCAGGAACACTCCCAAGGGCGCCGCACTGGCGGCCAAGAGCAGGCCACCGAGCAAGGCGCGCTGCATGAACGCGAACTCAATGAAGGGTTGCCACAGCGGCGTCAGCATGCGACCGCCCTCAGCGCGGCACCGGGCTGCCACTGGCAGGCGGAGGGGGCAATCGACAGGCACCACTGGGCACGCTCGCGCACACTGGCCAGGTCATGACAGACCATCACCAGGGTCTTGCCCTCAGCCTGCCAGGCCTGCAGGTGTCGCCACAGCAGGCGTTGCCCGGCTTCGTCCAGCGAGGCTTCCGGCTCGTCGAGCAACAGCAGCGGTGCGTCCAGCAGGCTCAAACGTGCCAGCAGCGCACGCTGCAACTGGCCGCCGGACAGCTCCGCCAGGCTGTAGCGCGCCAGGCCGTCGAGCTGCCAGGCAGCCAAAGCGGCGTCCAGACGCGCCTGGCGCACCGGTCGCGGCAGACGCTGCCCCCACAGGCCCGCAAGCACAAGCTCGCCGAGATTGATCGGGAACTGCCGGTCGATGGCCTGTTGCTGTTGCAGAAAGCCGGTCACAGCGCCACGCGGCAGGCTGATATCCAGCCGGCCGGCCAAGGGCCTCTGCAACCCGGCCAGCACGCGCAACAGGCTGGTCTTGCCGGTGCCGTTCTCGCCCACCACGGCGGTCAGCGTGCCAGACGTGATGTCGAGGTCGAGGGGTGGGGTCAGTGGACGACCGATGGGTCCCCATTGCAAGGCGTGGCAGCGAATCGCGGAGGCTTGGCAGGCAGTGTTCATGAAAGGCATCGAGTGGAGACACAGGACTTTAATGCTATGTTATAACTATTTCATCCCGCCACTCTTTTTCCACGAGCCAGCACTATGCACCGACGTCCTTTGCTGCACTTTCTCCTCGCCGGTCTGGTCGTGCCCTGGGCGACGGCGGCTCGCGCCGCGCAGCGACTCACCGGCGCCCGGGCCTGGCAAAGTGACGACAAACTGCGCCTGGTCCTGGAACTCAGCGGCCCGAGCCACTACCGCACCTTCAGCCTGCAGTCACCGCAGCGGCTGATCATCGACCTGGACGACACCCGGCTGGCGACCCGCCTGGACACCCTGCCCGCCAACAGCGCACTGCTCAAGGCCGTGCGCAGCGGCGTCCAGGGCAACGGCACGCGCATCGTGCTGGAACTCGACCAGGCCGCGGCGCTGGAAAGTTTCCTGTTACCGCCACAGGGCGATGCCGGTTACCGGCTGGTCCTCGACCTGCGCAGCGCCGCAGCCCCGGCACAGGTAGCCCAGGCCGCCGCCCACGCACCAGAGCCTGCGCCAGAACCTGCACCACGCCAGGCATCCGCCCGGCAGCCAGCCGGCAAGCAACGCGACATCGTGGTAGTGATCGACGCCGGGCATGGTGGCAAGGACCCGGGCGCAGTGGGCGCCAATGGCGAGCAGGAAAAAGTGGTGGCCCTGGCCATCGCCCGGCAATTGGCGCAGAAGCTCAATCGCCAGCCAGGCTTCAGGGCGCAGCTGGTGCGCAACGACGATGTGTTCATTCCGCTGCGCAAACGGGTGGAAGTGGCGCGCCGGCATAACGCCGACATGTTCATATCCGTGCACGCCGATGCCGCACCCCGCCGCACGGCCTCCGGTGCCTCGGTGTTCGCCCTGTCGGAGAACGGCGCCACCTCGACCACCGCGCGCTGGCTGGCGGAAAAGGAAAACAACGTCGACCTGATCGGCGCCCGCCAGCTGTTGTCGCTCAAGGACAAGGACCCGATGCTGGCCGGGGTGATTCTCGACATGTCGCTGAACTCGACCATCGCCACCAGCCTGCAGCTGGGCAAGACCATTCTCGACAGCGTGGGCGCCGTGGCCGGCACCCATCAGCGACGTGTCGAGCAGGCGGGCTTCGCGGTGCTCAAGTCACCGGACATTCCGTCGATCCTGGTCGAGACCGGCTTCATCTCCAATGCGGGTGATTGCCGCCAGCTGTGCGACCCGCGTCACCAGGACCGCGTGGCCCAGGCGATCTTCGCCGGCATCCATGGGCATTTCCAGGCCAACCCACCGTCTGGCACGCTGCTCGCCGAACGCGCCCGCCAGTCGGCCTGAAAGAAACGCTCAGCGCCGCGCCATTTCGTGGCGCAGGCAGCCCTGGTAATAGGTGTCCTTGACTTCCTTGGGGTTCATGCGGCTGCGGCTGGCGAAGGTCTGCTCGGTGATGCCCACGGCCATCTTCTTCATCCATGGCTTGGCGTACTGACGCCCTTCGATGGAACGCCGGGTGCTCCACAGGGTCTTGCCGGACAACTTCAGCTGCTGGGCATTCTTCGCCACCTCCGAACCCCAACGACACATCTTCGCCTGATTCTGGGTCACCGGCCTGGCATGGGCCACTTCAACCATCGACAACAGCAAACCGGTGACTGCAAAAACCACGGTGGCACAACGCATAGAACTCAGCTTCCAGGCTCGAAAAGCCCTGCATCATACTCAGCGTTTCCGGCAGCGGGGCCAGCATCCTGCCACCCCTGCGCCCTGCCCCAAGGCCCTCAGGCAAAGCGCTCGAAACGGTACGGCGCCGGGTCGATGATTGGCGTGCTGCCGCACACCAGGTCGGCAGCCAGTTGCCCGGCCGCCGGCGAAGTACCGAAGCCATGCCCGGAAAACCCGGTGGCCAGGGTCAGGCCGGGAATGGTTGCCACCGGGCCGATCACCGGGTTGGAGTCCGGCGTCACGTCGATGGTACCGGCCCAAGCCTGGGCGATCCGCGCCTGCTCGAACACCGGCCACGCCGCGCGCAGGTTACGCAGCGCGTCGTCGTTCAACTCGGTGTTGGCTGCCGGGTCCTGAACCCGCACTTTCTCGAAGGGGCTGACACGGTCGGGCTGCCAGCGCCGCGCCAGCTTGAGGTCGTTGAAGAAGTACTTGCCCATCGACACCTTGAGGAAACTGCGCTGCGCCTTGAGTTGCGGCAGGAACTGCGGGCCGAGCAGGAAGTGGTCGAGGGTCAGGAAGGCGTCCAGCTTGCCGCGCTGGGTGATGATGTAACCGCCATCGATGTGTTTGCGGAACGAGAAGTCCGGCGCCCCGACGGCGATGTCGGTCGGCCCTTCCATCGGCTGGGTACGCAGCACCGAGCAGGTCAGCGGCAGGGTTGGCAGATTGACGCCGAGGTTACCGAGGAAGCGCCGCGACCACAGCCCACCGGCCAACAGCACCTGTTCGCAGCGAATCTCGCCGCGCTCGGTGACCACCCCGCTCACCCGACCACCGCTGGTGCTCAGGGTTCTGACGGCACAGTGCTCGATGATCACCGCGCCCTTGGCCATGGCCGCCTGGGCAATGGCGCTGGAGGCCAGGGTCGGCTCGCCGCGGCCATCGGAAGGTGTATAGATGCCACCGGCCCACTGCCCCTGCACACCCGGCACATGACGGGCGATCTCGGCGCGGCTGAGCAGGTGCGAGTCTAGCCCCAGCGCCTGCACACCGTTGAGCCATTGCTCGTGCATCGCCATCTGCGTCTCGTTACGGGCGATGAACATGATCCCGGCCTGGCGATAGCCCACGTCGGCACCGACCCGCGCAGGCATCTCGGCCCACAGCCGGTCGGCCGCCTGGGCCAGCGGCAGGTCAGCGGCGTGCCGGCTGGTCTTGCGGATCCAGCCCAGGTTGCGTGACGACTGCTCACCGGCAATGCGCCCCTTTTCCAGGACCACGACCGGAATGTTGCGTTCGGCCAGGGTCAGGGCCGCCGTAAGGCCGACAATGCCGCCGCCGATGATCACCACAGTGGTAGACGTCGGCAGGTCGGTGGAGGTGCGCACGGGCGCGATAGTGGGGGCCATGGTTGAGCACTCGCAAACGAATAGGAAGGCAGGCGCGATGAACACCGCACCTGCCGCGGGCGTCATTGCGCCAGGGTGATTTTCTGCACGGTGGCACGGGACGCGCCACGGAACGCGGTGACCTCCAGTTCCATCTTGTAGACGGTAGAGCCCAGCGGAGGACAGGTCACTGTGGTGGCTGGGTCGATGCCGCGAAATTTCTCGCCAACGATGCCCATCACCGTTTCCACGTCCTTGGCTTCCTGCACGAAGACCCGCGAGAAGATCACGTCGGCCAGGCTGGAATCCACGGCGGCCAGGGCCGCCTCGACGTTGGCGAACACCTGGTGGGTCTGTTCGACCAGGTCTTCGGAAATCTGCTTGGTCTGCGGATTGCGCCCTGCGGTGTTGGACACGTAGATCCAGTTGTCCACGGCCACCAGCCGCGAATAGCTGCCCATTTCCTCGAACTTCGAGCCGGTCTTGAGTTTGGTGATCTGAGTCATTTCAGTTCCTTGCTGGATGAATGCTGTGGGCCTCAGCTGAGGACCGGGGTTTCCCAGAGATTCAGCTTCACGCCGATGCCGCGCTCGACGGCGTTGCGGTACACCACGGTGCCCCAGGCCACGTCTTCCACGGGCATGCCACCCACCGACATGAGAATGATCTCGTCGTCGTTGAGGCGGCCCGGGGCGTCGCCGGCGATGATCTTGCCGATGTCTTCGAGCTGGTCGGTGCGCATCTTTCCTTCGGCGATCATGTCCATGAAGCGCACGCCGATCACTGGCACGCAGTGGTGCGCAGGCTTGGGCAGCTCATGGAACCAGGCCTGGTACAGGCCGGTGTTGTCGACCACCTTGCGCACATCGGCCTGCTCCATGGCCGTATCGATGTTGCAGGCCGCCGGCATGGCCAGGAAGGCGCCGGGCTTGACCCACTCGCGTTTGACGATGGGGTACATCGACGGGTCGCCGACTTCGCCGGAGCTGCAATAGGTGACCAGGTCGGAGTCGCGCACCACCTCTTCCAGGGTGTCGACGATCTGCACGTTGACGATCTGCGGGTAGGTGGCGTGCAGCCAGGTGATGAAGTCATCCAGGCTCTTCTGCCCGCGCCCCTTGATCTTGATGGTGTCCAGCTCTGGACAAACCGCCATGAACGCGGCCACGGTGGTCTTGCCCATCACTCCTGGGCCAAGCAGGCCGATGACCTTGGAGTTCTTGCGCGCCAGATGACGGGCACCCACGCCCGGAATCGCCCCGGTGCGGTAGGCCGACAACAGGTTGGCCGACATGTGCGCCAGAGGTGCGCCGGTGTCCGGGTCGTTGAGGGTGAACATCAGGATCGAACGCGGCAGCCCCTTCTCACGGTTGGCAACGTTGGAGCCATACCACTTGACCCCGGCGGTGCAGAAATTGCCGCCCAGGTAGGCCGGCATCGCCATCATGCGGCGGTCGGCGGTGGGCTTGGGCATGTTCGGGAACGGCGAGTTCTCCGGGAAGGTGATCATCGCGCCATGCGAATCGCTGTTGGGTCCGGCCATCCGGTAGTCACCGTGATACAGCAGGGCGAACATCTCCTCCATGGTGTCCACGCACGACGGCATGTCGGTCACACCGGCGCGAATCATGTCCTGCTCGGACAGGTAGATAAAATCGATGTTGGTATTGTTGGTCATAGCGATCTCGAGGCACTTCGGCATGGTTCGCCCGGCCACGCGAGGTGGTCTGGCATGTTGAACACAGGTGGAGCGTGCTTTCGAGTCTAGGGAGCGGCCCTGGGGGCGTATTGTAAAAATCCGACACACCCTGCGCCGGCCGCTGGCGCGCGAAATGATCTGGCCGCCGGGTAGTGCGCAGCCGGCGGCCATCCAGTGTGGCTACCCTCGCCCGGCTACTTGGCGAACAACTGGCCAATGTCCTTGAAGGCCTTGAACTCCAGCGCGTTACCGCACGGGTCGAGGAAGAACATGGTGGCCTGCTCGCCCACCTGGCCCTTGAAGCGCACATAGGGCTCGATCACGAAGGCGGTGCCCGCGGCTCGCAAACGCGCGGCCAGGGCTTCCCACTGTTCCCATTGCAGTACCACCCCGAAGTGCGGCACCGGCACATCGTGACCGTCTACCGGGTTGGAATGGGCGTGTTCCTGAGAGGCGGTGCGCGGGTGTTCGTGAATCACCAGCTGATGACCGAAGAAATCGAAGTCCACCCACTGGTCGCTGGAGCGCCCCTCCTCCAGGCCGAAGACATCGCGGTAAAAGGCCCGGGCGGCGGCCAGGTCATAGACGGGAATCGCGAGGTGGAACGGGCAAAGACTCATGATGCTCTCCTGATGCGGCAAGGTTCGGTGGTAGCCGCATGCTAAAGCTCGCCGAGCATCAGGAACAACAATATGATTTTGCTCTGAGCCCAAAGGAAATCTATCAATGATTCGCGAGCTGAAGACCTTCGTTGCCGTGGCCCGGGAAGGCACCTTCGCTGCAGCTGGCCAACGCATTGGCCTGACGCAGGCGGCGGTCAGTGCTCAGATGCAGCGCCTCGAAGCCCAGGTGGGCCATGCGCTGTTCGACCGCACCGGGCGCGCCGCCCACCTCAACCCACGGGGCCAGGCCTTGCTGATCAAGGCCGGCGAGCTGCTGCGCCTGTATGCCGAACTGGGCCAGGCCGCGCCCGGCCAGCCCGCGACCACGCAGGTGAACATCGGGGCCATCGCGTCGGTGCAACGCAGCCTGTTGCCCGCGGCCCTGGCGCGTTTCCATGCCGACTTCGAGCAGGTACGCAGCCGGGTCCTGCCAGGCGTCTCGGCACAACTGGTCAACCTGGTGGACGCTGGCGAGCTGGACCTGGCGGCGATCATCCGCCCGCCCTTCGAGCTGCACAGCGACCTGGTGTGGACCACCCTGCTGCGCGAGCCATACCGGCTGATCGTACCGCACGACACAGAGGGTGATGACTGGCTGGAGCTGCTCGGCAGGTGCCCGTTCATTCGTTATGACCGCACCTCGTTCGGTGGCCGTCAGGTCGACCGCTTCCTGCGCCAGATGCATCTGACACCCCGCGAACGCAGCGAGCTGGATGAGCAGGAGGCGATCGTCGAGCTGGTCAACCACGGCGTCGGCATCGCCCTGGTGCCCGAACGCGAACATTGGCCTGCCGGGATCCGGGCCCTGGACCTGGGTGCGCACACCTTCCATCGCCACGTCGGCCTGGTACACCGCTCAGCGCTCGCCGGCAACCCGGTACTCGGCGCGTTGGCGACCTACATCAGCGAGGCAGCCAATACGCCCCCCAGCGAACCCGCCGAGCGCTGATGGTCAGGACCGGCTGGCCACTTACATCCAGGCGATGAGGATCAACGGCAACCAGAGGAACGACAACACGGTGGAACACATCACCAGGTTGGCGACTTTCTCCGGCGACTGGTTGGCGCGGACCGCCAGCAGGTAATTGAACACCGCCACCGGCATCGCCGACTGTGTCACCAGCACCGCCTGTGCCAACGGTTCCAGCCCCAGCAGCAGGCCGATGCCCCACCCCACCGCCGCGCCCAGCGCGATGCGCAAGCCGCCCTGCAGCAGGCCGCTGGCGACATGGTGCAAGCGAATGCTGGCCAGCGACACACCCAGGGTCAGCAACATCAGCGGAATGGTCATGCCACCGAGCAGGTCGGCGGTGTTGGTCAGCCAGCGCGGCAGGTGCAGGTCGAAAAAAATGATCGGCAGCGCCAGTACCAGGCTGATGACGATCGGGTTGCGCACCAGCTCACGTAGCGATGCGGCACCGCCGGACAGCGCAATCCCCAGGGTGAACTGGAACAACGACAGGGTCAGGAAAAACGCCACGGCCAGCGCCAGGCCATGCTCGCCGAAGGCATACAGGCTGATCGGCAGGCCCATGTTGCCGGTGTTGGGGAACATGAACGCGGGCACCAGCACCCGCCAGTGCTGGCGGAACACCCGGCTGACCGCCACGCCGACGAAGGCCATGATCACCATGCACAACACACAGGCCAGGGCCATGCTGGTGAAGGCGGCGGAATCCAGGCGGGTACGGCTCAGGGTCGACAGCACCAGCGCCGGCGTGCCGATGGTCATCACCACCCGGGCGATGAAATCGGTGGGGTAGCTGTGCCCGCGACGCGCCCAGCCGTAACCGATGCCCGCCACGATGAATACGGGCGCAAGAACCGCGAACAACGACGCCAGCATGAACCCTTCTCCTCCCTTGGTCAGGCGCCCATCCTAGGGGCTGCGCGCGCCTGTCGGCAAGGCGACAGGCTACCGGGCTGCGTCAGGCCGCGCCTCAATAACGATTGATTCGATCATTTTAATGCCGCATTTGATGATCGAATTGCGCGAAAAAGCGCTTGTCATTTAACCATCATCAGTTCAAGATCCGTTCAAATGATCGAATCGATCAATGGCATTCCAACAATAAAACCACTGCCGTGGAGAGACCCCATGAAGTTCACTGGAATCGTTCCAGCCCTCGTGACCCCCTTCGACGATCGCCAGGAAGTGGACGAACAGGCCCTGGCCCAACTGATCGACAGCCTGATCGCAGCGGGTGTGCACGGCTTGTTCGTGCTGGGCACCAATGGCGAATTCTTCGCCCTGTCCGAAGCCGAAAAGCTGCGCATCGCCCGCCTCACCGTCGAGCTGGCCGACGGCCGTGTGCCGGTGATCGCCGGTACCGGCGCCTTCGCCACGCGTGATGTGATCGAGCTGAACAAGAAAATGAGCGATGTAGGCATTCAAGCCCTGTCGGTCATCACGCCCTTCTTCAACGCGGTCAGCCAGTCCGAGCTGATCGGCCACTACACGTCCATCGCCGACGCCTCATCCTTGCCGATCATGCTCTACAACATTCCGGCCAAGACCGGCATGTCCATCGGTGTCCCGGCCGTCGCCACCCTCTCGCAGCACCCGATGATCAAGGGCATCAAGGACAGCGCCGGCAACTTCGACAGCCTGGTGCAGATGATGCGCTACCGCAGCGACGAGTTCGCGGTGTTTGCCGGCACCGACTCGCTGATCTACTGGAACCTGCTGGCCGGTGGCGACGGCGCGGTGGCTGCCACCGCCAATGCCGTGCCGCATGTGGTGATGGACATCTGGAAGCACTTCCAGGCTGGCAACCACGATGCCGCCCGCGCAGCCCAGGAAGCCCTGCGCCCGCTGCGCGACGCCTTTGCCCTGGGCACCATGCCTTCGGTGCTGAAGAAAGCCACTGACCTGTTGAACGTCAGCGTCGGCCCATGCCGCGCCCCTGTCGCCGCCCTCGATGAATCCACCGTGCACAGGCTCGAAGGCCTGCTGTCCGTCTATCGCGCCTGAGCCGGAGGCCCCGCCATGTCCCTGTACCACTTCCAGACCGTCAAACACTTCATCCACGGCCCCGGCAGCCTCGACAGCCTGGGCGAGCGCCTGGGCCTGCTGGATACCCCGGTGCGCCGCGTCGCGCTGATCACCCAGGACGCCATGCACCGCCTGGGCGTCACCGAGCGCGTGGTGGCCCAACTCAAGGGCCTGGGTGTGGAAACCACCGTGATCGACAACGTCGAGATCGAACCCACCCTGGAGAACATCGAGGGCGTGTTCCGCAGCACCATCGCCCCGGCAGCCCCCGATGCGCTGATCGCCATCGGCGGCGGCAGCGTGCTGGACGCCGCCAAGCTGTTCGCGGTGATGCTCACCAACGACATGCCGCTCAAGGACATGCTGGGCATCGACAAGGTCGCCCATCCCGGCAAGCCCATGGTGTTGGTGCCCACGACTTCTGGCACCGGCTCGGAAGTCACACCCAACGCCATCGTCACCCTGCCTGACGAAGAACTGAAGATCGGCGTGGTCAGCCGCCACCTGCTGCCGACCCTGGTGCTGCTCGACGCCAACCTGACCCTCGGCCTGCCCAAGGCGATCACCGCTGCCACCGGCATGGACGCCTTCACCCATGCCCTGGAGTCGTTCATTTCCACCAAGGCCAACCCGGTCAGCGACACCTTCGCCCTGGAGTCGATGCGCCTGATTGCCGGCAGCATCGTCGAAGCCTTCCAGCAGCCCGGTTCGGTACAGGCACGCAGTGACATGCTGCTCGGCTCGATGTACGGCGGTCTGGCCCTGACCGCCGCAGGCACCGCAGCGGTGCATGCCCTCGCCTATCCGCTGGGCGGCAAGTTCCATGTCACCCACGGCGTGGCCAACGCCATGCTGCTGCCCCATGTGATGGCCTTCAACCTCGACAGTTGCGCCGCACGCCTGAAGCGCGCCGCCTGCGTGTGTGGCATCGCTCACCACGCCGACAGCGACGAGGTCGCAGCCGGCAAACTGATCGAGCAGATCAAGCAATGGACCCAGGTACTGGAGATTCCGCAGAACCTGCGCGATTTCGGTGTCGCCGAAGAGCACCTTGCAGACATGGCGGTGGCGGCCTCGAAGGTCACCCGCCTGATGATCAACAACCCCAAGGCGTTGAGCCTGGACGACATCCAGCAACTGTACCGGTGCCTGCTGCCATGAGCCGGCCGCTGCTGGTGATCGCCGACGACCTGTCCGGCGCCGCCGACTGCGCTGCCGGGTTCGCCCCGCGCGTCTCGACCCGGGTGTGCCTGCGCGCGCCCGAGGGCGAGCACGGCCAGGTCACCGCCGTGGACCTCGACACCCGGCGCCTGCCGGCGACCGAGGCGGCCCGACGCAATCGCGCACTCCTCGACAACCCGCTGTGGTCGGGCCATGCGCTGTACAAGAAGATCGACTCCACCCTGCGCGGCAACGTGGTTGCAGAAGTCACCGCCCTGCTCGGCCGCGGCATGGCCCTGGTGGCCCCGGCCTTTCCGGCCATGGCGCGCACCACAGTGGGCGCCGTGCAACTGCTGGATGGCGTGGCGGTGGACCGCAGCGACGTGTGGCGCAACGAAAGCCTCAGCGGCAGCGCCGACCTGCAGGCGCTGTTCAGTGAGCAAGGGCTGCTCTGCGCCCACCTGTCGCTGGATGAGGTTCGTACCCGGCTCCTGCCCCGCCAGTTGCTCGACCATTTGCACCGCGGCACCCAGGTGCTGATCTGCGATGCCGAGCGTGACGAAGACCTGCGTGCCTTGGCACAGGCCTCGGCAAGCCTGGCCGAGCGGCTGTTCTGGGTCGGTTCGGCCGGCCTGGCACAGCACCTGCCCGAGGCCCTGGGCTTGCCCGAGGCGAAACGGCTGGCGCAGCCGGAACCCGCCACACCGGTGCTCACCGTGGTCGGCAGCATGTCGCGCCATTCACAGGCGCAGGCGACGCTGCTGGCCGAACGCAGTGGACAGGGCTGGGTACGCATCGACCCGCAGGTGCTGCTCGCCAGCGATGCCGACGCACGTCGTGCAGCCTTGCAGCAACAGTTGCATGACGTTCTGCAGGCCGGTAACGACCTGCTGGTCAGCCTCGAACAGGCCGACCGCGACGCCAGCCAGGCCGCTGCGCTGAGCAATGCCCTGGCGGCCCTGTTACAGCCCTTGCTGGCCCATGCCGGAGCGCTTGTCGCCACCGGTGGCGAGACTGCCCGTGCCCTGCTCGGCGCCGCCGGCATCGATGCTTTGCTGCTCGATGGCGAACTGGCGCCAGGCGTGGTGCTGTCGCGTGCCCAGCATGCGCAGCGCACGCTGGCGGTAGTCACCAAGGCCGGTGGTTTCGGCCAGCCAGACACCCTCTATCAGGCCTGGGCCGCACTGCGCCCGGTCTCGGACCCAACCTCCCCGCACGTACAGAACAATCGAGAGGAATCCCAGCATGTCTGAGCGCCCAGTGATCGGCATCACCATGGGTGACGCCGCCGGCGTCGGCCCGGAAATCATCATGAAGTCCCTGCAGCACGCCAGCGTCTATGCCCTGTGCCGCCCGCTGGTGATCGGCGACGCCAAGCGCCTGGCCGATGCCAACCGCATCGTCGGCGGTGCGCTGCGCGTCAACGCCATCGAGCACCCCAGCCAGGCGCGTTTCGAAGCCGGCGTGGTGGATTGCATCGACCTCGGGCTGATTCCCGAAGACCTGCCCTACGGGCGTCTGTCGGCGGTGGCCGGCGACGCCGCATTCCGCTACATCGAACGCACCGTGCAACTCACTGAAGCCGGTGAGCTGGACGCCATCTGCACCGCGCCGTTGAACAAGGAAGCGCTGCACGCCGGCGGGCACATTTTCCCCGGTCACACCGAGATGCTCGCCCACCTGACCGGCATCGAAGAAGTCTCGATGATGCTGATGACCCCGACCCTGCGGGTCATCCATGTCACTACTCACATCGGCATCATCGACGCCATCGCGCGCATCGAGCCGGGCCTGGTGCGCCGCACCATCGAGCGCGCCCACGAAACCCTGGTACGCGCCGGAATTGACGACCCGCTGATCGCGGTCTGCGGGATCAACCCCCACGCCGGTGAAAACGGGCTGTTCGGTTACGGCGAAGAGGCCACCAAGATCCAGCCGGCCATCGACGAACTGCGCGCCCGCGGCTGGCGTGTCGAGGGCCCGCTGCCGGCCGACACGCTGTTCTTCCGCGCCGGGCGCGGCGACTTCGACGCGGTGGTCGCCATGTACCACGACCAGGGCCACGGCCCGGTCAAGGTCATGGGCCTGGAAGCCGGCGTCAACGTCACCGTCGGCCTGCCGGTGATCCGCACCTCGGTGGACCACGGCACCGCCTTCGACATCGCCGGCAAAGGCATCGCCGACGAACGCAGCCTGATCGAGGCGCTGCGCCAGGCGGTCGAGCTGGCCACCCGCAAACGCAAGCACGAGCACTCCGCACACGCCTGAACCCGACCTTTCCTCAAGCAAGCCCTGAACAAGAATAACTGGAGCCAATGATGGAAACTTTCGATACGCAAGCCACGCTGATCATCATCGGCATGGTGGTGGTCTACATCCTTTTCACCACCCTGCTGACCCTGCTGATGCGCAGCAAGAACAGCGAACAATACATGGTGGCGGCACGCAGCATGCCGGCGTTCATCGTCGGCGTGCTGATGATGTCCGAATACATCGGTGCCAAGTCGACCATCGGCACGGCGCAGGCCGCCTTCGAGAGCGGCATGGCAGCCGCCTGGGCGGTGGTCGCGGCGGCGATCGGCTTCCCGCTGTTCGGCATTCTCATGGCCAAGAAGCTCTACAGCTCCGGGGAGTACACCATCTCCGGATTCATCGAGCGCAAGTACGGGCATTCGGCCAAGCTGATGGTCTCGGTGATCATGATCTACGCCCTGCTGCTGGTGAACGTCGGTAACTACATCAGTGGTGCGGCGGCGATCTCCACGGTGATGCACATCAACCTACCCACCGCCGCCTTCATCACTGCCATCGTCAGTACCCTGTACTACGCCTTCGGCGGCCTGAAGAGCGTGGCCTACATCAGCGTGCTGCACACCGTGGTCAAGTACGCCGGGGTGATGATCGTGCTGTGGCTGGCGGTCAAGCTCAGCGGTGGTTTCGACAAGGTCCAGCAGGGCCTGCCGGAGCACTACTTCACCTGGACCGGCGCCATCGGTGGCTCCAAGGTGGTGGCCTGGATCATCGGGACCGTAGGTGCGATCTTCTCCACCCAGTACATCATGCAGGCGGTCAGCTCCACCAAGAACCCCAATGCCGCGCGCAACTCGGCACTGTGGGCCGGCCTGCTGTGCCTGCCGATCTCCATCGCCCTGGGCCTGATCGGCGTGGTCGCCAAGTACCTGTACCCCGACATGAACAGCCTGTACGCCATGCCGGTGTTCCTGCACTCCATGAGCCCCTGGCTGGCCGGCGTGGTGACCATCTCGCTGGTGGCCTCGGTGTTCGTCGGTGTCAGCGCCGTGGCCCTGGCCATCACTTCGCTGGTGGTGCGCGACTTCTACGTGCCGCTGTGCAAACCGTCTGCCGAGCGTGAATTCCGCATGACCAAGCTGATCAGCCTGGTGATCGGTTTCCTGCCCCTGGTGTTCGTGTTCGCCGTACCGGAAATCCTCAGCCTGTCGTTCTTCACCCGCGCCCTGCGCCTGTCGATCACCATCATCGCCCTCGGTGCGATCTACCTGCCGCTGTTCGCCACAGCTCGCGGCGCCACCTGGGGCCTGGGTGCGGCCACCGTGACCACCAGTGCCTGGTACTACCTGGGCAACCCGTACGGCATCGACAACATGTACGTCGCCCTGGTGACCCCTGCCCTGGTCATCGCCATCGAACGCCTGCTGCCGCGCAGCCAAAAGGCCCCAGTCCAGTCTTCGGAGGTATCCAATGCCAACAATTGAACAACGCCAGGAAGCTTACCTGCCGACCCCGTACGCGCAGAACCATGCCGCCAACCTGCATGAACTGGCCGATGGCACGCTGCTGTGCACCTGGTTCGCCGGCACCCAGGAAGGCATGGCCGACATTTTCGTGCTGCTGTCGCGCCGTGACCCGCAGAGCGGCGTATGGAGCGAACCGCAGAAAATGTCCGACGACGCCAGCCGTTCGGAGCAGAATCCGATCCTGTTCCAGGCGCCCGACGGGCCGCTGTGGCTGATCTGGACCGCCCAGGTCTCGGGCAATCAGGAAACCGCCATCGTGCGACGTCGCCTGTCCGAAGACGGTGGCCGCACCTGGGGCGCCATCGAAACACTGTTCGATGAACCCGGCATCTTCGTGCGCCATGCACCGGAAGTACTGAGCAACGGCGACTGGGTGTTCCCGGTGTGGTACTGCATCACCCGGCCGGGCGAGAAATGGATCGGCAACCACGACGTCAGTGCGGTGATGATCAGCGGCGACCAAGGCCGCAGCTGGTCACGCCACGACGTACCGCACAGCACCGGCTGCGTGCACATGAACGTTCATGAACTGGCCGACGGCAGCCTGCTGGCGCTGTTCCGCAGCCGCTGGGCGGACCACGTCTACAGCAGCCGTTCCAGCGACGCCGGCCGTACCTGGAGCGCGCCGAGCCCTACCGAATTGCCCAACAACAACTCGTCGATCCAGTACATCCGCCTGGCCAGCGGCGAACTGGCGCTGGTCTACAACCCCATCAATGCCGAAGGCATCGAGCAACGCCGGGCCTCGCTGTACGACGAGATCGAAGACGAAGGCGACGACCGCGTCACGCCGGGCGCCAACGCCGATGGCCGCGCAGCGGTGTGGGGCATTCCGCGGGCGCCCATGAGCCTGGCAGTCTCCCGCGACGAAGGTCGCAGTTGGCCGCTGCGTCTGGATATCGAACTGGGCGATGGCTTCTGCATGACCAACAATTCCACGGAAAAGCTCAACCGCGAGTACTCCTACCCGACCATCATCCAGGCCCGCGACGGCAGCCTGCACGTGGCCTTCACCTACTTCAGGCAGAAGATCAAGCACGTGCACATTCCGCTGGCTGCCATTCGCTGATGAACCCAGGAAGGGCGCCCGCCACGGCGCCCCTCTTATCGGAGACCTGTTCATGAACTCATCCTCTCCCGTAGCCCTGGTGACAGGCGTCAGTTCCGGCATCGGCGAAGCCATCGCCAGCCGCCTGCTCGCCGACGGCTGGCAAGTCATCGGCCTGAGCCGTAGCCGCCCGGCGCTGCAACACCCGGCACTGCGCTGGACCAGCGCCGACCTGGCTGACAGCGCCAGCCTCGACGAGGCGCTGCAAGACATCCAAGCGCTCGACGCCATCGTCCACGCGGCCGGCTTCATGCGCACCGCACCGCTCGGCGAGCTGCTTGCCGAAGACGGCCAGGCCATGTGGCAGGTGCATGTGGCGGCAGCCACGCAGTTGGTCGACAGCCTGATCGGGCGACTGCGCGTGCCGGGGCGCATCGTGCTGCTGGGCAGCCGCACCATGAACGGTGCCTCCGGGCGCAGCCAGTACGCTGCGACCAAGGCGGCGCTGGTGGGCCTGGCGCGTTCCTGGGCCATCGAACTGGCGCCCAAGGGCATCACCGTCAACCTGGTCGCCCCCGGCGCCACCGAGACGCCGATGCTCACCGCCCCTGGCCGCGAAGGCACGCCACCACGCAAGCCGCCGATCGGGCGCTTCGTGCAGCGCGAGGAAGTGGCCGCCATGACCGCCTTCTTGCTCGGCCCGCAGGCCGGTGCCATCACCGGGCAGAGTCTGGTGATCTGCGGCGGTGCGTCGCTCTGAGCGATGCACGGGTTCTGACCGACGGCGATAATCGAATCACGCAGACGTGGCGGGTAACACCGCCACAAGTGCTAAAGTGCCATGTCGCGTCACTGAAGGATCGTCATGAAAGTCGCCAAACGCCGTCAGGCCATTCTTGAACTGGTGCTTGCCAACCACGGCAACGTCAACGTCGAAACCCTCTGCTCCATCCTGCAGGTCTCCGAGGCCACGGTACGCCGCGACCTGACCGCCCTCGCCGAACAGGGCATGATCACGCGCACCTACGGAGGCGCCACCCACGTCGGCAAGCGCGCCCCCGAGCCTTCACTGGAAGAGCGCAGCATTCAGTCCGGCCCGGAAAAGACCCGCATCGCCCGAGCCGCCCTGGCGCACATCCAGGACAACGACACCATCCTGCTCGACAGCGGCACCAGCACCGCCAGCCTGGCGCAGCTGCTCAAGGAGCGCAGCGGTCTGCACGTGATTACCAACAACATCCTCGCCCTGCCGGCCCTGCGTGACCTGCCCGGCGGGCGGGTCACCTTGCTGGGCGGCGACCTGCGTCCCGGCAGCATGGCCACCTTCGGTGCCGCCGCGCTGGCCACGCTGGAACGGCTGACGGCCAACAAGGCGTTCGTCAGCGCCGACGGCGTGGTGGCCGGGCGCGGGCTGTGCGAGGCCAGTGCCGAACAGGCCTACCTCAAGGAGCGCATCATCCAGCAGGCATCGGAAGTGTTCGTGCTGGCCGACGCCAGCAAGATCGGTCGCGACCAGCAGCAGTACTGGACACCGCTGGGCAGCGAGTGGACCCTGGTGACCACCGCCAGCCGCGAAGCGTTGCGGCTGTTCGAGGCCGACCCACGCGTGACGGTGGAACTGGCCGCCCCCTGACAGGGTCGGTTTGATGTCGTCCCCAGGCACCTCCGTCATCCGGGTGCCATCACCCGCACGGAGCGCCCCGTTCATGCCCGCCAAGCTGCTCAGACTCCCGGCCAACGGCCTTGGCCGGGATTTCGTTGTCGGCGATATCCACTTCAAGCTGGCAGAACTGCGCCAAGCACTGGCGCTGCTGGCATTCGACCCCAAGGTAGACCGGCTGATCGGCGTCGGCGACCTGATCGACCGCGGGCCGGGCGTGCTCGAAGGGCTGGAACTGCTCGGCCAGCCATGGTTCTACGCCGTGCAAGGCAACCATGAGGCGATGCTGATCCACGCCTGGAACACCGATCCACAGGTGCCCTACTCGGCCCATGGCGCCGGCTGGTGGCTGCACATCGCCGACGAATCCAAGGCCATGATCATCGCCAGGCTGCAAAGCCTGCCGCTGGTGATCGAAATCGAGTCGGTACAGGGCACCGTGGGTGTGCTGCATGCCGACCTGCCCGCTCATCTCGACTGGCCGGGTTTCATCAGCCAGCTCGATACACCCCGCATCAGCGAGACGGCGCTGTGGGGCCGTGAGCGTATCCGCCGCCAGAACCACCACGGGGTCGAGGGTATCTGGCGGGTCTGCGTCGGCCACACCCGGGTGGCACGCCCGCAGCGCCTGGGCAACGTATTGGCGCTGGACTGCACGGGCGGCGGAGCTGGCCCATTGGGTCTATATTGCGTTCAGGATGACAGTATCTATGTCGAGGGAGCGACGGTTCACCCCGCCTGAAGCCGACTCTGGCGGCGCAGCCTTACGCCAAAGTATGAGCCCCTGACCGTATCGGGAATCACCACGCCGCCCTATAATGATGTCTATATGACATCATCGCTTGACCTGCGCTAAGCCTTCGCCGCGCACGCCAGCGGGACTCTCGAAGTGCGTCGACTCTAAAGCCGTCCGGACCCGAACGAGGCCGAGCATGCAAACCCCGAAACAGCTCAGTCTGAGACACTGGATGTGGAAGGCGCTAGCCAGCAGCGCGCTGATTCCATTGATTGCCGTTGAACTGGTGCTGATCGGTGTTTATCTCTTCACCAACCAGTCGATACGCACGGCGCAGATCGACTACTTGCACGACACTGCCGTCTCCGACCTGGTCGATTCCGTTGGACAGAACACCCAGGTCGTCAACGGAGAGCTGGTACGCCTGGCCAGCGAGGCACGGCTGCTCGCGAAGTTGACCGAGCACGTGCTGCAACATGACCACAGTGAAACGGAAGACCTGAACCTCTCCGAAGACGGCGTGCGTTATGACAATGGCGGTCCGGACCGAGCCGCGTCCTTCTATTCCAGCGTCACCCCGCTGGAGCGTCAGAACCTGGCCAAGATTGGCAAACTGAAGACCCTCGACCCCTTGCTCAAGCAGCTCAAGAACGACAATCCACTGGTCGCCAGCATCTACTTCAACAGCTGGGACAGCTACAACCGGATCTACCCAGGGTTCGACGTGCTGCAGCAGTACCCCCATGACCTGAATATTCCCGAGTTCAACTTCTATTATCTGGCCGATGCGGTGCATAACCCAGAACGTCGCAATCGCTGGACAGACGTTTACCTGGACCCGGCCGGCAACGGCTGGATGATGTCAGCCATTGCCCCGGTTTACCGTGGCGACTTCCTCGAAGGGGTAGTCGGTATCGACGTTACCGTCGGTGGCATTCTCAAACAGATCAACGAGCTGAAAGTGCCGTGGAACGGTTATCTGATGCTGGTGGCCCCCGACCTGACCATCATGGCCCTGCCGCAGGCCGGCGAACATGACTTCCACGTGACCGAGTTGACCGAACACCTTTACCAGCAGATGGTGACCAGCGAAACGTTGAAACCCGCCATGTTCAACCTGCGCTTCAACGGCGCCCACGATGACCTGGCCAATGCCGTGGAAACCGAGCCACGTGGGCTGTTGGCCACCCAATTTGCCGGGCGCCCGCACCTGGTGGCCTGGGACACCGTGGCCGACACCGGGTGGCATCTCCTGGCAGTGGTCGAAGAGGCGCAGATCACTGCCACCACCAATAGCCTGGCCAGCCATTACCGGAGGGTCGGCTACCTGCTGATCGGTGGATTGGCCGTCTTCTATGCGGGCTTCTTCCTGTTCACCTGGGCGCGTGTCACCCGGCTCAGTCAGGCCCTGTCCAAGCCCCTGGCCGGTGTGGCCCACATGATGAAACAGATCAGCGACGGCCAATGGCGCCCGGAAAAACCCGACACCTCCATCAGGGAGCTGGCAGGCATGGCTGAACAGGCGCGGACCATGGGCGAGCGGCTGTGCCAGGCCGAGCAGTCGCGTAGCGGTGCTCAGCAGCGGCTGGAAGTGGTGATGGAAAGCTCCACGGAGGGGCTCTGGGAGTTTCATGTGCAAAAGCGCGAACTGCGCCTGCGTGGCAGCCTGTGCCACCGCTTCGACCTGCCGGAGACCCTGCCCGACCACCAGCTGTTCAAGGAGCGCCTGGACCGCGCCGACGGCGAGGCCGTGACGCGCTTCATCAAAGAGCTGGAACAGGGTCGGGGCGCGGAAGGCTGCGAGCTGCGCCTGATCGACAATCGCGGCAAGAACGTCTGGTTGCAATGCCGGGGCCGCGTACTGGAGCGTGACGAGGTGACCGGCGAACCACGCCTGCTGGCCGGCACTTGCATGGACATTACCGCACTCAAGCACGTCGAGACCGACCTGCGGCACAAGACCCTGGAAGCCGAGGCCGCCAGCCAGGCCAAATCGCGCTTCATCTCCAGCATGACCCACGAACTCAAGACGCCGCTCAACGCCATCCACGGCTTTGCCCAGCTGCTCAAATACAGCGACACCAGCCGCAGTGGCGCCGGACCTGTCGAAGAGATCCTCAAGGCCAGCCATCATCTCTGCCAACTGGTCAACGACCTGCTGAGCTGGTCGAGCCTGCAGGCCGAGAAGCCGGTTCTGAACGTAAGCCGTATCGACATGACCGAGCTGATCGGCGAGTGCGTAGAGATGGTGCGCCAGGAGGCCAAGGACGCAGGGCTGACCCTCAATGTCGCGGAAATCCGCCCTGGCCCTGGCGTGGTTGCCGACAGCCGACGACTGCGCCAGGTGCTGCTCAACCTGCTGTCCAACGCCATCAAATACAACCGCCCGGGCGGCTCGGTGACCCTGGGCTGCCGTCATGAGCAGGGCCGCGTACGAATCTACGTCGAAGACACCGGCATGGGCATCGACAGCCAGGCCCGCGCCCGGCTGTTCGAACCCTTCCAGCGCCTGGGCCAGGAAAAGACCGCGATCCCTGGCACCGGCATCGGCCTGGCGCTGTGCAAGGAGCTGGCGCAGGCCATGAATGGCAGCATTGGGCTGGTCAGCACGCCTGGCAGTGGCAGCCTGTTCTGGATCGAACTGCCCTGCAGCGCTACACCCGACAAGCCGCCGGCCAAGGTCGCCGGCCACGCCAGCGTGCTGTGCCTGCAACGCGGCGACAGCGAAAAGAAGTTGATCCGGGAAACGCTGGCCCCCCTGGCCCGCGTGCGGCTGGTCGAGGAAGAACGCGAGCTGCTCGACGAAATGGCCCGGCAGAGGCCGAAACTGCTGATCATCGACCTGGACAGCCTCGGCGAGGCGCTGCAACCCCTGCTCGCCACCCTCCATGAACTGCATCAGGGTCCGCGCCCGCCGCTGATCGTCATGAGTGCGCAGACCATGCCGGCCTGGCTGCTGAGCCTCGATTGCCAGGGCCTGCTGCGTAAACCCATCGATGCGACCGAGCTGCGCGAGCTGGCGGCCGTGTTCCTGAGCGAGGATGCCTGACGTGTTTCGTAATATTCGACTCAAGGCGCCGATCGTCATCATCGACGACGTGGCCGCCAACGTTCGCCTGCTCAGTTCCAGCCTGAAGGCCTTCGGCCTCGATGATCAGGTGAGCTTCACCGACCCGGCTGCCGGCCTGGACTGGCTGCGCACGCATGACTGGGATCTGCTGTTGCTCGACCTGGACATGCCGGCGCCCAACGGCTTCGACATTCTCAAGGCGCTGGAACCGCGCAACCGTATCGAGCGCCCGGTGATCCTGGTCACCGCCCTCAACGACCCGCAGAGCCGTCGCCAGGGTCTGGAACTGGGCGCCAACGATTACATCTGCAAGCCTCTGGACCTTCCCGAGGTGATCTTGCGGATCCACAACAGCCTGCTGCTGAAGACCACCACCGATGACCTCAAGCGCGCCAATGCCGATCTTGAAGAACGGGTTCGCCAGCGCACCGCCGAACTGCAGGACAGCTACCGGGCCGTCATCGGCGCGCTGAGCCGGGCCGCCTCTTACCGCGATGACGACACCGGGGAGCATATCCATCGCATCGGCACCTTCGCCTGCATGCTCGCCGAAGGCATGGGCCTGCCGGCGCACTGGTGCACGCTGATCCGCCAGGCCGCGCCGATGCACGACGTGGGCAAGATCGGCATCCCCGACGAGATCCTGCTCAAGCCCGGTGTCCTCACGCCCGAGGAACGGGAACGGATGAAGGCGCATGCGTGGATCGGCTACGACATCCTGCACGATGACAGCAACAGCGAACTGACTGCCATGGCCGCCCAGATTGCCCTCACCCACCATGAGAAATGGGATGGCAGCGGCTACCCTCAAGGGCTGGCAGGCGAACAGATTCCACTGGAGGCCCGCATCGTGGCCCTGTGCGATGTCTACGACGCGCTACGCCAGCCGCGTCCGTACAAGACCGCCTGGACTCGCGAACGCGCACTGGAACTGATCCGCGAACAGACGGGCCGGCACTTCGACCCGGCCGTGGTTGCGGTCTTCGATGGTCTGATCGAGGACATCGAGGCGATCATCGAGGGCCACACAGCGCCGGCCAAGACCCCACCTCCCCCGCTCATGCCCAAGACCGGGGCGTGAAACCTGCACGTTACCGGCACGACCGGCTTCAGCCGGGCATGCGCTTCGTGGCTGGAACCACTCCGGCAGGCTGCTGCAGCGGTCCTCCCATGGCACGGCTGCGGCGCAGGAACACCAGCACTGCTGCAGCGCCGATCAGCCCTGGCAAGGCGAAGGCCAGGAAGCTCGCCTGTAGCGGCAACCCGGAGGCCTGCAAGGCGCCGCCCAGCAGCGGACCGATGATCGCCCCCGTACGCCCGATGCCCATGGCCCAACCCAGGCCGGTGGAGCGCACCTGCGCCGGGTAATACTGCACCGCGCAGGCATTGGCGAGAATCTGCGTGCCAATGGTGCAGGCCCCGGCCACCGCCACCAGCAGGTACAGCACCCCCAGCGGCGCCTTGAACGCCAGCAGGCTGAGCGCCAGCGCACCGCAGACGAAGAAACCGAACAGCACCCGGCCCAGTCCGACCCGGTCACCCAGCCATCCCCCAGCGATGGCACCGATGATCGCGCCGGCATTCAGCACCAGCAGGAACGTCAGGCTGGAGTTCAGGCCGTAGCCGGCGCTGTGCATCAGCTTGGGCAGCCAGGCACTCAGCGCGTAGACCATCAACAGGCAGCAGAAGAACGCCAGCCACAGCATCAGGGTGCTCAAGGTGCGTCCCTCGCGGAACAGTTCGGCGATGGCCACGCTGGCCTTGCCGTCGCCTTCGAGCAGCAGTTGCTCGTCCTCTCTGGGCTGATAGTCCGGCAGCGCCTGCACGAGTGTCTGCCTGGCACGCTGGGTCTGTCCGCTGCGCATCAGGTAGGTCATGGACTCTGGCAACTGGCGCACCAGCCACGGCAGCAACAACAAGGGAATCGATGCCACATAGAACACCGACTGCCAGCCCCACTGCGGAATCAGCACGATGCCCAGCCCGGCCGACAGCATGCCGCCCAGCGAGTAGCCGCTGAACATCACCGCTACCAGGGTGCTGCGCGAACGACGGGGCGAGTACTCGTTCATCAGCGCCACCACGTTGGGCATCACCCCGCCGATGCCCAGCCCGGCGATGAAACGACACAGGCCGAACGCCTCGGGGCTGCCGGCCAGGCCGTTGAGGGCGGTGACGCCGCTGAACAGCATCACGCAGAAGGCGATGGTCTTGCGCCGCCCTATCCGGTCGGACAGCGAGCCGAACAACAGTGCACCGAACATCATCCCCACCAGTGCGCAACTGCCTAACGCACCGGCCTGCAAGGGGCTGAGGCTCCATTCGCTCATCAACGACGGCAGCACCACACCGTAGATGACCAGGTCATAGCCGTCGAAGATGATGATCAGCGCGCACCACAGCAGTACGCGGGCATGAAAGGCTGAGAAGCGCGCCCCGTCCAGCAGGGCGGTGACTTGGGTCTTGTGCATGGCATGGCTCTTTCTTGTTGTTGTGATCCAGCGCGTCAGGCGTTCTGCAGCGCGTCGAGGGCCTGTTTGGCCTGGCGCAGATCGCCGTGCAGGTCGTGGTCCCACAGCCAGGCGAAGCGTTCGGCGAGGGTCTGGCCGAGCAACACTGGGTCTGCCGCCGTGGCCGGGTCACGCAGTTCGTAGAGTTCGCCGGCTTCACGCGAGGTGCGCTGCACCCGGCAGGCGCGAGGCCGACGCACCGCGTCGTAGGCAGCCAGCAGCGCCTGTACATCGGCGCCGGCGAGCGGCGCGTCACCCAGCAGACGGGCCAGCAGCCAGGCATCTTCCAGCCCCTGCCCGGCGCCTGCGCCCTGGTGCGGCAACATGGCATGCGCAGCGTCGCCGATCAGCGCCACCCGACCATGCACATAGCCGGGCAGCTCGGCCAGGTCGTGCAAGGCCCACAGCGTCGGTGCGCCGATGCAGTGCAGCAAGACCCGTGCAGCAGCCCCCCAGCCGACGAAGGCGTCGAGCATTTCCGCCTGGCTGGCTTCGCGCACCCAGGGTTGCCCGGCCGGCCACTCCGGCTCGGCCCGGCTGCGATCGGAGATGAATGCCACCACATTGATCAGGCGGCCCTGTTTGACCGGGAAGGTCAGGATGTGGGCATCGAGCCCCAGGTACATCTGTGGCACGTCGATCAGATGCTCGTCCAGGTCGTGCTCACGGTAGGCGGCGCGCAGCACCTGACTGTCGATCAGCCCGCGATAGGCCCGCGTGCCGCTGTAGCGCGGCTGGGCCAGTGGCGCACCGAGGCCGGCCAGCACATGGTCACGTATCGACGACTTGATGCCGTCGGCGCCGATCAGCAGATCGCAGGTGTGCGAGCTGCCGTCCGCGAAGCTCAGCCGCACCTGGTCATCGGCCTGCTGTACCTGCACCGCGCGCTTGGCGAAACAGGCGACGCCCTCTGGCAGGCGGCTGGCCAAGGCGTCGAGAAAGTCGGCGCGATGCACCGACGACTGCCCGACCCCCGGTGCCACGCTGGCGCCCAGGTAGCCAGCATCGACGCCGCGCCGCCATTCGAACCACACGTCCTGCCAGGGCGCGGGGGTCTGGTCGGCGATCTGCCGGTAGGCTTCACCGATACCCAGGCCACCGATGGCGCGCACGGCGTTGGCGCCGAACGACACGCCCGCCCCCACTTCGCCGAAGGCGGCGGCGGATTCGAACAGGCGAACTTGAAGGTGGGCGTGACGACACAGATCCAGTGCCAGGGCGATGCCAGCGATGCCGCCGCCGACGATTGCGATACGCAAGGAAGCTTGTTGCATGAGGGTTACCCGTCGGGCTGCTTGTTATTGGAATGAGCCCATCATGCGGCCGCTTGCGATATTGATAAATGCCGCAAAGAATATAGCCATTATCACGGTGATGAATATTGCATCACCCTGCATCACAGGACCTGCCATGAACCTGCGTGATCTCGACCTGAATCTGCTGCTGGTCCTGCATCAACTGTTGCTCGACCGCCAGGTCTCGGTGGCCGCCGAACACCTGGGCCTGAGCCAGCCGGCCATGAGCAACGCCCTGAAGCGTCTGCGCTTCGCCCTGCAGGATGACCTGTTCGTGCGTACCGGCCGGGGCATGCAGCCGACCCCATACGCCCAGAGCCTCGCCGAGCCGGTGGCCCAGGCCATCGGCCTGTTGAGCCAGGCGCTGGTGCGCACGGCCGCCTTCGACCCCGCCAACAGTGAACGCCCGTTCACCCTGGCGATGACCGACATCGGCGAGATCTGGTTCATGCCTCGGCTGATCGAAACGCTACTGCAGCGCGCGCCGGGCGTCTCAGTGACCACCGTGCGCAGCGACGCGCAACTCTCCGAAGCGCTGGCCAGCGGCGCCATCGACCTGGCCGTGGGCCTGCAGCCCAACCTGCAGAGTGGCTTCTACCAGCGGCGCCTGTTCGTGCATCGCTACGTGTGCCTGTGCCGCCGCGACCACCCACTGACACGGCAGCCCATGAGCATTGAAGGGTTCTGCGACCACGGCCACATCCATGTAGCGGCGGCCAGCACCGGACACGGCGAAGTCGAACAATACCTGCGCCGCGCCGGGGTCAAGCGCGATATCCGCCTGCAGGTGCCACACTTCGTCGCGGTGGGGCACATTCTGCAACGCAGTGACCTGTTGGCCACGGTACCGGAACGCTTCGCCGACACCTGCCTGGAACCCTTCGATCTGGTCGCCCTGCCCTTGCCGGTGCCATTGCCGGAAATCGCCATCAACCTGTTCTGGCACGCGCGCTTCCACAAGGAACCGGCCAACCAGTGGTTCCGCGAATTGATGTTCGAGCTGTTCAGCGACTGATCATGGCCGTTCGCGGCCACTGCAGGAGCGGCTTGAGTCGAACAAGCCGCTCCCGCCATACGGCGTCGCTCAGTGCGCGGCACCGGCCGTGTCGCCGCAGTGGCAATGTTGGTCGTTACATGGACGGTCGTGAGGATGGTGTTCAGCGCAGGCCTGGCAGCAATAGGCCTTGCCAGCGCTGATGACTGCCTTGCCCGGCTCGACCTGGCATTTGCAGCCCTCGCATGCACAAACGGAATTGACTGGTTTCTCGGACATGACGCCTCCTGCTGGCAGATTGAAAGACCATCGGCGACCGCCTGATGACCTTCAATTTGGAAAGTTACGCCGACAAGGGGTTGCAATTGGACAGACCAACGGTCTCGATCACCCATAACCTCAAGGTATCGGTGCTTAACAACGTGCGATTGGTGGGTCATCGTAGAGGACCGCTAGACTGTGCAGCAGGCTCAATGCGCCAGGCCCGACAGGCAGGCCGCAAGTCAGCATTCCAAGACAATAACGAGAAACCGCCATGATCATTTCGGCCTGCAGCGATTACCGCGCCGTTGCCCAGCGCACACTGCCGCCTTTCCTGTTTCATTACATCGATGGCGGCGCCTACGCCGAGCACACCTTGCGCCGCAACGTCGCCGACCTGGCGGATGTCGCCTTGCGGCAACGGGTACTGCGCGACATGTCGGAGTTGAGCCTGCGCACTCAGGTGCTGGGCGAAGAGCTGGCCATGCCGGTAGCCCTCGCCCCTGTGGGCCTGACCGGCATGTACGCACGCCGTGGCGAGGTGCAGGCGGCCCGGGCGGCGGCGCAACACGGCGTGCCGTTCACGCTGTCGACCGTGTCGGTATGCCCCCTCGAAGAAGTTGCCCCCGCCATCGACCGCCCCATGTGGTTCCAGCTCTACGTGCTCAAGGACCGCGGCTTCATGAAGAACGCCCTGGAGCGCGCTAGGGCCGCCGGGGTGAGCACCTTGGTATTCACCGTCGACATGCCGGTGCCCGGCGCCCGCTATCGCGATGCCCATTCTGGAATGAGCGGCCCGAACGCGCCTTTCAGGCGTCTGCTGCAGGCCGTCACCCACCCGCGTTGGGCCTGGGATGTCGGCCTGCGCGGCAAGCCTCACGATCTGGGCAATATTTCCACCTATCGCGGCCATCCCACCGGACTGGCCGATTACATTGGCTGGCTGGGGGCCAATTTCGACCCGTCGATCGGCTGGAAGGACCTGGAATGGATTCGTGAGTTCTGGGACGGGCCGATGATCATCAAGGGCATTCTCGATGCCCAGGACGCCCGCGATGCGGTGAGTTTCGGCGCCAACGGCATCGTGGTGTCCAACCATGGCGGGCGCCAGCTCGATGGCGTGCCGTCGACTGCCAGGGCGTTGCCAGCCATTGCCGATGCGGTAAAGGGCGAGCTGGCGATTCTTGCCGACTCAGGCGTGCGCAATGGGCTCGATGTGGTGCGCATGATCGCGCTGGGCGCCGATTGCGTGATGCTCGGTCGCGCCTTCGTCTATGCCCTGGCGGCAGCGGGTGGCGCAGGCGTCAGCCACCTGCTGGAACTGATCGAAAAGGAAATGCGCGTGGCCATGGTGCTGACCGGTGCCCGCACCATCAGCGAAATCAGCCGCGACTCGCTGGTACAGGCTGATCCGGGTTGAACGACCCGCTAGCGTCCTGACGATGCTCGCGCAGCAACTCGATGAACAACTGCAATTCGCGACTGACCGGTTCGTCCTTGCGGCGCAATAGGCCAAACGGCGCCATCTGCGCTTCCAGGCTGAGCGGCAAGGCGGTGACCAGGCCCATCTTCAGGTAGTCGCGCATCGCTGATTCGGACAACACCATGATCGCGTCGGTCAGTTGCACCAGCTGTTGCATCGAGTACACCGAACTGCATTCGATGATGTCCGCCGGCGTCGGCAATTCAAGGCGTTGCAGGGCCTGGTCGAAGGCCATGCGTGCCGGGCTGGACTGTGGCTGCAGGATCCACGGCCAGTCACGCACCAGCTCCTCCCACTCCAGTGCCGGTCGCCGGGCCAAGGCGTGGCCGCTGTGGACCACCGCGATCAACCGCTCGTTGCCCAGTGGTTCGAACTCGTACTGGTCGCGGTCATGGCTGGGGCTGCGCCGGGTCACGGCGATGTCCACCCGCCCCTGTTCCAGGAGCTGCACCACCTGGTCGCTGGTGTCGCCCATGATGCGCAGGCGCAAGCGCGGGTTCAGTTGCTTGATTCGCGCCACCGCGTGCATGACCAGGTCAGGGGCGGCGCCCATGATGGTGCCGATCGACAGGTAGCCATAGCCGCCCTCCTTGCGCGCCGCCAAGTCGGCGGCGCAGCGGTCCAGGCCGCTCAGGGCCGATTCGGCGAAGCGCAGCAGCTCGCGCCCCAGTGCGGTGGGGCGCATGCCGCGTGGCAGGCGCTCGAACAGCTCACAGCCGAACATGTCCTCGATCTCCTGCAGCATGCGGCTGGCCGCAGGCTGCGACATGTTCATGCTCACCGAAGCACGGTGCAGATTGAGGCTGGAGCCGAGCATCAGCAGCATTTGCAGATGCTTGTAGCGCAGCCGGCCAAAGAGTTGCTGGCCATTCATGGCAACCTCCCGCTCAGGATCGATAACCCCAGGGTATCGACTAACAGCTTATTTCGATTGGTGGCGCATCATAAACAGGCGGTAGAGTTCGTTCCAGCACAAGATCTGCTGTTGCTCAGTTCGATAAATCCAAAAAAGGAAACTGACGTGAACACACTCCCCGCCTCGCTGCTGGCCAAGGTCTCCTGGCGCCTGCTGCCCTTCCTGCTGCTCATGTACATCATGGCCTTCCTCGACCGCGCCAATGTCGGGTTCGCCAAACAGACCTTCCAGGCCGACACCGGCATCGGTGACGCCGCCTTCGCCTTTGGCGCCGGGGTATTCTTCGTCGGCTACGCGCTGTTGGAAGTGCCCAGCAACCTGATCATGCACCGCGTCGGCGCGCGCCTGTGGATGTGCCGGATCATGGTGACCTGGGGCCTGGTGTCGGCGGCGATGATGTTCGCCCACGACGAAATGACCTTCTACGTGCTGCGCTTTCTGCTGGGCGTTGCCGAAGCGGGCTTCTTCCCCGGCGTCATTCTTTATCTGACCTACTGGTTCCCCAGCGCCGTACGCGGCAAGGCCATGGGCTTCTTCTACTTCGGCGCGCCGCTGGCCTTCATCTTCGGCAGCCCGTTGTCGGGCCTGCTGCTGGAACTGGACGGCCTGCTCGGCGCTCGCGGCTGGCAGTGGCTGTTCGCCGTAGAGGGCCTGCTGGCCAGTGCGGTGGGCGTGTGGGCGTACTTCTACCTGGACAATCGCCCGGCTGACGCCAAGTGGCTGAGCGCCGAGGAACGCAGCCAGCTGCAGACCGTGCTCGACGCCGAAGACCGCGAAAAGCAACGCCACGGCAGCCTGCTCGGGGTACTGTGCCAGCCCGCCGTTCTGTACCTGTGCCTGATCTACCTGTTGATCCAGGCCAGCGTGTATGGCGTGGTGTTCTACCTGCCCAGCCAGGTCGCCGGGCTACTGGGCACCAAGGTCGGGCTGATGGTCGGCATCGTCAGTGCCATTCCCTGGCTGTGCGCCCTGCTCGCAGCGTGGAAAGTCCCGGCGATCGCTGATCGCAGCGGCCAGCGTCGCCGCGTCGCGGCCCTCACTCTGCTGATCTCCGGGCTGGGTATAGCGGCCTCGGTTTCGGTGTCCAGCCCGGTACTCGGCATTCTCGCCCTGTGCTTCGCAGCCTCCGGTTTCATTGCCGTGCAGCCGGTGTTCTGGACCTTTCCCGGCAGCTTCCTGGCCGGCTCGGCCGCCGCCGGGGCCATCGCCCTGATCAATTCCTTCGGCGCCCTGGGCGGTTTCATCGCCCCCATCCTCAAGAACTGGGCCGAAGGCGTCTTTCAGTCGCCGGCTGCTGGTCTCTACCTGCTGGCCGTCACCACGCTGATCGCAGCGGTCCTGGTGCTGGGCATCCGCGCCAAGGCCCCTTCCGTGCCCCACAAACAACCCACCTTTCAACATTGATCAAGAGGCTCACCCCATGGCCACACCGACCATCAAGCACGTTCGCGCCTACGTTTTGCGCGGCGGCGGCGCCGATTACCACGACCAGGGCGACGGCCACTGGATCGACGACCATATCGCCACGCCGATGAGCAAATACCCGGAGTACCGGCAGAGCCGACGCAGCTTCGGCATCAACGTGCTCGGCACTCTCGTGGTGGAGATCGAAGACAGCGACGGCAACATCGGTTTCGCCGTGACCAACGGCGGCGAACCGGCTGCGTTCATCGTGGAAAAACACCTGGCGCGTTTCGTCGAGGGCGCCAGGGTCACCGACATCGAACGCATCTGGGACCAGATGTACCTGTCTTCGCAGTACTACGGTCGCAAAGGGCTGGTCATCAACACGCTGTCGGGCATCGACCTGGCGCTCTGGGACCTGCTCGGCAAGGTTCGCCAGGAGCCAGTACACCAATTGCTGGGGGGCGCGGTGCGTGATGAGCTGCAGTTCTACGCCACCGGCGCGCGCCCGGACCTGGCGCAACAGATGGGTTTCATCGGCGGCAAATTGCCGCTGCACCATGGCCCGGCCGAGGGCGAGGAAGGCCTGCGCAAGAACCTCGAAGAACTGGCGGTGATGCGCGAGCGGGTCGGCAAGGATTTCTGGCTGATGCTCGACTGCTGGATGAGCCTGGACCTCAACTACGCGACTCGCCTGGCCCACGGCGCCCAGGAGTTCGGCCTGAAGTGGATCGAAGAGGCGCTGTCGCCGGACGACTACTGGGGCTACGCCGCGCTGCGCAAGAACGTGCCCAACGGCATGCTGGTCACCACCGGCGAGCACGAGGCCACCCGCTGGGGCTTTCGCATGCTCCTGGAAATGGGCTGCTGCGACATCATCCAGCCGGATGTCGGCTGGTGCGGCGGCCTCACCGAGCTGATCAAGATTTCCGCGCTGGCAGACGCCCACGGCGCCATGGTCGTACCCCACGGCTCGTCGGTCTACAGCTACCACTTCGTCGCCACCCGCACCAATAGTCCGTTCGCCGAGTTCCTGATGATGGCGCCCAAGGCCGATCAGGTGGTGCCCATGTTCCATCCGCAACTGCTGGGTGAACCCGTGCCGGAGAACGGCCGCATGCGCCTGTCGCGCCTGGACCAACCGGGCTTTGGCGTGACGCTGAATCCCGAGTGCCAACTGCACCGCCCCTACACGCACTGAGCCCTCATTAGCCCTCTGGGAGTCTTCCATGATTCTGCCTCGCAACCCTTTCAAGGCCGGTCTCGCCCATGGCGAGCCCCTGTACGGCATCTGGGCCGGCTTTGCCCACCCTTATGCCACGGAGATCACCGCCAGCTTCGGCTATGACTGGATGCTGATCGACGGGGAACATGCCCCCAACACCGTGCCGTCGATCCTTGCCCAACTGCAGGCCGTCGCGCCTTATCACACTGCCCCGGTGGTGCGTGCGGTGGGCCATGACCAACTACTGATCAAGCAATTGCTGGATATCGGCGTGCAGACGCTGATGATCCCCATGGTGGAAAGCGCCGAACAGGCCCGCGCGCTGGTCCAGGCCATGCGCTACCCACCCCACGGCTTTCGCGGCGTCGGCGGTGGCCTGACCCGCGCTACGCGCTGGGACGCCGTACCTGACTATATTCTCGACGCACAACGCGAGCTGTGCCTGATCGTCCAGGTGGAGTCGCGTGCCGGCATCGACAATGCCGCCGCCATCGCCGCCGTGGAGGGCGTGGACGCCGTGTTCATCGGGCCGGCCGACCTGTCCACCGGACTGGGCCATGTCGGCAACCCTTCGCACCGCGAGGTCCAGCAGTGCATCCGCCAGGCCATCGACGCGACCCTGGCCGCCGGCAAGGCTTGCGGCATTCTCGCCCCCGCCGAAGACGACGCCCGTCGCTACCAGGCCTGGGGTTGCCAGTTCATCGCCGTGGGCATCGACATCAGCCTGATGCGCCAGGCCGCGCTGAATAACCTGGCGCGCTACCGCGACCTCACAGCGGCGCCGTCGACCTCACGCACCTACTAAAAGAACAAGGAGTGATCACCATGACTTCAGTGCCTGTCTATCAGAACTACATCAATGGTGAGTTCGTCACCAGCGCCGAGCATCTGGACGTCTTCAACCCGGCCACCGGCGCCCTGCTGGCTCAGGTCCCGGCCTCGGACGCCGTGCAGGTGGACGATGCCCTGGCCGCTGCTCGCAAGGCCCAACCCGGCTGGGCACGGCGCACCGCCCAGGAGCGCGCCGGCTACCTGCGGCGCATTGCCGCGAAGATCCGTGAGCAGGTGCCGCACCTGGCCCGCACCATCACCCTGGAACAGGGCAAGATCAGCGCGCTGGCCGAGGTGGAGGTGAATTTCACGGCGGATTACCTGGACTACATGGCTGAATGGGCCCGGCGCATGGAGGGTGAGATCCTCAGCAGCGACCGCCCCGGCGAAAACATCTTCCTGTTGCGCAAGCCCCTGGGCGTGGTAGCCGGCATCCTGCCGTGGAATTTCCCGTTCTTCCTCATCGCCCGCAAGATGGCCCCGGCGCTGCTGACCGGCAACACCATCGTCATCAAGCCGAGTGAGGAAACGCCGAACAACTGCTTCGAATTTGCTCGGCTGGTGGCCGAGACCGAGCTGCCGGCGGGTGTCTTCAACGTGGTTTGCGGTGATGGCCGTATCGGTGCCGCGCTGAGCGCGCACCCGGCTGTTGATATGGTCAGCTTCACCGGCAGCGTGGAAACCGGCGCACGCATAATGGCCGCCGCTGCCCCCCACATCACCAAGCTCAACCTCGAGCTGGGTGGCAAGGCGCCGGCCATCGTCCTGGCCGATGCCGACCTGGACCTGGCGGTGAAATCCATCCGCGATTCACGGATCATCAACACCGGACAGGTCTGCAACTGCGCCGAGCGCGTCTATGTGGAGCGCAAGGTGGCCGAGCCGTTCATCGAACGGATTGCCGCCGCCATGGCCGCAACCCGGTATGGGGATCCAGTGGCCGACTCGCAAGTGGAAATGGGTCCGTTGATCAACCGCCGAGGGCTGGACGGCGTGGCTGCCAAGGTGGCCAAGGCGATCGATCAGGGCGCACAGTTGATCACCGGCGGGCAGATTGCCGACCTGGGCGCCGGCTTTCATTACCAGCCCACGGTGCTCGCCGGCTGTACGGCGGACATGGAAATCATGCGCAAGGAGATCTTCGGCCCGGTGCTGCCGATCCAGATCGTCGACGACCTCGACGAAGCCATCGCCCTGGCCAACGATTGCGAGTACGGCCTGACCTCGTCGCTGTACACCCGCGACCTCAACAAGGCCATGCAGGCCATGCGCGAGATCGACTTCGGCGAAACCTACATCAACCGCGAGAACTTCGAGGCCATGCAGGGCTTCCACGCCGGGGTGCGCAAGTCTGGCATCGGCGGTGCCGACGGCAAGCACGGCCTGTACGAGTACACCCATACCCACGTGGTGTACCTGCAGACCTGACAGCCACGCGCTAGCGCGAAAGCCTTTACATCCGCAAAACGAGCTGGCGCCCTGAGCACTTGTCGCTTCGGGCCAGCCATCTCACTCTCCTGCCCTTAGCCGGCCTCGGAAAAGTCCACCTGCCGCACCGGGCGCCGGAAGCCGGCGGTGAGCACCGCGAGATAGATCAGCCCGACCGCGAACCAGCACAGGCCGATGACCAGGGTCAGGCCCGACAGGCTGGTCCACAGCCACAGCGTCAGCCCCAGGCCGATCAGCGGCACCAGGCCATAGTGCAAGAGTGCCTTGGCATCGCGCTGCGGCTGCTCGCCGAACAGGTGGGTGCGGATCACTGCCAGGTTGACCGCCGAGAAGGCCACCAGGGCGCCGAAGCTGATCAGCGAGGCCAGGGTCGCCAGGTCGAAGACGATGGCCATCAATGACACCAGCGACACCAGCACGATGGGCGTCACCGGCGTACCGTAGCGCGGTGACAGGCTGCCGAACCAGCGCACTGGCAGCAGGCGGTCGCGGCCCATGCTGTAGATGATCCGTGACACGGCCGCCTGCGAGGCCAGCGCCGAACCCAGGTTGCCGGCCACGTAGGCGGCGGTGAAGAAGTTGGCGAGGAACTGCCCGCCGGCCTTGATCATGACCTCGGTAGCAGCGGCGTCGGTGTTCTCGAAGTGAGTGCCCGGCAACACCAGCTGGCTGATGTAGGACAGCAATGCGAACAGCACACCGGCCACCAGGGTGGTCAGCAAAATCGCCAGCGGTACGTCGCGCCGTGCGTCACGGGTTTCTTCGGCCAGGGTCGATACGGCATCGAAGCCCAGGAACGAAAGACACAGGATCGCGGCACCCGCCATCAGCGCGCCGAACCCCGGCTGGCTGCCATCGCCGAGCAGCGGCGCCCACAGGTCGAGTACCGGCGCACCGGACAAACTCCGCCAGGACAGCACCACGAACACCAGGATGAACAGGAACTGGGCACCGACGATCAGGTTGCTGACCTTGGTCACCGACTGGATGCCGATCACGTTCAGCGCAGTGACCAGGCTGATCGACGCGACGATGAACACCCAGGACGGGATGTGCGGGAAGGCGATATTGAGGAACAGCCCGATCAACAGGTAGTTGATCATCGGGATGAACAGGTAGTCGAGCAGCAGCGACCAGCCGGCCAGGAAGCCCACGTTGGGCCCGAAGGCCAGGTTGGTATAGGAATACGCGGAGCCGGCGATCGGGTAGCGGCGCACCATCACCCCATAGGACAACGCGGTGAAGAGGATCGCCACCAGGGTTATCAGGTAGGCACTGACGGTGCGCCCGCCAGTGGTCTCGGTGACGATACCGTAGGTGGTGAAGACGGTCAGCGGGACCATGTACACCAGGCCGAAGAACACCAGGGCCGGCAGGCCCAGGACGCGACGCAGGCGTTGGTCGCCAAGGGAAGAATCATGTGTGCTGGTCATCGTTGTTGCCCGTTGCTGATTTGTCGTTATGTCGTTACGAGGCAGTGTGGAAGCCTTCAATGAAGGGCCACGTTCAAGCGCGTGCATCCATGCAGTCATTGTTATGGGCGAGCGACGCCGCGCCGGGCCTACAGGCCGTGGCGTGACGAAGCTGGGGTTTGGAGCCCGCAAGGCCCGGCGAGATGCCGGACCTTGCCTGGCTGGCCGATCCTGGCTCAGCCCTGGGTCAGAGGCGGCGTGCGCGGCGGCACGCGGCGGCGCTGGCCGGTGGCTTCGAAGGCCGAGGCCAGGCGCAGCAAGGCGTTGTCGTCATAGGCGCGACCGGCGAAGGTCAGCCCCACCGGCATGCCGATGTCATCCATGACGCCCATGGGCACGGTCACCGTCGGCACGCCCAGGTGACGGATCGCCAGGTTGCCGTTGGCCACCCAGACACCGTTGCGCCAGGCAATGTCGTTGGACGCCGGGTTGACGTCGGAATCGGCCGGTGCCACGTCGGCGACCGCCGGGAAGATTACCGCGTCGAAGCCCTGGCGCTGCATCCACTCCTCCAGGTCGATGCGTCGGGTTTGCTCCAGGCCGCGCAGGCCGTCGGGCAGCGTGGCAATCTGCTCGAAGGGCGTAATGCCCCGCTTGGCCATGTTCACGTATTCATCCATGCCCGCCGCCAGATCATCCTCGCGATTGGGCAAGGTGCCAGGGTCATGGGGAAAGATCTGCGGCCCATCGACATCTTCCAGGCGGTTCAGCTTGGGGTCACCGTTGGCCCGCAGGAAATCGTCGAAGGCCCAGCCAGACAGCTCCCACAGTTCGTCATGCAGGAACTCTTTGCTGACCAGGCCACGGTTGAACACCGTCGGCGCGCCGGGGCGGTCGCCTTCGCAGTTGGACACCAGCGGGAAATCGCTCTCGATCACTTCGGCACCGGCGGCTTCCAGGGCCTGGCGCGCCTGCTCCCAGAGCGCAATGACCGTCGGCCGGGTATCGATGCGTTGGCCAGTCGGGCCGCCGATGCCCGGTTTTTCACTGGTGCCCATGTCCGGGTCACGGTTGATGAACATCTTCGGCACCGCGAAACGCTTGCCGGCCAGGGCTTCGCTGCCAGCGGCCAATGCCGGGTAGGAGGCCGGGCGCACCGAGCTGGCCTTGGGGATCGGCACCCACGGCTGGCGACGCCACAGGTCGCCACGGGTCTCGGGGTCGTCGGCCACCAGCACATCGAGCACTTCCAGCAGGTCGGCCATGGTGCGTGCATACGGCACCACCACGTCCATGGTCGGCGTCAACGGCCAGTTGCCACGAATGGAGATCACCCCGCGCGAGGGCGTGTAGGCACACAAACCATTGTTGGAGGCCGGGCCTCGGCCACTGGACCAGGTCTCCTCGGCCATGCCGAAGGCGCAAAAGCTGGCCGCCGTGGCGGTGCCGGCGCCATTGGAAGAGCCAGAGGCAAACGGCGCGGTAAGGTAATCGGCGTTGTAGGGGCTTTCGGCGCGGCCATAGACGCCCCGTTGCATGCCGCCATTGGCCATGGGCGGCATGTTGGTCTTGCCCAGGCAGATGGCACCGGCGGCACGCAGGCGCTCGATGGTGAAGGCATCCTTCTGCGCTACCAGGTCCTTGAATGCCGGGCTGCCGGACGCGGCGGTCAGCCCCTTGACCAGATAGCTGTCCTTGGCGGTGTAGGGAATGCCGTCCAGCGGGCCGAGGGTCTGGCCCTTGGCGCGCCGGGCGTCGGAAGCCTCGGCTTCTTTCAGGGCCTCCGGGTTGCGCACCACCACGGCATTCAACGCCGTGGCACTGCCAGGCACGTCGAACGCCTCGATGCGCGCCAGGTAGGCCTTGACCAGTTCGACGGCCGTGGTACGCCCGCTTTGCAGGGCTTCACGCAGTTGGGCGATGGAAACTTCGGTGACTTCTATCATGGACCTGTTCACTCTGATTCTGATCGAAACGCTGCCCGGCATCATACAGCCCGGACCAGGGCAGCGTCGGCTTTGCTCGCGCCAGGAGGGTGTCGCGCATTCTCGACAGGGCAAAAAGCCTGCGTCAATAAGCAGCCCTGCACAGTCCCATTGCACGACAGCCCGGATCAGAACCGCTGCGACTCAGACCTTGGCCTCCTGGTCCGGTGCCTGAGAACGGCTGAGATACTGGCGGGTCAGCTCCGGCAAATGCTCGCGAAGCCAGTCCGCCATGTCGATTTCCTCGGACAGGCTGGCTTCGCAGGCCGAGCGGGTTTCCGGGTCGTGGGCAGCATTGGCAGCCGCGATCAGCACCGTGTACATGGCAATCTCGACGTTCTCGAACACATAGCTGGCCATGGCGCCCTTGATCACTTCATCACTCATGGTCATGCCGCTGACACCCTGGGCGAAGGCCATCAGCTTGGCGCCGAGGTCCTTGAGCGTCGATGGACTGTCATTCAAGCGCTGCAGACATTCGCCGATACGCGCCTGCTGTCCGCGAGTCTCTTGCAGATGCTGGTCGATACGGCGCTTGAGCTGCGGATAGTGCTCCAGCCGCTCGCTCTGCGCCTGCAGCATCTTCTCGGCCTGCTGTTCCATGGCATGCGCATCACGCAGCCAGTCCAGCAGATTTTCCTGGGGGGTTGTGGTGGTCATGGTCATCTCCTCCTCTCAGAGACGCGGTAGAAGCACCGGCGGCCAGCGAGGTTCACGCCCAGGGACCAATGGCCGACGGTTTTCTACCAACGGTCATTGGCGCGCGCGCGCCCCGGTTGAGCAAGTGGCGTTGCCGCGCGGTCTATCCTTCAACAGGACCCGAGGGCTGGCAGGCATCCGATGATGAGCGATGAAGAGTTCAGCGACCGCAAGGCACCGATTCGGGAAAACATGGCCTTGCAACGCCGCACCTGGCGTTTCGAGCGGGTGGGCTGGCTGGCCCTGATCATGTTGGTGGCGCTCGCGCTGGGCGGGCTGTTTTCCAAGGGGCCGCTCAGCCAGGTGACGCGCAGCAGCGCCGACGGACGCTTGCAGGTCGAGTACCAGCGTTTCAGCCGCAATGGCGCCCAGGAGAGCCTGATCGTCACCAGCCACGGCGCGCCCGGTGAAATGCGCTGGCTGGTGCTGGGCAGCGGCCTGCTGAAAGGCTACTCGATCGAATTCCAGACGCCCGAGCCTGGGCCTTCGCGCAGCCAGGGCCAGGACCTGCTGATTCCCATGCAGGGCGACGAACAGGGCGTGGCCACGCTGTACCTGACCTTGCGCAGCGACGGCGTCGGTCTGTATCGCGGCAGCCTGGGGCTGCGAGGGCAGCCCGCCTTGTCGCTGAGTAAATTCATCTACCCCTGAAGGAAGCCGTTCATGGATGCCGTATTACGTGCTGCCGCGATGTACCTGGCCCTGGTGGTGCTGTTCAAGATTGCCGGGCGACGCTCACTGGCTGACCTCACCACCTTCGACTTCGTCCTGCTGCTGATCGTCGGCGAGGCCACCCAGCAGGCCTTGTTGGGTGACGACTTCTCCGTCACCAATTCGCTGCTGATCATTGCCACGCTGATCGCCATCGATGTCGGCTTCTCGCGCCTGAAACAGCGCTCACCGCGCCTGGCCAGCCTGCTCGACGGCGGCCCGACGATCGTCGTCGAAGACGGCAAATGGCTGCGCCAGCGCATGAAGGAAGCGCGCATCACCGAGGCCGACATACTCGAGGCGGCGCGCTCCGGGCCAGGCCTGATCAGCCTGGAGGAGATTCGCTACGCGATCATCGAGCGAAATGGCAGCCTGTCCATCATTCCCTACAACTGACACGGCATCGGCCGGGTACTGTCAGGCGCGCCAGCGACCGGCTAAGCTGCGCACCTGCCGCTTTTCCATAGCCACCGCCTGCCCGCTCAGGCCTGGCCGTTTGCCAAGGATCACGCTTGACCAGTTCCACATCACCCGCCCGCCCCAACCTGCCGAAAATCGTCCTGCTGGGTCTGTTGCAGATCCTCTCTTGGGGCGGTTCCTTCTACCTGCTCGGCGTACTGGCCGGGCCGATTGCCCGGGACACCGGCTGGCCGCAGCCCTGGGTGCTGGGTGGTGCCTCGCTGGGCCTGCTGGTCGCGGCGCTGCTGTCCCCGCTGTGCGGGCGGATGATCGCCCGGGTCGGCGGACGCCAGGTGCTGGCGGTGCACAGCCTGATCCTCGCCGCCGGCCTGGGCCTGATGGCGCTGGCGCCGAACCTGCCGATGTTCCTGCTGGCCTGGGTGGTGCTCGGCGCGGCCATGGCCACCGGGCTGTATGACGCGCTGTTCACTTCGCTGGGTGCCATGTATGGCATGAAGGCCCGACCGATCATCGTCGGCGTGACGCTGATTTCCGGGTTCTGCACCACGGTGGTATGGCCATTGCTGGCGATCATGGAGCACGCCATGGGCTGGCGAATGACCTGCGCCTTGCTGGGCGCGCTGGCAGCGCTGCTGCTGTTTCCGCTGTACCGCTACGCCCTGGAGCCTCATACGCCGGTGCAGCGCAGCGCCCACGCCGTAAAGGGCAACGAGGATGCGCTGGAACCCGCGCTGTACTGGGCCATGACCCTGCTGTTTGCCATCGCGGCGGCATTGATGACCGGCGTATCGATCGTGCTCATCACGGTGCTGCAGGATCGCGGCCACAGCCTGGCCTCGGCCATTGCCATGGCCGCGTTGATCGGCCCGGCCCAGGTGCTGTGCCGCATCATCGACCTGCTGGCGCAGCGCCAGGCGCCCTTGTTCACCGCCCTGCTGTCCAGCGGCATGACGGCCCTGGGTCTGCTGCTGGTGGACTTCGTGCCCGACCTGGTGATCTGGGGCCTGCTGTGCTACGGCGTCGGCAACGGCCTGCGCGCCATCGTCAAGAGCACCCTGCCCATGGTCGTGGTGGCTCCGGCGGACTATGCGCTGGTGTCCGGGCGCATGGCACGGCCCGCGTTGCTGGCCCAGGCCGTGGCGCCACTGGCCTGTGGCTATGTCCTCGGGCATTACGGCAGCACCGCGATGCTGCACCTGCTTGCCGCCCTGGCGCTGCTGGCCTTCGGTCTTTGCCTGTGGCTGGCCGTGCTGATACGCCAGAACACCCGCCGCGCAGCTGGCTGAGCCGCCCCAGCATTCAGTGCAGGTGGCGGCGCTGCCAGGTGAAGCCGACCAGGTCGATGCGCTGCTTCACGCTGCCGTCCCAGTGCACCTCGAAGCCCGCCGCGCGGCACAACTGGCCGATGCGCTGGGCCACCTGCAAGGCCTGCTCAGGGTCATCGCTCATGGCACCGAAGGCGAGCATCAGACCGCCTTCCTGAATCGACCTTTCGATGTCCTGGCCGTGGTAGAAGCAGTAGCCGTGATAGTGTCCCTCGGGCGCCTCATGCAACGCCTCGGCAATCTCCGCGAAGCCGTCCGACATGGTGTAGCCGGCATTGTCCAGGGCGCATATGCCTTCTTCATGCAACTGCTCGAACAGCGCGTCGAGCCGCTCGCAGTCGGTCTTGGCCGGCCAATGCCGCTCGGCTTCGCGCTTGCGCTGCAGCTCAGGAGCGATCAGGCCCTTGAGCATGGCCACGTCGCACTCCCCGTCGAGGACGTCATCGACCATTTCGTCCATTTCTTCTGCCGAGTAATAGCCCGACCATACCCACAGGCGGATCGAGTCGGCGATGTACTGTTCGTCTTCGTTCATGCGCAACGCTTCCGTAAATTCAGAGGGGCAACGCCAATGACCGCAGCGACCCGACACGGTTCAAGCGTATACTTGCCCGCGCATGCCATTTAATGGCCATCACAGCTGGTCATGGCTGTCAAACCCTTTATTTCTGCGACTTTGATACAGTTGTTTCAACTATTTTGAACCCTTGGGGTCTGTAACCTCTGTACGAAAGGCCGAGGAGCGCTGCATGAGCCAGCGCCCGGGCTTTCGCACACAGCGAGCCTTACGCCGGACTTTATATGGGGAGCCGGCGTTCAATATTTCGGGAGCATGTCACATGGCGGTAATGCAGGTCGGCACCATCGAGGCGATCCGTAACAAACACCCGCAACTGCTGGACGAATGGACCGTGGGGCTGCGCAAGAGCGGCGCCGGGCGCAACATCAAAGAGCAAGATCTGTCGCAACAGACCGCCGAATTCCTCACCCTGTTCACCAGCGCACTGGAAAGTGGCGCCGACATCAACCTGGCCGCCGCGCAGTGGGCGCCGATTCGCCAGTTCCTGGAGAAGCTCTCGGCCAGCCGCGCGTTGCTCGGCCATGACTCGCAGCAGACGGCGAGCTTCATCTTTGCCCTCAAGGGCCCACTGTTCAGCCTGCTGCAGAAGCACTACCAGAATGAGCCCGAGCAACTGGCCGAGCAGCTCTGGGAAGTCTCCGAGCTGTTCGATGCCTTCGGCCTGCACACCATCGCCACCTTCCAGAAGTCCCGCGAAGCCGTCATCAAGCGTCAGCAGGAAGAGCTGCTCGAGCTGTCTACCCCGGTGGTCAAGCTCTGGGATGGCGTACTGGCGCTGCCGATGATCGGCACCCTGGACTCGCAGCGTACGCAGATGGTCATGGAATCGCTACTGCAACGCATCGTCGACACCGGCTCGGAAATCGCCATCATCGACATCACCGGCGTGCCCACCGTAGATACGCTGGTGGCCCAGCACCTGCTCAAGACCATTACCGCGATCCGCCTGATGGGCGCCGACTGCATCATCAGCGGCGTGCGGCCACAGATTGCCCAGACCATCGTGCACCTAGGCGTCGACCTGCAAGGGGTGATCACCAAGGCCAACCTCGCCGATGCGCTGAAGCTGGCGCTGACCCGCCAGGGTGTCGTTCTCGACAAAAAGGCCTGAACCCATGGATAGAATCCCCATCCTGCGCATGGGCGAGTTCCTGCTGGTGACCATTCAGGTCGACATGCATGACCAGCTGGCCCTCAACCTGCAGAACGACCTGGCCGACCTCATCAGCCGTACCTCGGCGCGTGGTGTGCTGATCGACATCTCGGCGCTGGACATGGTCGACTCGTTCATCGGCCGCATGATCGGCACCATCTCCGGCCTGTCGCGCATCATGGATGCCGAAACCATGCTGGTCGGCATGCAGCCGGCCGTAGCCATCACCCTGGTGGAACTGGGCATGAACCTGCCCGGCGTCAGCACCGCCCTGACCGTGGAGCGCGGCATGCAGCGCTTGCGCGAACGGGTGGCGCAGCGATGATCGAACGCAGCAGCGGTACCCAGGCGGTACGCGTCGAACAGGATGTGGTCCTGGCCCGCCAGGTGGCGCGCAAGCTGGCCACCGAATGCGGCATGCGCCTGGTCGATCTGACCAAGATGGTCACTGCAGTCAGCGAGCTGGCCCGCAATACGGTGATCTACGGCGGCGGTGGCGACATGGACTGGCAGATCCTCGAAGACAGCACCCGGGTCGGGCTGCGCCTGACCTTCCGTGACGAGGGGCCGGGCATACCCGACATCCAGCTGGCCCTCACCGATGGCTGGACCTCCGGCGGCGGCCTGGGCCTGGGCCTGACCGGTGCCCGCCGGCTGGTTGACGAATTCGAACTGGACACCGCCCCTGGCCAGGGCACGCGAGTCACGATTACCCGATGGACATGACGATCAGCGGCACCCAAACGCAGGTTCTGCCCATTCAGGAAAGCAGCCAGGTCGGCCATGCCCGCCGCGTGGCGCAGGGCCTGGCCCAGGCGCACGGGCTGGACGAAACCGATGCCGGACGCGTTGCACTGCTGGCCACCGAAATGGCCAGCAACCTGCTCAAGCACGCGGGACACGGCGAGCTGCACCTGCGCGCTCTGCCCCGACCGACTGGCTTCGCCATCGAACTGCAATCGGTGGATCGCGCCCAGGGCTTCGACCTGGACACCTGCCTGGCCGATGGTTTTTCCACCGGCGGCACCCAGGGCATCGGCCTCGGCGCGCTGATGCGCATGGCCAGCGTTTTCGACGCCTATGCCGACCACCGCGGCGCCGTGTTGCTGGCACGGGTACAGCGACGTGACGATACCGACGCCGACCTGCCGTTCGGCGTCGTGCAGCGCGCCCTGCACGATGCCCCGGCCTGCGGCGATGTCTGGCACCTGACCTGGCAGGGCCAGGATTTCAGCGCTCTGGTCATCGACGGCCTGGGCCACGGCGAGGAGGCCGAACAGGCCGCCCGCGCCGGCGAGCAAGCGTTCGCCCAGGCGCCCTTCCAGGCACCGGGCCGGTTGATGGACAGCCTGCACCAGGCCATGACCTCGACACGTGGCGGTGCGGCGGCCTTCGCCCAGTACCGCGCCGGGCAGCTGACCTACACCGGGATCGGCAACATCGGCGCCAGCCTGATCAATGCCGAGCGCGCCCGCGGCCTGGCCTCGCATCCGGGCATCGTCGGCGTGCAATACCGCAAGTCGCAAAGCTTCGATTACCAACCGGTCGGCGCTCATCGGCTGATCCTGTACAGCGACGGCCTGCAGTCACGCTGGAATCTGCAGGACTATCCCGGCCTGGTGCATCGCCACCCCGCCGTCATCGCCAGCATCCTGCACCGGGACTTCTGCCGTGGCCGTGACGACGTGACCGTATTGGTGCTGAACCTGGAGGACCCTCATGAGTGATCTCAACGAGCAGGCTGCCCTGCTCTGTCGCCTGCAACAGGAAAACGCAGCGCTGCGCGCCGAACTGGATGAAACCAACCAGGGCGTGCTGGCGCTGTATGCCGAGCTGGACACCCAGGCCGAGCAGTTGCGCGAGGCTTCGGATCTCAAGAGTCGTTTCCTGTCGTACATGAGCCACGAGTTCCGCACGCCGCTGGGCTCGATCCTGAGCATCACCAGCCTGCTGGCCGACGAACTGGACGGCCCGCTGAGCCCCGAACAGCACAAGCAGGTCGCGTTCGTCAGTACCGCTGCCCGCGAGTTGAGCGATATGGTGGATGACCTGCTGGACCTGGCCAAGATCGAGGCCGGGCGCATATCCATCTCGCCGGCCTGGTTCGACATGTTCGATCTGTTCGCCGCCCTGCGTGGCATGTTCAGGCCCATCGTCGATGCCACCAATGTCGACCTGATCTTCGAAGCGCCGGAGGGCCTGCCGGCGCTGTTCACCGACGACAAGAAGCTGGCGCAGATCCTGCGCAACTTCATTTCCAACTCGCTGAAGTTCACCACCCAGGGCGAAGTGCGGGTGTCTGCACGCCTGGAAGGCGGGGAACGGGTGCGCTTCGCGGTCAGCGATACCGGCATCGGCATCGACCCGCAGTTGCACGACAAGCTGTTCGAAGACTTCTCCCAGGTGGACTCGCCGCTGCAGAAGAAATTGCGTGGCACCGGTCTGGGCCTGTCGCTGTGCAAGCGCTTCGCAGAACTGCTCGGTGGCGAAGTCGGCGTCGACAGCACCCCAGGCGTTGGCTCGTGCTTCTACGTGATCATTCCGCTGGCGCTGGCCACGGAGACGGCCGATGAAGCCTGACAGCCGGCTGCTGATCGTCGATGACAACGCCGCCACGCGCTACGCCCTACGCCGGCGCCTGGAAAGCCACGGCTACCGTGTACTGGAAGCTGGCACCGGTGGCGAGGGGCTGGCACTGATCGCCAGCGAACAACCCGACGCCCTGATTCTCGACGTCAACCTGCCCGATATCAGCGGCTTCGACATCGTACGCCGCCTGCGCAGCGACCCGGCAACGACCCTGTTGCCGGTCATCCATGTGTCCGCCGCGTCGATCATGACCAACGACATCATCACCGGGCTGGATGCCGGTGCCGATGCCTATCTGGTCCACCCGGTAGACCCGGACGTGCTGCTGGCGACCCTGCGCACCTTGCTGCGGGTACGCGACACCGAGCGCGCCTTGCGCGAGAGCGAGGCGCGGTTTCGCGAAATCTTCCTCAATGTCTCGGCGCCCATCGCCGTGCTGGATGCCGATCTCAAGGTACAAGAGTGCAATGGTGCCTTCGCCCAGCTGATCCAGGACAACCTCGACTGCGCGCAGCTGTCGGCCTGCTTCGCCGATGGCCAACAGGACATGCTTGAAGAGATGCGCCTGCGCATGGGCTGTGGCGAGCGCTGGAAGGGCTCGCTGAACATGCGGGTACTGGGGCAGTTGCGTGAAACCGAATGGCAGGTTGCCCCTTATCGTTCCTCGGCACTGAGCCTGGTGTTCGTCGAAGACGTTACCGAGCACCGTCTGCGCGAGCGCGCCCACCTCGCCCGCCTGGACGATGCCACCACGCAATTGGCGGTGCAGATAGCCGAACGAGCACAGACCGAGGCTCAGCTGCTGCAAGTGCAGAAGATGGACGCCCTGGGCAATCTCACCGGCGGCATCGCCCACGACTTCAATAACCTGCTGACCGGTATCATCACCAGCCTGCAACTGATCGAGAAACGCCTGGACGCCGGGCGCCTGGAAAAGGTGCCACTCTACGTCCAGGCTGCGCTGGGTTCGGCGATGAGTGCCGCCGGCCTGACCCAACGGCTGCTGGCCTTCGCCCGCAAGCAGCCGCTGGACACGCGCCCGGTGGACATCAACGAACGCATCCTGTCACTGGAAGAGCTGCTGGTGCGCAGCATCGGCGAACGCATCGTACTGGGCCTGGAACTGAGCATGCATCCGGCGGTAGCGATGGTCGACACCAGCCAGCTGGAAAACGCCGTGCTCAACCTGGTCATCAATGCCCGCGATGCGCTGCCCCACGGCGGGCACATCTGGATTTCCACCTACACCGCACACGCCAGTGGCGACCCCAACCTGGCCGATGGCACCTACGTGGCGCTGGCAGTACGCGATGACGGTACCGGTATCGATCACACGCTGCTCGACAAGGTCTTCGACCCCTTCTTCACCACCAAGCCCCTGGGCCAGGGCACCGGCCTGGGCCTGTCGAGTATCTATGGCTTTGCCCGTCAGTCAGGTGGACACGCGAGTATCCGCAGTGTGTCCGGACGCGGCACCGAAGTGACCATCATGCTGCCGGCCAGCCGCGAGCCCGTGCCTGTGCAACCTTTGCCTTCGGCGACACCGAAGCGCGGGGCGGGACAGCTGGTGCTGCTGGTGGACGACATCGCCTCGGTGCGCCTGTTCGTCGCCGAAGTGCTGGAAGATGCCGGTTATCGATGCCTGGCCTGCAGCGACGTCGACAGCGCACTGCAACAGCTGCGTGACAATGACAGCATCCACCTGCTGCTCACCGACATTGGCCTGCCGCGCATGAGCGGTCGTGAACTGGCGCGCCAGGCGCGCAGCCTGCGTCCCGACCTGCCCGTGCTGTACATGACCGGCTACGCCGCCGGGACTACTGATCGCCAGGCGTTTCTCGACGCGGGAACCGACCTGCTGATCAAGCCGTTCCAGATCCACGAGCTGCTCGAACGGGTTCAACGCCTGCTATCTGGGGTTTGACCGGGGGTAAAAAAGACCGAACTCGTGGCTGCCGGCCTTCTCCAATCTTTTACACCTCAAGGAGAAGTGCCATGACCCCAGAAGACCGCAACACTCAGCCAGACACTGCCGGCCGTGCCCTAGACGCCGAGGGCAAGCCGGTGGACGTGGTGCGCCGCGACCTTGAAGATTCATCGGCCAAGACCCGCGGCATCGATGAAGCCATTACCCCGACCTCGGTGCGCACCAAGGAGCAGGAGGCTGAAGAGCTGCGACGCAAGGCCGAGAAAATCGAGCGCGACGTGGCTGACGGCCACGCCTGACGCATCCACGCTGTCCGGGCCTGCACAGGCCTTCATACCGTTGGGGTTTGCTCGCGAAAAGACCTGCCGCGGCGATGCGGTCTTTTGCGAGCAAGCTCGCTGCCACACGATGAACCGCCGTACATCTCAGCCGATCGGCAGATCATCGGCATGCACGAAGCACAGCTTGTTACCTTCCGGGTCGCGACAGTAGGCACCGAAGTAATCCGGCGCATAGTGTGCGCGAATTCCCGGCTCGCCCTCGTCGACCCCACCATGCGCCATCGCCGCCGCCCAGGCATCACGCACCTGCTGCTGGGACGTGCCGGCGAAGCTGACCTGCACGCCGTTGCCCCAGGTAGCGGGCAAGCCATTGAACGGCAACTGCACATAGAAAAACGGCCAGCGTGTGCCGGGCTTATGCCAGCCGACCCCTGGCGGGCCGGAGTCTTCGGCATCTGGAGCACGCACCAGGCCCAAAGGGGCCAGCACGGCATCGTAAAAGGCGGTCATGCGCGGGAGGTCACGCGCGCCGATCTGGATGTGGCTGAACATGATCGAACTCCTGCTGACAGAAACCCTTATGTCTAGCTTGAAATTAAGGCAGCCGCATAAGCCGTCAGTCCGCGCTGGCGATGCGCAACTGCGGCTCGTGGCTGACCGGAAAATTCACCGAGCGAGCGATGAAGCACTTCTCATGGGCGGCGTGGTGCAGCTGGCGCGCCTTGTCCAGGTCGCTGCCCGGCGCCAGGGTCACCTGCGGGCGCAGCACCACCGAGGTGAACTGCCCGGCACCATCGGCCTGCTCCAGCATGGCGCCTTCGGCGTTGTCCTCGTAAGCCTGCACGATGACGCCGGCACTGGCACACAGCCCCAGGTACCAGAGCTTGTGGCACGCCGACAGCGAAGCCAACAGCAGGTCTTCGGGGTTCCAGCGCGCCGGGTCGCCGCGAAAGCTTGGGTCTGACGAGCCGTCGATCACGCTGGCCTTGCCTTCGGCCTCGATACGATGGTCACGGCTGTAGGCGCGATGGCCCGAGGTGCCGCTGCCCTGGTTGCCGGTCCAGGTGACCTTGACGCTGTACTGGTGTTGTTTGTCTGGCATCGCCGCACTCCTTGTGTGAGGCGCACACAGTGCGCCGTTCACCCGTGGCTGACAAGGTACTCGACCGCTTCGGCCTCCACCGGGGTCGGCACTTCCCAGCGGTGGAACATGCGCGCCAGATCCTTGTTGCGCAAGCTGCTGTCGCGCTGGCTGTTGCGCCGGTACAGCTCTTTTTCGGCCTGTTCCAGGTAGCAGAGGGTCACTTGCGCGCCGTAGCCGTGCAGCAGGTCGAGGGTCTTCTTGCGCATCTGCCGCGACAGGTGCGTGGCATTCCAGACGAACGGCTGCCGCTCACGCAGCAGTTGCCGGGCCTTGTCGATGGCATGGTGCGCCACCCTGCCCTCGTTCTTGCCGTGCGCCAGCCCCAGTTCTTCCCGCGCATCGTCGAACGACACGCAGGGCAGGTGCGGATGCTGGCTGGCCACCCAGGTGTTCTTGCCGCTGGCCGGCAGCCCGCACATCACGATCACCGAAGAACCTTCGCGCTCACGGTGAAGGGCGTAGTCCGGGTGCACCTTGGCGCCCTGGAAGTACGCCAGACGCGTATAGGCATCGGCGAAGGCTCGTGGGTGGTGCAGGCAGCCCTCCTCCTCGGCCAGCAGGCGAAATAGTTCGATGTCGTCGAGCACCGCCTGCTTGCCGTCGAAGCCACGCCCCTGCATGTCGGCGCTGGCCACCGCACAGAGCATCCACAATGGCAGCTCCCAGGACAGCTTGCGCACCACATATTCCGCCGGTTTGTCGCCGCGCCGGTCGTTGAGCGCGAAAAACGGCACCTGATGCACGGCGATGATCCGGCAGATCGTCTCGCGAATATCGAAGGGCACCCCGGCCCGCCAGAGGATCACCCGAGCGTCTACGGCGCCACGCGCGGAGTGCCCTGGCTGGCCGATGCGTCCGGTCGCTTCGTCGATCACCGTGGTCGAGGGCTTGGCGATGTCATGCAGCAGGCAGGCGTAGAACAGGATGAAACGCTGTTCGGTACTCGCCGCCGCATAGGCGGCGCTGTCGAGCAGGGCCTCGACCACCATGCGGGTGTGGATCAGCACATTGCCTTCGGCATGGTACAGCGGGTCCTGGGGTGTGCCTTCCAGTGCCAGCAGCGCGGGAATGCCGTGCATCAGGGCAGCCCAGTCCGGCTCTTGTCCAGGCGCTGGCAACAGCGCCTGCAGGGTTTGAAAGTCCATCTCAGCAGTCCTCCTTCAAGGTTTGCCAGGTCACTGTCGGCTGTGGCGCATACAGGTCCACGCCGGCCGCCAGTCCGTTGCCCACGTAGGGTTGGCGCAGGTGATGCTCACCGGCCTCCATGATGGCCTGGACGAAGTCCGCCCTGACCCATTTGGCACGCTCGAGGGTCTGGGCCTGGTCTTCGATCTTCAGGTACAGGCCCTCCATGTGCTCCGACTTGTCCAGGCGTGCCCAGGCCCGCTCCCGGTCATGGCCTTCGCGCTGCACGGCTTCGACGAAGCGCTCGCGCCACTGCGAAGAACGCGCCAGCGACGGACCGACCAGGTCCAGCAGATCGGCCAGCCGCCGTGGTGCGACGCCGGCGTACAGCACCGGCACCGGCAGCACCGGCCCGCCTTGCAGCAGTTCAGTGCGCGCCGCCGTAGACAGGAACCGCCCGCTGCGCCGGTCGTAGACGTCGAACTCGCAGAACAGATGCGGCAGGCGGTCGTAGAACACCGAATGGGTCTTGCTCAGCACCTCGCCGAACATCACATAGCGGTCCTGCAAGCGATCCAGCAGCCAGGCTTCGTGGCAGGCCGCCCATTGCTTGAACATCGAGAACTGGCGCTCGCGAGAACCACCGGTCAGGTAATGCCCCCGCGACTGCAACAGCAGCTCGCCGGCCTCGCTGAACGACACGGCGGCGTTGGCGCCATCGAGTTTTTCTTCGACGACGATATGGCGACCTTGCAGGTCGCGGTAAGCCAACTGGTCATGGGCCGAGTCGCCAAACTGCAGGCGCGAGCTTTCCAGGTGGCGAGTACGGGGGTATTTGAATAATTCGTAGCGTTGCGCTTCAGCGCGCGGGTCGAGTGTCATGATCGAGTCTCCTGAAAATGAGAGACCGACAACGCTCGGAGGGATGTGGCAAGGCCATGCGCAGGCGCAGACCAACAGCGATCAGACCGTCGTCGGGTTAGATGTGTTGGTTGATGCAGGGCACTGGCTTCACCACTTGTAGGAAAGGGTTTATCGAAAGGCGCGCATTAAACGCGCGCCTCTACCGGGCTGTCAACCCATGACACTCAGATAGCAAACAGCTCGGCCGCCGATTCACGCAGTACCTGGGGCAAGATCCCCTGAGCGGCGGCCAGCTGACGCAGCCTGTCCAGCTCGTCGCCGAAGCGGGCCTGCGCTTCGTGCTGGGTGTGCGGCCAGTCGCTGCCCCACAGCAGGCGCCGCGCGCCCAAATGGTCACTCAAGGCTGCCAGCGCCTGGGCGGCAAAGTCCGTTTGCTGCTGCGCGGTGCCGCCCAGGCGGTAGAGGGCCGAGACCTTGACCCAGAGCTGACCGCCACGGCCCAGTTCCAGCAGTTCGCGCATGCCGGGCTGGTCGAGGCCCAGCCGAGCGTCAGCACGACCGAAGTGGTCGACCACCACCTTGCAGCCTGCCGCCAGCAGCGTTTCGATCAGCGCCGGCAGGTCGGCCAGTTGGCGGTGCAGCTCGACATGCCACCCCAGTGCATTGACCATCTCCAGGCAAGCCTGCCAGGCCGGTTGACGCAGGTCGGGCAAGGTCTGGCCGACGAGGTTCAGGCGCATGCCCCGCACGCCCAGCGAGGCCATGTGCACCAGGGTTTCGAGGGGCGTGTGCGGGTCGATGACCACCACCCCGCGCAGACGATCGAGGTTCTGCTCCAGTGCGTCGAGCAGGTAGCTGTTATCGGTGCCCAGAAAGCTGGGCTGCACCAGCACACCGTGGCTCATGCCATGGGCGTCGAGTTGCGCCAGATAATCGTCCAGCGTGGCATCGGCGTTCGGTGCGTAGCGGCGCGCCTGGACCATTTGCAGCCGGTGGTCGAACACGTGGGCATGGGCGTCGATGCCGCTGAACGGCAAGGATTGAATCGTGGTCATGAAACATCTCGATCAAGGGTGGTGCCCGTACCGGGCACCGGAAAACGACGGTCAGGCTTTCTGCGCGGGAGCCGGTTCGGGGGCTTCGCTGCCTGGCACGCTGTCATTCAGCTGGCGACCGCGGGTTTCCGGCAGCGCCAGGGCGGCCAGCACCGCAACACCGTAGGCAATGCCCGCATCGATGCCAATGGCACTGCCCAGCGACATATAGCCACTCATGTGCCCGACCAGGAACGGGAATACCGCCGACAGCACGCGGCCGAAGTTGTAGCAGAAGCCCACGCCCGCACCGCGTACGTCGGCCGGGTACAGTTCGTTGAAGAACGAGCCGAGGCTGGCCGGAATACCGGCGGCGAAGAAGCCCAACGGGAAGCCCAGGAACAGCATCTGCGTGTTGGTCAACGGCAGGAACAGGTAGCACTGCACGGTGATCACGCAGCACAGCGCATAGAGAATGATGTTCTTGCGCCGCCCGATACGGTCGATCAGCAGGCCACTGACGATGCAGCCCAGCCAGAACGCCACGATGATCACCGCCAGGTAGCCGCCGGAACCGAGTACCGACAGGTTGCGTTCGGTCTTCAGGAAAGTCGGCAACCAGGTCATCACGGCGTGGTAGCCACCGTGGGCGCCAAGACCGAGGATGCCGCCCAGCAGGGTCACGCGCAGCAGCTCAGGGCGGAAGATCCCGGCCATCGAAGCCAGCAGGCTCTTGCCCTGCAAGGCCTCGCGTTTGTGCGCCGAAACCGGCGGCTCCTCGACATTGCGACGTACGTAGATGACCAGCAGCGCGGGTAACAGGCCGACCAGGAACATGACCCGCCAGGCGATATCTTCCGGCACAAGGGAGTAGATCAGCGTGAACAGGCCCACCGCCGCACCCCAGCCAAAGGCCCAGGCGCTTTGCACCGCGCCCATCACCTTGCCGCGATACTTGCTCTGGATGGTCTCGGCCATCAGCACCGCACCGGCCGCCCATTCGCCGCCAATGCCGAAGCCTTGCAAGGCCTTGATCACCAGCATCTGGTGAAAGCCGGTGGCGAAGGCCGACAGGAAGGTGAAGAACGAGAACCACAGAATCATCCACTGCAGGGTGCGAACCCGCCCGTAGCGGTCCGACAGCGTACCGCCCAGCCAGCCGCCGATGGCCGAGGTGACCAGGGTCACGCCGCTGATAAGGCCGGCATCGCTCTTGCTCAGGGCAAAGGCCGCGATCAGCGCGGGAATGGCCAGGCCGAACATCTGTACTTCGAGTGCGTCGAGGGACCAGCCACCGAAGCAGGCCCAGAAGGTCTTGCGCTCCCGGGAAGTGATTTGGCGATACCAACTGAACATTGTTCTTATCCTTATTGGGGGTGAGTGAAGCGTCGCGGGCCTCAGCGAATCTCGACGCTGTAGTGGAAATGCCTGGCATGGCCGCGCGAACGGCGCCATTCCAGGGGCTTGCGGGCGTAGTCGCGCGCCAGACGCTCGATGACCACCACCGGGCTGCCCGGCTCGGTGTGCAGCAGGCGCGCATGCACCTCGCTGGCGGCTTCGGCAGTCAGGGTTTCCTCGGCGCTGGCCACGACCTGCCCGCACAGCGATTCGTAGATGGGGTAAAGCAGCGGTCCCTCGCGGTCCAGGTCGACCTCCAGCAGCGGCTGGAACAGCGCCTGGGACAGCCAGATCTCCTCGGCCAGCACCGGCTGGGCATCGAGCAGACGCAAGCGCTGCATACGGATGACCGGCGCATCGGCGGGCAGATCCAGCACCTGGCTGACCGCCGAAGGGGCCGGCACGGTCTCCACACGCAGGATGCGGCTTTCCGGCACCCGACGCTCGCCGCCAGGCCCCTGGAAGCGGAAGAAGCGGAACAGCGATGATTGGAATTGCGGACGGCGGATAAAGGTACCGCGCCCTTGCTGGCGTTCCAGCACCCCCTCGCTTACCAGGGCATCGACTGCCTTGCGCACCGTGCCCACGGAGATCGCGTATTCCTGGGCCAGGGCAGCTTCAGTGGGAATCGCCTCGCCCGGACGCCAGCGGTTCATGGCGATTTCGTGGGCCAGTTGGTCGCGCAGACGCTGGTAACGGGGCAGACGGTCATCAGTGACAGGGGTTTTCATTGTTATGGTCATCCAGTCATATATATGAATCTTTGGCGGAGTATTTCTCTTCATCGCCCCGTCGTCAAGGCTCAAGCCCGTGCGCAAAACAAAAAGGCCCGGTGATCGACACCGGGCCTTTTGTCTGCTCAGAACAACAGGGCTTAGCCCTTCCAGTTGCCACCTTCGACGATCACGTCTTCAGGGCGTGTATCGCTGGCCAGTTCCTTGCGCACGTACTGGTCGTAAAGCTTGAGCAGGTACTTGTCCTGGCCCAGACGCGCCAGCTCGATGTTCACCCAGTCACGCAGCTCGGTATTGCCCTTCTTCACGGCCGGCGCGATCGGCGCTTCGCCGCCAAGTTTTTCCGGCAGGGTGCGGTAGCCAGGGTTCTGCTTGGCCCAGCTGAACAGCACCAGATTGTCCTGGGCATAAGCGTCGCCACGGCCGTTGGCCAGGGCTTGCAGCGACTCGGAGTTCTTCTCGAACTTGAGCAGCTTCCAGTCCGGATGGTTCTTGGTCAGCCATACGTCGGCGGTGGTGCCGGTGGTGACGATGATGGTCTTGTCGGCCAGGTCTTCGAGCTTCTGCGCCGGGCTGTCGTTGGGCACCAGGGCCTGCACCGCGACCTTCAGGTTGGGGTTGGTAAAGTCCACCGCCTGCTGGCGTTCAGGGGTGACGGTCATGTTGGCGAGGATGATGTCGACCTTGTCGCTCTGCAGGAACGGAATGCGGCTGGCCGGCTCCACTGCGACGAACTCCACCTTGTTCTCGTCGCCCAGCAGCGACTTGGCAAATTGCCGACCGATGTCGGTATCGAAGCCGACATAACGGCCCTTCTCATCGACGAAACCGAATGGCGGCTTGTCGGTGAACACGCCAACGATGAGTTTGTCGCGGGCCTTGATCTTGTCCAGGTAGCCGGCGGGTGCAGCCGCCTGGACAGGTGCCGTGGCGGCAGGCTTGGCCGCCTGGTCACCCTGGCCGCACCCGGCCAGCAGGCCGAGCCCGAGCAAGGGCAGCAGGAACAGCGAGCGGGTGGATTTCAACGAGGCAGTCAGCATGAGATGTCCTTGGTTTGGCTGTTTTCAGATGGCCGCTGCCCGGGTGGCATGGCGCCGCCCCGGCAGGGTCTCCAGGTATGAGAACTTCTCCAGGAACTGCTGCGCGCGTGCGCTCGAAGGTTGAGTGAAGAAAGACTCGGGGTCGCGTTGTTCAAGGATGCGTCCGGCATCCATGAACACGATGCGGTCGGCCACGGCGCGGGCGAAGCCCATTTCGTGGGTGACGATGAGCATGGTCATGCCGCCTTTGGCGAGGTCGAGCACCACCTCCAGTACTTCCTTGACCATTTCCGGATCGAGGGCGGCGGTGATCTCGTCGAACAGCATGACCTGCGGGTTCATGCACAGCGAACGCACGATGGCGATGCGTTGCTGCTGGCCCCCGGAAAGCTGGCGGGGAAAGGCATCGCGTTTGTCCGCCAGGCCAACCCGGCGCAACAGCGCCTCGGCCTGGGCCTGGGCTTCCCGGCGGTCACGGCGCTGTACCTTCAGCGGACCGAGCAGGACGTTGTCCAGCACGCTCATGTGCGGAAACAGGTGGTAACTCTGGAACACCATGCCGACTTGCTGACGTACCTGGCGCCAATCGGTGCCGGGCGCGAGCAACTGTCGCCCGGCGAAGTGCAGTTCGCCGCCCTGCGCCTGCTCCAGGCCGTTGAGGCAGCGCAGCAAGGTGCTCTTGCCGCAGCCGCTGGGGCCGAGGACGACGATCACTTCGCCGGCTTCGACCTTCAGGTCGATGTCCCTCAATACCGGCTGGCTGCCGTAGGACTTGTTGAAACCCTTGAATTCGATCAGTGCGCTCATGCTTGTGTCCAGCGCCGTTCCAGCACGCGCGAGGCGAGCGACAGCGGATAGCAGATGAAAAAGAAGAACAGGAACAGCGCGCCGTAGATCAGCACCGACTCGTAGGTGCGCTCGATGATCTGCTGGCCCACCTTGATGACATCCACCACACCGATCAGCACCGCCAGCGAGCTGGTCTTGATCAGCCGGGTATAGATGTTGATGGTCGGTGGCGTCATGCGCTTGAGCGCCTGCGGCACCAGCACCTGTGAGTACAGCTGCACGGTGGACAGGCCGATGGACAGCCCCGCCTCGCGCTGCCCTTTGGGCAGTGATTTCAGCGCCCCGCGCGCCACCTCGCCCACCTCTGTCGCCCCCCACAGGCTCAGCACCAGCACCGCGCACCAGAAACTGGGGATGCTCAGGCCGAAGAAGATCGGCAAACCGAAGAACAGCAGGTACAGCCACACCAGTACCGGAACGGCGCGAAACAGCTCCAGATAGCTGCGCAATGCCAGGTTCAGCCAGCCAATACCCAGTGTGCCGAGCGAACCGTAAAGCAAGCCACCGACGGTACTGAACAGAATGCTCAAGGCCGAGATGGACACCGTTAGGGCGGCGCCTTCCCCCAGCAGGGGCAGCGACACCCACAACAGCTCAAGACCCGAACTGGCCATGTTGCAGCCTCCTTTCCTGACGCCCGAGCAGCAGCGACAGCGGCAGGAACAGCAATACGCAGATCAGTGTCAGCACGGTGAGCATTTCATAGGTCTTGTAGTACAGGGCGATGTAGCTCTTGGTGGTGTAGAGGATTTCCGGCACCGCCACGGCAGACACCACGGTGGTTTCCTTGAGCAGGAAGATGAAATTGGCGAACAGCGCCGGCAGGCTGAGGATGCCCGCTTGCGGCAGGATGACATGGCGCAGCAGTTGCCAGTCCGACAGGCCGATGGAGCGCCCCGACTCAAGCTGCGCGGCGGGAACCGCCTCGACACCGGCCCGCAACACCTCGGTGAGGTAGGCACCGCCGAGGAAGGTCATGGTGATGATGGCCGCCGCGAAGCCGGAGATCTTGACGCCCAGGCTGGGCAAGGCGAAATACACGAAGAACAGCTGGATCAGCAACGGCGTGTTGCGCGCCAGCTCCACATACAGGCCGATCGCCCGGCACAGCAGCGGCGTGCGGAACAGCACTATCGCGGTGTTGAGCAATGCCACCAGCAGCGAAGTGGCAATGGCGATCAGGCCCACCTGCAAGGTGACGCCCACCGCCTTGAAAAACGCCGGCAAGGTGCTGAGCAGGAACGGAAAATCGAAAGTCATGAGGCAGTGTGAGTCGCAGGCTTCAGGGCCGGGATGGCCGCTTTCTTATAGCCTAGCGAATCTAAAACAACGCCAATAAATAACTTTATTGAATAACCATAGATGCACCCAGCAGCATCCAGCCGGGTTTGCCCGCCTCGGCCGACATGGGCGGCATCAGCCGAGAAAGCACCAGGAAAATCACTACATCTGCTGTGAACAGGCCGTCCCTTCGCGGCTGAAGCCGCTCCTACCCGGTCTAATCGACCTGGATTGCGGCTGAGGCCAAAACAGCTCGCTCCGACAAAGCCGAAGAACGTCTAACTGACCAGCATTGCGGCTCAAGCCGGTTCTACCTGGCTGCCCCCTCAAAAAATGGCTTTAGTGATCTTGCCTGAACGCCGTCATGTCCTGCAGCACCAGGCTCAGCATGCGGCTGGCGCCTACGCTCAGTTGCCGGCCCAGGCGGCTGATCAGGTGCACTTCAGGGCTGCTGAACACTTCGCTTTGCAGGGGCACGGCGACCAGCTCACCGCTGCGGATCTCATCTTCCATCACGAACACCGGCATCAGCGTCACGCCCCCGCGCATGGCGAAACGCTTGAGCATGGCGAAGGTGCTGCAGGTCAGTGTCGGCACCAGGCTCAGACCCTGGCGATGCTCGGCCAGGGTGACAATCTGGCGAATGCCATACGACAGCCCCGGCAGGGCCAGCCGATAGCGGTCCAGCCCTTCCAGGGGCAATGGCTCGCTGCGCTGCGCCAGCGGGTGTTCGGGGCCTACCGCCACGCACACCGGCTGGCGGGTATGGGCATGGGAACGAATCTTGGGGTCGGCGGGAGGGTTGAATACCAGCCCCAGGTGCGCTTCGTCTTCGACGATCTGACGGATCACCTCGTTGGTGCCACACACGTTGACCTGCAAGTCGATGCGCGGGTACTGCTCGGAGAAACGACTCAGCGGCGCGGCCAGGCCGTCGATGAAGCCCTCACCCACCGCCAGCACCACCGAGCCGCTCTGCAGGCCACGCAGGGCCTGCAACGAGTCCAGCAGCACCTCCTGCTGCGACAGGCGCTGGCGATAGTAATGCAGCACCCGCTCCCCGGCTTCGGTGGGTTTTACCCCACGGCGATGGCGCTCCAGCAGCGGGCTGCCGAGTTCGTGTTCGAGCTGGGCGATCTGCCGGCTCACCGCAGAGGCCGCGACGTCAAGAAAGTCCGCCGCCGCCCGCACACTGCCCAACCTCACGGCTTCGAAGAAATAAAGAATGCGGCGATCCTGAACCAGACTCATGGGCTTTCCTGTGTGTTGCTGAAAAGGCAACGGAATCGAATTTGACTGATTATTGCTGCGATGACAGAGCACTGTCCATACTCGGTCCAACGACCCCTCCTCGGCTGCACACGCCTTCTGCGGCCAGAGGCAGGGCCTCATTCATGCGGGTGAATCATCGAGCGAGCGTTCTGACATGACTTTGAAAACCGGAGTGATCGGCCTGGGCAACATGGGCGGCGGCATGGCCGCCACGCTGGCCGGCAAAGGCTTCGAGGTAAGCGGTTTCGACCTCAGTGCCGCGGCGCTGGAGCAGGCACAGCGCCAGGGCGTACGCGCCGTCAGCGACCGCGCCGAGCTGATCCGCAGCGTCGACGTACTGATTCTGTCGCTGCCCAAGGCCGAGCACGTCGAGGCGGTGTGCCTGGGCGAGCACGGCATTCTCGAACTGGGCCGTGCGGGCCTGGTGGTGGTCGACACCACCACCTCCACCCCGGAAGCCAGCCGCAAGGTCGCCACCGCCCTGCGTGCCAAGGGCATCGCCTTTCTCGACGCGCCAGTCTCCGGCGGCCCCAAGGGCGCGGCCAACGGCAGCATGTCGATGGTGATCGGCGGCGAGGAAGCTGACCTGGCCAAGGTGCTGCCGGTACTGGAAGCCATGAGCGGCACGCGGGTGCATGTCGGCGGCCATGGCGCCGGCAACGTGGCCAAGATCGCCAACAACATGCTCGCCGCCGCACACCTGATCACCACCGCCGAAGCCATGAGCATGGCCGCCAAGGCCGGCGTCGACCCGCAGAAGCTGTTGGAAGGCATCAATGCCGGGTCCGGGCGCAGCGCCGCCAGCCAGGTGATGTTCCCGACCTGGGTACTGAACAAGGCCTATGACTCGGGCTTCACCATGGGCCTGATGCGCAAGGACGTCGGCTTGGCCAGCGACCTGGCCGCCGCCCTCGATCTCGACCTGCCGCTGGCGCGCCACGTGGCGCAGTTGTGGGATGACAGCCGTGAAACGCTGCCGGACAGCGACGATTTCTGCTGCATCGTGCAGCGCACCGACAAGGCCTTGTACGGCCGTGGGGAATAAGACGATGAGCACACAGACAATCCTCGACCTGATGAGCCCCTATTGGGGCGATCGGCAGACCGTCGCCAGCTATGTGGGCGGCGAGTTCATCGACGGCCACGGCGCCCCGGTGCAGATCCGCAACGCGCACGATGACAGCCTGCTGCTGAGCTTCGCCGACGCCGACGAGACCTTGGTCGAGAAAGCCGACGCCGCCGCACGCAGCGCGCGCCAGCAATGGTGGGCGCTGACCGCCCAGGCGCGTGGCCGGGCCATGTACCAGGTCGGCGCGCTGATCCGCGAGCACGCAGAGAATCTTGCGCAGATCGAAGCACTGAGCGCCAACAAGCCGATTCGCGATGCGCGGGTCGAGGTGGCCAAGGTCGCCGAGATGTTCGAGTACTACGCCGGCTGGGCCGACAAGCTGCACGGCGAAGTCATTCCCGTACCGACCTCGCACCTCAACTACGTCACCTACGAACCGCTGGGCACGGTGTTGCAGATCACCCCATGGAACGCGCCGATCTTCACCTGCGGCTGGCAAGTGGCGCCGGCGATCGCTGCCGGCAACGCGGTGATCCTCAAGCCCTCGGAACTGACCCCGTTGTCCTCGCTGGTGGTCGGCGTGCTGGTCGAACGTGCCGGGGTGCCCAAGGGTCTGGTCAACGTGATCGCCGGTTTTGGCCATAGCATTGGCCAGCAGCTGATCGCACAAGCCGACATTCGCAAGGTGGTGTTCGTCGGTTCGCCCGCCACCGGTCGACACATCGCCGCCGCCGCCGCGCAGCGTTGCATCCCCACCGTGCTGGAGCTGGGTGGCAAATCGGCCAACATCGTGTTCGCCGATGCCGACCTGGAGGTCGCCTTGCGTGGTGCCCAGGCGGCGATCTTCTCCGGCGCCGGGCAAAGCTGCGTATCGGGTTCGCGCCTGCTGGTGCAGGCGTCGATCTTCGACAAGTTCACCCAGGCCCTGGCCAAGGCCGCCGTACAGTTCCAGGTCGGCGACCCGGCCAGCGAACAGACTCAGATCGGCCCGATCAACAACCCCAAGCAATACGCTCACGTCAAAGCCATGATCGAGCGCGCCCTGGCCGACGGCGCACGCCTGGTCGGCGAGGATGCCGAGCCGGTGCCTGCCGGGCCGGGCTACTACATCAACCCCACGGTACTGGCGGGTGATAACCGCCTGCATTGCGCCCAGGAAGAGATCTTCGGCCCGGTGGTGGTGGCCATTCCCTTCGAAGACGAAGCCGACGCCATCCGCATCGCCAACGACAGCCGCTTCGGCCTGGCCGGCGCGGTGTGGACCCGCGATGTCGGCCGCGCCCACCGCGTCGCGCGCCAGGTGCGCGCCGGGACCTTCTGGGTCAACGGCTACAAGACCATCCACGTCAGCTCGCCGTTTGGCGGCTATGGTAAAAGCGGCTACGGTCGTTCGTCGGGCCTCGATGCCCTGCGCGAATACAGTGAAGTGAAGAGCGTCTGGGTCGAAACCGCTGCCGTGCCGGCGGCGAGCTTCGGCTACGGCGCCAGCCTGGAGTGAACGGCATGACGGTTTCCAAGCAACTGATCGAGGACGCCATCGCCTGGCGCCGCGAGATCCACGCCAGCCCCGAGCTGGGCTTTGAAGAACTGCGCACCAGCGACCGCGTTGCCCAGTTGCTCAGCAGCTTCGGCATCGAAGTGCATCGCGGCCTGGGCGGCACCGGCGTGGTCGGTGTCCTGCGCAACGGCGAGGGGCCGAGCATCGGCCTGCGTGCCGACATGGACGCCCTGCCGATCCAGGAGCTGGGCCAGTGTGGGCACAAATCCACCCATCAGGGCTGCATGCATGCCTGCGGCCACGATGGCCACACGGCCATTCTGCTGGCCACCGCCCGCCACTTGGCCGAGACCCGACGCTTCAGCGGCACGGTCTACCTGGTGTTCCAGCCCGCCGAGGAAAACCTCGGCGGCGCGCAGAAGATGATCGACGACGGCCTGTTCGAACGTTTCCCCATGCAGGCCATCTACGGCCTGCACAACTGGCCGGGCCTGCCGGCCGGCCAGGTGGCGGTCAACCCCGGTGCGATGATGGCCTCGCTGGACACCTTCGAGATCGTCCTCACCGGCAAAGGTTCGCACGCCGCCATGCCGGATCGTGGCTACGACCCCATCGTCGCGGCCGCCGAGCTGATCCTCGGCCTGCAGACCATCACCTCGCGGCGCCTGTCGCCGCTGGACAGCGCGGTGGTCAGCGTCACTCAGGTCAATGCTGGCGAGGCGATCAACGTGATTCCGGAAACCGCCACCCTGCGCGGCACCGTACGTTGTCTGCAAACGCCGGTACGGGAGAAGGTACAGCGCCTGATCGGCGAATTCGTCGAGCAGTTGCCGGTGTCTTTCGGCGTCAGCGGAGCGCTGACCTACAACGTCGGCTACCCGGTGACCGAAAACCATCCGGCACAGGCGCAGATCGCCCGCGAGGCGGCACAGGCGGCCCTGGGCAAAGACCAGGTGGTGTTCGGATGTAATCCGTCGATGGCCTCGGAAGACTTCGCGTTCATGCTGCAGGCCTGCCCCGGTGCCTACCTGTGGCTGGGCGTGGATGGCGAGCAGCCCTCGGCACCGCTGCACAACCCTTACTACGACTTCAACGACCGGGCGATCGAGCCGGGCGTGGCGGTGTGGACCGCCCTGGTGGAGCGTAACCTGCCGGCTCGTTGAGCCAACCCGGGCCTGCGCTGCAGGCCCTGTTCCCTCGTCTGCCTTACGGCGTACCGTTGCGCCCATGCGCACGGTAGCCGGCCCTTGCGCTCAGACGCTCGTAATACGCCCGCACCGCCGGCAACGGCGGGTGGGCCAGCGGGGTTTCGAAATAGCGGTTCACCGAGAGGCCGATGGGGATGTCGGCCAGGGTGAAGTCCTGCCCGGCAACATAGGCCCCGGTGGCTGCCAGTTGCTGTTCCAGAATCTGCATGTGCCGCGACCACTCTGCGCAACCGGCCTCGATGGCGGCGCTGTCCTGATGCGCTGGCGATTGGCGTACCAGGGCCATGAACGCATAGCTCCAGGAACGATTGAGATCGCTGGCCTGCCAGTCGATCCACTGGTCGACCCGCGCCCTGGCGCAGGCTTCGACGGGATACAGGCCTGGCCCGGCATAGCGGTTGGCCAGGTAGCGGATGATGCTGTTGGACTCCCACAGCGTGAAATCGCCGTCCTGGATGACCGGCACCATGGCGTTGGGATTCAAGGCCGTGAAAGCCGCATTGTGCGTGGACTGGAAGCCAGAGCCCCAGTCCTCGCGCTCGAAGGGCAGGCCGATCTCGGCGCAGGTCCACAGCACCTTGCGAACGTTGATCGACGAGGCTTTTCCCAGTATCCGCAGCATGGCGCGTCCTTGTTCTGGCAGGTAAAGCGCCGACCCTAGGCCATCTGCACACGAATGTCGAGGCGGCGCATGAACGAAAACGACCGGCCTGGGCCGGTCGTGCGAACGGCCCCTTTCAGGGCCGTCGTCGCTTGGGTGTCAGTGGAAGAATTCGGCGATCAGCACCGCCCCGATGAAGGTGCCGAAGTTGGCCAGGAACGACACCAGCACGATACGCCAGCCCAGGCGGCGGAACGCTGGCAGGTCCTTGGCCACCGACAGCCCGGCGAAGGCCAGCATCGGGGTAATGACCGCCAGCAGATTTACCGTACCGGTCAGGCGGGTGATCTCTGCCGCCCATGGGCAGGCCGGCGAAGTCAGGAACATCGCCACCACCGAGACGGTGCATACAGCCGGGATCTTGCGGCGCAGCAGGTGGTACAGCAGCTCACCTACGAACACTGCACCGATCATGATCGCCATGCCTGCGAACGCGGCTGGCGACAGCACCTTATAACCGACATAGTTGGCGATCAGTGCCAGGGCACCCGCGGCGAACCAGGCACTGATGCGGCCCGCCCAGCCCAGTTCCGGGGTTTCCAGCGACACGTCCTGGCTGCTCGGCCCGTGCTCGGTGACCGAAGCCTTGGTGGTACGGCCAATCAATGGCTCCAGCACGCGGTAGCCCCACACCGCCAGTGGCAGCGAGATGAACAGCGTGAAGTAGGTACCCAGGGTGGTGGTGATCAGGTTCGCCGCTGCCGCGAGGGCCATGACCTCCTTGGCCACCTCGGGGGTCTGCTGGGCGGCGATGGCCCCGGCGGCGGCGGCCATCATGCTGCCCGAGCCGATGCCCGAACCCATCGCCAGAGACTTGGGATCGAAGATGCCCAGGCTGGTGATGAAGCCGGCCACGATGGCGATGAACAGCGCGCCGAACAGGGTGCCGGTGAGGTATTCGGCCAATACGCCACGCCCCTCGGGGGAATCCATGCCATAGCGCTCACCGATGATCGCCAGGCTCGGTTCGCGCCCCACCGAAAAGGTCGCCCCCACGGCTTCACGCTTGATGCCCAGCAGCAAGGCCACAGGCAGGCCGAGGATCACGGTGCCGACGAAGTGGCCGAACTCCTGGAACACCAACGCCCAGCCCGAGGCCATGACCACCGGCAGGGAACCACCGACCACCAGGCCGAGCTTGGCGATGAACACCAGCAAGGCCGGTTGCAGGATTGCGGCGGCGCGGGCCTGGGCACGGCTGTCGAGGGCCAGCGAGCCTGGCAGGCGCGGGCTGAGCAAGCCGATGGCGGCACCGATCAGCAATGCCCAGACCATCGGCAGCAGCACGACCTTGCCGGGGCCCAGGGGGATGCTCAAGGCCCCGACGGCCTCGGCGACGATGAGGATGACGGCGGCCCAGCAGTACAACTTGACCGTGGCCGACACAGCGCTGTTCTCGCCCATGGCGAGCGTGTTGGTGTGGTGCATGTGAATCCCCTCGCCTGCTGGGCACCGTTGCCGGTGGCCCAATAGTTGTCTTGTTTTCAGGAAGTGCCTGTCGGCACCCAGGGCAGATGGAAAATCCATGACGGGCATGGCGGCTCGCGGTTGGCGAGCGGATTGTTATCAGCGACGCCCGTGTCCGTTTTCAGCGAACCCGGCCAGGCGTGAGGCCAGTATGGCCAGCACCAGCAGCCACTCCAATATTGCGGAATTCATTTGTTGTTGCCTAAATCAGAACGCTCCATTGACCTGCATAGCCCCCGCACAACCTCCTCCCGGTGAAATATTCGGAAGCAGATCGACACGCCTGGAAATGCCTGTGCTTTGTTAACATTCGCGTCTGGCGTGTGCTGCGTGCGCCCGGGAGCCATCCCGAATACGGAGAACATTCATTTGTTTTCCGAGGTTTTCAGCATGTTCCACGCCGCGCTTGCGTGCCTTACCGCACCCTGCATTCAGCCTTCGAATGCGCCCCGCCTCCACGCCTTGTCTTTCTTTGCGCCTGCCTCTGGTATTGGCCGCGCTGCGCGACGTGTTCGCCCGGCTGCGGTCCTGCCTGTGGCGGTTCGCTCCTGCCCGAGGACTTCTGCATGACTGCACCCCAGGCCAGCCGGCCCGTCAAATCCATCCTCCACCGCCTGTTGCACAGCGAGGCCAGCGCGGGCGTACTGCTGATGCTCGCCGCCGCCCTGGCGATCCTCATCGCCAACAGCCCCTGGGCAGACGGCTATGAACACCTGCTGCATGCCCAGCTGGGGCCGACCCTGAGCGACAAACTCGGCCCCATGACCGTGCACCTGTGGATCAACGACGGTCTGATGGCGCTGTTCTTCCTGCTGGTGGGCCTGGAGATCAAACGCGAGTTGCTCGACGGCCGCCTGGCGACCTGGGAACAGCGCCGCCTGCCGGCACTGCCCGCGCTGCTTGGCATGCTGCTGCCCGCACTGATCTTTCTCGGCATGACCGCCGGCCAGGCCGGGCTAAGCGATGGTTGGGCCATACCTGCGGCCACCGACATTGCTTTCGCCATGGGCGTGCTGGCCCTGCTGGGCCGTCACGCGCCCGCCTCGTTGAAACTGCTGTTGGTATCGGTGGCGATCCTTGACGATCTGGGCGCAGTGCTGATCATCGCGGTGTTCTACACCAGCAGCCTGGACCTCGCGGCACTGGGGGCATCGGCTCTGACCCTGGGCGGTCTGCTGGCGCTCAACCGCCTGGGTGTCACACGCCTGTGGCCCTACCTGCTCGGGTGTGTGGTGCTCTGGTATTTCACTCTGCTCTCGGGTGTGCACGCGACCGTCGCGGGCGTGGTCGGCGCGCTGCTGATTCCCCACCGGCCAGCTGCCGAGCAGAGCCCGCTGGTGCGCCTGGAGCATGGCCTGGCGCCGTGGAGTGCGCTGTTGATCGTGCCGTTGTTCGGCTTTGCCAACGCCGGCGTGTCGTTCCACGGGCTGAGCCTGGCAGACGCCCTGCAGCCGCTGCCGCTGGGCATCGCCCTCGGGTTGTTGCTCGGCAAGCAGCTCGGCGTGTTCGCTGGCGTATGGCTGGCCGTCAAGACCGGGCTGGCCCGCTGTCCCGAGGGCGCCAGCTGGACGCAGCTGTATGGCATGTCGATGCTATGCGGTATCGGCTTCACCATGAGCCTGTTCATCAGCGCCCTGGCCTATCCGCAGCATCCGGCCTGGGTCGAACAGGCCAAGCTCGGCATCCTGCTGGGCTCGCTGGTGTCGGCGCTGCTGGCCTGCGCGGTGTTGCGCCTGGCGGCAAGACGCGAGGCTCAGGCCTCCATGAGCCCCGCAGCCTGACCACGCAGGGCCATGATGTCGCGTTTCGGCGAACTACCGAACAGCCGACCGTATTCACGGCTGAACTGTGAAGGACTCTCGTAGCCGACCCGATAGGCAGCACTGGACACGTCGAGTTGTTCGTTGAGCATCAGCCGCCGCGCCTCGGTAAGACGCAGCCACTTCTGGTACTGCAGGGGGCTCATGGCGGTGAGCTGGCGAAAATGATGATGAAAGCTCGGTGCGCTCATCTGCACGCGTGCGGCCAGCTCCTCGACACGCAGCGGCTCGGCGAAGTTGAGTTTCAGCCAGTCGATGGCCCGGGCAATGCGGTAGCCCTGACTGTCGACACTGACGATCTGCCGCAACTTGGCGGCCTGGTCGCTGCACAGCAGCCGATAATGCAGCTCGCGCTGGATCATCGGCGCCAACACCGCGATGGCTTCGGGCTCGTCGAGCAGGCGCAACAGGCGTACTAATGGCTCGCGCAAGGCGTCGCTCAGCGTGCCGATGCCCACCCCCTTGCCCGTCGAACGCGCCTGGGGAGCCAGCGGATGACCAAGCGCAATCAACTCGGCCAGCATGCGCAGGTCGAGCTTCAACACCACGCCCAGGCAAGGCGCCTGGTGGCTGGCCTGGATCACCTCGGAGTTGGCAGGCATGTCCAGCGAGGTCACCAGAAAACGGTCCGGGTCGTAGTCGAATCCTTCATCCCCCGCCCACATACGCTTCGCCCCTTGGGCGACCACCACGAGGCTCGGCGGCACCATGCAGACCACCGGCGGTGTCGGCGCGTCGCGGCGGTACAGGCCGAGCCCATCGATCAGCGTGGGGAAATCGCCCGTACGGTCAATCTGCCGGGTGATCAGGTCGGTCAATGTAGCGGCGAGTTCTGTCATGCAAGGGCCTGTCTCAAGGGGCTGCCGGCGAGGATATTGCGCCAAGGCCGTCACTCCTACCGAAATTCACCCGCTTCAGCGGATCAGGCAAGAAAAACAGCGAATCACGCTAACCCGGCGCAGCCCGCTCGGGAAAAGATGGTCGGCACATCCACCCTATCGGAGAAACCTGCATGATCATTCATGCCTATGGTGCCCACGCAGCCGACCAGCCACTCGTTCCTCTGCAGATCAGCCGCCGCACGCCGGGCGCGCATGACGTGCAGATCGACATCGCCTTCTGTGGCGTCTGCCACTCCGACCTGCATCAGGCACGCGGCGAGTGGGCAGGCACCCACTATCCCTGTGTGCCGGGTCACGAGATCGTCGGCAGGGTCAGCGCCCTCGGCGCCTCGGTGAGCGGCTTGCGCGTGGGCGACCTGGTCGGCGTCGGCTGCATCGTCGACAGTTGTCGTCATTGCGCAGACTGCGCCGAAGACCTGGAAAACTACTGTGACGGCATGGTCGGCACCTACAACTTCCCGACGACCGACACCCCGGGGCATACCTTGGGAGGCTACTCGCAACGGATCGTCGTAGATGCCCACTACGTCCTGCGCATTCGCCATGGCGAGGCGCAACTGGCTGCCGTAGCACCGTTGCTGTGCGCCGGTATCACCACCTGGTCGCCCTTGCGTCGCTGGAACATCGGGCCAGGCAAGAAAGTCGGCATCGTCGGCATCGGCGGGCTGGGGCACATGGGGATCAAACTGGCCCGTGCGCTGGGCGCTCACGTAGTGGCCTTCACGACGTCCGAATCCAAGCGCGAAGCGGCGCGACAGCTCGGCGCCGATGACGTGGTGGTGACCCGCAACCCTCAGGAAATGCTCGCACACCTGCGCAGTTTCGACCTGATCCTCAATACCGTCGCCGCTCCTCATGACCTCGACGCGCTGCTGGTTCTGCTCAAGCGCGACGCCTGCATGACCCTGGTTGGCGCGCCCGCATCGGCGCACCCCTCGCCAGACGTGTTCAACCTGATCACCAAACGCCGCGCCATCAGTGGTTCGATGATCGGCGGCATCCGCGAAACCCAGGAGATGCTGGATTTCTGCGCCGAGCACGGCATCGTCGCCGACATCGAACTGATCACGGCCGGGCAGATCAACCAGGCCTTCGAACGCATGCTCGCTGGCGATGTGCAATACCGTTTCGTCATCGATAACGCCACGCTGGCTTCCTGACTGCGGAGATTGACCATGAAAAGATTGCTGATGGCTGCCGGACTGCTGATCGCCTCGGGCATGGCCAGCGCCGCTCCCGAGGGTGCGGACAATTTCTACCAGAGCGACAAGGTGACCATGGAGAAGGTCAGCTTCGCCAACCAGTACGGCATGCAGGTGGCCGGTAACCTGTTCCGTCCCAAGGAGCTGAACACGCAGGCGAAGAACGCCGCCATCATCGTTGGCCACCCGATGGGCGCAGTGAAGGAACAGAGCGCCAACCTGTATGCCACGAAAATGGCTGAACGCGGCTTTGTCACCCTGTCACTTGACCTGTCGTTCTGGGGCCAGAGCGCTGGCCAGCCACGCAATGCCGTGCTGCCCGACCTGTATGTCGAAGACTTCAGCGCTGCCGTGGATTTCCTTGGCACCCGCTCGTTCGTGAATCCCGAACGCATCGGGGTGATCGGGATCTGCGGCAGCGGCAGTTTCGCCATCGCTGCGGCGAAGATCGACCCGCGCCTGAAAGCCATCGCCACAGTGAGCATGTACGACATGGGCGCTGCCAACCGCAACGGCTTGCGCCATGCCATCGGCGCTGAGCAACGCCAGCAGATCCTGCGCGATGCCGCCCGGCAGCGCTACGCCGAATTCCAGGGGGCACCTCTCAAGTACACCAGTGGTACGCCGCTGCAACGTACGGGGCAACCGGTCGCTGATGAGTTCTATGATTTCTACCGCACGCCAAGGGGTGAGGTCACTCCGCCCGGCGCCTCGTCACAGACCACCACCATGCCGACGTTGACCAGTAACGTGAAGTTCATGAACTTCTATCCGTTCAACGATATCGAGACGATTTCACCCCGCCCCCTGCTGTTGATCACCGGCGCTGAAGCACATTCACGCGAGTTCAGCGAAGACGCCTATCAGCGCGCCGCGCAACCCAAGGAACTGCTGGTGATTCCCGGCGCCGGTCATGTGGACCTGTACGACCGCGTCCCGCTGATTCCCTTCGACAGGCTCGGCCAGTTCTTCCTGACCCATCTGCAATGATCCATAAACTCATGTCAGCGCCGCCCCACGGCGCTGATCGGACGACAGGACTCGAACGCACCTCATGGTTGTATCACCCTCCTCGGCCAAGCCGAGCGCATCGTGGAGCGCTGTGCTCGCCCTCTCTCTTGTCGCTTTCGCACTGGTTGCCTCGGAATTCATGCCGGTCAGCCTGCTGACCCCGATCGCGCAGGAACTGGGCATCAGCGAGGGCCGGGCCGGCCAGGGCATCGCCGTCTCCGGCCTATTCGCCCTGGTCAGCAGCTTGCTGACCGCCGCTATCGCCGCGCGTGTCGCACGCAAGCCTCTGTTGCTGGCCCTAGTACTGCTGATGGTGCTTTCCGGCACGCTGGTGGCCCTGGCGCCCGGCTTCATGTTGTTCATGCTTGGCCGGGCGCTGCTCGGCGTGGTCATCGGCGGCTTCTGGTCTCTGTCGGCCGCCACCGCCTTGCAACTGGTGCCAAGCCACCGGGTTCCTCGGGCACTGGCCATCGTCAACGGTGGCAATGCCCTGGCGACGGTGATTGCCGCACCGCTGGGGAGTTTCCTGGGCGGGCTGATCGGCTGGCGGGGCGCCTTCTTCTGCATCGTGCCGGTGGCGGTCCTGGCATGGGTCTGGCTGCAGTTCAGCCTGCCACGCCTGCCCGCCACTTCACGTGCCGCGGCTACCCGCCCATTGGCGCTGCTGGGCAAGGCTCCCGTCGCGCTGGGTATGACGGCGGTCGACCTGTTCTTCATGGGCCAGTTCACGCTGTTCACCTACCTGCGGCCGTTTCTGGAGAACGTGACCGGCGTGCATGACAGCCTGCTGTCATTGATGCTGCTGATTCTCGGCGTTACCGGCCTGGCAGGCACTCTACTGGTCGAGCGCTGGCTGCATAGGGGTCTGTACCGCACGCTGGCGGCCATTGCCTTGCTGATGTCACTGCTGGCACTGGCGCTGGTGTGCTTCGGGCATTCGCTGGTCGCCACGGCAGTACTGCTCGGCCTGTGGGGAGCGGTGGCGACGGCTGCGCCGGCAGGCTGGTGGACATGGCTGGCCAGGACCCTGCCCGACGACGCCGAGGCAGGTGGCGGGCTGATGGTTGCAGTGGTGCAGTTGGCGATTACCCTGGGCGCCACCGTCGGCGGGTGGGTCTTCGACGCCGGTGGCTACCGGCCGACTTTCGAACTCAGCGCCGCACTGCTGGGCAGTGCCACGCTGTTGGCTATGGGGACCGGACGTGCGGCGCATCGCGAAGCACTGCGTCACGACCTGCGGTTGACCTGAATCACGCCAACAGATCGTCGAGCATGCCCATTCACTGTTAGGCTGGGCACTCAGGCCCCAGCCACAGGTGACTTCCATGCCACTCACCCATCTGTCGATTCCGGAAACCATCAAGACCGAGGCGGTGCAGATTCTTGCCGACCTGGAGAACGCCAACGGCCTGCTGGAGATGTCCCAGCTGGCCGGCGTGGCCGAAGGCTTCACTCGCGCCCTGGGCTGTGTGAAAGCCCTGCCGCAGGCAGAGCTGGATACGCTGGAGCGGGTCTTCACCTCGGCGGTCAGCCGGCGTATGGCCGCCTTGCGCGGCTGACACCCTCAAGCAGGCGCGCTCAGCCTTTGCTGTGCGTGTCGGAGCTGGGCGGCTCGGCCACTCCACGCGGCCCCATGAGTGCCCAGATCACCAGACCGATGACCGGCAGCAGGAACACGATGAGCGTCCAGCCGGTCTTGGACGCCGAGCGCTGCTCGCTGCGCCAGATGCTATTGGCGACCCAGATGTCCAGCGCCGCCAGAATGAGTACCCCGCCCCATACGAAAACCGAAATGTCCATGTTGCGTCACCTCGCCTCAGCGACGGAAAACCCGCCGTGCAGGATTACGACAGGCATCGCGAGGTGGCGCGTTCGGATTTTTTCCCGGTCCACCGATCAACGGGGGTACTGGCACAAGGCCGCCCGATGACCGACCTGTAAGGCCCGGCCTCCGCTGCGAATGGCTTCCCGGTTAAGCTCAATACTGGTCAGTTAGGCGGGTAGGAGCGGCTTCAGCCGCGAAGCGACCGCATGTTCACAACAGATGCAGTGAATTTCCTGGCGCTTTCGCGAGCAAGCTCGCTCCCACAAAGCCGCAAAGCGCTTAACTGACCAGTATTGCGGCTAAGCCAAGTACTGGTCAGTTAGACCGAAGCAACCTGATCTGGCGTCGCTTTTGCTTTTCAAGCACCGCTCTCACAGACACCGCCAGACGCGACTTGGGTGCAGGCCGAGTGCAGGTGTCATGGAAGGGGGTAAGCCGGCAGGGAAGCCGGCTTAGGCGCACTGGGCCAGGGACGGCCCATTGCGCCGGCCCCCTGGAATGGCGCCGGAAGGAGGGAACCCCGCCGTAGGCGGGGCCAAACCAGGAGCAGTGGTTTGCCCACTTTGCCGTAACAAAGTGGGTCGCCCGCCAGGGCGAAACCTGGGGCCGGAACAGCTTTAACATCAGTTGGGAGGTGTTCACGAGCAAGCTCCAACGGTCTAACTGACCAGTATTGCGGCTAAGCCTCTCCTACCGGGTGACAAGACAGCCTTAGCGCTGGCCAGACAGCCACTCGATGACCTCGGCATGCAACGCCGGATCACCACAGGCCACCACAGGGCCGCCGTGTTGTGCGGTTTCCCCGGTCCAGCTGGTCATCACCCCGCCGGCACCTTCGATGATCGGCATCAACGCCTGCACGTCGTAGGGTTTCAGGCTGGCTTCGATGATCACATCGACGAAACCGGAGGCCAACATGCAGTACGCGTAGCAGTCACCACCCCAGCGCATGAGGCGAGCCTGGCGGGCGACCCGGTCGAAGGTCTGGCGCTGGGCGGTATCGAACATGTCCGGGGTGGTGGCCATCAAGGTCGCTTCGGCCAGGCTCGCACAGCGGCGGGTTTTCAGCGGCGCGCCGTTGCACCAGGCCTGTTCGCGGGTGCCGACGTAACGTTCACGGGTGAATGGCTGGTTCATGATGCCCAGCACGGGTTGCTGGCCGTCGTTCAGGGCAATCAGGGTGCCCCACAGCGGCAGGCCGGTGATGAAGGCGCGGGTGCCATCGATGGGGTCGAGTACCCAGGTCAGGCCACTGCTGCCGGCCACGGCCTCCTCTTCCTCACCCAGAATGCCGTCTGCTGGGTAGCGCGCCTGGATCAGTTCGCGCATGGCCCGCTCAGCGGCCTTGTCGCCCTCGGTCACCGGGTCGAACAGCGCCTCACCCTTGTCCTCGACGGACAGTGGCCTGCGGAACCACGGCTGAATGGCCAGCCCAGAAGCGTCGGCCAGTTGGTGGGCGAAGGTCAGGTATTCCTGGAGCTTTTCGTTGCTCAGCGGCATGGCGCGTTCCTGTGATCGATGCAGGGTGTCAGGCGGGCCGTAGGGCCGCCTGACAGAAAGTGACGCGCATGATAACCGAGTTGCGTACCCGCCTTGCAGCCGCGCCGCCAGAAACCGCCCCGGCGTCTGTCAGACCTTGAAGCGGCGCACCAGACCACTCAAGTCGCCGGCCAGGCGCGACAGTTCCTGGCTGGCCGTCTGGGTCTGCTCGGCGCCGGCAGAGGTCTGGATCGAAAGGTCACGAATACGCACCAGGTTGCGGTCCACCTCACGGGCCACCTGGGCCTGCTCCTCGGCGGCGCTGGCAATCACCAGGTTACGCTCGTCGATACCGCTGACCGCCTGGGTGATGGTGCTCAGCGCTTCGTTGGCAGCGCGCGCCTGTTCCTGGGTCTGGCGCGCCTGCTCGGCGCTGGTCAACAAGGCCGAGACGGTCTGGCTGGTGCCTTGCTGGATACTGCCGATCATCTGTTCGATTTCCCGGGTCGACTCGCCGGTGCGATGCGCCAGCGAACGCACCTCGTCGGCCACCACCGCAAAGCCGCGCCCGGCCTCACCGGCACGCGCCGCCTCGATCGCGGCGTTCAGGGCCAGCAGGTTGGTCTGTTCGGCCACGGCGCGAATCACGTCCAGCACCTTGCTGATGTTCTGCGTCTGGTCCGCCAGGTGGCGCGCCTGCTCAGATGCGGTCAACACGTTGCCGGTCAATGCCCCGATGGCGGTCAGGGTGTCGGTGAGCTGAACCTGGCCGAAGCGCGCGGTTTCGGCGGCGGCCTTGGAATCGGCCGAGGTGGTCACCGCGTTGGACGCCACTTCCTCAACGGCATGGCTCATTTCGGTCACCGCGGTAGCGGCCATTTCGATCTCGTTATTCTGCTGCTGCAATCCCTGGGCGCTCTCGCTCATCACCGCGCTCATCTGCTCGGTGGAAGACGCCAGTTGCTCTGCCGACTTGCCGATATGCTCCAGGGTGCCACGCAAGGTGGTCTGCATCGCATGCATGGCCTGCAGCAATTGCGCCGCCTCGTCCTTGCCGGCCAGATCCAGCTCACGGGTAAGGTCACCCGAAGCGATGGTCTGCGCAGCGGTTACGGCGGTGCTCAACGGCGCTGTCAGGCTGCGTGTTACCCGCCAGGACAGCAGGACGGTCAGCGCCACGGCCAGAACGATGGCCAGAATGGTGATTTTCTGCGAGTTGGCGAACATCACGGCGGCCACTTCGGTGTGATGGTTGGCCTCATCAAGGTTGAGACTCTGCAATTTGCCCGACGACGCGTTCATCGCGATGCCCAAGTCGTTCATCCGCGTCGCCAGCATCTCGCGCACCTCGTCGATACGGCCCTGCTTTATCAGCGTGACCAGGGTCGCGTCATGCTTGAGGTACTCGTGGAAGATGTCGGTCAGCTTGTCGAAGTGAGTCTGCTCCTCGGGTGAGCCGATCAGCGCCTTGAAGCGAGCCAGCTCGGCTTCGATAACCCCACCGATCTCCTGGATCTTCGCGTAGGTGCCGTCCACCCTGCCAGGGTCGGCAGCCAGGCGGATGGTTTCCAGGCGCAGGCGCGCTAACGCCAGTGCAAGCTTGCTGCTCGACACGATGGCGGGAATCGAATCGCGCTCGATCACTTCACTCTCGTTGCGGATATTGGTCATCTGGTTGAGGCTGAACAGACCCAGCATCACGACCAGAATGGCAATGGCGCCGAAACACAGCATGCTGCGACGGGCGATGGGCATGGATCGAAGGTTCATGGCGAGTCTTATCCTTAAGCGCGTTCGAGGGGCTTTGCAGGTACGGCAAGACACAAATCCAACGGCCAGGCCGCAGAAGTTTGTTTCAAGCGTTATCAAGGTAGCAGCTGAGGATGACTGACGCGCACCAGGAACGCGGCGTGCAGAACATCCAGGCGGGTTTGCTGATGGCAGTCTGTCACTAGCCCTTGACGGCTGTAAAGTGTCCCCAAGCGTCTGGCTACTGTCCTGAAGCCCGTCCCAGATACTCGGACAGGCAATGTTCAGGTAGGCCGAAACAGGAACCATGACGCGAAACCTTACGGGGCCAGGAAGTCGTGAGGCCGCATTCAGCCTGTTGTAGCGTTTGAAAAAACAAGCGCGACCTGACGAAGCACCGTTTCACCCTTATTGGTGCGGTATGCTTTTTTCCGGCTAGCGCAGACGCCTGGGCCACTTGCCGGGCAGCACCATCGGCATCAACCTCAAGACTGCCGTTCCGCCACCCGAAATAGCTGCCCAGCGCTGAAAAGCGAACGCCACTCAGGTAATCCCGTTCGGCCCGTCCAGCACCTGGCGCACCTTGCGCGCCAGGTCATGTGGCATGCAGGGCTTGGACACCACGTCGAACTCCGCCCCGCCGATGTCAGTGCGCTCGATGGAGCTTTCCGCGTAACCGGTGGTGAGCAGCACCTTGATATCCGGATAACGGCGTTTCACTTCGCGGGCCAGCATCACCCCGTTCATGCCGCCGGGCATGATCAGGTCGGTGAACAGCAGGTCGTACTGCGCGCCCGACTCGAAGCGCTTCAGCGCTTCGCGGGCGTTGAGCACGATGTCGGTGGTATAGCCATAATCCTCCAGGACCATTCTCGCCAGTTCGGCGACGTCCGGGCGGTCTTCGACGATCAGGATGCGCTCGCTGCCCTGGCGCCCCTCGGGCACGCGCTGAATTTCATGGGCGGCGACGCTGGCTTCGTCGACCGGGAAGTACAGGCGCAGCGTGGTGCCCACGCCCTCCTCGGTGTAGATGCGTGCCGCGCCGCCAGACTGCTTGGCGAAGCCATAGACCATCGACAGGCCCAGCCCGGAGCCCTTGCCTTCGTCCTTGGTGGTGAAGAACGGGTCCATCACTCGCTCGCGGATACTGGCCGGCATGCCGACGCCATTGTCGGTGATGGCGATGCTCACGTAATGGCCTGGCAACAGTCCATCGTGAGTCATGCCGGCCAGGTCATGCACCTCCATGTTGCGGGTTTCGATGAAGATCTTCGGGTCTGTACGCCCTGCCAGGGCGTCCCGGGCGTTGGCGAAGATGTTCAGCAGAGCGACCTCGGCCTGGGTCGGATCGATGCGACAGTTACGCAGTGCCGGATCCAGGTCGGTTTCCACGCTGACCCCGGCACCAAAGGTGCGCTCGATCATCGGCTGCACGCTGTCGACCAGGCCGTTGAGGTTGAGCACTCGGCCCTGCAGCTTCTGTTTGCGGGCGAAGGCCAGCAGCTGCTTGGTCAGGGTACTGGCACGCTCCACCGCCGCCTTGGCGTGATGCACGCTGCGCTGCACGCGCTGGGTATCGACCTGGGGCTTTTCCATGGCATTGCCGATCAGGTCGATGTAGCCCCCCATGACCTGGAGCAGGTTGTTGAAGTCATGGGCGATGCCACCGGTGAGCTGTCCGAGTGCCTCCATCTTCTGCGACTGGCGCAGGGCATCTTCAGCGTCACGACGACGACTGACATCCAGCTGCGAGGCGAAGAAATAGATCAGGTCGCCGTTCTCGTTGAAGATCGGCGAAATGAACAGCGCGTTCCAGAAGCTGGAGCCGTCCTTGCGGTAATTGAGGATCTCGGTGGAAATGTCCCGGCGTGCCTCGATGGCCTCGCGCACCTGGCGCACCACCTCGCGGTCGGTTTCCGGCCCCTGCAGGAAGCGGCAGTTGTGGCCCAGCACCTCGTCCCAGGTATAGCCGGTCATGTGCAGGAAGGCTTTGTTGGCGAAGATGATCGGATTGTCCGGCCGATTCGGGTCGGTGACGATCATCGGCATGCGCGTGGTTTCCACGGCGGCGAAGAATATGTTCTTGCCCAGATGGCTGATGTCACCCGTCGCCGCATTGTCGACCCGTGTCTTGTTTTCCGCCACGCCATGCCCCCTGGAGATTCACTTGCTTACTGGCTACGACCCGATGAACGGCCACAGAGTTCAGGGGCGTGACCCCCAGGCCCGGCGCAGCATCGAATGACGTACTTCTTCTACCGATGCTGCAAGGAACACGCTCGATGCCCGTGCCACCCGCCCCGCCCTTCGCCCTCAGCCCACTGGCCGCTGTGCGCCGCGCCACTTGCGGCGCCTGGCAACGTCCAGTGCGCAGCCTGGGACTCAGCGCCATGCTGGCCTGCGCCCCCCAGGCCATGGCCGGCGAAGCGCTTGATCTGGGCGATATCGAGGTCAATGCCCAACCCGTCACGGAGCTGGAAAGCGCCCGCGAAGAACTGCACCGCGTGCCGGGGGCCAGCAACCTGGTGGACATGGGCCGCGTCGGCCAGGGCCGGGTCAGCAGCAACGAAGATGTGTTCCGCTACCAGCCGGGGGTCTATGCGCGTACCGCGCACAATGAAGGCAGCAAACTGTCGATCCGCGGCTCGGGCCTGAACCGCGCCCCGGGGGGGCATGCCTCAGGCCTGTACGAAACCTTCGATGGCCTGCCGCTCACCGGCCCGGGCGGTACGCCTTACGAACTCAAGGAACCCCTGTGGCTGAGCCGCGTCGAGGTCTATCGTGGCGCCAACGGCTTCGAGCGTGGCTCGCTGGCCTTGGGCGGTGCGGTGAACTACGTGACGCACACCGGCTACGACGCCTCGCCGCTGCAACTGCGCTACGAAGTGGGCAGCCATGGCTACACCAAGCGCCAGATCAGCTCTGGACAGGTACTGGGCGACCTGGACTACTACGTGAGCCTCACCGACTCGCGCACCGATGGCTTTCAAGACCAGACCGCCGGCAACGCCCAGGGTATCGCCGCCAACCTGGGCTACCGCCTGGGGCCGAACCTTGAGACACGCTTCTACTTCCGCTATCGCGAGAACGACTACGAAACGCCGGGGCGCCTGACTCGCGAGCAGATCCGCCACGACCCGCGCGACGCCAACCCACTCAACGTGGCACGCGACAACAAACGCGTGCAGCCGGGCAGCACCTGGCTGGCGAACAAGACCACCTGGTACATCGACGACCAGTCACGGGTCGAGGCCGGCCTGGTCTACCACGACTACCCCATGGACCTGCGCGAAGGCACCAACCGCCTGAAGGTGGCCTATACGGATGTCAGCGGCACCCTGAATTACGTGCGCCAGCACCAACTGTTCGGCCTGAACAGCCGGACCACCCTGGGCTTGCGCCACACCCAGGGCCTGCCCAACAGCGGCACGTCGGAGTTCGTGCGCACCCCGGCCGGCAACACCGCCGGCTTCGCCCCCGGCACCCGTACTCGCGACTACAGCTACCTGGGCTCGGACAGCGTGCTGCAGGCCGCCAACGACCTGGAACTGGCCCCGGACCTGTGGCTGAGCACCGGCGTGGCGGCGATCTACACCCGCCGGGAAACCGAAGTCACCTACCCCGACGCCCACGACCCGCTGAGCACCCATGCCTGGGACTATGCCGCACGCCTGGGGCTGCGCTACCAGGTCGACCCGCAACTGCAGCTGTACGGCAACCTCAGCCGCTCGGTGGAGCCGCCGCACGCCTGGTCGATGATCTGGGGCTCGAACAAGTATTTCCCGGCCGGCAGCGGCGCCGCCACTGGGCTGCAGAGCGGTGGCGTGAAACTCGACAACCAGACCGCCACCACCCTGGAGCTGGGCGGTCGGGGCGAAAACCGGCTGGGGCAGTGGGACCTGGCCTGGTACTACTCGCAAGTGCGCCATGAACTGCTCAGCGTCGAGATCCAGGCGGCCAGCGCCAGCACTTCATCGGTGGTCGCCGAAAACAACGCCAGCCCCACGGTGCACCAGGGCGTCGAGCTGGGTCTGACCAGCCCCTTGTGGAAAGGCCCGGCTGGCAAGGTCGAGCTGCGCCAGGCCTATACCTGGAGCGACTTCCACTACCGCGACGACAAGCGCTTCGGCGACAACCGCCTGCCTGGCGTCCCGCAGCACTATTACCAGGCCGAGCTGCGCTACACGCATTCCACCGGCATGTACCTGGGCGTCAACACCGAATACGCCGCCAAGGTGGCGGTGGACTATGCCAACTCGTTCTACGCCGACCACTACAACCTGTTTGGCGCGACCCTGGGCTACAACTCGCCCGACCAGCACTGGCAGACCTGGCTGGACCTGCGCAACCTGACCAACCAGCGCTACGCGACGACCGTCACCCCAGGCTACGACGATCGCGGCCAGGACGTGGCGCGCTCCACACCGGGCGAAGGCCGGGGCATCTATGCCGGAGTGTCGTGGAGTCTGTGAGGAGATAGGAGCCGCTTCAGCGGCGCCTGTTCACGGCTGAGCCCGCCCCTCAGGGCGTTCGGCTAGGCCGAAAGCCATTGCTGCAGCAGCCGGGTGGTCAACTCGGGATGCTCCAGCGGCGGCAGGTGGCCGCATTCGGCAATGATCTCCAGCCGCGAACCGGCTATGCCCTGGTGGATGAATTGTGCTTCCTCCACCGGGGTGATCTGGTCGTCTGCGCCCACGATCACCAGGGTCGGCACCTGGATATCTGCCAACCATGCCGAATAGTCGGCGCGCTCAATGATCGCCTGCTGCTGGCGAATGAATCCTTCGCGTCCCACCGCCAGGGCCATGTCGCGCACCGTCTGGGCGGCTGGCGTGTCCAGGCTGTTGCGGTGAATCAGCTTGGGCAGCAGTTGCGGCGTCACGCCCTTGAAGGTGCCCATGTGCGCCAATTCCAGCAGGCCACGACGCACCCGCGCACGGTCTGCGCTGTCCGGACGGGCCATGGTGTCCACCAGGGCCAGGCGTTCGACGCGCTGCGGGGCCTGGCGCACGATCTCCAGCGCCACATAGCCCCCCATCGACAATGCCCCCAGGGCGAAACGCGGCGGTGCAGCGTCCAGCACCCGGCGCGCCATGGCGGCGATGCTGTCATCCAGGGTGAGGTCAGGAACCTGAACGGCTCGGTCAGGTTCGAGGACGGCGCGTTGTGGCGCCCACAGGCGCGCATCGTTCAACAGGCCGGGAAGCAGAATCAGCGGAACATTCAAGGGAGGGATGCCTGGTCAGTGCTCTGGGCCGCGCAGTTTAGACGGCATGCTCAGCGAAGAACACCTGTCATAGGGCACTGAGGTTGCGTAAACGCGGCAGCCCTCGGCACGTCGAGGGCTGCTGGTTGGCCACAGGCATTACAGCGGCGGCGGGATGGTGGCCAGGGCCCCGATCAGAATGGTCACCGCCAGAAAGCCAAGCATGAAAAGCGCCATCTTGCCCATCTCGTTGCTCCTGTCACTTATCAAAGATCATGGGCATAGCCTGCGCCGATGGCTGATCCGATTACAGATTCAGAAATACCAATAAAAACCGTATCAGATGGGCGCCGCTTCAGTGGCCAGTTCCTGCTGGTCCAGGTAGCGGTTACCGATCCGCGCATGCGGCCGGCCGCCGTCGGCGGCGCCCAGCACCACGATGATTTCGTCGGCGCGTGGTGCGTCATCGATGCGCATCTCCAAGGTCAGGTAATGCGAACGCAGACCCTCGTCGTCCTTGTGCATCATCGGCACCTGGATCGAAGTGCCCGGCCCACCGCGTTTATTGGTGAACACCAGGTAGCTCTTGGCGTCTACCGCCTCGCGGAAATGATTGCCAAAACGCAAGGTATGAATGACCGCCGAGGCGTGTTCCACCTCTCCGGCTTCGCCCACCACGGCCGCCTTGCCGTACGCCTGTATATGCCCCGCTCCCCCGATGGCCTCGGCCAGGCGCGCGACGATCAGCTCGCCCAGCGCCGAACAGTGGGCGCGAATCTCTGGCTTGAGGTCGTCGACGAAGCCCCGGGCATGCCACGGATTGCTGATCACCGCCGCTACGGCCACCATGTTCAGTGGTGTCTGCACTGCCTTGCCACCCTCGATGAAGATCTGTTCGTGATAGGTGACCAGTTTGCGTATCTGAAAAGCCATATTGCCTCCTGAAATTACCGATGTATTACGGTATACCAAGAGTTTGCTCAGCCCTGGGCTGGCCCAAAAGGCTCAGATTCAGCGGATTTCGCCAGAGCAGCGCAGCTTCCCCCGCTGTTTTCCCGCCCGGCCCACATCACCCACAGACCGGCACGCTGGCTGGCCCGGCCCCATCTGATATGCAAATAAATCCCGAAAATGACGCTGGTGCGATCAGTAGCGGCCATGCATCCTTCGCGCATCACCCATCACTCGTACCCGCCATGAAACGCTACGAACAGCTTGCCGAAGACATCGCCCAGATGATCCGCACCCGCACCCTCAAGGCCGGGGAAAAGCTGCCCTCGGTACGGGTCGCCAGCCAGCGCTTCGCGGTCAGCCCCTCCACGGTGTTTCAGGCCTACTACCGCCTCGAAGACCGTGGTCTGATCCAGGCCCGCGAGCGCTCCGGCTACTACGTACGCGAACACGCCAACCGCTCGCTGAGCGAGCCGGTGATCCACGCCAGCCCTGCCATTGGCACCGACGTGGACGTCAGCGAGCTGGTGTTCTCCGTGCTGGCCAGCCTGCAGGATCCGCAGACCGTCCCCTTCGGCTCGGCCTTCCCCAGCCCGGACCTGTTTCCCCTGCCCCGCCTGGCGCGTTCCATGGCCCATAGCGTGCGCGGTCTGTCACCGCACGGGGTAATCGCCGACATGACCAGTGGCAACCAGGAACTGCGTCGGCAAATCGCCCTGCGCTACCTCAACAGCGGCGTTCACCCGGCCCGCGAAGAACTGGTGATCACCAACGGCGCCATGGAGGCGCTGAGTCTGTGCCTGCAATCGGTAACCGAACCAGGCGACCTGGTGGCCATCGAGGCTCCGGCCTTCTATGCGTGCCTGCAGATGCTCGAACGCCTCAAGCTCAAGGCCGTGGAAATTCCGGTGCACCCGCGTGAAGGGGTCGACCTGCAGCACCTGGCCGACAGCCTGGAGCGCCTGCCGATCAAGGCCTGCTGGTTCATGAGCAGCCTGCAGAACCCGCTCGGAGCGAGCATGCCCGATGACAAGAAACGGGCCCTCTACGAGCTGCTCAAGCGACACGAGCTGCCGCTGATCGAGGACGACGTGTACGCCGAGCTGTACTACGGCACCCGTGCACCGCGCCCGGTGAAGAGCTTCGACACCGAGGGCCTGGTGATGCACTGCGGCTCGTTCTCCAAATGCCTGGCCCCCGGCTACCGGGTCGGCTGGGTCGCCGGCGGGCGCTTCGCGGCGAAGGTCAGCCGCCTCAAGCTGATGACCAGCATTTCCCCCTCGGTGCCAGCGCAAGCGGCAATCGCCGACTACCTGCAAGACGGCGCCTATGACCGCCACTTGCGCAAGCTGCGCCATACCCTGGAAATGCAGCAGGGTGCGATGCTTGCCTCGGCCGCCCGGCACTTTCCCGAGCAGACGCGGGTCACGCGGCCTGGCGGTGGCTATTTCCTGTGGTTCGAATTTCCCGAGCCGGTCGACTCGCTGAAGCTCTACCAGATGGCACTCGCCCAGGGCATCAGCATCGCACCAGGGCCGATGTTCTCGGCGCAGCGCAAGTTCGGCCACTGCGCACGGCTGAACCACGGCTACCCCTGGACGCCGCAGAGCGAAGCCGCCATGGCCGTACTGGGCCGGCTGCTGGCCTCGTTCCTGCCCTGAGGAGCAGCCATAGAGAGGCTGAAGCCGCTCCGAGCCTCGAAGCCTGCACCGACCCGCCGGGACCGGCCTTAGACGCAATACTGTTCGCTTAAGCGGCATGTGGACCGGTGGGAGCGGCTTTAGCCGCGAAAGCGCTAGGAAATTCACTGCATCTGTTGTGAACATGCGGTTGCTTCGCGGCTGAAGCCGCTCCTATGCGGCCTAACTGACCCGTATTGGCCTTGGACGGGAAGCCGCTGGGGGACGGCGCCCTGGGTCCTGATCATGATTCAGCGCCCGCCCAAGGCATGCGCGGCCAACAGCGCGGCGGCGGCCATTGCGGCAAGGGCAAACAGCTGTTGCAGGCGCGGACCGGCCAGGCGCTCGGCGATCTGCCGACCGAGCAGCAGCCCCAACAGTGCGCCCCCGGCGAACGGTATCGCCGCTGCCCAGTGCAGCGCACCCGTGGCAGCCGCCGTGGAGACCGTCGCGGTCGACACCAGGGCGATGATCGCCAGCGAGGTGGCGACCACGCTGTTGCCGGGCAGGTTGGTATAGCGCGTCAGCGCGGGCACGATCACGAAACCGCCGCCGACGCCCAGCAGGCCCGAGAGCAGCCCCGAGGCGAAACCGGTGAACGCCAGAGCCCGGGCGCACGGCAGGGTCCAGCGCAAGCGGCCCTTGGTCGGGTTGAGCACACAGGGCAGCAAGGCCGGGGCTGGCGCTGTCACTTCACCGCGTAGCTGCCGATGCGCCTTGCCCAGCGTGCGCAGCGCCACCAGCACCAGCACGGCCGCGAACGCCAGGGCCAATGGCGCGTTGGCCACCTGTCGGGCCAAATGCAGGCCCAACGGCGCACTGGCCATGCCAATCGCGGCCATGAACAAGGCGGCCTTGTAGCGCACGATGCCCTGGCGCAAACCCAGCACCGCACCGACACCGGCCGCCAAGCCAACCGCCAGCAGGCCCACCGGCGCCGCCTCGGCCATGCTCATCCCCATACCGAACACCAGCGCAGGCACCGCGAGGATGCCGCCGCCGGCACCGGTCAGGGCCAGGATCAGCCCCATCAACGCACCCAGTGCGATGCCGGTGATCATCCGTGCGGCGCCTGCTCGGCCGAGCGAACGCCCGCCAGCCATTCACGCCCCTTGAGCATGCCGTGCCAATAGAACGGCGGCAGCAGCCAGGCTTTCAGCCACCAGGCCAGCCGCGTCGGCCGGCGCCCCTCCAGCAGCCAGCGCGGGAAAGTCGGCGCCAGACGGCCCCCGTATTCGAATTCAGCCAGGACGATCTTGCCGCGCTCCACGGTCAAGGGGCACGAGCCATAGCCCTGATAGGTTGCCCGCGAACTGCGCATGCCCAGTGCTGCCAGCACATTACAGGCGACCACCGGGGCCTGCTGGCGGGCGGCGGCCATGGTCTTGGCATTGCTGGTGTTGATCACGTCGCCCAGGCCATGAATGTTGGCAAAGCGTCGGTGCGCCAAGCTGGCGGGGTCGACGTCCAGCCAGCCGCCGGTATCGGCCAGCGGGCTGTTGCGAATGAAATCCGAGGCCACCTGGGGCGGTACCACATGCAGCATGTCAAACGGCTCGATGACCGTCGCCACACTGCCGTCAGCCGCGCTGCGCAGGAAAGTCGCGGTCTTGCCAGGGCCATCCACGGCGACCAGACGGTGATTGAACTGCAGGTCGATGGCGTACTTGTCCACGTATTCCATCAATGTCGGCACGTAGTCCGGGACGCCGAACAACACGCCGCCGGCGTTGAAGAAACGCGCCTGTATGGCCGACCCCAAGCCCTGGCGTCGCCAGTGGTCACAGGCCAGGTACAAGGCTTTCTGCGGTGCACCAGCACATTTGATCGGCATCGGCGGCTGGGTGAACAGCGCCCGACCACCGCGCAACTGGCGCACCAACTCCCAGGTATAGGGCGCCAGGTCGAAGCGATAGTTGGAGGTCACGCCATGCTCGCCAAGACTTTCCGGTAATCCTTCGATGGCCGCCCAGTCGAGCTTCAGACCAGGGCAGACAATCAGCTGCGAATAACCGACACGCCGGCCATCGTCCAGCACCACTGTGTCGGCCTCAGGCTCGAAGGCGCGCACTGCGGCGCGTAACCACTGCACGCCACGGGGAATCACCGAGGCCATGGGCCTTGCCGTGGCACGCACGTCGAAAGCGCCGCCGCCCACCAGCGTCCAGCCCGGTTGGTAGTAATGCGTATCGGCCGGGTCGATCAGCGCGATATCCAGACCGGGCTCACGGGCCTTGAGACTGGCTGCGGTGGCGATACCGGCCGAGCCGGCGCCGACGATCAGCACCTGGTGGTGAAGCACTGACATGGGGTGGTCTCCTGTGCAGTCGCTCATATCGCGTCCAGGGGGATTTTCAGGTAGCGCACACCGTTGTCCTCCGGCTCGGGCAACTGGCCGCTGCGCATGTTGACCTGCACCGCCGGCAGCATCAGCACCGGCATGTCCAGCGTGGCATCGCGGGCTTCACGCATGCGCACGAACGCCTCTTCCTCGACGCCGTCATGCACATGGATGTTCGCCGCACGCTGTGCCGCGACTGTGGTCTCGAAGGCCAGCGGGCGGCCGTCAGGCCGATAGTCGTGGCACAGAAAGATCCGGGTCGCTTCGGGCAAGGCCAGGATGCGGCGGATCGAACGAAACAGCATGCGTGCATCGCCACCGGGAAAGTCGCAGCGTGCGGTGCCGTAGTCGGGCATGAACAGCGTATCGCCGACGAAGGCCAGCGTCTCGTCGCCGTCGCTGACCACGTAGGTCATGCATGCCGGCGTGTGTCCAGGCGTATGCAGGGTGGTGACCTGCAGGCCGCCAACACTGATCACCTGCCGGTCTTCGAGCAGCACGTCGAACTGGCTGCCATCGCGGCGAAACCCTGCACCGGCGTTGAACAGATCACCGAACACGCTCTGCACGTCGCGAATCCGACTGCCAATGCCGATGCGGCCACCGACCTGGCGCTTGAGATAACTGGCGGCGCTGAGATGGTCGGCATGCACATGGGTTTCCAGGATCCACTCCACCTGGGCGTTCAGCGCCTGCACGCGTTCGACGAGCTGGTCAGCCGCGCGGGTGGCGGTGCGCCCGGATTTGCAATCGTAGTCCAGCACGCTGTCGATCAACGCGCAGCGGCGGCTGGGCAGATCGAGCAGCAGATAACTGAAAGTGGACGAAGCCTCGTCGAAGAAGGCTTCAAGCCAGATGTTCGCACCGATGTTCATGCACCGCTTCCTCTGAATGTCCCAACAGGCAAGTCAATATCCGTGCCAGCCTACCTGGCAGGCTCTGGGGCCCGGTCATACGCAGTTCAGCACAGGGTCGACCGACCTGCTGGCACACCGACTGCCAGGCTTTGTGGCAGAACGCTGGCAGTTCGTGGCAGTATCTGGCAGTCGACCCGCCCGGATCAGCCCATGTCCGCCGAATCCCTGATTGCCACCGATGCCTTGAACGTCCAGGCGCTGTCTTCCTACCTGGAACACGATGACTGCCCAACCATCATTCTCGACACCGAATACCGCATCGTGGCGGCCAATGCCGCCTACCAGCGCCATTTTGCGGTGGAAGGGCGTGAACATCTGGGCGCCAAGTGCTTCAAGGTCTCCCATGAGTACGCAGTGCCTTGCGACCAAGCCGGCGAGCATTGCCCGATGCGCAAGGCCTTCGACAGCCATCGCCCGGAACGCGTCCTGCATATCCACCACACTCCGCGCGGACCAGAACATGTCGATGTAGAGCTGCGTCCGGTGCTCGACAGCCAGCAGCGTGTGGTGGCCTACGTCGAACGCCTGCAGAGCGTCGAACTGGCCTCGGCACAGCCGCAGAAGCAGGGCCTGGTCGGCACATCGGCGCCCTTCAAGCAGGCGCTCGCTGCCCTGCAGCGTGCGGCGCCCTCCTCCATCCCGGTGCTGCTGCAGGGCGAGTCGGGTACCGGCAAGGAACTGTTCGCCCGCGCCCTGCACATGGGCAGCCCACGCGCCAGCGGCCCGCTGGTGGTGGTCGATTGCACCGGGCTGAGTGAAGCCTTGTTCGAAAGCGAGTTGTTCGGGCATGAAAAAGGCGCCTTCACCGGCGCCCTGTACAAGAAGACCGGGCTGGCCGAAGCGGCGCATGGCGGCACGCTGTTTCTCGACGAGATCGGCGACGTGCCACTGGCCATGCAGGTCAAGCTGCTGCGCCTGATCGAGTCGGGCAGCTTTCGTCCCGTGGGCAGCCTGCGTACCGTGCATGCCGATTTTCGCGTCGTGGCGGCGACGCACAAGCCGCTGCCACGCATGGTCGAACAAGGCAGCTTTCGCCAGGACCTGTTCTACCGCATCAATGCCTTCACCATCGACCTGCCGCCGTTGCGTGAACGCCGCGAAGACCTGCCACTGCTGATCGAAAGCCACCTGCGCAACCTGGCGCCCGGCGGCCGCACGCGTGTCGACGCCAGCGCCCTCAGGCACCTGCAGCGGCACAATTTCCCCGGCAATATCCGCGAACTGAAGAACATCCTCGAACGCGCCCGGCTGTTCAGTGACGACGGCGTGATTCGCGACAAGGACCTGCCCGCGCACCTGCTTGCCACGCCGCCACTGCCACACCGTCAGGACGACGGCCTGGCCCGCATCGCCCACGCCCTGCACGGGTTCACCGGCTCACGCGCGGAGCTGGCCAAAGAACTGGGCATCAGCGAACGCACCTTGTATCGCCGGCTGAAGGCACTGGGGCTGGGGTAACCCCCTTCCCGGCTACAGCCAATGCAGGTCAATCACACCGTTGGAGCGAGCTTGCTCGCGATAGCTGAGTCACGTTCACAGCAGATGCATGGGTTTTGCTGACCTCTTCGCGAGCAAGCTCGCTCCAACAAAGGCCGAAGAGCGTCTAACTGAACAGTATCGAGGCTAGGCCTTTTTCAACGCGTCTTCCTTGTGCATCGCCGTCGCCCCGGTCTTGTCACTCTTGACCTCGTACTGCGGCTGGTCCTTGGAGCAATGTCGGGTACGCCCGCGAAACTCGACATCCTCGGTATGCTTCTTGACCACCTTGCCGTGAATCACCCCGGCCTCGGAATTCCAGGTCACGGTATCGCCCTTCTTGAATGCACTGCTCATGCAAGCCTCCCTAGGTTCAGACAGCGTCAGGCAGTTGAACCCGATGGGCAGAAGAAAATTCCGTGTGCATCGCCCAACGGCACTACCTCCGGGCGCTGCGTCATTGCAGCAGAGGCACCAGCTGCGCCTCTACCCCCGCTGGCCCCAACTCCAGAATCGCCACGGTCACCGGCAGTTTGAAGCGCCGCGGCCCGGCGCTGCCGGGATTGAGCCACAGGCGCTCACCACGCCAGTCGATCAGCGGCTTGTGCGAGTGGCCGGTGATCACCACCTTGATCTCACCCGCCAGTTCCGCTGGCACATCCGCGCGGTCGTGAACCAGCAGAATCTGCCAGCCTTCCAGATCGAACAGCGACTGATCCGGCAGTTTATCGGCCCAGGCAAAACCCAGGTCATTGTTGCCACGCACCACGTGCAAGGGGGCGAGGCGCGCCAGTTGCTCGAGGATCTCCGGCTTGCCGATATCACCCGCGTGCACAATCCGCGCACAGCCCTGCAAGGCCGCCAGGGCCTCTGGACGCAACAGCCCGTGAGTGTCGGAGATAACGCCAACTTTCATTGCAGCTCCTTGTACCAGTAGCTCACTCAAGGGGGTGATGCGAAGCGTCGTCGCCCATCGGCTCAGGGGTAGACAACGGCGTGAGAGGGCTGTCACCGCCGAAAGCCTGTTCGAGGAATGCGACAAGTGCCTGCACACGGGCACTGCGTTGCCGGCGCGCAGGCACCAAGAGCAGCACCGGTACGCTGCCGAACGACCAATCGGCCAGCACCCGAACCAGACGCCCCTGGCTTATCGCCTGCTCGACATCCCACTGCGAACGCAGCACCAACCCCAGACCTTGTTCGGCCCAGCGCCGGGCCACGCTGCCATCGTTGCACAGCATCGCCGGATCAATGCGCAGGCTGCGCTGCCTTGCCCCTTGCTGAAGTTGCCACAGGGTCACGTCCTGATCGTTCTCGCGGATACACAGGCAGCGATGATCAGGCAACTCGTCTGGCGTGGCGGGCACTCCATGGCGCGCCAGATACTCAGGGCTCGCGCACAGCCAACGGTGATTGCTGGCCAGAGTTCGTGCCACCCAGGCACTGTCGCTGACCGGGCCGATATGCACCACCGCATCGCTGTCGTGCCGATCGGGCCAGGGAGTTTCGCGCAAGTCCAGGCACAGGCGCAGCCCCGGGTGCAGGCGAGCGAACCGAGCCAGCAACGGTGCGATGCGCTGGCGTCCGAAACCGAACGGCGCGGCCAGGCGCAAGGTGCCGTGCAGCGGCGCGTCAGAGGCACGAAAGGACTCCGACAAGCGCTCGAAGCGCTCCAGCAGTTGCGCACACTCCTCGGCCAGGCGCTGGCCTTCGGCAGTCAGACTCAGGCGCCGAGCATCACGGTTGGCCAGGGCAACACCCAACTGCGCCTCGAGCTTGCGCAGACGCATAGACAAAGCTGGCGGGGTCACTCGCAGTGACCGCGCGGCTGCGCTGAGCGAAGCCGAATGCCCCAGCGCCACGACCAGACGGAGATCTTCAAGGCTGAACATTCAGATTCACTTAATGATTGATGACCAGCCATTGAACCACGGCTTTACGAACAAACAATAGAGTGGCAACCACGACTCATATGGAGCGCTTCGTCATGCCTCACTCACTCGACCACCTCGAGACCCCGGCAGCACTCATCGATCTGCCGACGATGTCTCGCAACATCCAGCGCTTGCAGCAGCGCGCAGAACGGCTGGGCGTACGCTTGCGCCCGCATGTGAAAACCAGCAAGTGTCTGCCGGTAATCAAGGCTCAACTGGCCGCCGGCGCCCAGGGCATCACCGTGTCGACCCTCCACGAGGCCCGACATTGCTTCGCTGCCGGCATCGACGACATTCTCTATGCCGTGGCCATCGCCCCCGGCAAGCTGCCACAAGCCCTCGAACTGCAGCGTCATGGCTGTCGGCTGGGCATCCTGACTGACAGCCTCGAGAGCGCACGGGCCATCGTCGAATTCGCCAGCCGACATCAATGCGCGTTCAGCGTATGGATCGAGATCGACAGCGACGGTCACCGTGGCGGACTGAAGGCCGATGACGATACCCTGCTGACGGTCGCCCGCTGCCTGCATGCCGCCGGCATGCGCCTGGCCGGGGTCATGACTCACGCCGGCTCCAGTTACGAACTGAACGACTCCGAGTCCTTACAGCGCCTGGCAGAGCAGGAGCGCCTCGCCTGCGTGACGGCCGCCGAACAGCTGCGTAACCAAGGGCTGCCCTGCCCCGAGGTCAGCGTCGGCTCTACGCCCACGGCGCTGTCAGCCGCCCACCTGGAGGGAGTCACGGAAGTTCGCGCCGGTGTCTATGTATTCTTCGACCTGGTGATGCACAACGTCGGCGTCTGCCACCGCGAAGACCTGGCCCTGAGTGTCCTGACCACGGTCATTGGCCATCAGCTGGACAAAGGCTGGGTCATCACCGACGCCGGATGGATGGCCATGAGCCGCGACCGCGGCACGCAACGCCAGCGCCGCGACTTCGGTTACGGACAGGTGTGCAGCCTGGAAGGCGAATGGATCGAAGCGGCGCAATTTCATACCGCCAATCAAGAGCATGGGCTCATCACCCTGGCAAACCTGGACAGCAGCACCCTGCTGTCGCGTTTTCCCATCGGCCTCCGTTTGCGCATCCTGCCCAACCACGCCTGCGCCACTGGGGCGCAGTTTCCTGCCTACCAGGCGCTTGACGCCCAGGGCAACACTCAAGCCTGGAGTCGCCTGCATGGCTGGTAATGCGGACCGCACGATAAGCACCCGACAGGCCGCAGCGCCTGGCGGTCATTACGTTCAGGGTTTGCGGCACGCCAATACGCTGTTCATTTCCGGGCAGTTGCCGATACACCCTGGCGGCGGACACAGCCACGACGCGCCGTTCGAAGTCCAGGCAATGATCGCCTTGGATAATCTGCTGGCCGTGCTGCGAGCGGCGGGAGGCGAAATCCACGATCTGCTGCAGGTGAGGGTCTATCTGGTAGGCGTGCAGCACTGGCCGACCTTCGATCGACTCTATGCCCAGGTATTGGGTGAACATCGCCCAGCCCGGGCAATCGTTCCGGTCGCGGAGCTGCACCACGGCTATCAGGTCGAGGTGGAAGCCATCGCCAGCGTGCACGAAGGCCTGGAGTAAAGTCTGTGCTCAGGCTATCTTCACGCCGCCCCTACTTTGCTCGGAACCGCTGTCATGCGCCAGTTATTGAGAGCCCCTGCCTTCGCCTTAGTGGCCGGGGTGCTGTTCATCCTCTTCGACCAGTGGGTCAAGCTCGTGGCCCTGACACGCCTGGCCCACGAGAGCTTGCGGTATGGAAGCAGCAGCCTGTGGCTCGACGTGGCGTTGAGCCTCAACCCTGGTGCGTTCTTAAGCCTCGGAGCCGGCCTGCCACTGCTGCTCAAGCAGGCCATCTTCGTCATCGCGGTCGGCCTGGTGGTGGCCTGGGCCATCAGGTGGTCGCTGTCGCACTGGAGCATCGCCACGGCCAAGGCCGCAGCGGTGTACCTGATCGCATTGGGTGGGGCTTCGAACCTGTTCGACCGGGTCTACCGCGACGGTCATGTGGTGGACTACCTGGTGCTCAACCTCGGCAGCCTGCACACCGGCGTATTCAACATCGCCGACATGGCGATCATGGCCGGAGCCTTTTATCTCATCGTCGAGGGGCTGCGGCGCCCGAGCCAGGCCTAACCCCAATACGTGTCATCCGGCTTTTGTTGAAGCGAGCTTGCTTACGAAAAGTCCGGTAAAGCCAGCACATCGGCTGTGAACTTGAGGCAGTCATCGCGAGCGGGCTCGCTCCAACAAGGTCCAATTACCACTAACCGAACGGTATTGGGCCTAGCCCTGGCAAATCCGATTACGACCCTGCTGCTTGGCCTTGTACAACAGGCCATCGGCCCGTTGCAGGAGCGCCATTGCACTGCCTGCAGCGAGGCCCGAAGTACTGGCGACCCCGGCGCTGATCGACACCACGCCAAGCGGGCTGCCCGCGTGCACCCATTGCGCCTCGGCCACGGCAGCCCGTATCCGCTCGGCCGCCGCAGCGGCCTGTGTCAGGTCGCTGCCGGGGAGCAGAATGACGAATTCTTCCCCGCCATACCGAGCCACCAGGCCGTGGTCAGCATCAAGCTGATCAGACAACAGCGCAGCCATGCGCCTCAGGCACTGATCGCCGTCCAGGTGGCCGTAGCGGTCGTTGTACTGCTTGAACCAGTCGATATCCAGCAGGATGACGCCCAGCCCGCGATGCTCGGCTTGAGCCCATTCGCGTTGCAGGGCGATATCAAAGGCGCGACGGTTGGCGACGCCGGTCAGCCCGTCGGTACGGGCCAGCAGTTCCAGTTCGCGGTGCGCTTTGCCCAGGCGTTTCTCGGCAACCATCAGTTGCTGCACCTGGCGCCAGATCAATCCGCCGAGCAGACCGAGCACCAGGATCATCACCCCGGTAAGCGCGAACGAACGCCAGACGTACTCCCACCAGGACGCGTACACCGACTGCATCGACAGGCCGGCGGCGGTAACCAGCGGCAGCCCCGGAATACGCTGATAGGCATACAGCCGCTCGACCCCATCCACCACCGAAGTCACGATCGCCGTGCCCTGATCGGCCACGGGCAGGTACTTGCTGAAGATTTCGCCCTTGGCCAGATTGGTGGTCATGATTTTTTCAATGGTGGGCCGCCGCGCCAGGAGGTCGCCGTTGACCAGCGCCAGGAAGATCACACCCTGCTCATCCACCGCCATGCGCTGGAAAAACGCCTGGAAATAGGCCACCGGTACCGTCGCCAGCGCCACGCCAGCGAAGCGCCCGTCCGGATGGTTGAGGCGGCGGCTGATCGGCACGATAAGCTCACCCGTGGTACGGCTGACGACGATGGATCCGATATGCACGGCAGCGCTGGAGTTGTCCCGATGCCAGATGAAGTAGTCGCGGTCACTGTTGTTGAGTCCAACCTGTATCTGGCTGAACGAATTGGCAATCCAGTTTCCCTGCGCATCGTAGACGAACAAACCTTGCAGTCCTTCAACCTCGACCACGTTGTGCTTCATCAGTTGCGCCAGGCGTTCGAGCTGCGCCGTACCCAGGCCGTCGGTCTCGATACGCTCGGCGATGTTGCGCAAGGTGTTGTCGGCCTGGCGTACGGTGTCGGTGGCTTGCTGTTCGGTGGCGCGCACGATGTTGAGCACCGCACTGCGTGCGCTGGCCAGACGCTCGTTCGCTGACTGCTTGATCTGCCAAAGCGTGGCCAGGATCAGCGAAACGCACACCAGGCTGATGAAGAACGCGATCCAGATCGACAAAGCCCTGGAGGTCATGCGACCAGACAACAGCGAGAAAGGCTTCATGAGACGTGCGCGGGATCCTGAATTTTGCCGCCAGCATACAGGCACTCAGGTCTGTTGCGACAGGATCGCAGGACACAGGCCCGACGTGGAAAAGGGGCAGACAGAAACGCAAAAAACCCTGAAGGGCAAAGGAAGATATTCGAAGAGAAAATGGCAGGGGCGGCTGGATTCGAACCAACGCATGGCAGGATCAAAACCTGCTGCCTTACCGCTTGGCGACGCCCCTGTAGCGACGAGTGCGTGAGCACTCTGCTGAAACTTCCAGCGCGTCTTGGCAGACCATGCTGGAATGGGCGGCAATTTAACAACTTTATTGTCGCCTGTGAAGCCCTGATGTAAAAAAATTTACTTTTAAAACAGCTGGTTACTGATTGACCCGGCTGCCCTGGGTCGAGACCCGCCATTCGCCAAGCAAAAACGGGCCTACCTGACCTTTCGCAGAGCCTGTCCCCTGCCCTCAACGGCCTTTACTCGGTTGGAGATTCGGTATCAATCATCTCCGGCACCTTGGCGAGCGGGAACTCGCGCGCCTGGCTGCGCTGCGGGCCGCGACGCCCTGGCACATGCTCCAGCGTCTGCGGCCGGCCGGTTTGCAGTGCCCGCTCGATGGCCGCCACCACGCGCACATCGCGCCAGCCTTCCTGGCCATCCGCTTCCGGTGTCTGGTCGTTGAGGATGCAAGCGGAGAAGTAGGCGGTCTCCCCGGCGAACTGGTCGACCACCGGGTGTACATGCTCGCGGCAGCTATCGCCGCGCTTGGCGCGATAACCAATTGCTACACCTTCCCCATAGCCGAAACAGGGTGACGCCTCGACCTCCCCTTCACTGCCGATCAGTTGGAAGCGCTCGCTGTCGGGCAGGCTGTAGCTGACGGTGAAATGTGCCAGGCGCTCACCGGGGAAGCGCAAGGCCACGGTCACCGTGTCCCAGGTGCCGATGTCGTGCTTGGGGTCTTTGCTGCCAAATGCGGTGACCTCGATCGGCTCGTCGCCGAACAGTTGACGCACCATGTTCAGCGGATAAGGCCCCATGTCCGGCACCGGGCCGGCGGCGAAGCCATGCTTGGAGCGGTGGTTGCTGGCCTTGACGGTCTGGGTGAAGGTGGAGGTGAACAGGCGCGGTTCACCGAACTCGCCCGCGCGCACCCGCTCGATGATCTCCAGGGTGCCCGGCTCGCTGTGCAGTCGATAGGCGACCATCAGCTTGCTGCCGGTGCGGTTGGCGGCCTCGATCATCGCGTGGCAATCGGCTTCGCTGGTGGCCATGGGTTTTTCCAGCAGCACATGAATGCCCGCTTCCAGCGCCGGAATCACGAACTCGGTATGGCGGAAATTCGGCGTGGCCACATACACGGCGTCGATTTCGCCGGACTTCAGAAGTTTGTCGTAGTCCTCGTAGCGGTACGCCTTGATGCCGTATAACGCGGCCAGTTTCTCGGCCTTCTGCGGGTCGCCGGTGACCAGCGCGGCGAGCACCGAATTGTCGGTCTGCCCTACGCCTGGCATGAACGCCCCTTGGGAAATCGATCCGCCGCCTACGACCCCATACCGGATCTTGCCGTCTTCACTTGGCATCCTGACTCTCCTTCAACCGTGGGCAACCGATTGATCGCCCTTGCATAGGTGGGCCAGAAGCAGGCGGGGAAGTTCAGAGAATTTCGCTTTCGGGTTTGACCGACAGAGACTGACTGCGCTCTGCCAAGCCCCAGCCGTTCGAACCTCGTCAAGCCGTTGTCGTATTCAGCAACATGAAGATGACCGAAACCGACAGATCACTTTGATACTCGAATGCCAGATGCACGCAAGGATAAGCGTCAAGGACATGTTCAAAAATATCCGTCCCGCCGGTGCCGTTGAAGGCGTACGGTGGGTGCGCCGAGCACGGCGCTCCAAAAAGCCGCCTGACCTGGGCACGATCCATATCCAGACTCAGAGGTAACGGTAACGCCTGTGCCAATGCTCGCGCAGCAAGCCCGGATTCAGGGCGGCGTATGGCGATGGACTCGAAGACGCCACCCTCGCCGAATTCGACCATGACCCCAGGCGCCGCCTCGAACGCGAACCAGTTCTTGCCACCTTCGCAGCCACTGACCGAAGGATCCATGTCGAAACCAGGAATCTCGAACGTACCATGACGTTGGCCCAGGCAGCCTATCAATGACTCGAACTGCATGATGCTCATACCTCCGTTAATGGACTGAGCACCATCGAATACAGGTTCAGGCAAAAAGGTTGCGTGACTGCGTTACAGCAGATGTCATGTACGCCACCAAGAGCCCGCCAAGGGAGGCAGGCTTAGCCCGCCCCCCTGCCCGGGTCAGACCTCCAGCCGCCTGGCGTGCTCGACTCCGGCGCTGCTCAGCTTGATGGGAAACACCAGTTGCGGTGTGTCCTGCTGCTCGGACACCGCGCCGCCATGGATCAGGTGGCGGCCCTGCAGGTCCTTGAGGACGTCGGCGACAGCCCTCTCACCTCGGTAGTTGTCCAACACTTCCTTGCCCAGCCCCTCGGGGTGAGCGTGCAGCAGACGGGTCAGGACTTCGCGCTCCAGCTCTTGATCGCTCATAGATACCTCTCTGGTTGCTATCGATGTAGGTGACGGGTCGCCACAGTTTTGTGACCCGTCCCTATTCCAGAGATTCAACCGGATATCTGGCGCGGCCCTTGCGCCCCTTCAGGCACGCCAGGGCCAACGCTGATCACGCACTGCGCAGTTGCTGCAACAACACCTGCAACGGATGCAGCACTACCTTGCCATCCTGGCGCTTGACCTGGCTGCGGCACGAGTAGCCGTCGGCAACCAGCCCGCCATCGGCGGCATGTTTGGCGACCAGGGGCTGCCAGGATTGCTGGTAGATGATCGCCGAGGTCTTAACGTTGCGGGTTTCATGGCCGTAGGTACCGGACATGCCGCAGCAGCCGCTGGGCAGCACCTCCAGCGTGAGCCCCAGGCGCGCATAGGCCTTCTGCCACAGGCCGACGCTGCCCGGCTCGTTGGTCTTCTCTGTGCAGTGCGGCAGGAAGCGGAACGCCTGGCCGGTCTCGGCGAATTCCGGCAGTTGCGCCTGGGCCAGCCATTCCTGCGGCAGCAACACGGTAGGCGCCTGTTCGCCGAGGGTCTTGGCGTACTCCTGGCGGTACACCAGGGTCATCGCCGGGTCCAGGCCCACCAGCGGGATGTCGTAGCCTTGCAGGCTGCGCAGGGTCTGCGCGTTGTAGGCGGCGGCCTTCTCGAACGCGGCCATGAAGCCCTGTACCTGCAACGGCTTGCCGTTCGGCGCGAACGGTGCCAGGTACACCTGGTAGCCCAGGCGGCTGATCAGCTCCAGCCAGTCGGCGACCAGGTGGGTCTCGAAGTAGCGGGTGAACGCGTCCTGCACCAGAATCACGGTGCGCTGGCGCTGTTCGGCGCTCAGTCGCGCCAGGCGTTCAGGCGTGGCGATGGCGACGTTCCAGCGCGCGCAGGCGGCGCGGAAATCCATGAGGCTGAGCAGCGGGCTGTCGACCATGCCGGCCACATGTTCCAGCAGGTAGCGCACCGGCCTGGCGCTCATCAGGCCGTTGTACAGCTTGGGAAAGCGCGCCAGGTACGGAATGCTGAATTCCAGCGAGCCGATCAGGTAATCCTTCAGCGGGCGCAGGTAACGGGTGTGGTACAGCTCCAGGAAGCGCGAGCGGAAATCCGGCACGTTGACCTTGATCGGACACTGGCCGGCGCACGACTTGCACGCCAGGCAGCCGGCCATGGCGTCGTACACCTCATGGGAGAAGTCCGCCTCGCCGCGCCGCCGCGCCAGGCTGTTGCGCACCCTGCCCGCCAGGCCCTGGAAGAAACCGGCCGAACGCGCCTGCACGCTGGCGGCCAGTACGTCGATGTTCTGCTGGCCTTGCAGACGCAGCCATTCGCGGATCAGCGAGGCGCGGCCCTTGGGCGAATGCACACGGTCGCGGGTGGCCTTCCACGACGGGCACATGGCGTCGTTGGGGTCGTAGTTGTAGCAGGCACCGTTGCCGTTGCAGTGCACCGCGCTCTCGTAGCTCTGCCATACGCGCTCGTCGATGCTGCGGTCCAGGTCACCACGCAGCTGCACTTCGTCGACCAGGGTCAGCCTGGCCTCCGGCTTTGTCGCCGGAGTGGCGATCTTGCCGGGGTTGAGCTGGTTGTGCGGGTCGAAGGCTGCCTTGAGCGCCTGCAACGCCGGATACAGCTCGCCAAAGTAGCCGGGCACGTACTGCGAGCGCAGGCCCTTGCCATGTTCGCCCCACAGCAGACCGCCGTACTTCTGGGTCAGCGCCGCGACTTGGTCGGAGATCGGGCGGATCAACGCGGCCTGGGCCGGATCCTTCATGTCGAGGATCGGCCGCACGTGCAGCACACCGGCATCGACATGGCCGAACATGCCGTACTGCAGGCCGTGGCTGTCGAGCAGGTCGCGGAACGCCTGGATGAAGTCGGCGAGGTTCTCCGGCGGCACGGCAGTGTCTTCCACGAACGGCTGCGGCCGCGCCTCGCCCTTGACGTTGCCGAGCAGGCCCACCGCACGCTTGCGCATGGCATACACGCGGTTCACGGCGGCACTGCCCACCGCCAGGGTATGGCCGAGGCGCACCACCGAGGTGTCGCGCTGCAGGTGCTCGACGAACTCATGCACCCGGCGCTCCACTTCGTCCAGCTCGTCGCCACTGAATTCGATCAGGTTGATGCCCAGGGTCGGCACCTCGCCACCGGCCGGGAAATACTCGGCCACGCCGTGCCAGACGATGTCCTGCATGGCCAGCATCAGCACCTTGGAGTCCACCGTCTCGATGGACAGCGGCTTGTGCGCCATCAACGCCTTGGCATCGCGCAGCGCCTCCATGAAGCTGGCGTAGCGCACGTTGACCAGAATCGAGTACTTGGGAATCGGCAGCACATTCAGGCGCGCCTCGACGATGAAGCCCAGCGAACCTTCAGAACCGCACAGCACGCTGTTGAGATTGAAGCGACCGTCCTCTTCACGCAGGTGCGCCAGGTCGTAGCCGGTCAGGCAGCGGTTGAGCGGCGGGAAAATATCCTTGATCAATTGCGCCTGTTCATCGGCAATGCCCTGAGCGCAGCGGTACACCTCGGCGGCGCGGTCGGTGCCGGCCTTGGCCGCGTCGAGGGTGGCTGCGTCAAGGGGGCGGCTGTGAATGCACTCGCCACCGAGCAGCACGGTATGCAGGTCCAGCACGTGGTCACGGGTCTTGCCGTAGGTGCAGCTGCCCTGGCCGCTGGCATCGGTGTTGATCATGCCGCCGAGGGTGGCGCGGTTGGAGGTCGACAGCTCCGGGGCGAAGAACAGGCCATGGGCCTTGAGCGCCGCGTTGAGCTGGTCCTTGACCACCCCGGTCTGCACCCGCACCCAGCGCTCTTCGACGTTGATTTCCAGGATGCGGTTCATGTGCCGCGACAGGTCGACCACCACACCGTCGGTCAGCGACTGGCCGTTGGTGCCGGTCCCACCACCCCGTGGGGTCAGCACCACCTGCTGGAACTCCGGGCTGCCGGCCAGGCGCGCGACGATCTGCACGTCATCGGCGTCGCGGGGAAACACCGCCGCCTGCGGCAGGCGCTGGTAGATGGAGTTGTCAGTGCCCAGCACGCTGCGCGAACCATGGTCCCGGGCGATCTCGCCAGCGAAGCCGGCACGGCTCAGGGCACTGAGAAAGCGTTCATAAAGGTCGGCCTGGGGGCTGGCAGGCTTGAGCTGGGCAATCATCACGGAGGTTCCTGGCACGGAGACTTTTAATAGGTAAAACACGTATGCTGCGGGGCATGCCCGGCTACGCCTGAATCACGGTGCTGCCGATTCTCCGGCACTGGGTGGCATTGGGCAAACGTAAATACCGCCGTTTTTGCATGAGTTTTATGAATGAATCCGCGCCGACTCACTCCGTCAATGTCCCTGCTGCTGGCCTTCGAAGCCGCCGCGCGGCATGGCAGCTTCACCAAGGCCGCCGATGAACTGGCGCTGACTCAGAGCGCGGTCAGCCGCCAGGTGCAGGCGCTGGAGGCGCAACTGGAAGTCGAGCTGTTCAAGCGTGACGGCCGACGCATCGAACTGACTCCCACCGGGGCGCTGTACCAGCATGAGTTGGCTGCCGCGCTGGGGCGCATCCGCAGCGCGACGCTGCAGACCATCGCCCATAAATCGCAGGTCGGCACCCTGAACCTGGCGGTGCTGCCGACCTTCGGCTCGCGCTGGTTGCTGCCACAGATGCATGATTTCTATGCTCGGCACCCCGGTTTCGTGGTGCACATCCATTCGCGCATCGCCCTGGCCGACCTCAGCGTCGCTGCCCAGGACATGAACGCGCTGATCTGTGCCGGCGACGGCAACTGGCCCGGCTACATCGCCCACCCGCTGATGGTCGAGCAACTGCTGGTGGTGGCCAGCCCAAGCGCCCTGCCCGACCACGCCGCCCTGCAACCGGCGGACGTGACGCGGCACTCGCTGCTCAGTGTGGTTTCACGACCGCACGCCTGGTCGGACTGGTTCGAGCACAACGGCCTGGACCACCACGTGATGCGCCCAGGCCCGAGCTTCGAGGTCACCTCGCACCTGATCCAGGCGGTCGCCGCCGGTATCGGCATCGCCCTGGTGCCTAGCGTGCTGGTGCGCGATGAATTGGCCAAGGGTGAGCTGGTCAGCCTGTTTGCGCCCATGAACAGCGGCCGCAGCTATTACCTGGCCTACCCGGCGCGCTTCCAGAACCTGCCGTCGCTGGTGGTGTTCCGCGACTGGCTGCTGGCGAGGGATTGCTGAATAGCCGTTGTCCGGCCTGAACGCAGAGAAGCTTCCCGGCTGAAGCCAATATTGTTCGATTAAGCGCTTTGCGGCCTTGTGGGACTGGCCCGGTGGGAGCGGCTTCAGCCGCGAAAGCGCCGGGAAATTCACTGCATCTGTTGTGAACATGCGATCGCTTCGCGGCTGAAGCCGCTCCTACCCGGCCTGACTGATCAGTACTGCGGCTACAGCCGGTCCGAGCGGGCTGGACGCAGGGGCGGTCAATGGCTGTTACGGTCCCAGATCCAGTTCCACCAACCGGGCAGGCGCACCGGCTCGCTGGCGTCGCGCACGGTACGTGCGGTGGCGGCGCGCAGCAGTTCTTCGGGGTCGTCGTAGAAGGGTTTCGCGGCCAGTGGCAGGCCGTCGGCCTGGGCGCTGTCGAGGAGAATCTGCAGGTATTCCTGGATGTGCCGCGCGGTGTAGCGGTTCACATCATGGAAGGTCACCACCACTGGTGTGGCGCCGTCCACCACCGGCAGTTCGCCATGGGCGATGCGCTCGCGCACCTGCGACACCTGCAGCAGCAGGTTCTCACGCCGCCGCGGGCTCATGTTGAAGCCGTAGATCTTGCCATCATTGGCACTCAGGTCGGTGAGCAGCACGCTCAGGCCCTTCTGCTGGTAAGCGGCAAAGGTGCGTCGGTCGTAGTTCCAGAATGGCGGGCGCACCAGCGTGGCGTGCTGTCCGGTTTCGGCCTGGATGATGCGCAACCCGTCGGTCAGCGCCTGCTCCAACGCTTCGGGACTCAGCGAACGGTGGTTGGTATGCCGTGGGGTGGCGGTATGGAAGCCCAGCACATGCCGCTCGCGCCCTTCACGGCGCATCAGTTCGCGACCGGTGGCGGTGCCGCCCCCGCCGATGGCGCCGGTCTGTACGAAGAACACCGCCTTGATGCCCGGCATCACCGGATTGTCGGCCAGGTCGTCGAGGATTCGCGCCGTGGGGTTATAGAAGTCCGAGCCACTGGGGCCGTCATCGAAGCTCAGCACGAAACGCACCGGGGCCTGCTGGCGCAGGTTTTCCACGGTACGCTCGGTAAGGGGGATGGGTGGACCGATGCAACCGGCCAACAACACGGCGAGGGCCAGAACCAGGGCGTTGAGTACGACGTTCATGAAGAGTCCGCAACGAAATCGCCCGCCAGGACGGCGGGCGATAGCGCGCACACTAACGCCGGTACTGCGTTTATGCCACTACTTCATGCGCGGCTCGGGCAACTGGCCTGTACATCGTTGAGGTTCTGCTTGACCACCTGGTATTCCATGCTGGCCTTGCCGTTGGTCCATTCCAGGGTCATGACCAGCACCGAGTCGAAATCGTTGCCGGTCCAGTCGTCGATCAGCTTCATTTCCTTGCCCGAAGCCTCCTTGGCGACCTTGTTGACCAACTCCGGCAGGTAACCGTGGGACCAGGCGGTATAGATGGTGGCATTGTGGTACTTGGCGTCCATCAGCTCATCGGCCAGGTCATCGGTGTCGTTGGCAGCGAAATCGATATTGACCGGCAGGCCCAGCTTCACCGCGCTGGGACCGATGGTCAGCAGCGGCCGAATGTAACTGTAGGAACGGTCACCCTCACCCTCTTCTACATGGCGACTGGGGTCGGCGGCGAAGATGTAGTCGGCCTTGCCGAATTCGCTGGGCAGCACCTCGGCGAGGTCCAGAGCACGATTCAGCCCCTGGCAGTTCAACTGGCCCAGGCCCATGGCCGGTTTTTCCGCATGGCGCAGGAACACCAGGGTCTGGGTGCCGTTCTTCGGCTCGGCCAGCACGCCGTCGCCGATGGAGAACCAGAACACCGCAGAGGCACTCAGCACGGCTGGCAGGACCAGCCAGCGGCGCTGGCGCCAGCGGTCACACAAGGTTTGCAAGCGTTTCATATGTGAATCCGATACAGGTTGGATGTAAGCCGTCTGCCCAATCACGGCGGCCACGTCAGCCCGCCGGGTGAATGTCGGCAATGATCGGCTCCCTGCCGTTACGGCTATCGGGGTCCTTCCCGCAGCCCTGAAGCAGGCTAGCGCCAAGATGTTGCACGATGAAGAACGAGAGCCATCGCGGGGGGAACCTGCCAGGGTGTGCATCGGATCCGCGTAACACCGCTGCGTTGCACAGAGGCGCGAAAAACCGACGAAAAGTTGTCAGCAAATATGAACCGCCTGGCCCTTGAGGGTCATTCCCCGGTCTTGATCCGGTTCCAGATCTGGTCACGCAACGCCGCAATCTCCGGGGTGACGTTCTCCAGCACGAACATGCGGCTGATCGTGTCGTCCGAGGGGTACACGGTCTTGTCGTTCCACACCGACGGAATGATCAGCGCGTCGGCCTTTTCATTGCCGTTGGCGTAGCGCATGCGGTTACTGATATTGGCGATCACGTCCGGGCGCAGCAGGTAGTTCATGAAGGCATAGGCGGCCTTCTCGTTGGGTGCATCGACCGGCATGGCGACCATGTCGAACCACATCGGCGCGCCTTCCTTCGGCACCACGTAGTCGATATGCACGTCGCTGCCCTGTGCGGCCTGCTGGGCCATGGCAATGTCACCGGACAACCCCACCGCGACGCAGGTCTTGCCTTGGATCAGGTCCTGGGTGAAGCCATCGAGCTGGAACGAGGTGATGTAAGGCTTGATGCTGGCGAGCAGCGCTTCGGCCTTGGCGTAGTCGGCCACCGAGGTGCTGTGCGGCGGCAGGTCAAGGTAGTTGAGGGCGATGGGCAGCATTTCGGGGGCATTCCTCACCACGGCCACACCGCATTTGGCCAGCTTGCTGATGTTCTCGGGCTTGAAGATCAGGTCCCAGGAATCCACCGGAGCCTTGTCGCCGAGCAGCGCCTTGACCTTGTCGCGGTTGTAGGCGATGCCGGTACTGCCCCAAAGGTAGGGAAACCCGTGGGCATTGCCGGGGTCGCTGACCTGCAGTGCCTTGAGCAGCACCGGGTTGAGGTTGTTCCAGTTGGGCAGACGGCTCTTGTCGAGAGGCTTCAGGGCGCCGACGGCAATCTGCTGCGCCATGAAATGAATGGAGGGAACCACCACGTCGTAACCCGAATGCCGGGCCAGCAGTTTGACGTTCAGCTCGCGATTGCTTTCATAGGTGGTGTAGTGGCTTTGGATACCGGTCGCGGCCTTGAAATTGGCGAGGGTGTCTGGCGCGATGTAATCGGTCCAGTTGGCGATGTTCACCGTCTCGGCGCCCTGCGCAGCGGTGGCCAGTAACACCAGTCCCAACATGGCTTTCTTCAACATGGTTTTGACCCTCGGCGCAATGCTGTCAGCTTGCCTTCTGTCGCTTGGCGCCGCAATCAAAAGAATCTCTGACGCTCATAGAAAGGCCACCTCGACAGGCACCGATGCGTAACAAAGATGATGCACATCAAGAAACGCGAGTTATTTGTAACCGCCCGACAGATATTTCACGTTGTGTCACATTGCGGTGCTATGTTGAGTGTTCACCAAGACAAGCCTGACACTTCTGCCGGAACGTTCCTACTTTTCTGCAGAACACTCTCGTTGTCCGGCCCGCTCTTGCCCTGCCACTCCACGCATCGATTGATGCTTGCATGAAACAGGTGGGTCCCATGAACAAGGTCACGTTTCCCAACGCCTGCCAGCTCATGCGCTGGCATTTCCATCCGGTCGGCTTCGAGGCCACCATGGATGCTCCCGGCAGCATGGTCGCCCGTCTGTTCGACCGGGCCAGTGGCCAGACCTTCGTGGCGATCGCAGGCCTGCCCTGTGCCACGGTGATGCATGCCCGTGACGTGGAAATCATCATCGAAGCCATCGAGACGGAGATGGAACTGTTCGGCCTACCGGCCGCTGCCTCACACGCCTCCTGATCAGGCCTGGGCGCCCGCCGCGACACGCCGGTCATCGAAGAACGGCTGGTCAGCGGCGATGCGCGCCGAGGCTCTCGGCCCCTTGGCCTCTTCCTGGCCATCGATGAACCAATAGCACTGACGCACCGCACGAGTGATGGCTACATAGGCCAGGCGCAGCACTTCGTCCTGCTGAGCCTTGTCGTAGGCCTGCGGGTCAACGGCCTCGCCCAGACCGGCCAAGCGGTAGAGCTGGTTCTTCGAGGGCGATTGGGTCAGGTGCTGGCAATCACCGAGCAGGAACACCGTATCGGCCTGCAGGCCCTTGGCACTGTGGTAACTCAGCAGGCGTATGCGTCGGGCCTGGGCGGCATCGTTCTGCAGCAGGGTCTGCAAGGCCTCGGGCAGACGCTGGCGCTCGCTGCCCTTGCGGTACAGCAGCAGGATACTGTCGCCCTGCTGGTAGTGCGCCTGGACCTTGTCGACCAGCAGCTGGTCGTCGCGCTCCAGAATCACCACCGGCGTCAACGGCTGCGGCGCGCCGCAGGCCTTGGCTTTCTTGCCGGGAATCGCCGGCGCGGCGCGTACGATATGTTCGGCAGCATCGATGATGTACTGGTGGCTGCGGTAGTTTTCGCTAAGCATCACCCGGCTGCTGGCCGGCGCAGAAAAGGTCTTGTCGAAGGCCATGAAGTAATGCGGTGAGCTGCCACGCCAGCCATAGATCGACTGCCAGTCGTCGCCGACGCACAACAGTGACGAGTAAGTCGCCCGCCGCCCGACATGCATGGCCGGGCCACGACGGCGGATCTCGCGCAGGCTGGCCCGCAACCAGGAAACGATCTGCGGCGAGACATCCTGGAATTCGTCGATCAGCAGGTGCGCCAGCGGGCGCAGGGCCTGGTCATCGAGCTGGGTGAGGTTTTCCGGGCTGTGCTCACCGAACAGCGCGAACATGCGGTTGTAAGTCATCACCGGAGGGCTGAGGTCCAGCAGCTGCGACTCGAAGGCCTTCCAGAACAGACTCAAGGCCTCGAAGAAGCAGCGATCCGAATCGTCACTGGCGAAGCTCATGCGCGCCACGGCGTCGGCGACATCCAGCCCCAGGTTCTCGATGAACCCCGCGGCCATCACGAAGCAGTCCAGCAGCGGCGCGCTAGCCAGCTCCCCCTTGACCTTGTATTCGAAGCCGGGCCCGGCGCTGGCCTGGCCGCTCAGGCTAGCCAGGAGCTGGCGGCCAGCCTGATAGCTGTCCAGCCAGATTACTGGCTGGGCACAGAACGCCTGGAACAGTGTGCGCTTGATCACCCCCTCGGCCCACAACGGCAGCTTGGCATCGGGGCGCTTGAATTCGCGGTTCTCACTGTCGTCGACGCCCAGCACCACCCAGGCATCCAGCTCGGCGGCATAACCATGCAAGTGAAAGGCATGGCCGTTGATTTGCACGGTCTGGCGGCTGGGTTCGATGCCTTCGATGGGCCAGGCTCCGGCGCGCCGCCACAAGCCTTCGACCGTGTCGCACCATGCAGCGTCGCGCTTGGCCGACAGCTCGGTCACCGCCATGCGTTTCTGTACGTCCGGGTGGTCGCGCTCCAGTTCGCGCAGCTGCCGGGCCTGACGGCACAGCGGCGCGATCAGCTCCCGAAAGCGTGGCTCGCGGGCATAGAGGTCGCGGTAGCAGAGGTTGAGCTGCTGACGCTGGGCGTCGTTGATGCGCAGGTCGAAGGGGTTGCTGTCGACATCTTCGCTGGCGGGGCTGGCACTGCCCAGGGTCTCGAAGGCCTGCAGGCGCTCGAAACCCGGCAGGCTGCGGACCATCGGCAGAATACGGGAATGGAAAGTACGCACCAGTTCGCGGGCCTGGCGATCGCTCAGCTCGTGGCCCCACAGGGCCATGACCTGCTTGAGGCGGGCGATGAAATCCTTGCGCGATTCACGGGTGAAGGTCACCACGGTCAGGCTGTCCAGCTCGAAGCCCAGGTAGTGGACCAGCAGGACGATGCGCAGTACCAGCGAAGTGGACTTGCCCGCCCCGGCCCCGGCGATCACGCAGGTGGAGGGTGTGTCGCTGAAGATCAGCTTCCATTGCGCGGCGCTGGGTTGATTGTGGGCCGGCAGTTTCTGCTCGACATCGGCCTTGATGCGTTTCTTGAGTTCGGTACTGAGCGGCAGGCGCCAGTCGTCGAACAGGTGATCTTCGACCTGCGGACCGCGATGCGCCTCGGGGCGGGTGTCACGGATCAGCAGCATGCGCCGGCCCTTCTCCACACCATCCAGATGCCCATCGGCATAGCCCTCGCGTACACCCTCGCCGTGACCGTTCAGATAGCCGTCGGTGTGGCCTTGTGCCCAGGAAGTCTGGTGCTGGGCACCCAGCCCGTCGAGCGCCTTGGACAGCCCCCTGGCCAGCAGGCGCTTGAACCACGGCAGGCGTTCGGCAGCAACCAGGTCGATGTCCAGTTCGGGGGGCAAGGCGGAAGGCAGGTCGTCAGGCACGCGGGGGTCCGTAGCAAGGCTGAAAGCCGCCTATGGTGGCCAAAAACGCTGCCAAGCTCCAGCCTTGGCAGCGTGCCATCATCGAATCGGACGAAGCCGCTGGCTCAGGCGATGGCTTGGTCGACCAGGGCCTGGGCTTCGCCGACCAGACGTTGCAGGTGCTCGTCGCCGATGAAGCTTTCCGCGTAGATCTTGTAGATGTCCTCGGTGCCCGACGGGCGCGCGGCGAACCAGCCGTTGGCGGTCATCACCTTCAGGCCGCCAATCGCCTGGCCGTTGCCCGGCGCATGGCTGAGCACCTGCTGGATCGGCTCGCCGGCCAGCTCGGTGGATTTCACCTGGTCGGGCGCCAGCTTGCCCAGCGCGGCCTTCTGCTGCGGGTTGGCCTTGGCGTCCACGCGGGTGGAGAACGGCTGGCCCAGCTCGGCGGTCAGCGCGGCATAACGCTGGCTCGGGTCCTGGCCGCTGCGTGCGGTCATTTCGGCGGCCAGCAGTGCCGGGATCAGGCCGTCCTTGTCGGTGCTCCATACCGTCCCGTCGCGACGCAGGAACGACGCCCCGGCGCTTTCCTCGCCGCCAAAGCCCAGCGAGCCTTCGAACAGGCCCTGGGCGAAGAACTTGAAGCCCACCGGCACTTCGAACAACTGACGCCCCAGGCGCGCGGTGACACGGTCGATCAGGCCGCTGCTGACCACGGTCTTGCCCACCGCTGCATCGGCGCGCCACTGCGGACGGTTCTGGTACAGGTAGTCGATGGCCACCGCCAGGTAGCTGTTGGGGGTCATCAGCCCGCCAGTGGGGGTCACGATGCCATGGCGGTCGTGGTCCGGGTCGCAGGCGAAGGCGATCTGGTAACGGTCCTTGAGGCCGATGAGGCTCTGCATCGCGTGGCTGGACGATGGGTCCATGCGGATCTGCCCGTCCCAGTCGACGCTCATGAAGCGGAAGGTCGCGTCCACATGCGGGTTGACCACGTCGAGATCGAGCTTGTAGTGCTCGGCGATGGCCTGCCAGTAGCGCACCCCGGCACCGCCCAGCGGGTCGACACCCAGTTTCAGGCCGGCATTGCGGATCACTTCGAGGTCGATGACGCTCTGCAGGTCGGCCACGTAAGTATTCACGTAGTCATGGCGATGCGTGGTGTCGGCGCGCAGGGCCTGCTCGTGGCTGATGCGCGAGACATCGGCGAGCTTGCCGGCCAGCAGTTCATTGGCCTTGTTCTCGATCCACTTGGTGACGTCGCTGTCGGCTGGGCCGCCATTGGGCGGGTTGTACTTGAAGCCGCCGCTCTGCGGCGGATTGTGCGACGGGGTGATGACGATGCCGTCGGCCAGGCCGCTGCTGCGGCCGCGGTTGTAGCAGAGAATCGCGTGGGACACCGCCGGAGTCGGGGTGTATTCGTCGTTCTCGGCGATCATCACCTGCACGCCATTGGCGGCCAGCACTTCCAGGGCGCTGGCGGCGGCCGGGGTGGACAGCGCGTGGGTGTCGGCACCGAGGAACAGCGGGCCATCGATGCCCTGGCTCTTGCGATACAGGCAGATCGCCTGGCTGATCGCCAGAACGTGCCATTCGTTGAAACTCAGCTCGAAGGAGGTGCCGCGGTGCCCGGACGTACCGAAGGCCACACGCTGGGTCGCCACCGAGGCATCCGGCTGGCCGGTGTAATAGGCCGTGACCAGTCGTGGGATGTCGACCAGCAGATGCTCGGGTGCCAGCTTGCCGGCGAGTGGACTGAGACTCATGCAACCTCCATAGAAAGTAGAAATCACTGCCGGGCGCGCCGGACAGCGGCAGTTTACTGGCACTCTGACCAAGTTGCTCGGCTTTGATTCAGCCCGTGACGGACTTCAGTCGATCTGCCACCAGCGCGGCAGCAGGCGCTGCACCTTGGCTTCGGCGAAACGGTCGTCGATCAGATGCACCACGCCCCGGTCTTCACGGGTGCGGATCACCCGGCCAGCGGCCTGCACCACTTTCTGCAGGCCCGGATACAGATAGGTGTAATCGTAGCCCGCACCGAACAACGCAGCCATACGCTGCTTGAACTGCTCGTTGATCGGGTTGAGCTGGGCAAGCCCCAGGGTGGCGACGAACGCGCCGATCAGCCGCGCGCCCGGCAGGTCGATGCCCTCGCCGAAGGCGCCGCCCAGCACGGCGAAGCCGATGCCCTGCCCGTCTGCCGTGAAGCGCGCCAGAAACGCCTCGCGCTCGGCCTCGCTCATGCCCCGGGCCTGGCTCCACACCGGCAGTTCCGGATGGACCTGGCGCAGCCGCTCCAGCACCTGTTGCAGGTAATCGAAACTACTGAAGAACGCCAGATAGTTGCCCGGTCGCTCGCAGTACTGCGCGGCCATCAGCTCGACGATCGGCGCCAGCGAGGCGTGGCGGTGGGTGTAGCGCGTGGAGATCCGGCTGACCACGTGCACCTGCAACTGTTCGGCGGAAAAAGGCGATTCGACGTCGATCCATACCGTACCGGCCGGCAGGCCCAGCAGGTCGGTGTAGAACGGCTGCGGCGTGAGCGTCGCGGAGAACAGCACGGTGCTGCGCGACGCCGCCAACCGTGGACCGATGAAGCGTGCCGGCACCACATTGCGCAGGCTCAGGCGCGAACGCACACGCTGGCGGCCGAGGTCGCGGCGGGTGACATCGCAGATGAAATGCTCGTCGAACAGCTCGGCGATGCGCGTGAAGCCGATCAATTGCAGGTACAGGCCCTGCAGGGCCGCGTCGGTGGCCTGCTGCGGATGCGCGTTGAAGTGGTCGCTCAGCGCAGTGATGCAACCGCCCAGGCTGCCCAGCAGACGCTCCGGCAGCTGACCGAGGGCCTGGTAGCTCTGGGTGTGCTCCTTGTTCAGGGCATTCCACTGGCGGTTGAGGCGTTGCAGCGCCTTCTTCACCGGCTCCGGTGCGGTGGGGATGACCTCGGCGAGGCTCTGCTGGTCGAGGCTGGCGCTGTACATCGCGCGGCTGCGCTCGACCATGTTGTGCGCCTCGTCGACCAGTACGCCGACTTGCCACTGGTTGAGCTGCGCCAGGCCGAACAGCAGCGCACTGAGGTCGAACCAGTAGTTGTAGTCGGCGACCACCACGTCGGCCCAGCGCGCCAGTTCCTGGCTCAGGTAATAGGGGCAGATGCCATGCGCCAGCGCCGTGTCGCGAACGCCGGCCCGATCCAGCCAGGCGCTTTGCAGCGCCGCCTGGCGCGCGGCAGGCAGGCGGTCGTAGAACCCCTTGGCCAACGGACAGGCTTCGCCATGGCAGGCTTTGTCGGGATGTTCGCAGGCCTTGTCGCGGGCCACCAGCTCCAGGACCCGCAGCGGCAGACCTTGCGCATGGCGGTCGAGGGTCTGCAACGCGTCCAGCGCCAGTTGCCGGCCCGGGGTCTTGGCGGTGAGAAACAACAGCTTGTCGAGCTGGCGCACCGGCATGGCCTTGAGCAGCGGGAACAGCGTGCCCAATGTCTTGCCGATGCCGGTGGGCGCCTGGGCCATCAGGCAGCGGCCGGTGCTCGCCGCCTTGTACACCGATTCGGCCAGCACCCGTTGGCCGCTGCGCATCTGCACATGGGGAAAGCTCAGCAGAGTCAGGGCCTGGTTGCGCTCGGCGGCATGCGCCAGTTCCTGGCGCGCCCAGTCGAGAAACAGCTGGCACTGGTGCACGAAGAAGGCACGCAGCTCTTCACGGCCCAGCCGCTGGCGGATCAGCGTTTCGCGTTCGGTGGCCACGTTGAAGTACACCAGCGCCAGATTGACCTCCGCCAGGCCGCGGGCTTCGCACAGCAGCCAGCCGTAGACCTTGACCTGCGCCCAGTGCAGGTGACGGTGGTTGTCGGGCATGGCATCCAGCTCACCGCGATAGGTCTTGACCTCTTCGAGCTGGTTGAGCAGCGGGTCGTAGCCGTCGGCGCGACCGCGCACGCTGAGCGCTTCGAACTCACCGCTGAGCGGAATTTCCGCCTGATACTCAGGCCCCCGCCGCGCCGCCACCTTCTGGTGCCCGGCAATGCCCTCCTGGGCGCTGGGCGATGGCGTGAAGCGCAGGTCGAGGTCGCCGGCCTTGGCGGTGAACTCGCACAGGGCGCGCACGGCCACGCGATAACGCGGCGAGTCGGCAGAGGAATCGGTGAGGCTCAAGGGGGTTACCGAATACTGGATGGGCGCACAGTAACCAGACCATCCAATGCTGGCAAATGGAAATGGATCGGTGGTCGGCAGACGCCTGCGCCGCTCGAGACAGCCCTGTCAGTTCGGACGCTTTTCAGCCTTTGTAGCCACAATACCGGTCAGTTAGCCGGGTGGGAGCGGCTTCAGCCGCGAAGCGACCGCCCGTTCACAACCGATGCAGTGAATTTCCTGGCGCCTTCGCGAGCCAGCTCGCTCCCGCAAAGCGCTTAATCGGACAGTATTGTTTGTAGCCGCGAAGCGCGCCTGAAGGATCATTGCCTGAGGACTGGCCGTTAAAAGTTCGCCGGCGTGTTGGCGCTGATGATCTCGGCCTCGTCCTGGCCAATGTTGCGAAAACGGTGCGGCAAGGTGGTAGGAAAGTAGTAGCCATCGCCTGGGCCCAGGACATTCACCTGCCCGTCGATAGTCAGCTCGATGGTGCCGCGGGTCACCAGGCCGCACTCTTCGCCCTCGCTGTGCACGATGGGCTCGTCACCGGAGCTGGCACCGGGCGCGTACAACTCGCGCAGCACGCGCATCTGTCGCTGCGGAAGGGTTGCGCCGACCAGCAACAGGCGCAACCCGTCGCGGCCCAGGTCCGGTTGGTCGGCGGCGCGAAACACATAGCGCTCCGGCGCCTGCCCGGGCGGCTGGTCGAAAGTGAAGAACTCGGCGAGGGTCATCGGGATGCCTTCGAGAAGCTTCTTCAGCGAACTCACGGAAGGGCTGACGCGGTTCTGCTCGATCAGCGAAATGGTGGCGTTGGTTACCCCACTGCGCCTGGCCAGCTCGCGCTGGGACAATTTGTGGCTTTCGCGAACCAGCTTGAGTCGTGTGCCCGTGTCCATAACCGCCTTGCATGAAAGAAGTCGAAGAGTGGGCACCCGCCCCTTGGAAGCCGCGTATTAAAGCACGTTTACCGGGCCGGTCCATAAGCCCGACCGGCCGCGGCGGCTTTCGCCGCATTACGCCCCAAGCAGACGCAATGCGTAGCGGCGCAAGCGGCTCCACCCTCAAGGCACGCGGCTACACCAGGTGGCTGACCACCCGCAGCGCCAGCGCCTCGTAGGCATCCAGGTTGATGGTGAACTCACCCTGCTCGCTCAAGTCACCCTCGACCCGCTCGTTGATAATGTCCACCATCGGGCCGGGCACGATGTCCGCCGGCAGATGCAGGGTTTCGGTGATCGGCTGGTTGCTGAAGTTCAACGCGGTGATCTGCGTGCCCTTTTCCGCCGGCAGCTCATGGACCATCACCAACAGGCCGGGGTGCTCGACATCCGGTATGAGGACCTGGCGGCTCGCGGCGATGTCATAGGCGCGGCGCACGGCGAGGATCTTCTTCAACTGCGAGGCGAAGGAATCCGGGCGCTGCAACTGCTCGACCAGGCTGCCGTACAGCGCACGGGCCTTGGGCATGCCGCCGGTCGAGACTTCGGCCTGCGGATTGAGGTCGACCAGATCATAGGCGCCACGATGAATCCAGCGTGTGTCGCCGTCCTGCATCAGGTGCTGTACCTGCTCGGCAGCAAGCGGCAAGGCCCCCACCAGGTCCCAGCCCGACAGCGCGAATACCCCCGGCTGCATGGCGTTGAACATCACCAGCAACAGGTGGATGTGCTGGATCTGCTGGATGTCCGCCTCGGTGATCGCGTCCAGGTCGCGGATGCCCAGCGCTGCCGTGATGACACTGGCGGTGGTGCACGACACGCCATTGGTGACGAACTTGAGGTTGTAAGGCGCATGCTCGCCGGCCAGATGCTCGTACATCTCTTCGCGGATGTGCTCGCGCAGGATGTTCCCGGGAAAGGTCTGGCCTTGGTAGTGGTAGGTGTCGTGGGCGTGCAGGGTCCAGAAATGCACCAGCTCCAGGGTCAGCTCGTCGTGGTTCTGCAACGCATGGATCAGCGACGCCGGGTCGATGCCGAAGGCATGCACCTGGCGCAGCATCAGGCGCAGGAACTCGGTATTGCCGGTGACCAGCGCATGCTGGTAGGCCGGGCGGTTGATGAAGTCATAGGACAGGTCGGCCCCGCCGTGCGACATGGTGGCGATGTCATCAACGGTCAGGTTCAGCTCCTGGAAGCTGAACCCGCCAGCCTTGCGGATCGCCCCGCCAAGCAACTGGTTGCCGGTGATCGACAGCGGGTGGCTTTCCGACCAGGCGCCGCCTTCGAGCTTGCGCTCTACGCCAAGGAAACCATTGGCATCGAGGCGCAGCACCCGCGCGCCCATGACGTCGATGGCGTGCAGGGCATCGCCGATGATCATCTGCTGGGCGGCGAAGCTGGGGTCCAGCCAGTTCAGCGACGGCTGGCCTTCCTTGAAGTAATGCAGATACACCCAACGCCGGGTCTTGCCGTCCACGCCCACCACTTCGTCGGTGGCGCTCCAGTCGGTTTCCTTGACCCCTGGCTCGAAGAAGATCACCCGCTGCAACTGGCCGACGATGTAGTGCTTGTCGCGCAGCAGGTCGACCGTCTCGGGCAGCAGGTTCACCGCGTCGCGGCCTTCCGGCACCGGCGGCAGCAGCGGCCAGTCTTCTTCGCGGATCTCGACCATATGGTAAAGGCCGGGGTAATCCTCATAAGCCATCTCGGCAAGACGGAAGTCCGCGCCCTTGCCGGTGTGCGAGGGAATGACGTCGTCGATCACCACGGCGTTGTGCGCGGCGGCGATGCGGCTGAGGTTGAGCAGTTGGCTTTCTTCGCCCAGGTCCGGGTCGATACCGAAGCTGATGCGGTCGAAGTTGCCGTCCACGCTGGGCGTGCGCTCATACCCCTGCAGGCCACCAGAGAGTTTCAATGGCCCGTTGTGGATACCCTGGATGCCGATTTCCGACAGCGCCCGCCAAAGGTTTTCATCACCCAGGGCTTCGAGTACCGAGCCACCCTCGCGGGTCACGATGGACGCCGGGTAGGCGGTGAACCACACCGAGGCAATCGCCGTGGCGTCGCGTGGCCGCGCATGGGCGAAGGGCCGCTGCCAGAGCCTGCCCTGCCCGCCGTAGGTTTTTGCCCGTTGCCTGGCGGCCTGCAGCATCGACTGCTCCACCAGCCAGTCGACGTAGTGTTTGTCCGGTTTCGTCATGGGGTCCGTTCATCCATTTGCGATTGCACGACCCGGGGGCCTGCACCCCCGATGGATTCTTTCCTAAGCTGTAGAACCTCCCGTGCGGCATTCGTTGCATCGACAAGCAGGCGCGCTACACCCGTTCCAGACGCCGAGGGGGCTGGGCCGGGGCTTTTTTGAGGGCCTCGATCACCACATTGGCAGCGTTGGACAACAGCGACGTCGGCCGCGCCACCACGCTGATCCGCCGCTTCACCGGCACCGGCAGGCTGAGGTATTCCAGGCCGGGATCGCTGACCGGCAGCAAGGCACTGGGCAGTACCGCCAGGCAGTGCCCCTTGCTGACCAGGTCCAGCAGGGTGTCCAGGCAGCTGAGTTCGCCGCGATGACTCAGGCGCAACTGCGCGGCGGCCAGCTGGGCGTACAGATGATCCTGGCCGGGATGCCGCCAGGCCACGTAGCGCACACCGCGCACCAGGTCGGTCAGCGGGACGGCACGCTTGCAAATGCTGCGGGCGATCACCAGCACGTAGTGATCTGACCAACGATGGTGCTCGATGTGCTGCTCGTCGAGCACGGTGCTCGGCAGAATGAGGATATCGGCCGCTTCGCGCTGCAGGGGGTCGAGGCTGGGCTGTAGCTGATGCGTATGCAACACGCTCAGTTGAATGTCCGGGTAGTGCCGGGCGAGGTAATCCAGTGAGGGACCGAGATTGGTTTCCTGTACATGGGTGCTGTAGTGGATGGCAACGGAGCCGCTGACTCCATTTTTTTTAGCTGTTCGAGGGTCGCCAGCATCTGACCCAGGGTCTGGCTGATGACCTTGCCTTCCGGGGTGAGGGTGCAACCGGTGCGGCTGCGGATGAACAGGCGCTTTTCGAAGTAGTCTTCGACTTCCTTGATGGCGTAGCTGATGTTGGACTGGCTGCAACCGAGAATGGCTGCGGCTTCCGAGAAAGAGCCATGCTGCGCGACGGTTTGGACGATCTTGAAGAAGTGGGTTCTCATGTGTTCCTGCACTTTGCATGGCGAGGGGACGCAGGCCTGGGTTCAGGCAGGTGTAAAACGCTAGGTTCTGTACGAAAAGTGCCTGCGCTCGGCGACTTTTCGTACAGAACCTAGGCGAGAGGGCCGCTGCAAACGCACCATGCCCGGCCGCAAGACACGGCTTGCAGGCCAGGCTTTGAACGATGCAGGTCCTGACGGCGGCATGGCCACGGCCAGGGATGGCGACTCGTCAGTCGTTCTCGGTCCAGTCGAAATCCATCTGCAGCGCAGTGCGCTCGGCCAGGGCACGGTCGTGCAGACGCTCGACCAGGTGCAGGCTCATGTCGATACCGGCAGAGATACCGGCCGAGGTGATGAACGCGCCTTCATCCACCCAGCGCAAGGTGCTGAGCACGTCCACGGACGGGAACATTTCCTTGAGGTCGGCGATGTCTTCCCAGTGGGTGGTCACCTGGCGACCATTGAGTTTGCCGGTCTGTGCCAGCAGAAAAGCGCCGGTGCATACGGAAGCGACCAGGCGGTCGGGCACCGCCTGGCCGCTGATCCAGTCGATGACATCGCGCTTTTCCAGCTCGGCGGTGACCACGCCGCCCGGCACCACCAGGCAGTCGAGGTGCGGGTGGTCATCGATGGCGTAGTCCGGGTCGACCTTCAGCCCGGCCCTGGCGCGCACCGGCGCGGTGCTGCGACCGATGGTGAAGACGTTGAACAGCGGACGCTCGTCGCGGCTGTTGCGGGCATGCATGCGGGTCGCGGTGGTGAACACTTCATAGGGCCCCGCGAAGTCCAGTACTTCGACGTCGTCGAATACGTAGATGCCGATATTGAGTGTCATGTTGTATGGGCTCCCCTGAAAAAATGACTCCATCCAGGGCCTGTCGCGTGGCGCTGCGTGGCGCACCGGACGGGCGCCACGGCCTGGGGGACAGGCCCTGAGTGACAGGAGGCAGATTACTGAGTAGCATCAGGGGCAACTACTGTCGGTAATGCCAATATCCGGTCACATCCCGCCATGAAGAATCATCTGGTCGTCGCCCTCATCTATAACCAGCTGTGCACCTTCGAATTCGGCTGCACCGTCGAGGTATTCGCCCTCAAGCGCCCGGAACTGGGCGTACCCTGGTATGAGTTCGCCACCTACGCGGTGGACGATGGGCCGATCACCGCTGCGGGTGGCATCACCATCACCCCCACCGCTGGCGACGTGCTGCTGGAGAACGCCGACACCATCATCGTGCCCGGCTGGCGCGGCGTAGAGGCCGAAGTGCCAGCCCGCCTCATCGAACAGTTGCAAGCCGCGCATGCACGCGGCGCGCGGATCTGCTCGATCTGCACCGGTGCCTTCGTGCTGGCCGCCGCCGGCCTGCTCAACGGCCACAAGGTCACCACCCACTGGCGCTTCACCGACCTGCTGGCCAGCATGTACCCGGAGCTGACCATCCAGCCCAATGAGCTGTACGTGGATGAGGAGCACATCGTCACGGCCGCCGGCTCTGCCGCCGGGCTGGACATGATGCTGCATCTGGTGCGCAAGGACCACGGCGCCAAGGTGGCCAACATGGTCGCCCAGCGCATGGTCATCCCGCCGCATCGCGAAGGCGGCCAGTCACAATACGCCACGCGCCAGCTGGTGAGCACCAGCGACGCGCCAATCTCCAACCTCATGGACTGGATCCGCAGCGACCTGCAGCGCCCGATCACCATCAAGGACATGGCCGACAAGGCCGCCGTCAGCACCCGCACCCTGCACCGCAGCTTCATGGAGTGCACCGGGCTGACGCCCTACGACTGGCTGCTGGGCGAACGCGTCGCCTACGCCAAGGAACTGCTGGAATCGCCCAAGGTGCGGCTGATCGAAGTGGTGGAAAAGAGCGGCTTCGGTTCCGAGGAGTCGTTCCGGCGGCATTTTCGCAATCTGGTCGGGGTCAGCCCCACCAGCTACCGCAAGCAGTTCGCCCGGGCCTGACCAGACGCGGCTTACCCAGCGGCAGGATGCAGGAACGGCTTCGGCTGCGAAGGCTGCGCTGGGCTCTTCGCGGCTGAAGCCCCTACCGGGCCTTTCCGGTTCAGACCTGGAACTTGGCCACTTCGCGCTGCAGGCCGGCGGCCAGGGTGTTGAGGTTGCCGCTGGTTTTCAGCAGTTCTTGCACCGATTGGTTGTTCTGCTCGGCCATCTGCGCCGAACGTTCCACGCTGCGCGCTACGTCCTGGCTGGCAGCGGTCTGCTCACGCAGGGCGAAGGAGATCTGGTCGACGACATGCAGCACTTTGCTGGAGCTGTCGCGAATACCGATGATCGCCTGCCCCGCCGTACCGGCCATGGCCACGCCCTGGTTCACCTCATCCACACCACTGCGCATCGTTTCGACGGTGTCACGCACCCCGGCCTGGATCTTTTCGATCATGCCGGAGATTTCCTTGGTCGACTTGCCGGTGTTCTGTGCCAGCAGGCGCACTTCATCGGCCACCACGGCAAAACCACGGCCCTGTTCGCCGGCACGTGCAGCCTCGATGGCGGCGTTGAGCGCCAGCAGGTTGGTCTGGTCGGCAATGCCCTGAATCACACCAATGATCGAGGAGATGTGCTCCGAATGCTGACCCAGGTCGGCGACCTGCGCCGAGGAGTGCTGCACGGTCTTGGCGATGCCGCTCATGCTCGACAGCGTGCTCTCGATGACCTGTGCGCCTTCCTTGGATTGCTCGCCCGACTGGCTGGCGATCTGGTGGGCCTCGTCGGCGTTCTCCGACACGTGGTGGATGCTGACGGTCAGCTCTTCGATGGTCGCAGCCATCGCCGAGGCTGAAGTCGACTGCTCATGAATGGCCCCGGACAGCTGCGTGGAAGCACCGGAGATCTGCTGCACGGCAACCACCAGCTCGCGCGCGGCCTGGTTGATCTGTTGAATGGTCTCACGCAGGCGCTTCTGCATGCGGTCGAAGGCTTTCGGCAGCTCGTCATGGCTGCTGGTGTCGATCACGGTATCCAGCTTGCCGTTGGCAATCGCGGTAGCGGCATCAATGGCCAACTGCAGGCGTGCCGTGGTACTGCGCGCCAGGGTCGCAGCCATGACCAGCGACAAGACGACGGCAGCCAGGCCACCCCAGATCAGGATCATCAACGCCAAGTCCTTCGCGTCCTTCATGTGCTGGCTGCGTTTGACGAGCAACTGGTTCTCGGCGCCTTTGATCTCAGCCAGGGTCGCCCGCATGCTGTCCATCTTGGCCTTGTCGGCACCGGCGGTAATGCGTTTGTCCAGTTCGTCATCCGGCTGATTGCGGGCGGTCAGGTCCTTGCGCAGCGCGATGATCGGATTGACATCCTCGTTCATCCAGCGCTTCTGTGTTTCATCCAGCTGTGACAAGCGTCGTTGTTGCTCCGGGTTGTCGGCGGTCAACTTTCTGAGTGACTGAAGTTTTTCAGCGAAAACTTTTTCCCCAGCAATAAGCGGTTCCAGAAAAGTGTCCTTGGACGCAATAACGAAGCCACGCATACCGGTTTCGATATTGATCAACTGCTCTAGCGCCGATTGAGTGTCACCCAGTACCTGATAAGTATGCAGGTTGCTGTCCGTGGCCTCTTGAACTTGTTCAAACCCTCTATAGGCACCTGCTACCAGAATGGCAATGATGACGCAGACGGTGGCGAAACTGAGGTAAAGCTTTTGCGAAATGCTAAGTTTATTAAACATGAGGGGTGCTCCAGACTCAGCCATGCGTCCGTGTGTGGCTTCGCGTATTCGTATAGTTATGGCAGGGGCAAGCAGATTTTCATGCAGGTTTACACCTGCTTATCGTCTATCGCGCGCTGGGCTTTAGCGTGCGGCGGAGGTTTTTTTCGCTGTCCCCCATAAGGCTGGCAGCCTCAGGCAAGGTCGGACATTTTCGGACCCAGCAAGCCGTTCCAAAAACAGCTCGCGGCTCGCGTTATTTTAAAAATGGCCATACTAACGTTCGGATGGAAAATAAACGAGTGACCGTCGACAACACGTACGTCATTTCTGAATTAAATCAACGTCTCGCCTGACAAGTGATCCACTGCGCAACGGCCTAGTCTGTCATGAGACCCATTAGCAATTAACTGCCACCGCTACTTAGAAACCCGATCAGGTCATTCACAAGCCTGAACAAAAATGGCAGTGGTCAAGTGGCAACGCAAGGCGGGTAAGTGATCCGACACGCGAGTCACGCCCCTTTTGGCGAGAACCCGACCCAGCGTATCGGGAGCAGTCGATTACGCTTTACACCGGAGCATGAGGGCGATTGCTCAATCTTCCGCCAGCAGATAATTGCCCACCATCATCCGTGCCGGGCGTGCCGCCGCGTAGCCCAGCAGGGTCGCGACCATGGCGTTGCCGCGTGACTCGTCACCGAGCACGCACAGCGCCACAAGGGCCATGAGAAAGCCGATACCGACGAAACGCAGCAGCACCTGGCGTTCGACGTTCTGCACGGTCTGGCCCAGCAGGCGATAGGCCGGCACATAGGCCAGGCAAAGGAAGATACCGATGAGGAAGGCGTTTATCAGGTATTGGATGTTGAAGACACTGATGATCGCCACGATCATCACCCATGCGTACAGACTCTCGACAACGTTGTGCCTGGACATACACGCCTCCTGATCCCTGGATGGGTTATTGAGCGACACCTTTTTGAGGGAGCGCCCGGCCAGGGGTTCCATGCATCAGGTTAGGTGGTGCTCGGCATTCGAGCCAGTGGCTTAGGTTTTGTACGAAAAGTGCCTACGCTCGGCCATGCTGCGTTAAAAACAGGCTGGATCGCCAGCCCGGTGGATCGCCACCCGGTCGGAATGCTCATTTACTCCAGTAAAGTCGCCCGCGACTCCGACCGTTCCTCGCCTGTTTTGACTCGCTGGCGCTCGCCCTTCGGGTCAGCCTACGGCTGTTACTCGCTTCGCTCGTTGCGCCTTGCCTGACATTCGCTCGCCGACTTTTCGTACAAAACCTAGAGTTTCATGCGCTTGCGATAGTCCTGCACCATGCTCTTGCTCACGTCTTCCTCGTAGCACAACGGCGTATAGCCGCCAGCGCGGTTGTAGGCGCTGCGCTTGCCGCAGCGGCTGCCGTTACGCGCCGTGTTGTACGGACACGGGCAGGCGCCGGAATAACCGGCAATCGACGCGTCGATCAGGCGCTGGACGATTTCGGCATCGGAAACCTGGGCTTCCTTGGCTTGCAGCGGCAGCCAGTAAACGGACGCGAGTAACGCAAGGGTGCAAGTGACTGCCTTTATCATGGGTGCTTTCCTTGGCGGGCTGGATGAAATTTCCGACACACTTTTACCATGATATTATATGGCTATCACCCACCCCTTTCAGCCAGTCGTCGCCTGACTGATCGCGCTATCGACGGCGCGGTCAGCGCCCTACACGGATGTGTCCAGCCCCGCCATGTCACCTAAGAAAATCTCGCCATTTACTGCTCTGCTGCAGCTCGCCAGCGTCCTGCCCTGGTGGGCCAACGTTGCCTTGGCTATCACCTCTGCGGCGCTGTTGCACGCCCTGGCCGCCACCCCAGTGGGGGTAGACCCGCGACACATCGACAAGGCGTTGATCAGTTCAGCATTCAAGGGCATGGCCACCTTCGGGCAGTTCTTTCTGCCCTTGGTGTTCGCCAGTGCTGCGGTGGCGTCGTTCGTGGGCCGACGCAAGCGCCGCCAGTTGCTGGAGTCCCTCGCCAAGCCGGGCGGCAATAAACTGGTCAACCTCACGTGGCGGGAGTTTGAGTTGGCCGTAGGGGAAGCGCTGCGGCGCCAGGGCTTCGTGGTCCAGGAGAACCGAGGCGCAGGTCCGGATGGCGGGGTGGACCTGCGCTTGCAGCGTGATGGCGAAACCTACTTGGTGCAGTGCAAGCACTGGCGCGCACAGCAAGTAGGCGTCGCCGTCGTACGTGAGCTGTACGGCGTAATGGCCGCCGAAGGCGCAGTAGGCGGTTACGTGGTCACCAGCGGGCGTTTCACCCGTGCTGCCGAAGACTTCGGGCACGGCCGTAACCTGCAATTGGTCGATGGTGCGGTACTGCAGCGCTGGATCGACGAACGTGTCGAGCCGTCCGGCAGTCCGGTAACGGCGCCTGAGGCGCCGATGCCGCCAGCACAGCCAGCAATGCCAGCGCCTCCCGCACCCGCACCCGCACCCGCACCCGTATCGACGATGGCGCCCGGCTGCCCGCACTGCAAGAAACCCATGCTCATGAAAACGGCCCGCACCGGCCCCAACGCGGGCGGGCAGTTCTGGGGTTGCAGCGACTACCCCCAGTGCCGGGGGATTCGCGCCTACCGCGCACCGCTCACCCCCACGCCGCCCGTTGTGGCAAAGCACCGAGCCAATCAGCCCCATCAATAAAGCGCCGCCACGAGGCCATCCGCCAAGGCCCCCCAGGCCCCCGCCACCGCCGTATTGGTCAGCACCACCAGGCTGCGTTGCGCCTGAGGGTCGACCCAGTAGTGGCAGCCGTACAGGCCGCACCAGCCCCAGGTGCCTGGGCCTTGCGGCTGACCGGCGCGGCGCGGGTCGGTGAGAATCGCCGGGCCGAGGCCGAAGCCCCAGCCGGGACCGCGGCTGGCCATGGGCAGATCGCCCAGCGCATTTCCCAGCAGCAATGCCGTGCTGGCCGGGCTCAGCAGCGGAGCGCCGCCCTGGCGCAGGCACTCCAGCAAGCGCAGGTAATCATCCGCCGTGCCCACCAGTCCGGCGCCGGCCGAAGCGTAGGCGTCGGCCTGCCAGATGCGCCGGGCGCTCAGCCTTGCCACGCCGCCGTCCAGCTGCAGGGTGTCATCCTCGCCGATAAGCACCGGCAGCCCTGAAGTGTCCTTGTAGGCCCGCGCCAGGTGCTGGTCACCAGCAAAGCCGGTGGCCTGCATCTGCAAGGGGCCTGTGACATGCAGTTGGATAGCAGCGGCCAAAGGCAGCCCGCTGGCGGCCTCGATCATCGCACCGAGCACGTCGGTGGCCAGTGAATAGCGCCAGGCGCTACCCGGCGCGAACAGCAGCGGCAGCTCGGCCAGCCGCCGCAGATTCTGCTCCAGGCTCAGCGTCGCGCTGTCCAGGCCATCGGACACCCCGGCCCGCCAGTAGGCATGCCCGGGTGGGAGTTCGAAGCCGTAGCCAAGGCCGGCGGTGTGACACAGCAGCTGGCGCAGGCTGATGCGTGCCGGGCTGCCGTCGGCCAGGCGCGGGGTGAAGTAGTCCAGCCAGTCACTGACCGCGCCGTCCAGGTCCAACTGGCCCAGCTCGGCCAGGCGCAATACCGTCACCGAACTCAGCAGCTTGCTCAGCGAGGCCAGGCGCAGCGGCGTGTCGCGCTGCATGCACCGGCCCGCCTCACGGTCGGCCCAGCCGCGGGCCGAGGCATAGCGAATCTTGCCCGCCTCGGCCAGCAGCAGCACACCGCCGACGATGCGCCCGCTGTCCACCGCGCGGTGCCACAGCGCTTGCAGTGCGTGGGTCATCACATTCCCCGCAGGGCATGGCAGAAGATCCGTGTGTAGGCCTCAGCGTCATGCCGTATCGGGTTGGTGTGCGAACAGCCATCGGCGTAGGCCATGCGCCCGACCAGCTCGGCATCGCGCTCGTCGATACCCAGCGCCGCCAGGCTGTGTGGAATGCCACTGCCCTCGCGCAGCGCCAGCAGCCAGTCCATCACCCCGCTGAAACCCGACTTGGGCAGGCGCAGGTAATGCGCCAGGTCGTCCATCTGCCGCTGCAACGCCGGCTGGTTGGCCAGCAGCACGTAGGGCAGCAGGATCGCATTGAGCAAGCCATGGTGATGGTCGTACAGCGCGCCCAGCGACTGGGCGATAGCGTGTACGCCCCCCAGGCCGCGCTGGAACGCCGCCGCGCCGAGGCTGGAAGCCACCAGCATCTGCTCGCGGGCTTCGAGGTCCTGGCCGTCGCGCACCACCCTGGGCAGGTGTTCCTGGATCATCTGCAGGCCCTTGACCGACACCGCCTCGGCCATCGGGTGCCAGGCCGGCGAACACCAGGCTTCCATACAGTGCGTCAGAGCATCCATGCCGGTGGCGGCGGTCAACTGGGCTGGCAAGCCAAGGGTCAGCCGTGCATCGAGAATCGCTACCCTGGGCATCATGCGAATGTGCAGCAGGGTGCGTTTGACGCGGGCCTGTTCGTCGGTGATCACCGCCGCGCGTCCGACCTCCGAGCCAGTGCCGGCGGTGGTCGGCACGGCCACCAGCGGCGCAATGCCGTCGGGGTCGGCACGCAGGTGGTTGTCACCGATGTCTTCAAAGTCCCACAACGGACGGTTTTGGCCGGTCATCAGCGCCACGGCCTTGGCTGCATCCAGCGCCGAGCCACCGCCGAAAGCGATGACGCCATCATGGCCACCCTCGCGGTAGGCCTGCAGACCTGCGGCGACGTTGCCGCCGGTGGGGTTGCCCTTGACCTGGTCGAACAGGCCGCACTGGCCCAGTTCACGACGGCAATCGTCCAGGGCCTGCTGGATCATCGGCAGGCCGCCCAGGTCGCGGTCGGTAATCAACAGGGGTCGACGGATGCCGCTGGCCCGGCAGGCGTCGGGCAGTTCGCGCACGCGGCCGGCGCCGACACGGATGGAGGTGGGGTAATGCCAGTTGCTGGTGTGCATGGTCTGGGTCCTTTCAGTAGGCAAATGAGGGGGTGAAGTCAGGCCAACAGCAGGCCGAGCAGCAGGCGCACGCCAAAACCGACCATGAACAGCCCGGTGATGATGTCGATGGCCTTCTTCATGCGCCGGTAACGCGCCTGCACCGCCGGAATCGAGAACAGCGTGGCCAGCAGCACGAACCAGGAAATCGCCAGCACCGCGATGATCGATACGCCCGCGCCACGCACCCACAGCGGCAGGCCCGGTGCAGCCACGGTGGTGAACACGCTGGTGTAGAAGGCCAGTGCCTTGGGGTTGGTCATGTTGGTCAGCAGGCCAAAGCGGTAGGCGCGGCTCAACGAGCCGATGCCCAGGGCGCCGATGTCACGCGGGGCGGGCTGGCTGCCGGCGCTGCGCAGGCTCTTGCTGCCCAGCCAGGTCAGGTAGGCCCCGCCGAGCAATTGCAGGCCCGGCTGCAGCCAGGGCAGTTGCTGGAACACCAGGCCCAGACCGGTGGCGGCCAGCAACGCCCAGATGATGCTGCCGGACGCCACGCCCAGACCGGCGCAGATACCCTGCTGGCGTGACTGGCTGTACGACAGCTGGGTGATGACCAGAAAGTTCGGTCCGGGACTGATGATCAGCACGATGAAGGCACCGGCCAGGGCGGTGAGCAAGGTCAGTTCGTAGGGAATCGCGTACATGTCATTTCCTTGGGGTCGAGTTCGAATGTGAAGTGAGAGGTCAGCCCGCCAGCGCGCAGGGCATGGCCAGGCTGGCCAGGCAGTCCTGCACCGCCTGGCGGGCCTGCAACGGTGCCAGGCAACGGGGGTCGGGGGTCGGCACGTAGTGGTTGTAAAAGGTGCTGCCCTCCACCGCCGGGCCGAGCAGCCACAGGCGGGGATGTGGCGTGCCGTCGGGGTGCAGCGCCCGGTGCGCCGGGTCGACCGCCACGCCGTCGGCCGGGTACGGATGCGCGGCGCGAATCAGCCCCTGTTGCAACAGGTCGCCAAGCAAGCTGCCGGAGGCCTGGCTCAGGCCGCTGTGGGCGTTGCGGGCGTGGATCAGGCTGTCGACTTCCAGCGCCGGCTGGCTGCCATCCAGCGGGCGCAACCACACCCGCTGGCCCTCCTGCACCGCCATACACGGCGGCAACACCTGGACCACGCCGGCATCGAGCAACGCCAGCAGGTCTTCGTAGCGCTCTTTCTGCGGACCGCCCACCAGGCGGTTGGAGAGCCCGGCGAAGCGCTGATAGAACGCCTGCGTCGAAGCCGGGTGCAAACCGTCGTGGTCAACCACCCGGCGCAGCAGGTCACGACAGTCGCGCCACACTTCCAGGGCCTGGGTCAGCGGGCTGCCCGCCACGCCCAGGCGGCTGCGCCGCAGGTCGTGCTCGATCCACTGACGGAACCAGGCAGCGTAATCAGCGCCCTGCCCTGACCAGCCTTCGCCAGCCAGCCAGCGCGCCGGTTCGAATGCGCCCCAGCGCTGCGCCAGCTCGGCGAACAGCACTTGCGGCGCGCGGGTGTCGCGCAACGCCTGTTGCAGTCCGGCAAGCTGGTCGGGGGCCTGGCGTTGCACGCTGGCCTGGTAGAACACCGCGCGCATTTCCTGCTCGATCAGCGGCAGCACCTCGACGGCGAAATCCAGCTGGCCGTCTGGCGCCTGCCGCCGCAACGCGTCGATGGCTTCGACGGTGAAGAACAACCGGGGCCATGGCAGGTGCGCTGCTGCGGCACCTTGCGGGCGAGCGTGGAACGGCAGGCCGCTGCGCGAAAACAGCCAGATGCGCGGCTCCCGGCCACTGGGCTGGTAACGCCAGCCGGCCAGGCTGTGGTCGGCGCAGAAGCGCCCGCCGCGCCCTTCGGTCAGCGCTGCCAAGGTATCCATGGCGGTCAGGCCCAGGCCCTCGATAGCCACCCGTTCACCGGGCTCGGTCAAAGGCAGCGACGGGGCATGCCCAGTAGTGATGAACAGCCCATCGAAATGGCCGTGCTCGCCCTGTTCGCTGTCCAGCACCCAGCCCGGCCCGGCCAACGCCGGGCGTACCCGGCAAACCCGTTGTCGATGCTCCAGCACCTTGAGTGACGCCGGGCAATGGGCCAATAGCCATTGGTAGGCGTCGCGCAGGTAGCGGCCCAGCAACCGCCGCGGCACGAAATCGCCGAAGCCGATGGGGCGCCCCGTGCCTTGCGGCGCCAGGTGGCCCCGCGTATCCAGGCGCAGATCCTGGGCCTGGCACCACTGCAGGAAGGTCGGCCCCGGCGGCTGGCTGGCCGGGTGCGCGGTGCAGAACGCCGACAACTGCCCAGCCATGGTATTGAGCATCAGGTGGTCCGGCTGCTCGGCATGATGCAGGCCGCTGCCGGGCGTCTGCGGGTCGAACAGCTCCAGCTGCAACGCCAGCTGCGGGTGCTCACGGCTCAGGGCGATGAACTGTTCCAGCACGCTCAAGCCACGCGAGCCCAGGCCGATGATGGCGATTCGGATCGTGTTCATGGCTTACCACCGCGCCGATTCGTAGAAGAAATCCGCCACGGGTTGCGCCCGCCCCTCGGCCAGCGCCTGGCGATACAGGCGCTGGCCCACAGCGAGATCAAGCACGCCGAGGCCGAATGGCGAGAAGATCGTCGGCTTGGCCGGGTCGAGGCTGATTTCGCCGAGCATCAGTTGCGCCAGGGTGCCGGTGATGAACGCGCGGCTCTGGTAATGCTGCACCGCCAGCTCTGCCGAGGTGCCGGCTTTCAGGCAGTGCTCGACATCATCGAACAGGTTGTTGGCCTGGGCGATCAGCGCCGGCCCCAGGTCACGCAGCGACAGGTTGAGCACCACCTGCCCGGCGCGCAGCACGGGCTCATGCACATAAGGGCTTGGCGCGGTGGTGGCGAACACCAGCAGGTCGGCCTGCAGGCTGGTGTCCAGGCTCCCCAACTCGGCCTCCAGGCCATGGCGGTCATGCAGGTGGCTGATCAGTGCCTGCGCCGATTCGGCGTGCCGGTCATGCACGCTGATCGACGCGAAGCGCCAGCCGTCGGCGACCAGCAGGTCGACCAGGGTGCGGGCGATGAAGCCGGCACCGACCAGCGCCAGATGCCCGACCGAGCGCTGCCCGCCCAGGCTCCACAAGGCGCCCAGCACGGCCGAGGCCGCCGTGCGCATGGCACTGATCCGCGAGGCCTCCAGGCAGGCATAGGCATAGCCGTTGTCCGGTCGATTGAGCAGCAGCACCGCCGAGGCACGCTGCAGACCGGCCTCGACATTGCCCGGAAAGCTGGAAATCCACTTGATGCCGGTCACCGGCTGGCGGCCCTCCAGACTCGCCGGCAAAGCGATGATGCGGTTGGCCGGTTGCTGGGGAAAGCGCAAGAAGTAGCTATCCGGATTGACGCTGCGCCCGGCCTCATGGTCCAGGTAGGCCTGGCGCACGTCCTCGATGCAGGCCAGCGGGTCCGCATCAAGCAACTGCGCCACGCTGCGCCCGTCGACCACGTGAAAGCCCGCCTGCGGCGTGTCGAAACAGGTGGTATGGTCCGGCTCGATGCTGAAGTCGGCCAGGGTCATGCCCAGCACTTCAGGGCCGAAGCGCTCTGTCACCCACTGATCGTCATACAGGGTGTCGAGGTAGCGCTCGCCCCAGTCCGGCGACAGCGCCACGACCACCGCGCCGGGCTCGATGCGCTCGCGCCAGGCATGCACCGCCGCGATCACCGTGGCCGTGGAGCCGCCCACCAGCATGCCGCGGGTGCGTGCCAGCAGGCGTGCCATGGCTACGCTGCGTGCTTCGGGAACCATTTCCAGGGCGTGGATGCCCTCGGGGTCGAAGATCGGTGGCCGCTGGCTGGTGCCCAGCCCCGGAATGAAACGCCGCCCAGCCGGGGTGCCGAAGGTCACCGAACCGACGCTGTCCACCGCGACGATACGTGTGCGCGGGTGATGCTCGCGGAAATACTGCACGCAACCCATCAGCGTGCCGGTGGTGCCGGCCCCGACGAACAGGTAATCGACATGGCCGAACTGGCGCGCGATGGAGTGCGCCGTGGTGCGCGCATGGGCACGCGGGTTGGCGGGGTTTTCGTACTGGTTGAGCCACAGGTAGCGCGGATCGCTGGCCAGCCGCTCGCGGATCAGCGCGATACGCGTGCCAAGGAACCCGCCATTGGCGTCGAGGCGGTCGACTTCGATCACCTCGGCGCCATAGGCGCGCATCAGACCCAGGCTGTGCCGCGAACTGTTGGGATCGACCACGCAGGTGAAACGCAGGCCGCGGGCCGCACAGAGCATGGCCAGGGCCACGCCGAGGTTGCCCGACGAAGACTCGATGAGAATCGAGTCGGGGCGGATCAGGCCACGCGCCTGCAGGTCGTCGATCAGCCCGGCGGCGGTCTTGAGCTTGATCGAGCCGGCCGGGTTGAGCGATTCCAGCTTCAGGTGAAAGTCCGGGCCGAGGCCGCGCAAATCGAGAAAGGTCTGGTCGTGAAGAATGTCGCCGATGTCCTGGTGCATGCGGGTCACTCGCTCAGCGCGGCGGTGCGCGCCACGGCGTGGATGGGCTGGCCCAGGGCCTCGGCGATGCGCCCGGCACGCAGGGCCATCATCGAGAACGACTGGCTGTCGCTGATACCGTGGCTGCGCTCCGACAGACCGTTGCTCCACAGCCGTACCAGGCAGTCGTCGGCGGTGGCGATGCGGTAGTCGCGGTCGATCAGCAGCCCACCATCGGCACCACTGCGCAGCCATGGCTGCAGGTTGGCCAGCAGCGGTGGCACCGGGTATTGCCGGTAGCCGGTGGCCAGGACGATGGCGTCGACGGTGATGGTCTGGTTGCGCTGGCTGAAGCTGTCGGTAAGGGTCACCTGGTAGCTGCCCGCTTCCTCACGCACCGCACTGACCTGGTGATAGCCCCAGCTGCGCAGGCGCTGACGGCCGGCGATGCTGTCTTCGTAGAGGAGTGAGAACAGCTTCTGGCTCTCGTCCGGGTCGATGCCGGCGTAGTTGGTCGCACGGCTGTAGTCGAGAAAGCGCTGGCGGGCCTGGCTGTCGAGGCTATGGAAGTAGTCGACATGCTCGGGGCCGAACACCCGGTTGGGAAACTGGCCCAGTTGGGTGAGCTTGAAGCCGGCGCCACGGTGCACCGAATGCACCTGCACGCCGGGGTCACGGGCGATCAGTTCCAGCACCGACTCACTGGCGCTCTGCCCCGAGCCGAGCACCAGCCAGCGCTTCGGTGCCTGGCTGCCGAACGCCTGCAGGCGGGTAAGAAACTCCGAGGTATGGAACACCCTGGGCCCGAGCAGCGGCACGAATGCCTCCGGCACGTTGACCGCGCTGCCGCATGACAGCACCAGGTTACGGGTACTGAAGCGGCCTTGAGCGGTTTCGACCTGCACGGCGCTCAGCTGGCCGTCGCGCAGCACCGGCAGCACCTCGGCCACCGGGGTGTCGAACTGCGTGCGTGCATTCACCTGGCGTGACACCCAGGCCACGTAGTCCGACCATTCGTGGCGGCTGGCCGGGCGGCCCAGCAGGCCGAAGTCGAACATCCGCCCCTTGTCCTTGAGGTACATGGCGAAGGAGAAACGGCTGCGCGGGTTACGCGGCGTGACCAGGTCGCGAAACACGTGGTGGTTGATGTCGGTGCCGTCCAGCAGCAGTTCGCGGTGCCACTGGGTGTCGGCGGCCGCTTCCAGAAAGCGCAGGTCCAGGCGCCCGAGCGGCAGGCCCTGCTCGCGGGCGTCTTCGATGGCGCAGGCCAGGGCGATACCGGCCGGGCCGAAGCCGATGCACAGGGCATCAGCGTGGAAAGTGGGAAGGCTCATGCGTTACGTCCTTGATTGAGAGTGAAAGTCGCGGGCGCACCCGGCCACGACCGGCAGGCCGGCGTACCACGCGCCCTTGAAGCAAAAAAACGAGGGTCGGCCTGGCGGATCAGCCGTCAGCGCTGGCGTGCCAGCCAGCCGGCCCCAAGCGCCATAGGCAGGTACGCAGCGCCTGGCACTCGCCGCCCTGGAAAGCCACCGGCCCCAGCGGCGTGATGAAGCACTCGCTGTGCAACGCCGCCAGCAGCTCGGCGCGGCTGGCCCCACTGCGTTCGGCCAGTTGGCCCAGCACATGCAGCAGGCGCAGGGTTTCGCGGTAGTAGGTGGCCGGTTCGCTGGCGAACAGCTGGCGATGCCAGCCGGCGGCCGGGCAATCCACCGGGCCGGGGTCGAAACCGATGGCCCAGGTGGGTTCGTTCGCAACCAGAGCGGCCCCCAGTTGCCGCGATACCGCATCGTCCGTCAGCAGCAGAGGCCTCTGGCTGCCAGCGGCACGCCGCGCCTGCCAATGCAGACGGCTAGGCCGCAGGCGCCCGGCGAACACCTCGGCGTCGGCCTGCTGCACAGTCGCCACCGATTGCAGGCCGTGAGCGGCCAGAGCCGCAACGATCGCCGCCGCCAGCGCCTGGCCGTGAGTGCTGGAATCAGCCTGCACATGCAGGCGTTGCCAGCCCTGGCGGGCGACCCAGGCCAGCAGGTCGCTCGCCAGTTGGCGGTCTGCCGGGCACAGGCGCAGAACGTTGTCGTGCGTGGTCAGGCGGTCCACGGTCGCCGCCGGGGTCAGCAAGGCCACCCCGGCCTGGCGGTACAGCGGTGCGGCGGCCAGCGCGGCGTCGGACGAAAAATGCCCGATCACCAGGTCGGCGCCCCAATCGATCAGACGCTCGGCCACTCGCGCGCCCTGTTCGGGATCCGCACCGTCGTCCAGCCAGTGCCAATGCAGCCGTTGCAACGCCGCGATGCCATTGCGCCCGGCGGCCATGGCACGCATAAAGGTCCGTGCGTGAGGGGTAACCGCCGGGTCGAACAGCGCGCTGACCCCGACGCGCAGCGCCGCGCCGTTCATGATTGCACCCCGCGCCGGGCGCACAACGCGGCCCAGGCTGGCTCCCGCTCGCGCTGGCCGTCGCGCAGGAAACCTTGCAACTGACGGGCGGCAATGTCTGCCAGTGCCGGAGCGAACTTGAAACCCACCCCGGACTGCCCGCAGGCCACGTACAACCCGCGCTGCTCATCGACGAACCCCAGCAGCGGTCGACCGTCGGCGCTGTAGCTGTCGAACCCCGGCACGATGTCCAGCACCCGCACCTGCCCGGCACCCGCCAGTTGCCGGACGCGCTCACGCACCTCGGCGCTGTGGCGCGCATCCGGCGCAGGCAGGTCTTCCGGCCATTGACCGCGTGCGCGCAGGCCGCCACCGCTTTGCACCAGGTGCGGCGCCAGCGGGATGGCGTAACTGCCGGACGGCGCATCGATCACCGGCAGCGCCCAGGCCCGTTCGGTGTGCAAGCGGGCCAGCGGAATGGCCCGACATTCCAGGCCCAGTTCTGGCGCCAGGTGGCGGGTCCAGGCGCCAGTGGCCAGGACCACCACGCGACTGCGCAAGCGCAGCTCACCCAGGCGCAACTGCGCCGAGCCGTCGGCCTGCCAGTCGATGGCCTCGACCCGGCAGTGTTCCAGCACCAGGCCGGCACTGCGCACCACCCCCGCCAGGCTCGCCGAGGCCTGGCGCACGTCGCCGATGCAGGCATGCGGCTCGTACACATCGATGCGATCGGCCCGCGCCGCGAACCCGGCATGACCCTGCACCTGCAACATCGGGTACTGCGCGCTGGCATGTCGCTCGACGGCTGCCCGCACCTGGGCCTGCTGGTCGAGGCCGGCGCGGTACAGCACGCCAGTGCGGCGCAAGGCCGCGCTGTAGCTGGCGGCAAATGGCGCCTGTTGCATCACCTGCAAGGCATGTGCGGTGAGCTGCATCAGCAGTGGGTCGAGGTCGTACAGGCGCACCAGCCCACCCGAGATGCCACTGGCGCCCAGGCCACCGATACTGCCCTGGTCGAGCAGTGCGACGCTCAGACCCTGGCTGGCCAGCCGCGCGGCGATGCTGGCACCGGTGATGCCGGCGCCGACCACCGTGACTTGATAGTCGATATCCATATCGGGGCTCCGCTCAGATCGAATAGTCGGCGGCAGGCCCCGACAGCACCCTGGCCGTGACCCGTTCTTCGGCCAGGCCGTAGGCAGTCAGCAAGTGCCCGGCGGTTTCCGGAATCAGCGCATTGCCCAGTACGGCGATCAACGCAGCGAAATGGCTGACCGGCCGGCCTTCGGCCAGGCGCCCGCGGGTGATGGCAATGGCGTCCAGCAGTACCTGGGCCATCTGGCGCATGGAGAAATGCCGTAGCTCGGTGGCCTTGCACCACTGCTGACGCAACGCTTCCAGCAGCGCCGCATCGGCGCCGCAGTAGCCGCTCCACCATTGGTCACGCTGCGCAGGACCGGCCTGCAGCAACGCCGGAAAGAAGTCTTCGAAGACTTCCTTGCGCCAGCGCTGGAAGTGCGCCAGGCGGAAGTCGCCCTCGCTTTGCTCCGGGGCGATGCTCGCCAGGTACAGGCGCGCACTGTCGGCGCAGGCCTCGCGGGCCAGGTCGGCGACCCAGATGGCGTGGTTACGGCTGGTGGACAGGTTCAGACCGTCGAGCTTGAGGAACTGGTTGGGCATGAACTGCTGGCGCACGCGCAGGTCCTGCATCACCGCCAGTTGCGCCGGGTAGACCACGCAGTGGCTGAACACGCAGTCGAAGCCGAGAAAGTTCACCAGGGTGCCCTGCCCCGAGCGCCAGTACTGGTTGAACAGTTCCGGACGACCGACGCGGTCGGCGTATTCACGAAACGCTGCGATGTAGCCCGCCAGGCCCATGAACCAGGTGTGCACCCGGCACGAGCCGTCGGCGGCCAGGTCCAGCCCGCCGTCATGCGGTCGGGTCACGCCCCAGTCGTGCAGGTGCTCCAGGGTGTCGCGCAGCCAGGCGTCCAGCGGTTCGCGCCATTGGCGGCCCAGCAGGCGCTCACGCAAGACACCCTTGAACTCGGCCAGCTTGAGGAACGCCCGGTGGGTGGTCTTGAACTGCGGTGGCTGGTGGCAGAGCTTGCAGTACAGGCCGCTCATCAACGCTGCATCCGGCGCCTGCGCGCATTGCTCGCACTGGCTGGGATCCGAGTCATGCCCGCAGTAGTTGCACAGGCCGCGGGCAAAGGCCTCATAGCCCCACTTGTCGCAGGCCGGGCACCAGGCCTCTTGGCTGTCGCGAAATTCGATGGCACCGGCTTCACGCAGTTGCGCGAAGACCTCGCTCACGGCCTGGTGGAACCAGGGGTTGTCGAATGGACGCATCCAGATATCCGGCTGGATGTTCACCGCCGCCAGCGACGCTTCGATGCGGTCGCTGTTGCGGCGTGCCAGTTCCATGGGCTCGACGCCCTGCTCCAGGCCCTTGCGCAGCATGTACGACTGGTAGTCGTCGGAGTACGACAGCAGCACGCAGTCGTGGCCGCGCTGGCGCTGCACGCGGGTAAATACGTCGGCACCGAGAAACGGCCCGGCAATGTGGCCGATGTGCAGGTCGCCATTGGGGGTTGGCGGCGTGATGGTGACGATGAACTTAGCCATGCAGACACCCCGTGGTTTCGTCGTGGCGGGCGATGAAGTCGTTCACGTAGTTCATGTCCCACCAGATCACGTAGAAGTGGAAGTCCTCGGCCGAGTCGTTGATGACGTAGTGATGGGTGTGCTTGGGGATCGCCGCGATGTCGCCTTTGCTGAAGCTCATTTCCCGGTCGCCGATCACCAGGCGCGCATTGCCTTCCATGGCAATGAAGATTTCCTGGTCGATCTGGGTGTGGGTCTCGGTGGTGGTGCCTGGGCGTACTACGCACCAGCCCCCGGCGAAGGGCATCGGGTAGCCCTCCCAGGGCAGCAGGCGGCTGCCATCCAGGCCGTATTCATGCACCAGTGCGTCGAAGCGGGTTTTTCGGTGAATCTCGAACTTTTCCATGCTCTGCAGTCCGTTTGTTTCAGGTCGGACCAGCATGAAAGCCACGGCGCAGGGCCGCTATCGGATGGCTCGATAGCTCGGCAGGCACGCATCGAGGGTTTCGATGGCAACCATCGGTCGCCGCCGCGGAACGCTATCGCTTTCGGTGATTCCCTGTATCGACAGGCACCATTTCTGGCGAACGGGGGGCGTCCCTAGAATGAGCGCCATAGGCAAAGCAAGTTCAAGACTTTGCACCCTGATGTAGATGGAGATCGCCATGAAATACGTACTTTTCGCCGCCCTTTCACTGTTCAGCGTGCTGGCTTCGGCCAATGATCAGCCTGACGCCCAGCAGTACAACTATGCCCAGCATCTGGACGTCGCCAAGGTGCTGAGCATCGATACGCCAGAGTCGGACCTGTGCGAGCCCGTCACCGCCAGCATGGTCTACCTCGACAGCCAGGGCGTGGAGCACGAGCTGCACTACCAGCGCCTCAGTGATGTCTGCTCGGCCCACGGCTGATCGCAATGCCAGCCCACCAGGCCGCCTCCTTCGGGACGCGGCCTTTTTCGTTTCTGGGGCATGCCCTACAGTGGTTGACTTCGAGCGCGCTCTAACTTTTAGGCTGTCCCCATGGAATCTGATCTGACCATCGACCAAGTCGCCAAACGCACTGGCCTGAGCGCCCATACCCTGCGCTACTACGAGCGCATCGGACTGATCGCCCCGGTGGGTCGCGCGCCTGGCGGGCAACGGCGCTACGCGGCGGCCGACATGGCCTGGATCGAATTCCTGCTGCGCTTGCGAACCACGCAGATGCCCATCGGCAAGATGCAGGCGTTCGCAAGACTCCGCGCCGCCGGGGATACCACAGTGCAGGACCGTCGCCATCTGCTGGAAGACCACCTTGCCGAGGTGCTGGCCCAGATGGAGGCGATGCGCCTGTCCGTGTGCTCCCTGCAAGCCAAGATCGAGCACTACCGCGCGCTCGAGCAAGGCCTGGCAGGCGCTTCACGAGCCGAAGAAGGACACGCCGATGAACAACGAAAACCGTTACCAGCGCGGGCTGGAAAAGCTGCGGGAGATTGATGGCCAAGCAGGTGAAAAGGTCGTGCAAAGCCTTGCCGAGATTGCGCCGGACTTTGCCCGCTACCTGATCGAGTTTCCCTTCGGGGACATCTACTCCAGGCCAGGCCTGGACCTGCGCAGCCGGGAAATCGCCGTGGTCGCGGCGCTTACCGCCATGGGCAATGCAGCCCCCCAGTTGAAGGTGCATATTCATGCTGCGCTGAACGTCGGCGTAAGCCGCGAAGAGGTCATCGAGGTCATCATGCAGATGGCCGTCTATGCAGGCTTTCCGGCGGCGTTGAACGGTTTGAGCGCGGCCCGCGAGGTGTTCGCGCAGTGGGAGAGCTGAATTCAGACCGATCGGTCACCGGAGTGTCCGCAGACGAAATCGCCTGGCTCATGGCCAAGCAATGAATAACGATAGTCACTATCGATAACGTCAATGATGCTTTCGCGCGCGTAGGTGTTACCTTGCGCCGCGATGAATACAGCCCGGTTGCCTTGCTCCGGCAAGCGGGCAGTGCTCCCTTCATCACCTTTGGTTAGATCTGTTTGGCCACCTCACGTCGTGCGGTGGCCTTTTTTATGCGTGCGATAGTCAGATGGCGCTACAGATCGAGGTCGTCGACCACCCGGCGGCGCTCGTTTTCATGGCGCATGTCGTAGCTGGCGGTGGTGGCGATATGAGTGTGGTGGGCGAGTTTCTGGGCAATCGACAGGTCGAACTCTTCAATGACCCGGGTGATGAACGAGCGGCGGAAATCATGCGGCATGATCTCTACCCCGGCCTGCTGGCCGCGCTGGCGAGCGATGAAGTAGATGGCGTGCTTGGTAATGCGCTCGCGGGTGATGTGGCTGCCGCGCCGGATACGGTTGAACAGGAAAGGATCGTCCGGCTGCCCGGCCGGCAACTGCGCGCGGCGCAGGTCCAGCCAGCGCTGCAGGCTCTCGAAGGCCCAGGCCGGCGCGTACTTGATCAACTGCCGATTGCCCTTGCCCATCACGCACAGGCAGCGCTGCTCGAAATCGACCTGGGCCAGGTCGATGTTCACCGACTCGGACTTGCGCATGCCCGAGCCATACAGGATGGCGATGATCGCCGCATCACGCAGGCCCTGCGGGCGCGGGTCGGCGGCGCAGACGTCGAGCAGGTCGCGGATCAGGTGGCGGCGGATGTTGCGGCCCCTGCCCAGCCGTGTGCCGGCCATCGGCTTGACCGAACGGATACGCAGCAGTTGGTCGTGGCTGATCAGGTCCTGGCGCCAGGCTTCGTTCATCACCCCGCGGATGGCATTGACATACAGCGAGGTGGTGTTGGGCGCATAGTCGTCATCGCGCAGGGTCGCCACCAGCGCGGTGACGTGCCCCGGCTGCAAGCTGTGCCAGGGCACCTCGAAGATGTCCGCATCGCCCAGCCCCAGACGGTCGGCGGCGTCCTGCAGCACATAGCGCATGGTCTGCCGGCTGGACGGTGCGAGCCGCGCCAGATACAGGCGCAATGGATTGCTGACATCCGGCAGCACGAGGGTTTGGGCGCGCGAGGCGCCGGGGGGTTGGTCTGACACGGGTGAAGCGATCCTCGGAGTTCTGGGGACTGACTTTACGGCATTCGGTTAGACCGGGTAGGAGCGGCTTCAGCCGCGAAACGACCGTATGTTCACCACAGATGCGCTGGGTTTCCTGGCGTTTTCGCGGCTAAAGCCGCTCCTACCGAGCCGCATAACGCCGCAAAGCGCCTAACCGAACAGTATTGGATTTAGCACGCTCAGCGGCGCACATCGACCACTAGCCGACCACGAACCTCGCCGGCGATCAGCCGTGGCGCCAGGTCGATGACCTCCGACAACCCCACTTCGCGGCTGATCAGCGGCAACAGCGCCGGGTCGAGGTCGGTGGCCAGGCGCGCCCAGGCCTGTTCGCGGTCGGCCAGTGGGCGGGTCACGCTGTCGATGCCGGCCAGGGTCACCCCACGCAGGATGAACGGCGCCACGCTGCCGGGAAAATCCATGCCCTGGGCCAGGCCGCAGGCGGCGACGATGCCGCGATAGCGTGTGGCGGCGCAGGCATTGACCAGGGTATGGCTGCCCAGCGAGTCGATCACCGCCGCCCAGCGCTCCTTGAGCAATGGCCGGCCGGGCTGGTTGAGTTCATTGCGGTCGATGATCGCGCTGGCGCCCAGTTGCTTGAGGTACTCGCTCTCCTGCGGCCGCCCCGTGGACGCCACCACCTGATAGCCCAGTTTGCCCAGGAGGGCCACGGCGAAGCTGCCCACGCCACCGTTGGCGCCGGTGACCAGCACCTCACCGTCACCTGGCCGGACACCGTGCTGCTCCAGGGCAATCACGGCGAGCATGGCGGTGTAGCCAGCGGTGCCGATGGCCATGGCCTGGGCAGTGGTGAACGCGCTGGGCAGGTGGATCAGCCAGTCGCCCTTGAGCCGTGCGCGCTCGGCCAGACCGCCCCAGTGGCCCTCGCCGACGCCCCAACCGTTGAGCAGCACCTGCTCGCCAACCTTGAAGCGCGGATGCTGGCTGGCCTGCACCGTGCCGGCCAGATCGACACCGGGGACCATGGGAAAGCGCTTGACGATCGGGCTACTGCCGGTGAGCGCCAGGGCGTCCTTGTAGTTCAGCGTGCTATGCGAAACGTTCAGCGTCACATCGCCCTCGGGCAGTGACTGCTCATCCAGCCGGGTAAGCGTGACCTGGTAGCCGCTGTCGTCCTTGTCGATCAGGATGCCTCTGAATGTACTCATGTTGCCTCCGTTTTAGACCGATCGTTTAAAAACCGAGCTGAAAGAGTCACTGCGGCAAGCCGCGCAGGAACCCCGCGATGAAGGTGTTCAAGGGTGCCTCGCCCTGTACCAGCCGGGCACGCAATACGGCACCCTCCCAGCCGATCCAGAAGAACGCCGCCAGGTCTTCGCAATGGGCGCTGTGCGGCAATTCACCGGCGGCCTGGGCGCTGCGCAGGCAGGTGGCCAGGCGCGCCTGCCAGTCTTGCTGGATCTGCTCCAACAGCGGGCGAAAGCCTTCTGGCAGCACACCGATTTCCTGGCCCAGGTTGCCGACCATGCAGCCACGGCGGAATTCGTGGCGTGCCATGCCTGCCTTGGCGGCTTGCACGAAGCTGACCAGGCGCTCCAGCGGCGACATGGATTCATCGAGCAG